>JAUIEC010000016.1 GCA_030428945.1 Phycisphaerae bacterium | reverse complement strand
CCCCCCCGCTCCACCCGTTATGTCAGTGTAGACTGCGCGTGCGCTTGTGCCCATTCTTGTTCCAACCGATGTGTTAGAAACCGAGCATCAAACAGCCTGGCTGACCTGGCTCGTCTCTGCAGCGAAGTCCCTCGGGGCCAGGTAGCCCAGGGCGCTGTGGGGGCGATCCCCATTGTAGTGCCGACGCCATGCGGCGATTCTCGCTTCACTATGGTTTCCTCTAACTCTGCCGTTGAGGGGAACATCGGTCCGGAGCGCCGCCCGTCCCGGCGTGGAAAGAGGAAAGAACGTCGCGAAACCGCCCTCTTTCACTCCTTCACATTTCCACCTTTCACGGCCTCACCCGTTCAGCCACCACGCAGCAGGGCCCGCAGCGGGTCGGTGATCGTGTGCAGCGGGCGGACCTGCACGTCGGGGTTCTCGCTCGTGCCGGTGATCCGGTACTGCAGCAGTTCCTGCCCGGCCGCGTCGACCAGGTCGCTGATGATCGCCAGACGCAGCCCCTCCGGCGTCGAGCCGACCATCGTCACCCGCAGCGCATCGGTCCGCGTGTTCCACGCCCCGCTGCCGACCAGTCGCAGCCGCGGCGTCCGCAGTTCGACCCGCTGCAGACGAACCAGGTCGCCCTCCCACGCGAAACGGATCTCGGCCTGCTTGATCAGGTCGCCCAGCGGCTTCGATTCACGCTTCGTCGCGGCCGCGATCTCGGCCGTCAGCCGGCTGGCGCTGACCGGCGCTTCGCTGATCCGCAACGTGCCGCCGCCGACGCGTGACTCGGCCGCGTTGCGGTTGCCGCGCAGGAAGACGTGTCCGTGCAGCACGCCCGACAGGCGGGCATCGTCGGCCCCGGGTTCGAGCAGCCCCGCGGCCTGCACGTCGCGGAGCGTCAGCGACACTTCGTAGGTCCCGTCGGCCGGTTCGAACGACAGCGACCCGGTCACCGCGCCGCCGCAGATCGAACCCTGCAGATCGTCGATGTGCAGGCGGGTGCTGTCCGGCGTCCGTCGCAG
Source organism: Phycisphaerae bacterium (assembly GCA_030428945.1). GTDB lineage: Bacteria > Planctomycetota > Phycisphaerae > UBA1845 > Fen-1342 > JAUIEC01. The sequence continues at coordinate 147,478 of JAUIEC010000016.1, read as the reverse complement.
GTGTCCGCTCCAGTTCGTGATTCGTCGCCCGGATAGCGTGCCGCGCTCGATCACGAACCTGGAGTCGGCCAGGAAGCCGCCCTGCGGGGGAACGCGGACGGTGCCGTCGAGTTCGCCGGTGAAGGCGGTCAGTTCCAGGCCGACCGACAGGTTGGCGTCGCTGACCCGCAGGTGTCCGTTCGCGGTCCAGGTTCCGTCGCCGCCCTGTTCGAGCTGCAGCCGCCGGGCGACGGTTCGCAGCTTGCCCTCGAGCCCGAGTTCTTCCAGCAACCGGTCCAGCGGGGCCGGCATGGCCCGGATGAACTCGTCGTTGAGCGTCAGGTCGTCGGCCTGGACCGCGATCCGGGTCCAGCGTTCGCGGTCGGTCCAGGCGCCCTGGCCGTTGACGGCGATCGTTCCCTGTCCGCAGGTGGCGCGGGCCTCGTACAGTTCGAATCCGCCCGTACCCAGCAGCGCGTGGCCGGTGATGTTGCGAAGCGGGACGGGAATCGGCTGGGGGCGCATGGCGTCGGCCGTCAGCCAGACCTCGGCCTGGGTCTGCTGCGGGGCCAGTTCGCTCAGGTTCAGGCGAATGGTTCCCTGGCCGTCGAGCCCGAGCATGTTGCGGGCGTGCTCCCATTCGGTGGGTACGATCTGTCGCAGCAGGTTGCCGATCTGCGGATCGCCGGCCTGCAGGGTCAGCTTGCCGGTCGGACCGGATCCTTCGGCGAAGTTGCCGTCGATCTTCAGCCAGCGTTCGCCGCGGCGGGCTTCGAGTCCGAGGACCTGCTGGACGCCGTCGCGGCGCTGTACCCAGCCGCGCTGCACGTCCCAGCCTTCCTGGGCGTGCATGCCGTGCAGTTCGCCGGCGCGCAGGCGGGCGACGTAGGTGTCGGGTTCGCTGCCGCCGACGCTGCCCCAGACGTCTCCGCGTCCGGAGTACTGGAACGGCTGCGACTCGTCGCGGGCATCCTGGTCGAGGGCCATGCCCGCCGCCCGCAGGCTGACGTGGTCGCCGGCCGCCTCGTCGGCGCCCAGCGTGCCGTGACAGGCAATGCCGGCGTCGTCGATGTACCCGTAGAAGTCCTCGATGTCGATCCGCCCTCCGCGGATGCGCAGCAGGGCGTCGCAGTGCGTGATGCGCTGCTGCTCGAAGCTGATGCTGCCGCCCAGCAGGCGGGCGTCGACCGTGACGCGCTCATCCAGCGGACCGGATTCGGGCGTGCCTTCGTCGCGATCGATGGTCGCGTCGATGTCGGCCATCCCGAGCGGGGCCGCCCGGCGCCACAGTTCCTGGTAGCTCTCGGGCAGGGCGGCGTACAGTTCGCGATCCAGCGGGACGTTCCGCCCGAAGACCCGCAGGGCGAACCCGGTGTGCTTGGACGAGTTGTTGACGTGCCCGCTGATCCCCAGGGTCGCGCTGCCGTGACGGCAGTGCAGGTCCAGGTCGATGCCGCTGTCGTCGAACCGGACCGTGCCGCGCGTGTCGCGGACCGGGTACGGAAACGCCTGGTAACGGGCCCGCGGCCCGAGCGCCTCGAGCACACCCGAAACCGACGGCTTGTCCCCCGGCCGGTCACAGGCCATCCGCAGGGTGAAGTTGACCGCGCCGTCGGGTGCGTACTTCTGCAGAATCGAGCGGGCTTCCAGGTGCAGCCGTTGCGAGTCCACGAAGGCCGGGAACGTGCGCCGGTTGGGAAGCACGAGGTCGCGGATCGCCAGGTCCAGTTCGTAGGCCCCGCCCAGGGGGTCGAATCGCGAGCCATCCACCGGAACCTTCCCCAGTCGCAGGGTTCCGGAGATCGCTCCGCCCCGCAGGTTCGCCCGCCCCGCACACTCGACCGCGTCCAGCATCAGCTTGTGCAGGTTCCCGCGGGCGTCGATTCGCAGCGTCGTGTCCCGCAGGTGCGCGAAGCGCTCGCCCTCGTATTCGTCCGGTTCGATCGGGACGACCAGCCCCGCCCCCGTCACCGCGACCGTCGCGGTGATCGCCCCATCCCGCGGGTCATAGGTCCAGGTCGGGCAGCCGACCCGGCCAACCAGGCCCAGCGCCGCGATCTCGTGCCGCAGCGCGTCCGGCAGCAGCGGGTTCAGCAGGTCCAGGTCGAGGGCTTCGATCTGTCCGGCGAAGCGCTCGCCGTCGAAACGGATCGTCAGCCCCGGGATCGCCCCGCCCTGGTTGCTGCCGACCGAACCGCCGGTCTGCCGCAGGTCGGCCACGACTGCATCGCCGACGGTTTCGCAGGTCAGGTCGAAGCGCATCCGGCGCTTGAGCATCCGGGCCGGGCCGGGCTCGTAGAGAAACACCTCGGTCTCGCTGGCTTCGATCCGCGGCAGGTCGCGGACCCAGGCGAAGGTCCGGTCGAAGTCCGCGGCGGCCGCACGATCGTCGCGATCGGACAGGTCGGGGCGGACGAGTCCGAGGCGGGCGCGTTCGAGGACGATCGAGCGAGGCACGCGATTGCCGCGGAGCAGGTCGATCAGGGGCAGTTCGAGTCGGCCGGTGCCGATGGTCCAGACGGTGGGGCTGGCGGAGGGGCGATCGGGTGTGACGGCGCCGGGCAGTTCGTCGAGGAGCAGTTCGAGGTCATGGAAGACGAGCCCCTGGAAGGCGTTGTAGCGCATGGGGCCGACGTGTCGGACCGGGATGCCGCGATCGGCGAGGGCGGCGAGCAGGCTGGTGCGAAGCTGGGCCGGTCGCGTCAGGTAGACGTATCCCGCGCCGAGCAGGGCGAGGGTCACGAGCCCGAGCAGCAGCAGCGTTCGCACTATGCGGCGCCAGCGTTTCATGTCTGCATTGTGCCGGGCGGTGGGGCGGACTGCCACAGCGCCGGCGGGGGAAGGGTTCGGCGGGAGAGGTTGCGGCGGGTAGAAACGGGGCGGTCCGGCGCCGATCTGTGCTGTGTTAAAAGGTTTGTTTTCAACGGCTTAGCATTGTGTTCGGTTTTGGCCTTGAAAAAGAAATCTTGCCAAGGGAATCATGCGAATGGTATAACGGTGTTCAAACACGGGGTCCGCGATCACACCTTCGCGGAAGCGCAGTCCGTTGTCACCCACACGGACTGTCAGATCTCCCTCGACGAGAACACAACGGGGTAGAACTTCCGAGCCACAAGCTGGTTAAGGGGATTTTCGTATGGCAATGCAGACTGCAAAATTCATTTCGGCCGGGACGCGGGTCAAGGTCACCAAGCCGATTTCCGTACCGCAGGCTTCGACGTGGGACAACGACGGCGGACGCTGCTCGACCCCGGTCAAGAAGCGCCTGCAGCAGCTTTTCTTCAAGGGTGACAAGCGGATCAGCGGCGAAGTCGTCTACATCGGCAGCGAAGACGTACGCACCCGCCTGCGGGCCAAGGGCCTGCTGAAGGTCATGATCCGCGACGCGGCCGGCAGCATGATCACGATTACGGCCCCGGCCGAATCCCTTACGACCGCCTAGCGCCGACCCTCCCCGCAGAGAGCCCGGCGATACTTGGGAGCGAGTCAACGCGGTGACCGGAAACGGCGCCGCGTTGGCTCTTTTTCTTTTTTCAGGGAGCGAGGGAGCCAGGGAGCGAGGGAGCGAGGGCGGAGGCGGGCGGGATTCTGTTCGTCCCCCCGATTCCCGATTCCCGTTCCCTGGCTCCCTTCCCCGGGCTGTAGGGTGCGTCATCGACGCGGCCGTCCGCGACCACACCGGACCCGGGAGATGCAGGCGTCGATGCCGCACCGCGTGGCGGTTCTGCGTGGCGGATCCAATGCAGTCCCCCACCCTTCCGCTCGCTGCGCTCGCTCAAGGGTAGGGCACCCGGGGAAAGGAACAGGGAACAGGCCCTCTGGCTCCCTCGCTCCCTTGCTCCCTTGCTCCCTCCCCAGGCTCCCTTTCCAGTTGACCCTCTCCTAACCGCCGTCTAGGCTTTGCCTTAGCCGATTCAAGCTGACTGGGTACTTCATCCGATAACCCCGGACAGGGACCGCTCTGGGAGGAGATCCGATGGCGCCGCGCGCGACCTGGAAAGGCCAGCTCAAACTCTCGCTCGTTTCGTTTCCGGTCCGGCTGCATACGGCCGTGTCCAGCGGCTCGCGGGTTTCGCTGAACCAGTTGCACCGCGACTGTAACCAGCGGCTGCGGCAGCAGATGACCTGCCCGGAGCACGGCCCGGTCGATCGGACCGACATCGCCCGCGGCTACGAGTACGAGAAGGGCAAATACGTCGTCATCGACGATGCCGACCTCGAGCACCTCAAGCTCGAAACCCAGAAGACGATCGAACTGCTGTACTTCACCGACGCCGACGCCCTCGATTCGCTCTACCTGAACTCGTCCTACTACGTCGCACCCGACGGTCCGATGGGCGATGACGCCTTCAACGTCGTCCGCGAGGCGATGAAGAAGCACAACAAGATCGCCGTCGGACAGGTCGTCATGCAGAACAAGGAGCACATGGTCTCCCTGCGGGTCGAAGGCCAGGGCTTCATCCTGACCACCCTGCGGTACGCTCACGAAGTCCGGGCCGCCGAACCGTACTTCACCGAAATCACCCAGAAGGAAATCAGCGACGCCCACCTGCAACTGGCCGAGCAACTGATCGAAAGCCACACCGCCGAGTTCGACCCGGCCGAGTTCAAAGACCGCTACCAGGACGCCCTGCTCGAACTCGTCAAGGCCAAGATTACCGGGGCCGAACCGCCGGCCACGCCCCAGCAGGAGGCCGGCAAGGTCATCAACCTGATGGACGCCCTGAAAGCCAGCGTCGAAGAAGGCACCCGCAAGAAGCCCCCGGCCAAGAGCGTCAAGAAAGCGGCCAAGAAGAAGACCAAGGCCAAGGCCAAGCGGGCCTGAACAAGGGAGCGAGGGAGCAAGGGCGCGAGGGAGCAAGCCAGAGGCGCCCCGGCCCGGATACCTCGAACGCCGCCATGGCGCAGAGACTCCACCGCACGCAACGGCCCCGCAAAGAAGCAGTGGCACCAGCGCGACCAGAGCGACCAGACCCCACGGCCCCGATCCCCTCTGCCCTCGCTCCCTCGCTCCCTGGCTCCCTCGCCCCCTGCAACGAGCACCGCTCAAGAGCAGTGGCACCAGCGCGACCAGAGCGACCAGAACCCACAGCCCCGATCCCCTCTGCCCTCGCTCCCTCGCTCCCTGGCTCCCTCGCTCCCTGCAGGGCTCCCTCGCTCGCTGGCGCAGCGTTCTGATGGCTAAGCTGCCCGACCGGTTCGAGCCGATGCTGGCCGAGGCGCGGGCGGAGCCGTTTGACTCGCCCGACTACCTGTTCGAGATCAAGTGGGACGGGACCCGCTGCTGCGTGTTTCGGGATGCGGCCGGGCTGGCGCTGCGGAACCGGCGGCACGTGGAACTCGGGCAACGCTACCCGGAACTGCACTGCCTGCGGGACCTGCCGGACGGGACCCTGGTCGATGGCGAAATCGTGGTCCTCGATGACGGCAAGCCCAGCTTCCCCAAGCTCATGCAGCGCGAACACCTGGTCGATCCGGAAAAGATCCGCCTGGCCAGCGAGCGCCTCCCGGCCACGCTGATGCTGTTCGACCTGATGTACGACCGCGGCAAGGACCTGCAGCGCCGCCCGCTGATCGAGCGCCGCAACCTGCTCGAGGAGCGGATCGCCGATTTCGACAGCCCGCACGTGATCGTTCCCAGCTATGTCGTCCAGCGCGGCTGCGACTACTTCGCCGGCGTCGAACGCCTGGGACTCGAAGGAATCATGGCCAAGCGGCTGCAGAGCCCCTACCGCCGCGGCCGGCGGAGCGAGGACTGGCTCAAGATCAAGGTCTCGCACCTGGGGACATTCGCGATCATCGGGTTCACGCAGCGCGAGGGCGAGGAGACGGTCAGCGCCCTGGTCCTCGGGCTGCCGCGCAAGAGCGGGTGGATCTACAAGGGCAAGGTCGGGACCGGGTTCACCGAGCACCAGCGGGCCGAGTTCTTCGCCGCCCTGCGGACCCTGCCGCCGCTGTCGGGCCCGCCGGCCGACGGACCCCCGGACGCACACTGGCACAACACGGGCCTGGTGGCCAGAATACGATACTTCGAGGAAACGGAGACCGGGATGCTCCGCGGTCCCGTGTTTGATGGTCTCACGGATGAAGACCCGACCGGATGAGTGCAATCGCACGAGCCACTACCGAAGCCGGACTGCTGCAGGGATGCCGCGTCGCGTTGACCGGCCGACTCGCCACCCTGACCCGCTCGGCCGCGCACGACCTGGTCCGCCGCCACGGCGGCACCATCGTGCGATCCGTCACGCGCCGTACCGGCCTGCTGGTGATCGGCATGCGCGGCTGGCCGATTCTCCCCAACGGCGCCGTCAGCGGAATGCTCGAACGCGCCGAGGAACTGGCCGCCGGCGGACACCGCATCGAAATCCTCTCGGAAGCCGCGTTCCGCGAACGGATCGGGCTCGATCCGCCGACCAGCACCCAGGCCAAGAGCTACACGGCCGGGCAGATCGCCGAACTGCTCGGCATTGATCCGCTGCAACTGCGCCGCTGGGAGCAGCTCAGCCTGGTACGCTCGGACGGCGGGCACTATGACTTTCGCGACCTGGTGTCGCTGCGGACGATCGCGGCCCTGGTCAGTCGCGGCGTGCGGACCGAAGTGATCGCCGAGAGCCTGCGCCGCTTCGGGCGCTTCCTGCCGGACTCCGAACGGCCGCTGGCGCAGTTGCGACTGGTGGCCGAGGACCCCTCGTCCGTGCTGGTGGAATGCGACGGCGCGCTGATCGGTGCCGACGGGCAGTTGCGGATGGACTTCGGGCAGGCCGACGCGCCGCCGCCGGAGGCCCGGCCACGGCTGGAGCCCGGCGACCCGGCCGATGATGCTCTGCAGCGCGGGCTGGAGTGCGAGGAGGCCGGCGATCTGCCGGCCGCGATCACGGCGTATCGCGAGGCGTTGCGGAAGCAGCCAGCCTTCGCGGAGGCGGCGTTCAACCTGGGCAACGTGCTGCGGGCCCGGGGGGAGCATGGGGAGGCCGAGAAGGCGTATCGCCTGGCGGTGCAGCTTGACCCGGGTCTGGCGGAGGGCTGGTACAACCTGGCGGACATGGCCGAGCAGGGCGGTGCCCTGAGCGAGTCGGTGCAGCATCTTGAGCAGGCGTTGCGGATCGACCCGGACTATGCGGATGCGCACTACAACCTGGCCCGCTGCCTGGAGGCGTTGGCGCGTTCGGGCGAGGCGGCCCGGCACTGGAGTTCCTACCTGCGGCTGGATCCGTCGAGCGACTGGGCCGACGCCGCCCGGCGGCAGCTTCAGCGGATCCGGGACGGCGCCTGAGGATGCCGCGTCTGTGCGCCCACCAGGTCGAGGTGTTTCCGTTCCGGCGGGTGCCCGGCGGGGTCGAGTTCCTGATGCTGCAGCGGGCGGTTGGCGACACCCTCGGCGGCACGTGGCACGCCGTGCACGGTTCGATCGAAGGGGACGAGACGTCGGTTCAGGCGGCGGTGCGTGAGCTGCTCGAAGAGGCGGGCGTGCGGCCGCTGCGGATGTGGCAGATTGACTACGTCAGCGTGTTCTTCCTGGCCAGTCGGGACGAGATTCACTACAACGCGATCTTCACGGCGGAGGTGTCGGCCGACGCGATGGTGACGCTGTCGGACGAGCACGAAGATTTTCGCTGGGTCGCGTCGGGGACGGCGGCGGGCCAGTTCCTGTGGCCGAACCAGCGTCACGCGGTGCGTGAGATCATCGCGGAGGTGCTGGAAGCCGGCCCGGCGGAGGCGTACCTGCGGGTGCCGCTCTGAAAAAGGGGGACAGGCACGTGGCTGTCCCTCTTTTCTCCTACTTCCGTTGATCTTCAAGAAGGAGTCGGGCAATGAATCCCCTTGAGTTTCCGGTCTACGGGTTGGATCCGGTGCCGTTCTCATCGATCGGTGAGCCGATGCGTAAATGGCGACAGCACGTCCATGATCAAGCGGTTCAACACAGTAAACGAGTCGCCACTCAGCAGATCACGGTTACAACCACATTCTCGGTCGAACTGGAGTTTGGGCTGCGTGACGACCGTTACGCCGTGAGCGATCTCGACAACCTATGCATCCCCGTCCTCAACACGCTGTTTCTCGATCAGCATCAGTCGTCGGGTTACCCGTCGGGGGCACTCTTTGGGGTCGGCGACAACCAGATTACGACACTACTCTTGCGAAAACTGCGTCCGCTGAACGAGAACATGATCGGCGTCTACGTTCGGATAAGGTGGACGTGACCTGCTGGACGCTGGAGTATTGGGGTCAATCATCGGCGAACCCCACTGCCTGAACTCGGAACACCTCCATCATGCGGAATACCAGGTCAACCAACTTGCCTCTGTCAAATGGCAAATACTCGTAGTCTCCCTGCAATCCACCAATGTTGGCGACTCCATCCTCCTTGATCAGCACGAGGCGTTTACCTTTAGCCAGAGCATACGCCTTTTCATCGATAATCCATGGGCTTGCAATCCACTGCTCTTTGCCGCTCAACTTGTCCTGCCGAGTAAACACCCCCACGAACGTATCGCATGCATCGATTCGTTCTTTCACTTTCGCCGAGACGTTCTTGGCTCTTGGCTTCTCGCCAGTCACCACCGTTATTCCCGATTTGGCAAGGAAAGTCGTGACACAAGCAACGACGGATTCGTCTACCGCTGCAAAGGAGTGGCCGACGAAAGCAGAGTTGCATCCCGTAGGTGGATTGAGAGATGCTGGCATCGCTCCAGTCGGTGAGCTAACTAACGCCTGTTTCAGGCAGACGATAACGTTGTTGCGGAAGTCCTTGAGTATTGCGCGAAGCGATGCATCGTACTTATTGCGAGATGTTGATTGGTCGGAATACTGGAGCAGTCTCTGAAACTGAATACCCAGTTCTGCGAAGAGATCTTCCGAAACGACAGCCCTCACGTCGTCTCGTGGGGCTACCTCCACCATCCACACTTCGGCCAGTTGTCTCGCCGTCTCGCGCAGCTGTGCCGCATTAACCCGCTGCGGGCTCTTGTAGCGGCGTTGCAATTCCCGTTTCAGGGATTCAAGGTCATCGCGCAGTCGCTCGATCCGGAGTATGAAGGCGTCGTCAAACAACGATCTTATTTCCGTTTCTTGCTATTCTTCACCGATTTCTGCGATCCGCGCTTCGTCCCTTTACGTTTCTTAGCGGACTTCGTGGTCTTCCGCCTTGAGCCTCGACGCCCGGCTGCGGCTCGGCCACGGGGGAGTGCTTTGCCTTCAAAACCGGCTTCGACTGCCTCAAGCCCTTTCGTGGTCAGATATGATTCGGCTCCGTCTTCGTGAATCCAACCAACTTTGACGGCACGTAAGAACTCTCGATCAAAGTTTGTCGATGGCGCAAGCTTGGCCTTGGCGAAGTATTCTCGAATATCAGTCCGGGCGAATCGCGCCTTGTTCTCGACCTTCTCCCTGTAGAAAGCGAACAGGGCGATGTGCTGGGTGGTGCTGACGGGTTTCTTTTCGTTGATTAACTCGTTCAACGACAACGGGCGTTCGTCTTGGTTCCCAGGTGGTTGCAGTTGCTGATCGGCGGGGGGAGGAGGAACCTGCCGTTGAGGGGGGGACGGAGTTTCGGCCGACATTCCTAGCAGGGAACGGACGGAATCCACGACTCGTTGTCGTGCCGCTGCGTCGAGTGGATCCAGTGCTTTGTAGACGGCTGTAACAGCATCAATAATGGGATCAGCGTCTCGTGCCATCTCGATTCTCCGACGATGTTGCCCTAGTCTCAATATTGCATGGGGTTCCGAGCTTTTTGTCAACCAAAGCCCTTGCGCTGGCGACCGATCCGCGCTCCAGTCGCGGTAGCGGAATGACCCGCATGAGGAGCAACGACGATGAAACGAAAGCCGAAGATCGGAGCGTATCTCAGGGTCAGCACGACCGACAAGCAGACGACCAAGAGCCAGCGTCATAGCGTAAGAGAATGGACGAAAAAGCGGGGCAGGCACGTGGCTGTCCCTTCCCCCCCGGGGGGAGACCATGAAATGGTAGTGACGTAGTATGGCTAAGTTCGGTCATTCGGAAAACGCTAGTGTTCTTGGTGTGGCAATAATTTAGATGTCAACCGTATTTTGTTTGTTTCTTAGAGTAACGGGGATGTACAAAGCGAATCGTTCTGTCCACGTGTTTGCCCCCTTCGTCTGGTGCGTGTTGGGGTCAGCCATTCTGTCGCTTTCGGTGTAGGTTTTGATGGGCTCTGCGGTTTGTTTTCAGGCTGCCTGTCTTGGCGCAAAGCTGGTTTGATTGCCGCAGGCTTCGTCAGTTTCGGTCCGGAGTGGGACCCTGACCTGCCCCCCCAAAAAAAACCGGTCCACCCGTTATGTCAGTGTAGACTGCGAGGAATGGACCACAGGGATGAGGGACAGAAAAAAGGGGGACAGGCACGTGGCTGTCCCTCTTTTCCCGCGTCTCACTGCTTCCGGTCCGCGGACCTCGGCGCAACCAGATTTCCTGGCGGGTGGTTGGCACTCGGGCGTCTCCTTGTAATATATGCCAATCAATCGTTTTGCTTGTCACTCTCCGGCGTGCGGGGGTGGCGAGGCGGTTGTTGCAGAGGGGCTTTAAATGTCTGGCAATAAGGCGTTTACACTGATCGAACTGCTCGTTGTCGTGGCGATCATCTCGCTGCTGCTGGCGATCCTGCTGCCGTCGCTGGGCGGGGCCCGGCGGCAGGCCAAGCGGACCGTGTGCCTGTCGAACATGCGGCAACTGGCTCAGGGCTGGACGTCGTACGCGATCGAGAATCGCGATGTGGCCGTGCCGTCGCGGTTCTTCAAGGCCGACGGCGGGACCGCGAACCCGGCGAACTTCTACAGCGTCGGCAACGGGCGGAAGTACCGGCCGCGGTGGATCGGGACGATCGGCAGTTACGTCGGGGTCTTCGGCTGGTACGAGCCGGAGCCGACCAACGAGCGGCAGGACTACGACAACAAGGTCTACCTGTGCAGCGAGGCGGCCGAGCGGACCGATTCGCGCAACGCGGGCTACGGCTACAACCACCTGTTCCTCGGCAACGCCCGGCAGACCGGCGGCAGGTTCCACAACTTCCCGGTCAACCTGTCGAGGATCACACGGACGGCCGAGACCGTGGTGATGGCGGACAGCCTGGGGACGGCCGCGGCGGTTCCGGCGGCGGCCCGACTGCCGTACACCAACGACGAGAGCGAGGAGCGCGCGATCGGCAACCACGCGTACACGCTGGACCCGCCGCGATTGCCGGCCGGCTCGGACACGGCGGGCGGTGTGGGCGGTCCGCGTGGTGCGGTGGATCCGCGTCACATCGGTCCGGGTGGCGGGACGGCGGTGGCGGTGTTCTGCGACGGGCACGCGGGTGCCTTCACGCCGGAGCAACTGGGGTACCGGCGCTCGGAGGACGGTGCGTACCTTTCGGAATCGCCGGAGGACATGCCGGAGAACCGGCTGTTCAGCGGGAACGGTCAGGACCTGGACCCGCCGCGGGTGCCGTAGCCGATCCGGTCCGCCCATCGCAGTTGAAAAAGGGGGACAGGCACGTGGCTGTCCCTCTTTTCTGGCGGGTGCCGTAGCCGATCCGGTCCGCCCATCGCAGTTCGGAATCCGCAATCGGGTAAGATCCGCCTCGGCGGGGCAGTAGCCCAATTGGCAGAGGCAAGGGACTTAAAATCCCTCAAGTGCGGGTTCGAATCCCGCCTGCCCTAGTTCCGGCCAAAAGGCGAATGAGTGAACGCGTGAAGGGGGGCGACGCAGGAGACACGCGCGGTGGCCGTGCCTCCTGCCCCGGGGGGCCGTGAGGTCTCTGCTCAGCAGCCTGCCCCGAAGTTGGCCAGCACCAGCGCCAGGTCGCTCAGGTCCACATCGCCGTCGTCGTCCACGTCACCCGCGAGTCCGACCCCGCTCTGCCCGAACTGGCCGAGGACGTTGGCCAGGTCCGTCAGGTCGATGTCGCGGTCGCCGTCGGTGTCGCCCGGGCAGCTTCGCACGAGCACGAACCCGGTCAGGTCGCCGTTGTGCAGGCCGCGGCCGACAATGGTGCCGTCATCGGCGATGCCGAAGGCGCCGTTGGAGGTTCCGGTCGCGAGATCCCAGCCGCTGCCGGCGGGAATCAGGTCGTGCAGGCGATGCGTGCTGGTGCCGTCATAGAGAAAGGGAACCGCGAACACGCCACCGGCGGTGCCCACGACCCAGCCGTCGGCATTGACGCCCCGGGCCGAACCGGTCGAGGTCCCGGCCGGCAGCGGGATGGCCGTCATGCCCCCGGACTCGGACCAGACGAATGGCATGGTGTTCGCGCCGCTGTTGACCGAACTGCCGCCGGCGATCCGTCCGTCGCTGCTGACGGCGAACGCGATGGCGCTGTTCTGTCCCGGCAGCGCGCCGATGTCGGTCGCGCTGGCGTCGCCGGGATCGAGATAGAAGCCGCGCGTGATGGCGGCGTTGGCGGGATCAAGCGCCTGTCCGACGATCCGGCCGGCGTCGTTCACCCCGTAGGCCGTCCGGAGGGTTCCGCCGTCCGGCATGGTCTGCGTGATCGTGGTGCCGACGGTTTCGGTGAACGTGGCGGCCTGTTCGAGGCTGCCGCCATCGACCGAGCCGACGGCCAGTTCGCTGTTGTTCACCGAGTAGGCGCGTCCCAGCGTTTCGCCCGGGGGAAGCGGCAGCGCGGTGGCGGTGCCGTTCTTCCACATGACCGGCAGGGCGCTCGACCCGAAGAACGTCGTGGCGCCGATCCCGACGATGGTGCCCGCGTCGTTGACCGACCAGGGCGCACTGTAGGGTCGGGTCGGCTCGTCCGGAAGAACCGTGGCTCCGCCGACAGCGGACCACAGCAGCGCGTCATCCTGGCTCGTAACGGTGAAGCCCGCGGCGAAGCCGCCGCCGATGGACACGGCCTGGCCGCCGCTGGCGGATTCGCCCGCCTGCCCGAGACTGATGATCTCGTAACTGGGCTGTGCCATAACGGGCGCCGAGACCAGCAGGCCGGCCGCCAGCGCGACAAGCGTTCGGAGATTCTTCATCGGTATGCCCTCACCTGTGGTGGTTTCGGTTGCTTCACGCCAGGCCGTAAAGCGGCTTGAACTTGGCGTTCAGGGCGGCCACGTAGGGTTCGTGCGAGACCTTGTTGCCGGTGACGCGTTCGACCAGTTCGTTGGAGTCGAAGCGGCGGCCGTGCACGTGGATGTTTTCGCGCAGCCAGCCGAGCAGGGGCGCGAACTCGCCCCGGCGGATCTGGTCGTCGAGGTTGCCGAGGTCCTGGCGGGCCTTGTCGAAGAACTGGGCCGCGAAGATGTTGCCAAGCTGATAGGTCGGGAAGTAGCCGAAGATCCCGAGGCTCCAGTGCACGTCCTGCAGGCAGCCTTCCCTGTCGTTCGGCGGCGTGACGCCCAGGCCGCTCTGCATCGCATCGTTCCAGGCCTGCGGCACGTCGGCGACCGCGAGCTTGCCCTGCATCATCTGCCGCTCGAGATCGAACCGCAGCATGATGTGCAGGCCGTAGGTGACCTCGTCGGCTTCGACGCGGATCAGCGACGGGCGCACGTTGTTGATCGCGAAATACCAGTCGTCCAGCGAGACATCCGCCAGGCTCGTGAAGGTCTTCTGCAGGTCGCCGTAGAAACGCTCCCAGAACGGGCGCGAACGGCCGACCTGGTTCTCCCAGAGCCGCGACTGCGATTCGTGAATGCCGAGCGAGACGGACGCGCAGGCCGGGCTGCCGAAGCGTTCGCTGGGCAGGCCCTGCTCGTACATGCCGTGGCCGGCTTCGTGCATGATGCCGAAGAGCGACATCGGCATGTAGTGTTCGTCGTAGCGGGTCGTCAGGCGGACGTCGTTCATCGACGTTTCGGTGCAGAACGGGTGCACCGAGATGTCGATCCGTCCGGCGTCGAAGTCGAAGCCGATCGCGCGGGCGATCTGCTCGTTGAAGGTCTTCTGCAGTTCGACCGGGCAACTGCGTTTCAGGATCGACAGGTCCGGCTGACGCGGGGCGTCCTGGGTGGCCTGGACCAGCGCGACGAGTTCCGGACGCAGGGCATCGAAGACGGCCTGCACCTCGGCGGCCTTCGCGCCGGGTTCGTACTCGTCCATCAGGGCGTCGTACGGTTCGGTCGTCCAGCCGAGCTTGTCGGCCATCTCGCGGCGGAGGTCCATCAGCGTCTGCAGGTGCGGAGCGAACTTGCTGAAGTCGGATTCGGCCCGGGCCTCGATCCAGGCGGTCTTGCCGCGCGACTGGGCCTCGGCGATCCGCTTGACCAGGTCGGTCGGCAGCTTGACCGCCCGGTCGAAGTCGCGCCGCGCGACCCGCAGGTCGGCCGCCTCGACCGGGTCCTCGGGCGCTTCCTTTTCGAGCGTCGCGATCATGTTGCCGAGTTCGTCGGACGAACGCCGTTCGTGCATCAGGCCGGCCACCAGCGAGAGGTGCCGGGCCCGCGTGTCGGCCCCGCGCTTCGGCATGTAGGTTTCCTGGTCCCAGTCGAGCAGGGACTGGATGCCATGCAGCAGGCGGGCTTCCTGGTTGTAGGCAATGAATTGCTCGTAGGTCTTGCTGGCCACGGTTCAGTCCTCCGTCCGGTTTGGCAAACCCGCATCATAATCGGCCGGGTCCGTCCGCGTCAGCGCCTCGCGGTCGATCCGGTAGGTCCCGCGCCAGGCCGGCGTGGCAACCTCGAAGGTGCCTCCGTCGGCGCTCAGGTCGGTCATCGCCCGCAGCGTGCCGCCGGCGATGCGCCGGACGTGCCCGCGATCCCCGGAGATCGGGCCTTCGTACTCGAGATATATCCGCCGGTGCGGAGGCAGAGCGGTGGCCGGGATCGTCGCGGCCGAGGTCGCCAGCGGACTGGCTGCCAGACGCCAGGTGGCCAGGTCGGGTCGGTCAGGCACTTCGATCAGCAGGTCCCAGTGCACGCCGTCGGTGGTGGTGTGTTCGAGCAGGGCGAACGCCCGGGCGGACGCGCCGCGGGCGGCGGCGGGCACGGGGCTTACTCCCGCGGTCCGGCGCTGTCGGTCGCGGGTTGCGTCCGGTGCAGGCGGCGGCTGAGGCTGAGGGCGGCGTTGCTGTCGGCCTCGGCGTAGAGCACGCCGCGCAGGCGGGCCCCGCCGAGGACATCGGGGGCCTGTCCGTGCGTGTCGCGGATCTTCAGGCGGGCGTTCTCGAGGTCGACCCGTCGTCGGCCGCTGGCGTCGGGTCGATTGACGTACGCGAAGGCGGTCCCTTCGTAGCGGACCATTCCGTTCTCGGTGTAGATCCCGTAGTCGATCAGCGCGTCGCTGGTGCTTGGGTCGTCGTGCGTCTTGCCCGGTCGCGGCCGCCAGTAGACCCGCAGCGTCAGCACCTGCTCGACCGGCATCTGTCCGTCGCCGAGGCCCTGGTGGGTGACGGCGCCGACGAGGATGTCGCCGCCGCCGTCGACGTGGTAGTGGCAGTCATCGAGCGCCAGCGTGTAGGTCTCGGGGAAGTACGGGTCGCGCAGCGAGGTCACTTCCAGGCGCGAGTCGCGGGCCTGGCAGCCGGCCAGCAGTCCGAGCAGGAGCAGGGCGATCGCACGGCAGAGCGGATGGTGCGGGCCGGGGGCTCGGCGTGTGCGAGTCGCCCGGTGCGAAGCGGGAACCCGGTCGCGTCCGCTATACGTCGTCGTCATCGAGGATCGTGGCCTGGCGCGTGATGCGCTGGCCGCCCTTCTCGATCCCGAGCAGCGCGAGCGAGTCGCGTTCGACGATGCCGCGAAGCTTCTCGCGCGGGATCGCGACGAGGTTCGAGCCGATGCTGAGCTGATTGATCGAGTACAGGGCCTCGATTCCCTCGGCCGGCGAGAGGTTGGGGAAGTCGCTGCCGAACAGCAGTTTCCCGATCACGCCGTATTCGAGCGAGCTGAGCAGGGCGTTGTAGCAGATCCACTGCTGGCTGAGCAGGCCCGAGACGTCCGCGTAGACGTGCTCGTGCTTGGCCAGCAGGACGACCGTTTCGTTGACCCACGGGAAGCCCATCTGGGCGATCACGATCCGCAGGGTCGGGAACTCGCGGGCGACCTCGTCGAGCAGGACCGGCTTGGCGAATTCCAGCTTGGCGGCCGGGTTGCAGCTCGACTGCTCGAAGATCACGGGCAGTCCGTTGGCGGCGCAGGCCTCGTAGAAGCGCATCGCGCGGCCGTCGGACGGGTGGTAGTTCTGCAGGGCGGGCGAGATGGTGACGGCCTTGAACTGCAGGTCGCCGTGGACGCGCTGCACCTGGGCGAGGCAGTCATCATCGGTCGGATCCAGCCCGGCGACGCCGATCAGCTTGCCGGCGTGGCGGCGAACGTAGCTGGCCACGAGGTCATTCGGGACCTCGCGCCCGAGGTAGTTGCTCTTGAATCCGAGAACGAATGCGCAGTCGACGGGATCCACCGCGGCCATGTGCCGCGTCTCGACCTCCGAGCCCGGTTCGACAGCGAAGTCATCAACGACCGGAGTCCGGTCTTCCCAGATCTGGGTGTGGCAATCAACGATCACTGTAAAGGTCTACCCGATATGGTTTAAAAACCCAAACCGCTGCGGCAGTGTAGCGCAACCGCAGAAGTCCGGTCAATATGGGGTGACGAGTTTTCGTCAGTCCATGAAATCGGTACCGCGGGACCACATACCACTATATGTCGTACCACCCGCGACCCGGCCCCAGTGTCTCGTCGCTTGACCCGCCTCGACCCGCCCGCGAGGATGCGCTCTCCACCCTACGGGAGAAACCGATCATGCGAGGCATCCTGCTGCTTTCCACACTGGCCCTGCTGCTGGCCGGCTGCGACAGCCCGGCCCAGACCGGGAAGGGCGAATCATCCGGCACCGCGAAGACCCCGGCCGAGGCGCCGGCCACGACCGCCGCCCCCGAACCGTCGGGGACCCCCGAACCGTCGGGGACCCCCGCAGCGTCGGGTGCCCACGCATCAGCGGACCCGGAACCGTCGTCGGACCCGGCTCCGACCGAATCCGCGACCGATCAGCCGACTCGCACGCGGCGTCCGATGGCCCCGTCAATCAGCGTTCCGAACCCGTCGCCGGACTCGCCGCGACTGGCGTTCGACACGCCCGAAGGGTGGGTGGCCGAGGAGCCCAGCAGCGCGATGCGGCAGGCGCAGTATGCCCTGCCGGTGCCGGACGGCGAGCCGCTGAGCCTGGCCGTGTTCTTCCTGGGCGGCTCGATCGATGCGAACATCACCCGCTGGCAGGGGCAGTTCCGTGGGTCCGACGGACAGCCGCTGGCCGCCGACGCCAGCACGTCCGAGCCGCTGGAAACAGGCGACCTGAAGGGGACGATCGTGACGATTCGCGGCACCTACAAGGCCCCGATGTTCGCCGGCGGCGGCACGACCGAGGACGCCACCATGCTCGGGGCCGGCATCGAGGGGAATGCCAGCGGCAACTGGTACATCCGCGTGGTCGGGCCCAGCCCGGCCATCGCGCAGCACGAAGAGGCCTTCCGGGCGTTCGTGCGGTCGGCGCGGCCGGCCGAGTAGCCCCCTCGGGTTGCCAGGCAACCGAAGCTGAGGTTCGCAGCGGATGCACGACAATCGAGCGGTGGTGGTGACGATTTCAGACCGCTGCAGCGCGGGCGATGCGGTTGATCGCTCCGGGCCGGAGATTGTCGACTGTCTGCCGCAGGTGGCGGGTCGCCTGATTCATCGCGAGACGATCCCCGATGACGTCGACCGGATCCGCGAGGTGGCCGAGCGCTGGCTGGGTCGGACGGAGATGCTGATCACGACCGGCGGGACCGGGATCGCCGAACGTGACGTGACGCCCGAGGCGTTCGCGCCGCTGATCGAGAAGCAGTTGCCGGGGTTCGGCGAACTGATGCGGCTGAAGGCCTACGAGCGGCTGCCGCTGTCGATCATCTCGCGGGCGGGTGCCGGCGTGGCCCGGCAGACGCTGGTGATCTGGCTGCCGGGCTCGACCCGCGCGGTCCGGGAATGCCTCGAGTGGCTCGCCCCCGCCATTCGGCACAGTTGCGACTTCCTCGCCGGCCGCAAACCGCACTGACTGCGCGTGGAAAAGGGGGACAGTCACGTGGCTGTCCCCCTTTTTGCGCTAGATTGCGAATCCGAATTCGATCGGCAGGTCGCCGGGGGCGACGCGGGCCGGGGGGATCACGCGGACCTGCACGATGGTCTGGCCGGGGTGGTTCGGGTCGCTGCCGACGCCGACCTGGACGGCTTCGAGGTCGTCGCCGCCGGTGATGCCCAGCAGGTAGCTGAGTTCGGCCAGCAGCTTCTGCTGAATCTCTTCCGGCGCGAGTCCGTGCAGGTCGGGCATCAGCGCGCAGATCCTGGAACTGATCGTGCTCGAGACCTGCTGGTACGGCAGGCTGATTTCCAGCGCCGCCTGCTGCATGCCGATGTCCTGGGTGACGACCGGTTTGGCGGCCGAGACGCCGCCGAGCAGCAGGCAGTGGTCGCTGCCCTTGATCGCGACGAGCTGATTGATGCCGACGGTCGGCAGTTCATCGAGCCGGGCATCGGGCAGCAGCAGGTCGCCCGGCCCCCACGGGTTCTGCGGATCGTTGGGGTTGTCGACCAGCGGCAGGTCTTCGAGCTTCCCGGCATTCGCGCCGTACATGCGGGTCGGCCAGCCGTCGCGGGCGAAGGCGCGGGCGGCCGAGAGGGCCAGGGCGATGTGCCCGTGGCACCACAGCACGTCGCCGATCTTCGCGACCGTTTCGCGGAACGGCAGTCCCTTCGACTTCGGCTCGTGAGGGCTGCGAAGAATGAAGCGGCCGAGGACCGGCGCGAGCGACCGGGCATAGGGCTGTTCGCGGAGGGTTCGCCACTTGGCGTATTCCCAACTGTCGACCAGGCCGGACAGGTTCGGCAGGTTCTTCAGCAGTCGCAGCGATTTCAGCTCGAAGAAGTCGGCCGTCAGCGGCACGGTTACCGGCGTCGGCAGGCTCTGGGCGTGCTGGGCGAGGTAGTCGAGCATCTCCAGTTCGACCGGGGTCCGCCCGCAGGCGTAGTCGAAGACCAGCAGGCTGGGCGTGGGCAGGTTGCCTTCGAAGGCCGGCTCGATGATCTGCTCGATGAGCTGGTCGACCGCGTGTTCGCGCTCGGCGTGCACCAGCATCAGCCGCACGCCGGCCCGGAAGTCCGAGCGTTCGACCAGCAGCCACAGGCTGCGCCAGACGGTTTCGAGGCGGCGGATCTCCGCGTGCTTGAGCAGGGCGTCGGCGATCACGCCGCACTCGCGTTCGAGGCTGGCAAGCTGGGCCTTGAGCCGGCCGCTCTCGCTGCCGCTGATGCGGCTCTCTTCGTTGCCGGCGGCCTCGGCGAGTCCGGCCACGTCGCGGGCGACCTTGTCGTCGGGTTCGTCGACCATGTCGAGGATGCTGGCGCCGGCAGGAGGCTGGACCTGGGGCGGGGGGGCGTCGGTCTGCAGGAGCCAGGCGAGGCTGGGGTCGGTCTGGGCGGCGACCTGGCAGGCCTGCTGCCAGTCGGCTTCGCTGGCCTGGCCGGTCTGCCGGGCGAGGAGCTTGTCGCGAAGGGCGAGGCGGGTGCGGCCCTGGCTGCACTGGTTCAGGAGCTCTTCGGGGTCGAAATCGCTGATTTTCTCGAATCGGACCTGGAATTCCCAGTCCTGTCCGCCGGCCAGCGGGTCGGGCAGGGCGATCGCGACGGCGGGTGCGGCCTGCGACAAGACGGCGGAAAAGCTGTCTTTGTCGAGCGCCACCGGGGTATTCAGGGCATGGCTGCCCAGGTTGCCGATGAAAACCATAAGATATTGACGGTCGCCGGAGACGCCGGGCGTTTCGGACGGGCCGGAGGTGCTGACGTTGATGTCGTCGCTGGACATGGTGGTTCCTTTCGGGCGTCCGCAGGGCGAACGCCGGCGGAGTGGTTCTGCGCGCAGAATGACTTCCCGCCCGCACAGCGTCAAGCTTTACCGCCTCGGCGACTTTCCGCGTGGGGTCTCGGCCCCGGCGGCGTTTTTCCTCAAGGTGGGTCCGGCCGACGGTGGCGGGACCGGGAGCGTGCGATGAGCATTACCGGCTTCGTGGGCGATGCCGCCCTGCCGCGGGTCCGGGTCGACGACGGTGTCGCCGTCCTGACGGAGACCTTTGCGCGCTGCGAAACCGGCCTGTATCGCTACGCGGCGGTCCGCTGTGGTGACAGCCACCTGGCCGAGGATTTCCTGCAGCAGCTCTGGATGCGGGCCCGGACGGCGGTGAATCGCCCGCCGGTGCACGAGCTGGAATTCTGGCTGCGGGGCATCCTGGCCAACCTGATCCGATCGCACTGGCGCAAGCAGAGTCGGCGTCCGAAGCACGTACCGCTGGCCGATCCGGCCCTGGCGGGCGAACTGGCCGAGCGGATCGACCGTGAGCCGCTGCCGGAACGGATGCTGGGTCGCGCGGAAGTCCGCGACCAGTTGCTGCTGGCGATCACCTCGCTGTCCAGCCAGGACCAGGAGTTGATCATCGGCACCTATTTCGAGCACCGCAGCCAGGCCGAACTGGCCGCTGCACTGGGGATCAGTGTTCGGGCCGTCGAGGGTCGCCTCTACCGGGCCCGGACGGCATTGAAGAAGTGCCTCGCCCATCTGGCCTGAGTGACGAAGGAACATCGTGCAGGAGCGTGTGATGCGCGCCCCCTCTGAACCCGGCGATTCGCAGTTCGATCAGAACCTGCAACGTCTCGCCCGACACATGCAGATGCCGCAGCGCGGCCGCGTCACGCGGGCGCCCCGCTGGTCGCGTCGCCTGATGACGGTGGCGGGTTCGGCCGCGGCGGTGGTTGCGGTTGTCTGTTTCGTGTCGATCGTGCCGGGCTTTCACCGGGTGCAGGCCGGGACGATTTTCGACGCGTTCCGGGCGACGCTGCTGGATGGGTTCCGGCTGGAGTTCGAGCAGTTCGGGACCGAGGACTGGAGCGTCTCCGGGGAACTCGTGATGCTGCTGGACAGCGTGGGCGAGAGGCCGGCGGTCGACGTGTTCCTGGATGCGTCTCTGGCGGCGACGCCGTGCGTCGGGCAGCCCGATCTGGCGCTGCGGACGACGCTGGCCCTGATGCCGGACCGGCAGTGGGCCTACCTGGAACTGAACGGCTCGGTCCCCGAGGGGCTGGGCGACGACCCGCTGCTGACGGGACTGACCGGCGTGCTGAGCGACGGCGTCCTGCTGCAACTCAACGGCGTCTGGGAGGCGCTGCAGACCGAAATCGCGACCGGCAGGCTGCAGCGCCTGTTCGCGCCGCGCGGGGCGGCCAACGAACTCGAGCATCTCGGCCGGGCGCTGCTGCTGGGCCGGGCGACCCCCGCGCAACTGGCACAACTGGTGGCGCTGGTGCAGCAGGCGGCCCGGGATGTGCGTGTCGAGCGGATCGGGGCGGACCTGTACGCCCTGCGGGTGGCCCGCCTGGCGCCGCCGGAAGGGATGCTCAGCCCGCGCGACGCGGAACTGCTGGCCGCGCTGGAGATCGAGATCGCCTACCGCAGCGGGCACGGCATTCGCTGGGCCGAGATCCGGCACGTCGGCAGCAGCGACGGTCTCCTCCGCCTGGAGCCCGCCAGCCGGCTGGATGTGCAGCACCTGTTCGATGCCGGACGCATCTCGCCCGGAACGACGACGGTGCTGGATGTGCCGTCCTTCGTGCCGCGCCTGGTCGGCCTGCTGAAGCCCACGCTTCCGGTCTGACGGCGGCGCAGGGGCCGAAGGCGGCTCGCGGGCCCGGGGAAGACGCTGCCAGGCCGGCGGTGGTCGACCCGGGTTCCACACGCCTCGAATCGAAATCCGCCGTCGAAACCTGAAATCCGCAATCGGAAACCCGGGACCCCGGTACAATTCCGCGGACTCGTTCGGAGATGAGAGACATGAAGAGCAAGCACGTACTGCGCTGTCGCGCGCTGGCCACCCGCTGGGCGATCCTCGCCAGCGGCACGACCCTGATTCTCGGCGACTGTGACCCGACCATCCAGGCCACGGTCGAGGATGGCATCATCGACACGACCAGCGCCCTGATCGGCAGCTTCTTCCAGGCGATTCTGCAGGTCGGCCTGAACGCGGCGACCGCCTAGGTCGTGTTTGGCGGATGCAAATGAGCTGCCAAGGCCGTGAAAAGGTGGAAATGTGAAGGAGTGAAAGAGGGCGGTTTCGCGACGTTCTTCACCCTTTCACCCTTTCACTCCTTCACTTTGTCATGGCGGCAACAACGCGATCGGATCCATCAGACCAGACCCAGGGTCCGTCGTCTTCGGCTTCCGGAACCCGAGGCGGATTGCGGGGCGTCAGGCTTGCTGCCTGGCGGACACCCGGCTCGTGGAGGGGGGCATGAACCTGAGACGGAGTTGCTAGTCTTCGTCGATGCGCCGGTAGACGACGCCGGATTCGCGCTGGCTGACCGTCGCCCGGGCCGTCAGCGCGAAGATCAGGATCGAACTGCCGCTGAAGATGAACATCCCGGCGATCAGGAACGCCAGCATCTCCGGGTACACCAGCAGCAGCACGCCAAACCCGATCAGCAGCAGCCCGAAGAAGGCCGGTGCCAGCCACATTGATGGTCCCGTGCGGATCAGCATTCGAGTTCTCGCCCAGTTTTCGAACCACCCGCCGACTACGCTTGAGCCGGCTCCCTGATTACCCGATCATAACGCCGCGTTTACCGGTTCGCGACCGCTTGCCCGGGTGAGGACTCATGGCCGAAGCTCTGCTCAGCGTCCAGAACATGCGCGTCCAGTTCGGCGATTTCCTGGCCGTCGACGACATTTCCTTCGAAATGCACGCCGGGCAGCTTCTCGGGCTGATCGGCCCGAACGGGGCCGGCAAGTCGACCGCCCTGCGCGGCACCGCCGGCCTGCAGCCGCTGACCACGGGCGACGTCCACGTTCTCGGGCACGATGTCAGTACCGATCCCGAGTTCATCGGGTCGCACCTGGCCTTCACCCCCGACACGCCGGCCCTCTACGACACGCTGACCGTCGCCGACTTCCTGCGCTTCATCGGTCGCTGCTACGACTTCGACCGCGGGATGGTCGAGGACCGCATCGACCACTGGCTGAGGCAACTCTGGCTGTCCGACAAGAAGAACGAGAAGATCGGGGCCCTCTCGCGGGGCATGCGGCAGCGACTGGCCGTGGCCCGCTCGCTGCTGCCCGATCCGCATGTCGTGCTGATGGATGAACCCGCGGCCGGGCTGGACCCCAAGGGTCGTGTCGAGTTCCGCAACATGCTGGCCAGTCTGCGCGACCAGGGCAAGGCGGTGATCGTCTCGTCGCACATCCTGGCGGACCTGGCCGAGTACTGCACGCACATCGCGTTCATGCAGCACGGGCGATTCCGCAACTACGGCACCGTTCAGGAAGTGATCGAGGGGCACCGCTCGGAAACCACCCGCTACCGCGTCCGCCTGGCGCGTCGCGTCGGAGACCTGCGGTCGCGGCTCGAACGGATTCCCGAACTCGGCGGCATCGCGACCGAGGTCGGCGACTACGCCCTGACGATTGACTACCCCAGCGGCGAAGTGCCGGCCGCGGAACTGCTGCGGGCGCTGATGGAGGCGGACCTGCCGATCTGCGAATTCCGCAGCCTGGAACTGGACCTCGAGCAGGCCTACCTTTCGGCCGACATCCGGCAGGTGGACTGATCGTGCTGAAGCTGAACCCCCTCTGGTGGCTGCACCTGCGGATCGGCGGCAACGCCAAGAGCAACCTGTACCTGCTGCTGGCGTACTTCGGGATCGTCGCGCTGGCGACGACCATGTCGTACAACTTCCTGCTCGAGGATCGCACCAACACGGCCGCTCTCGGCGGGTTCTACTCGGTCTGGGCCGGGATCATTTCGGGTGCCCAGGCGATCTTCCTGCTGCTGCTGGTTCCGGGTGCGATCAAGAAGACCGTGCAGCGCGACTACCAGCTTGGGATGGTCGAGTCGCTTCGCCTGACTCCGCTGACTGACACCCGCGTGATCGTCGGCTACCTGGTCGGGCCGGCGATCCCGCCGCTGCTGCTGTTCGTGCCCGGGCTGTTCATGGGCGGTTACTTCTCGCTGCAGGCCGCGAGCCATTCCGGCCTCGGTGCGGCGCTGGGTGCCAACGGCGTGCTGGCGATGTGGTTCGGGCTGATGGGGCTGCTGCTGATCGGCGCGCTGATGATCGCGTCGATCGCGCTGCTGTCGGCGATCGCGGTTCGCGAACACAAGTTCAACATCATGGGGCTGCTCGTGGCCGGGTCGGTCCTGGGCGGCCCGGTCGCGGTCTTCGTCGTGCCGGGCCTGGCCCTGCTGACCGGCGTGATGAGCGGCAGCGTCCTGTTCAGCAGCCTCGGGCGGGCCGTGGCGCTCGGCGACAACGCATCGCTGGCCACCGCCGCCCTGATGCAGGTGCTGTTCTCGCTGACCTTCCTGGCGGCCGCGGCCCGTCGTTACCGGCACCCCGAGCGCCCGGTCTTCCCGCTCGAACTGGGGCTGGTGCTGCTGAGCCTGACCGGGCTGACGCTGCTGCTCGGGATCGTGCACTCCGGCGGGCACAAGCAGTGGAGCCCGATCCAGGATCAGCTCGCGGCTTCGCTGGTGGCCTTCATGGCGACCGGCATGTTCGTGCTGAACGCGGCCGCCCATGACCGGCTGCGGTTCGACCGGGCGATGCGCTTCGACGCGGCCCGCTACCGTCCGCTGGCGACGCGCCGCAGCCTGATTCCGCTGGTGCTGACGGGTGGCGGGCTGTCGCTGGTGGCGTTGATGGTCTTCGTCCTGTCACCGGACCGCGTCACCGAGATTCTGCGGGCGACGATCAACGAGCCGTACATGTGGGCGGCGGTCGCGATCGCGGTGCTGCTGGCGACCTGGACGGACTACCTGCTGCTGTACATCGGTGCGGCGCTGCGGTGGAAGACGTGGATCATCCTGCTGATCGGCTGGGGGGTGCTGAAGGTGGCCCCGGTGCTGGTCGACCGCTGGGTGACCGAGACCTACCGCGAGCTTTACGAGGGCGAGGCGGTCCGCTGGCCGCTGGAGCAGTACCTGATGGCGTGCTCGCCGCTGGGGACGATCTGGCTGACGTTCGAGCCGTGCTACCCGATCGGGGTCGGACTGGCCGTGCAACTGGCCGTGCTGCTGCTGGCGGCGTGGCTGGCGCGGCTGGTTCAGCCGAAGGCCTGACGGGGCTCTCCAGACTTGTGGCACAGGCGTCCCGCCTGTGTCTTTGCGGATCTCTTTAGGTTTGTGGCACAGGCGTCTCGCCTGTGTCCCTGCGGACCTCTTTAGGTCTGTGGCACAGGCGTCTCGCCTGTGTCTTCCGGCTGCGGTGCCCAATCACCGGCGAGACGCCGGTGCCACAGGGAATCCCGGTGCCACAGGAAATCCCGGTGCCACAGGAAACTCCGGTGCCACTGGAGACAGGGGGCCACCGAAGACAGGGGTGTCTTCCGGCTGCGGTGCCCAATCACCGGCGAGACGCCGGTGCCACAGGAAGTCCCGGTGCCACAGGAAATCCCAGTGCCACAGGAGACAGGGTGCCACAGGAGACAGGGGGCCACAGGAACCCCGGTGCCGCGGGGAAGAGGGTCAGACATTTCACCGCCCCGCCTGCAGGGACTACAATCTCTCGCTTGGCGGACCAAGGAGCCTGACCCGATGGTGGTGAATCGACCGGTACTCGATCCGGCCCTCGAGCCGATTCGCGAGAAGGTGCGGGCCGGCGAACGGCTGACCCGCGAGGACGGGCACGCCCTGTACCGGACGCGCGACATCTTCACGCTCGGGGAGATGGCCGACGAGGTTCGCACCCGCTGGCACCAGCGGAAGGTGTTCTTCAACGTCAACCGGCACATCAACTACAGCAACTTCTGCGTGCTGCGCTGCAAATTCTGTGCGTTCTACCGCCCGTTCGACAAACAGGGCGCGCACGCGGAGGACGCGTACGAGTTCAGCCTCGACGAAATCGTCACGATGTGCCGCGAGGCCCAGGAGGCCGGCGCGAGTGAAGTGCACATCGTCGGCGGGCTGCACCCGAAGCTGCCGTTTTCGTTCTACACGGAGATGTGCCAGGCGATCCGGCAGACCTGCCCCAACCTGCACATCAAGGCGTTCACCGCGATCGAGATCGTGCACTTCACGCGGATCACCAAGCCGAAGCTGAACATCCGCGAAGTGATCAGCGCGCTGCGCGAGGCCGGGCTCGACAGCATGCCGGGCGGCGGGGCCGAGATCTTCGACGACCGCGTGCACGACGAGGCTTACAAGGCCAAGGTCGGCGAGAAGCACTGGTTCGACGTGCACAGCACCGCGCACGAACTGGGCATCCCGACCAACGCGACGATGCTGTACGGCCACATCGAGGGCATCGACGAGCGGCTGACGCACATGCTGAAGCTGCGCGAGCAGCAGGACCGCGACCTGGCCGCGATGGGGGTCGATCACGCGGATCTTCCGGGCGACCTGGAGAACCCGCGGGGCGGCAAGGCGGCGTTCAACTGCTTCATTCCGCTGAGCTTCATTCCGGACGGCAGCGAGTTCGGCAGCCTGCCGGGACCGACGGGGCTCGATGACCTGCGGACGCTGGCGGTCTCGCGGCTGATGCTGGACAACTTCCCGCACATCAAGGCGTTCTGGATCATGCAGTCGCCGAAGCTGGCCCAGGTCTCGCTGAACTGGGGCGTCGACGATCTGGACGGCACGGTCGTCTGGTACGACATCACCAAGCGCGAGGGGCAGGGCACCAACGACCAGAACCTGCGCGTCGACCAGTTGCGGGCCCTGATCCGCGAGGCCGGCTGCACCCCGGTCGAACGGGACTCGCTCTACCGGACCGTCGCGCGCGACGCGGACGGCAGGTTGACGAGCGACGTGACGACACCGCGCAGCTGAGCGGAACGTTCACTTGGAAGGGCTTTTGGCACAGGAGACAGGGAGCGCAACAACTCTCCGGACTTGTGGCACAGGCGTCCCGCCTGTGTCTTTGCGGATCTCTTTAGGTTTGTGGCACAGGCGTCTCGCCTGTGTCTTCCGGCTGCGGGGCCCAATCACCGGCGGGACGCCGGTGCCACAGGAATCAGGGGGGCCCAATCACCGGCGGGACGCCGGTGCCACAGGAATCGGGGTGCCTAATCACCGGCGAGACGCCGGTGCCACAGTAATCAGGGGGACCCAATCACCGGCGGGACGCCGGTGCCACAGCAGTCAGGGGGGCCCAATCACCGGCGGGACGCCGGTGCCACAGAGGACAGGGTGCCACAGAAGGCAGTGTGCCACAGAAGGCAGGTGGGCCCAGAAGACAGGGTGCCACAGAAGACAGGGAGCGCAGCAACTCTCTGGACTTGTGGCACAGGCGTCCCGCCTGTGTCTTCCGGCTGCGGGGCCCAATCACCGGCGGGACGCCGGTGCCACAGCAGTCAGGGTGCTTAATCACCGGCGGGACGCCGGTGCCACAGGAACCAGGGGGACCCAATCACCGGCGGGACGCCGGTGCCACAGGAATCAAGGGGGCCCAATCACCGGCGAGACGCTTGCCTGCTTACCTGTTTACTTGCTCACTTGCTCGCTTGCTTACCTGCTCACCTGCCTACTTGCTTACCTGCTCACTTGCTCACTGAAGAAAGCAGCCGTTCGGGGCGCAGGTCCTCGGCGATCGCGTCGTTGTCGCCGCGGACGATGGCTTCGGCCGCGATGCGGCCGACCGCGAACGAGGCCGTCACGCCGTGCCCGCCCAGGGCCGCGACGTGGAACAGGCCCGGCTTGCGCGGGTCGTGGCCGATGACGAAACCGTCGTCCGGGGCGAACGTCCGCTGACCGACCCAGTAATGCGAGATCGACACGTCCTGCAGCCGCGGGGCGTGCGCTTCGAGCTTCTCGACCAGCGTCTCGATCACTTCCGAATCGAACGTGTAGTCGCCCGGGGCGGCGTCGACCTGGTCGCAGACGCTCATCAGCAGGCCGCCCGACTCCGGCCGGAAGTACAGGCCCTCCTTCAGGTACCAGACCACCGGCAGTTCCGCATTGATCCCCTCGATCGGGGCCGTGATGAAGATCGTCCGGTTCCGCGGGGTCAGCGGCAGCTCGCCGAACACACCCGCCCAGGGACCGGCCGCGTTGACCAGCGTGTGCGTCCGCAGGGTGCCCTTGCTGGTCTGCACTTCGATGAGATCGCCGACGCGCTGCCAGCCGCGGACATCGATGCCGCAGCGCAGGTCGCTGCCCTGCAGGTAGGTCGTCAGCAGGCCGGCCACATCGACCACGCCGCCGGGTTCGTGCCAGCCGCCGTTGCCGGGGATGTCGGGGAAGTGCTCGGCGATCGGTCCGTCACCCTGGCCGGCCAGGACGATGCCGCAGCGGATGTACTCGGCGAGTTGGCCTTTGCGCAGTTCGGCGGCGCCCTCGTCCATCACTTCGGCGATTTCGGGTCCGACGCAGATCTCGCGGATGATGGCCGCGTTCCGCCCGGTCGAATGCTGTCCGGGGGTCTCTTCGCGTTCGAGAATGATGACGCTCTTGCGTCCTCGCAGGTGGTAGGCGGTGGCCGCGCCGGCGATTCCGCCGCCGACGATCACAACCTCGGCATCGATGGTGGACATGAGACTCCCGTCGCGGATAGTGTGCTTCTCCTGCAGCGATTGTAACCGCCCGGGGCGTGGCGGTGTCGGCGGGTCACGACGGGAGTTGACGGGATGCACGGATTCTGGAAGGGGTTGGCGATGGCGGCGGTCGGAGTCGGAATCGGGCAGGCGGGCGCACAGCAGCCGCCGGTCGCCAGGCAGGTCCCGCACACGATCGAGAAGCACGGCGACACCCGGACCGACAACTACTACTGGCTGCGCGAGCGGACCAGCGAGGAGGTCCTCGACTACCTGCGGGCCGAAAACGCCTATACCGCCGAGAAGATGGCGCACGCCAGGCAGCTCGAAGAGACGCTCTTCGAAGAGATGAAGGCCCGCCTGAAGGAAGACGACGAGTCGGTTCCGTACCGCTACGGCCGGCACCTGTACTACAGCCGCAACGTTCCGGGCGAGCAGTACCGGGTCTACTGCCGGCGCGAGCTGAGCGCCGATGACGCGTCCGAAGAGGTGATCCTCGACGTCAACGAACTGGCCCGCGGACACAAGTACTTCTCGCTCGGCGCGCTGGCGATCAGCCCCGACGAACACCTGCTGGCCTACGCCTTCGATACGAACGGGTCCGAGGTCTACACCCTGGTGGTCCGCGACCTGGCCGACGGATCCCTGCGCGACGACCGGCTCGAGAACATCAGCGGTTCAGTCGAGTGGGCGGCCGATAACGCCACGCTGTTCTACACGACGCTGGACGAGGCCCGCCGCCCGTACAAGGTCTTCCGCCACAGGCTGGGCACGGGGCAGGCCGACGATGCGCTGGTGCACCACGAGGAGGACGAGCGCTTCTTCGTCGGGCTCGGCAAGACCCGCAGCGAGCGCTTCCTTCAGATCGGCATGTACAGCAAGATCACCAGCGAGGTCCGCGTGCTGGCGGCCGACGATCCGACCGGGACGTTCGAGACGCTGCTGCCGCGGACGCAGGGGGTCGAGTACAGCATCGCGCACCAGGGCGACCGCTTCCTGGTCACGACCAACCGCGACGCGATCAACTTCAAGCTGCTCGAGATGCCGCTGACCGCCCGCGGCTGGGACCAGGCCCGCGAGGTGCTTCCGCATCGGCCGGCGATCAAGCTCGACGGCGTCGACGCGTTCGCGGACTTCATCGCGGTCTACGAGCGCAAGGACGGCTTCCGCCAGATCCACGTGCTCGACACGGCCGGCGGCGGCGGGCACTACATCGCCTTCCCGGAGCCGGTCTACACCGCCAGCGGCGACACGAACCGGGTCTATGACACCGACACGCTGCGGTTCTCGTACACGTCGCTGGTCACGCCGCGTTCGGTGTTCGACTACAACATTCGGACCAGGTCGCGTGAACTGCTCAAGCAGGAGCCCGTGCTGGGCGGCTACGACCCGGAGAAGTACGAGTCGCAGCGGATCGAGGCGACCGCTTCGGACGGCACGAAGATCCCGATGTCGCTGGTCTACCGCAGGGGCATCACCCGCAGCGGCGACAACCCGACGCTGCTGTACGGCTACGGCTCGTACGGGGCCAGCATGGATCCGCGGTTCAGTTCCGCCCGGCTGAGCCTGCTCGATCGCGGGATGATCTTCGCGATCGCCCACATTCGCGGCGGCGGCGAACTCGGCCGGCCGTGGTACGAGGACGGCAAGTTCCTGCACAAGATGAACACCTTCACCGACTTCATCGCCTGCGGCGAGGAACTGGTCCGGCAGGGCTACACCCGCCACGACCGGATGGCGATGATGGGCGGCAGCGCCGGCGGCCTGCTGATGGGGGCCGTGCTGAATATGCGACCGGACCTGGTCCACTGCGCCGTCGCGGCCGTCCCGTTCGTCGACGTCGTCACGACCATGCTCGACCCGAGCATTCCCCTGACGGTGATCGAGTACGAGGAGTGGGGCAACCCGAACGACAAGGCGTTCTACGAGTACATGCTGCGTTACTCGCCGTATGACAACGTCACGGCCCAGGACTACCCGCACATCCTGATCACCGCCGGCCTGAACGACCCGCGCGTCCAGTACTGGGAGCCGGCCAAGTGGTGCGCCAGGCTGCGGGCGACGAAGACCGGCGACAACCTGCTGCTGATGAAGACCAACATGGGCGCCGGTCACGGCGGCGCCAGCGGACGCTACAACCGCCTGAAGGACCGCGCCTTCGAGTACGCCTTCATCCTCGACCGGCTTGGCATCAGCAAGTAGGCAGGTCGGCGGGTGAACACGTCGGCCGGGTGATCGGGTCGCACCCGGACGATCGACCTGCGGGGTCAGCCGACGGCGCGGCCTGCCAGGTCGTGTGGACGGAGAAAGGGTGGAAATGTGAAGGAGTGAAAGAGGGCGGTTTCGCGACCTTCTTTCACTCCTGCACTTTTTCGCGGCGGCAGCAACGCGATTGGATCCATCAACAGAACCTAGTCCTGTGCTTCGGATTCCGCGGGCGGAGGCGGGGCGTGGCGGGCCGCTTCCATGTCCGCCCGTTTCTCGCGCAGGAAGGTGATCGCGTCCTGGCGATGAACCAGGATCGGGAGCAGCGTCACGCTCAGGGTCGACACGACGATCGTCGTCAGGGCGCAGTAGCCGATGATCATCCGGGCCGGACGCTGGATCCCGTGGAACGGGCGGTGGCAGAACTCGAGCACGGCGTCCACCGCCCGGTAGATCCGCTTGCCGAGCGAGGCCACCGGCAGCATCCCGTGCCCCGGCTTGCGGACCGGGTCGGGCTCCGGACTGGGCGGCGGCGCGGCCGGTGCCCCGACCGTCTTGCTGCCCAGCTTGAACTGCATCGTCTTCGGGACCGCCCCCGGCGCTGCCGCGGCCGCCCCGGCCACCGCCCCGGCCGCTTCGCCGACACCTTCGGAGGCCTCGCCGGCCTCGTCTGTCGCGGCCGGTTCGCCCTCCTCGGCCGAGTCGTCCGGCGAGTCGATCCCGTCGAAGTTGACACCCGCGAAGGCATCGTCGGTTACGGCGAACGGATCGGCGTCCGCGTGGTTTTCCAGTTCCTGCAACGCCGCCAGCAGTTCGTCGTCATTGCCCGCGGCGTCCGGCGGCGCGAGGTCCGCGCCCGCTGAAGAATCGGGATCGTCAGGCGCTTCGGGATCGAACACCGCCTCGGTCAGGGTCGACCCGGTCGGGGCCGACGCGGTCGGGGGCGACTCGGTCGCCGCCACGTCGGCGGGTTCGGTGTACGGGGCATCTTCCGGATAGGGCGTCTCGTCGGGAGAGGGCACGTCGGTCGAGGCGGGGGCGTCATCGGTCGGTGTCGCGGGATCGTCGTCCGGCGATCCGGGTTCGATGTACGGTCCGTCGACCGGATAGGGATCGTCCGGCGCGGACGGCGGTTCGGACGCGTCGCCCGGTTCGGAGGTCGGACCGTCCACCGCGGCCGCAGGCTCGATGTAGGGGCCGTCCTCCGGGTACGGCGCATCGTCGGGATACGGAGCGTCGTTGTCGGCGGGTTCGGACGGGGTCTCTTCGAACTCTTCCGCCGCGGATTGGGGCGGGGCGGCGGCGGCCGGATCCGCGTCGGCGCGGGTGTTATCAGAAGTATCCGGGCCGGCTTCTTCGAGGGCGGCGACTTCGCTCAGAGCGGCCAGGACGTCGTCATTCGACAGGAGCGAGGCCTGGTCTCCGGACGGACGGCGTTCCGGGGGCGTCTCCGGGGCGGCATTCGGCGCGGAATGTTCGGTCGACTCATCGGGCATGGCTGCTCCCTCGTTTATCATCGGAAAAGAGACGGGCACAGTGTCGTCCGTGGCAATGCCGACAGAGAGATTGAACGTATTCGATACTTACGCGTGTCCGAGACACGGGGCGGAAGGACCCGCCCGGGACCGGATGGTCTGATAAACACGAAGGATCTGGGGACGACGCGATGGCGCTTGCAAGGTCGGTGGTGGGGGCGGCGGCAGGCTGCCTGCTGGCGGTAGTCGGTTGGGGCCCGCGGTCGGTCGAGGGTGACCCGCGGCCGGCCCCGGACGAAGTCCGCTTCGTCGAGGTGACGCTCGCCGGTCGGGCGGCCTGTGCCTGTCTGGCGCCGGGCACGGACCTGAGTGCGATCGGCCCGCTCGAGGGGTTGATCGGGCACCCGGGCGCCAACCCGAACGGCTATGCCACGACCAGTCGCTGGGACACCTCGGCCAGTGGCGGGGGCGGGGCGCTCGGTTCGCCGATCACGCTGACCTACTCCTTCGTGGCCGACGGCACGATCCCGTCCGAAGGCGGCACCCTGACCAACACCCTGCACGCCAGCTTCGACGCCAAGTTCGGCAGTACCGAAGCCTGGAAGGACATCTTTCGCGAATCGTTCGCCGCCTGGGGGGCGCTGACCGGCGTGACCTACGTCGAGGAGACGGCCGACGACGGCGCGACCTGGCCGGAGTCTCCGGGTGTGCTGGGTGTCCGCGGTGACATCCGGATCGTGGCGCAGCCGATCGACGGGACGTCCGGCGTCCTGGCGTTCAACTACTTCCCGAGTTACGGCGACATGGCGCTCGACGTGGCCGAGCCCTGGCAGGATTCGAGCGGGGACTACCGCTTCCTGCGCAACACGCTGATGCACGAGATGGGGCACGGGATCGGTCTGCTGCACGTCTGGCCGCTGGATGCCAGCAAGCTGATGGAGCCGTTCCTGAACGAGAACTTCGCCGGGCCGCAGGACGACGATGTTCGCGGCGGCCAGGCGCTGTACGACGACACGGGCGCCGGGAACGGCGAGATGGAGACGGCCCGCGACCTGGGCATGTACTCCGACGGGATGATGGTCGGCGACCTCGGGCTGCGGAACGGCAGCCAGGAGGACTGGTACTGGCTGGCGGCCTCGCCGGGGGATCGTTTCTCGGTCACGGTGACTCCGATCGGCAGCACCTACCAGACCGGCCCGTCGAGTGGCAGCACGCCGACGGTCAACACGCGCAG
Organism: Phycisphaerae bacterium; assembly: GCA_030428945.1. Taxonomy (GTDB): domain Bacteria; phylum Planctomycetota; class Phycisphaerae; order UBA1845; family Fen-1342; genus JAUIEC01. Next base: position 114,112 of record JAUIEC010000016.1, on the reverse strand, counting down.
CCAGTTGCCGCTGTCGGTCACGATCCATGACGCGGACGGCGACGTTCTGCGCCTGGCGTCCGGTTCGCCGGGGGCTCCTGTCGAGACGGTCCCGCTGCTGGTGTCGGGCGGGGCGTGCGGCGTGTTCGTGCGGGTCTTTTCCGCCACGGCCGGTGGCGATGTGCAGCGTTACGAACTGCGGGCCGATGCGTCGACGGACCCGCTGTTCAACCTGAACGTGCAGGCCGTCAACGGGGACGGGATCAGCGCCACGGTTCAGCCGGCCGACGCGACCGGGACGAGCGGTGTGGATCTGACGACCGGCGGCGGTCTGCTGTATCCCGGGGGTACGGCGATCACGCTGACGGCGCCGGTCGGGCCGCCCAGTTTCGCGTTCACCCGCTGGGTCATCAACGGTGTCGCCTCGCCCGAGGGGCAGCGGGCGGTGACGTTCACGATCGGCGCCGAGACGACCGCGATCGCCCAGTACGGCGAGATCTTCGACGCGCTGATCAGCGGTAACCGCTCGCTGGTCGAGGGTGAGTCGACGCAGTTGACCGTCACGGCCAGCGGAGGCGAGCCGCCGTACACGTTTTCCTGGTCACCGCCCGAGGTCGTCAGCAGCCCCACCAGCCCGACGACGCAGGCCACGCCGCTGGCGGGGACCAGCCTGGCCGTCACGGTGCGTGACATGTCCGGCACCGAGATCGTTCGGCCGGTCACCTTCGACTTCGTGCCACCGCTGACGCTGGATGTCAGCGAGAACCAGAGCGTCGTGATCGGCAGGTTCCCGCTGCTGCAGGCCGAGGCTTCCGGCGGGACGCTGCCGTACCGCTACGCCTGGTCGCCGGTGGCCGAGAACACCGATCCGACCCAGCCGAACTATGCGCCGCAGGTGCTCGAGCCGGGCGGTGTCGATTACTCGGTGACGGTCACCGACGGGGCCGGGCGGCAGATCACGCGCAGCGTGCGGGTCGCCGCGATCGAGGTGCTCGACCTGGAACTGCCGGACGAGGTCTTCGCGATCGAGGGTGTTCCGATCAAGCTGCGCGCGGAAGTGCTGGGCGGCCAGGCCCCGTACGAGATCAACTGGTTCGCCGGCAACAAGCCGATCTTCGCGGACGGGGCGGAACTGACGCTGACGCCGACGGAGACGCAGTTGTACCTGGCGAATGTCCGCGACGCGGTCGGCCAGACGGCCGCCCGGATCGTGCGGGTCGCGGTGGCCAGGCCGCTGCGGGTCGAGGCGACGGCGGCGCGGCTGGAGATCAAGCCGGGCGACTCGGTCGTACTGGACACGCTGATCGAGGGCGGCACGCCGCCGATCGACTTCTCCTGGGATCCGCCGCTGCGGCTCTCGGACCCGGTCGGCAAGTCGACGATGGCGTTCCCGGAACGCTCGACGGTCTACACCGTGACGGCGACCGACGCCCGCGGACAGGTGGCGACCGACACGGTCCGCCTGACCGTTGACGCGGGATTCGCCCAGCCGCTGGAGGACCCGCTCGCCCCGGCCGTCGTCGACACCGACGACTTCGTCCCGGTCACCCCGGTGGCCGCGTGCGGCTTCGGACTGGCTTCGTTCGCCCCGCTGACGGCACTGGCGCTGGTCCCGCTGCGGCGCAGGCGAGGGTAGGAAGAGGGAGCCCGGAGCGAGGGAGCCCGGAGCGAGGGAGCAAGGGAACGAGGGAGCGAGGGAGCGAGAGAAGAAGCAGAATCGTTACGCGAGCGACATCCTCTTCACTTCTGCACACTCAGGTCTTCACCTTGCATCACGGCGTCGTTGGAAGAACGTTTCCCGCCGGCGCTGGACGAAGTCGGGTTCGTAGAGGCGCCGGGCGAGGTCGACCAGGCCGTCTTCGAGCTGCTGCGGCGTCATGTGGGTCGGCCGGAAGTTGACGTCGAAGAGCGTGCACTTCTCCCAGGCGCCGGGTTCGAGGATGCGGTTCTCGCGCAGCAGGCGGTCGTAGAGCGGCGTGCCCGGGAACGGTGTCAGCACCGTGATCTGCACTTCCCAGAGGGCCGTGCGTTCGGCGAAGTCGTGGATCGCGTCGAACACGTCCGGGGTCTGCCCGTCGAGGCCGAGGATGAAGCAGCCGTTGACGGTGATGCCGCGGGACTGGATCGCGTCGATGGCGGCCTCGTAGCTGGGCTGGCGCTTCAGCTTCCAGTCGCGTTTGATCTCCAGTCCGCCGAGCCCGGCCGGCAGGGGGCTCTCGAGCCCGATCAGCACCTGCTTGCAGCCGGAGTCCTTCATCAGGTCGAGCAGTTCGGGATCGTCGGCGATCGAGATGTCGGTCTCGGTGAACCAGCCGACATCCTCGTCGGCGAGTGCGGCCAGCAGTTCCTTGGCCTGCCGCCGGGCGATGAAGCTGTTGTCGTCGGCGAACTCGATGAACGGCCTGGACCAGACCCGCTTGATCGCGCGAATCTCGGCGATGACCTTCTCGGGCGGCTTGATGCTGTACCGCGGGGTCAGCAGAACCGAACTGGCGCAGAAGTCGCACAGGTGCGGACAGCCGCGGGTGGTCTGCACCGTCAGGCGGTTGTACTTGTCGATGTTCAGCAGGTCCCAGCGCGGCATCGGCGCGTCGGCCAGATCGAACCAGGTGTTCGGCGGCACCTGGTAGCGGGGCTTGAGTCGACCGGCGCGGAAGTCCGCCAGGATCTGCGGCCAGAGCAGTTCACCCTCGCCGAGGGCGATCGCGGTGCAGTGCCGGGCGGCCTCGTCGGGCTGGGCGAGCACGTGCAGGCCGCCCATGACCACGGCGGTTCCGGCCGCGCGGTAGTGATCGGCGACCCGATAGGCATCCCTGATCTGGGCCGAGAGGGACGAGACGACCACCAGGTCGAAGTTTTCCGGCAGGGGGCCCTGGGCGGCGAGGTCCTCGATGTCGTGGTACTCGATCTCGACATCGTCCGGGCACAGGGCGGCGAGCGTCAGCAGCGAGAGGGTTGGCATCGACGCGACGATCTTTCCGCGTTCGAGGACGGCCGGCAGTGTCAGGCCGACCTCCATCAGGCGCGGGCTGTGTGCCCGGATGCCGCTCATCGCGATCAGGCCGAGACGCATGCGCGCACCAGACCGATCGAGAGGGTGATTCCGGCGTAGAGCAGGCTGGCGACCGGGATGAAGAACAGGTGCCGGAAGGGTGTCTTCCAGGCGGTCAGCCAGCAGACCAGCGGCATGGTGAACCCTCCGAGGACGAAGGTGACGGAGGTGGCCCAGCGTTCGAACGGGCTGAGCGTGGCCTGGTCCACCGTCAGGGCGTAGAGGATGTTCAGCACGCCGAGCATGACGCAGGCGATGTGCCCGAGCCGGACCATCCGTCGGCGGAGCGAGGCGTAGCCACCGAGGAACTCGGCCTTGTGGAAGCCAAGTCCGAGCAGCAGCCCGGTCAGGAAGCCGAGCGAGATCCACAGCCAGCCGAACGTCACGTTGAGCATACGGGCATCCCTGCAGGCGTCCTGGCACGGCTGAACGCCACACCATTGTAGACCCAAACCCGCGGGCGGTGGCGGCCGGTTGGTCGCTGGAGATTCGAACGAACGGACAACGCACACAGCGCGGAGAAGATACTGCTCAGGAGCTCAGGAGCCGTGGCACGATTGCAGGGTCGAGCGACCGGCGAGTCGCGGATGCCAGGCCTTCCCGGTTCCCCTCCTGGCTCCCTCGCTCCCTCGCTCCCTTCAGTTCATCATTCCATGCTGTCGGGCGTGCGCCGGGTCGGTCTCGCGTTCGTCGTGCATTTCGGCCAGGACGCCGCGCATGTGGGCCGGGCTCATCTGGATGGCGCCGGCGACGTGCTGGATCAGTTCGCGTTCGTTCGCGTCGATCTCGCCGTCCGACGAGGCGACCAGCAGGGCCGCCTTGATGATCGTCTCTTTCGAGTCGTCGCCCAGCATGGCCGCCATCCGGTTCAGTTCCTCGAGCGTCCGGTCCGGCGAAGCCTCGGCCGAGCGGATCTCGGCGCGGAGTTCGTCCTCGCCCAGTTCCTGGCCGCTGACCTTGCGGAACAGGTTGCGGACGGTTTCGATCTCGGCGTCGTGCACGCGCTCGTCCGCCAGCAGGACCTGCACCATGACCTGCTTGAGTGTTTCGCAGAAGTGCGTCCGCATCTGTTCACGGGCGGCTTGCGGGTCGTAGTTCAGCACGTCCGGGTGATACGTGCCCCGGCAGGCCTGGCATTCGACGTACTCGCCCATCGTCTTCATCGGAAACAACGGGATGAAATAAAGCGTGACGAACTTGCGAACACCCTTCTGCAGGTAGTTGCGCGTATCGCCGCACTGCGGGCAGTGAAAATCGCCGCGGGAGCGGGTGGTCGTCACCCCGCGCGTACCGAAAATGAGCATGACCGACGGTCCCTGTGTGCCCGAGTCCCTGATCAGCGGATCCTAGACCCCGCCGCGCACCCGCGGCAAAGGAAAAAACGGTTTTCCGAACACGTGCCGTCCCGGCCCCGGTACGTTCTCCCTCATGAGCCCCGCACCCAAGGAGCCCGCCCCCGTGACCACACGATCCCTCGCACTCCCGCTCGCGATCCTGCTGACCAACGCCACTCACGCGCAGAACTGGCCACAGTTCCGCGGACCGGACGCCGGCGGCATCGGCACCGGCGCGCCGCCGGTCACCTGGAACCTCGAATCCGGAAAGAACGTCGCCTGGCGCGTCCGGGTCCCCGGCCTCGGCCACGCTTCTCCGATCGTCTGGGGCGGGCGTGTCTACGTCGTCACCGCGATCAGCGCCGAGAACGCCGATGCGACCGTCAAGACCGGCTGGAGCGGCGGTTCGGGCGAGTCACCCGACGAAACCGGGGCCTGGTCCTGGCAGATGCTCTGCTACGACCTCGACAGCGGCCGGCAACTGTGGCAGAGCAAACCGCACGCGGCCGTCCCGCGGATCAAGCGGCACCTGAAGGCCACGCACGCCAACAGCACCCCGGCGACCGATGGCACGCACATCGTCACCTTCTTCGGCTCGGAAGGGCTGTTCTGCTTCGACATGCAGGGCGGGCTGGTCTGGCGGAAGGATCTCGGCAAGCTGCACGCGGGTCCGTACAACGCCCCCGACCTTGAATGGGGCTTCGCCAGTTCGCCGATCATCGTCGGCGACCGCGTCATCGTGCAGTGCGATGTGCTCGAAGGCGGCTTCTGGGCCAGCTTCGACCTGAAGACCGGCAAACAGATCCGCCGGGTCGCCCGCGACGACGTCGCCGGCTGGGCCACCCCGGCCGTCTACCGCCAGGGCGACCGCACGCACCTGGTCTGCAACGGCTTCCGGAAGATGGCCGCCTACGACCTCGACAGCGGAGCCGAGATCTGGACGCTCAGCGGCGGCGGTGACGTGCCGGTGCCGACGCCGCTGGTGACCGACGACTCGGTCCTGCTGACCAGCGCCCACGGACGCAGCGCGATTTTCGTCGTCGATCGCGGCGCCACCGGCGACCTGACGCCCGACGGGGAGGAGCGACCCGGTCCGCTCGAGGACGAGACCCGCCCGGCGGGCCTGCGGTGGTACACGCTTCGTGGCGGCAACTACATGCCGACGCCGCTGATCCTCGACGGACTGGCGTACTTCGGCGACGACCGCGGCATCCTGCACGTGCTCGACCTGCGGGACTACCAGCGGATCCACCGCGAGCGGATCAGCGACGGCGTCACCGTCACGGCTTCTCCCGTCGCGGCCGACGGCAGAATCTACTTCACGAACGAGGACGGCGAGGTGATCGTCATCCGGGCGGGCGGTGACTTCGAGGTGCTCGGCCGCAGCAGCGTCAACGAAGTCTGCATGGCGACCCCCGCGATCTCCGAAGGCAACCTGCTGATCCGCGGGGTCGAACACCTGGTGTGCCTGCGCGAGTCAGCGTCCGGCACGGCGGAGAAGTGAGACGGTGACAGACGTCGCGCAGGCGGCGGGACCGGCCTGCTGAGCAGGGTCGCGCATGGCAACCCTGCTCCCAGGCTCCCTCGCTTCCTAATCCTCGTAGGTCACGGTGATTTCCACGATGATTCCGTTGAAGCGTGACTCCAGCCACGCGCAGGTCCCATCGATGTCGCCGGATGCGCTGCAGCCGCCCGACAGGCCCTGATAGTAGTGTCCGCCTTCGTCGATCTGCGGTGTGTTCTTGCCACCGCCGTCGCGGGCCCGCGGGCTGCCCTCGACGATGAAGTCCGTGTTGCTCCTGCCGTAGAATGCCGTGTCGTTGAAGTTGTAGCCGTAGATGTCATACCGGGCAGCGCCCGCCACCTTCGGGATCACCCAGCCGGCCTGGCAGCACGCCCCGCCATCACTCGTCGTCCATTGGCGAATCTCGAACGAGCCGAAGATGATCGAACGCCGCGTGCCCTGCTCGATCTGGACCTCGGCCGTTGCCTCGCCCAGCGACACCTGCTGGCCGTCACGCATCACCAGCACTTCGCAACTGACCGTGTCGCTGCCTTCCTCATCGCTGCGGCAATGCCAGGGCTGCACGTCCTCGGGGACCTCGACGTCGGCCACGCCCGAGCGGAAGCCGCCGAACTGCCCGCTGGTTCGCCAGATGTAGCTGTAGGTCTCATCGGCCGAACCCAGTTGCTCGGGAATCTCGACGCGGAAGGTCTCGACGTCACCCAGGCCCAGCGCCACCCTTCGCGGCAGCAGCGTCGGACGCAGTTCGCGGATGCGGATCCGGGCCGTGGCCGTGCCCAGCGAGCGCCGCTCGCTGCCGACCACCTCGAATGCCTCGACCGTCACGCTGGTTTCACCTTCCTCGCGACCGTTCAGGATGTAGGTCACGGTGTCGCGCGAACTGTCGAACGAGGTCCCGGTCTGTCCGAAGCCGGACCGCAGCGTGCCGAACGTACCGGGCACGCTCCAGTGCCAGGTGATCGCCGCGGCGTTGTCGCCGGTCGCATCCGGAACGCTGGCCGTGAAGGTCGGCTGCTCTCCGAACACGATGTCGGCCTGCCCCGGCGTCAGCCGCACACGCGAACGATTGACGGTCACGTCCCAGGTCTCGGCCAGGGCCGAGGAACCGATCTGAACCACCTGCGTGGCCGAGTCGATCGCGGTCAGGCCCGCGTCGAAGCGTCCCAGGATCTGGTTCACGCCGTTGGCCCGGTCGATGAAATTCGCCCGCTCATCGGGCGTCGTGAAGCTGCGGAACAGGTTCAGCAGCAGGTCGAAGGTCAGCAGGCGGACGGTACCGTCGGTCGCGAAGGCGTTGGCCAGTTCGCCGAGCGCGCCGCGCAGTTCGCCGTTGCGGGCCCGGGCCATCACGTTCGGCGCCGACGAACTGATCGCCGTCAGGTAGCTCGACACGAGTGCGTCCGCGTTGGGCAGTTCCAGCATCCGGCTGATCTGATCGCCACCCAGCGGCACGACGGTGTTGGCCAGCAGCGGAATGAAGAAGTCCAGGATCAGCGTCTGCCCGATCGTTTCACCCAGCACGCCGGTCTGGGCGGCCGTCAGTTCCTCGACCGCGCCCAGCCGCGCGCCCATCCCGACGACGGTCACGAGGTAGTCGGTCTCCTCGGCCGACTCGGGAACCAGTTCGAGCGGGATCTCCTCGGAGTCGACCGGGGCGTACGCGACGTTGCCCTGGGCCAGGTCGGCGAGGATGTTCGTCACCGACGTCGCCCCGACCGTCGGCGACAGCTTGATCTGTCGCACCTCGGCCCGGTCCGGCGTCAGTCGTTCGATGAACGCCACGGCGCGGCGGCGATACGTGTTCGTCAGGACCAGCGTGTTCAGCCCCGGCTGGTTCAGGCGGATGCCGCTCTGCGGGTTGGCCGGATCGACACGCAGGCCGCCGGTCCCGGTCTTGTCGGCCAGCAGGCGTTCGGCCAGGGCGTCGCGCGGCGCGTTCAGTTTCTCGCGGACCGAGGTCAGGGTGCTGCCGGGCTCGGCCAGCAGGGTTTCGATTTCGCCGGCAAGTTCGTCGACGGCGGGTTCGCTGGCGAGTTGCGCCACCAGGTCGGCCCGCAGGCTGGCCGGCAGCAGCCAGCCGCCGAGATCGAAGTACGCCATGACCTCGGCCGTGGTGCGGGCGCTGATCTCGGACCGTCCCGCGGCCGGATCGATCCAGCCGAGCAGCATGACCTGTCCGGCGTCGTCGAAGACCGCACCGAGTTGCGGTCCGCTGTCGAAGACCGGCAGGTCGATCCCGTCGCTGCCGACGGCGGCCTCGCCGAGTCCGCTCCAGCCGATCAGTCCGGTCGCGGTGGAGCCCGTCGGCAGGCTGACCGAGACCCTGGCGGTGGACTCGTCCAGGGGGATCATGAAGAGCGAGTCCCCCTGGGCGTCACCGCCCATGCCGTCCATGCCGTCCATGCCGGCGTCCGGGACGCTGTTTGGATCGCCCAGGTCGGGCCCCGGGGCGGGACAGCCTCCGGCGAACAGAGTCATCAGACCGGCAGCCACCAACAGATTCAGCATTGTGCGAAACATGACCAGATCCTCGCTTGCACAGGACGACAGAAGCCCGGGGAATGCTCCCCAGCAGGACATAGAGCGAGGTCTGGCTGGTTCTGACAGAAAAGTCGTGGATTTCCCGAGTTCTTCCGCGAGCGCTCCCCGAGGTGGTTTCCCGCCCGGCCCAAGTGACGACCGGCCGGCGATCGGCTACGCACGCGTCCCGGTTTCAGCGCTTCGGGTCGTAGAAGAAACCGAGGTGCTCGCGGGAGCGGATCGTGCTGTACGGCCGGAAGATGGCGCGGAGCAGGATCCTCAGGAAGCCGGCGATTCCGGCCCGGTCGAGTTTGCGGGCGGAGGTCACCACGGCGTGGCGGGTCAGGAACGCAAAGCGGAGTCCGCGCGGCCGGCCCCAGCGTTTCAGGGCCCGGCTCAGGAAGACTTCCTCGCCGGCGTAGATCTCGAGGTCGAACCCGCCGATCGCGCGAAAGGCGTCCGCCCGGCAGAAGACGAACGATCCGCCGGCCATCTTCATCCAGCGGAACAACTGCACCGCCAGCCAGCCGATCAGTCGCCCGTACCACAACCCGCCGTCCAGGCGGACCGCGCAGCCGCCGGCCACGTACCGGTCGGTTTCGATGTGGTCGAGCATGTCGCCGAACGTCTCGGCCGGGACGTGGGTGTCGGCGTCGACGAACAGCAGCCAGTCACCGGTGGCGTCCTGCGCGCCGCGGTTGCGGGCCCGTCCGATCTGGTTGTGCGGCTCGAAGACGACCGTTGCCCCGCCCTGCCGGGCGACCTCGGCGGTCTGATCGGTCGAATTGTTGTCGCAGACGATCAGTTCCACATCGGTCAGGCGATCCGCCTGCGAGGCCAGGGCGGCCTGCAGTTGCGCAAGCGTCCGGCCCAGGAAGCGGGCCTCGTTGAACGCGGGGACAATCACGGAGAGCCGAATCATGTCCCCAGCGTACGCGACGGAGCGGTCTGCCGGACCGGTTGTCCGGAAAGGGGGGCGGCGTCCGGGCGAACGTTCAGGAAGAAAAAGGGTGAAAGAGCGTTGCCACTCTTTCACCCATTCGCACATTCACGCTGTCACTCTTGGGCGGGCGTTCAGCTCGTCCCGGTGCCGAGCTTGTCGAGGAAGCCTTCCAGCTTGCGGCTGCGGACCGGGTGCTGCAGCTTGCGGATGGCCTTGGCTTCGACCTGCCGGACGCGTTCGCGGGTGACCTTGAAGATCTTCCCGACCTCTTCGAGCGTGTAGGTGTAGCCGTCGCCGATGCCGTATCGCAGCTTGATGATCTCGCGCTCGCGATACGTCAGCGTCTTCAGCACCGATTCGATCCGGTCCTTCAGCATCTCGCCGGTCGCGCTGGTCACCGGCGACTCGGCCTTGTCGTCCTCGATGAAGTCGCCGAAGTACGAGTCCTCGCTCTCGCCGACCGGGCGGTCCAGCGAGATCGGGTGCCGGCTGATCTTCATCACTCGCCGGGCCTCGGCCACCGGCATGTCGGCGATCACGGCGATCTCTTCGATCGTCGGCTCGCGGCCGAGATCCTGGAGCAGCTTCTTGCTGATGTTCCGCAGCTTGCTCATCGTCTCGATCATGTGCACGGGGATGCGGATCGTGCGGGCATGATCGGCGATCGCGCGGGTGATCGCCTGGCGAATCCACCAGGTCGCGTAGGTGCTGAACTTGTAGCCGCGGCGGTACTCGTACTTGTCGACCGCCCGCATCAGGCCGGTGTTGCCCTCCTGGATGATGTCCAGGAAGCTCAGCCCGCGGTTGCGGTACTTCTTGGCGATCGAAACGACCAGCCGCAGGTTGCCGCCGGCCAGACGCCGCTTGGCTTCCTCGTACTCGCCGAAGACCTTGTCGCCGTCGTCGACCCGCTTGCGGAGGTCTTCGACCTTCTCACAGAGCATGTCGGTCATGCCGGACAGCTCGTCCTTCATGGCCTCGAGTTCGTCGGCCGGCAGTTCCTTGCCTTCGACGCGGATCAGTTCGCTGACCTGCTCCATCTTGCGGGTCATCGCCTGCAGCTTGCGCATCAGCGGCGTGATCCGGCTGGTCCGCAGCGGCAGTTCTTCGAGCAGCGTGACCGCCCGGCGGCGGCGCTGGTTCATCCGGTCGGTCGACTCGGTCCGCGAGGCGGCCGTGCTGCGCGGTTCGCGGATCGTGGTCCAGTCCGCCTGGTTCAGTTCCAGCAGCTTGCGGACGGTGGCCAGGTTGGCCGGCAGTCGCTGGACGATGGTCGCCTTGCCCATGCTCTCGGCGGTCGAGATCTTCATGGTGCGGTCGAACGGCATGCGGCCATCGGAGACGGCCTGCATCAGTTCGACGGCCTGCAGCATGCAGTAGTCGTTTTCGAGGACCTTGCGGCGGAAGGCCATGCGGGTCAGCTCGATCTTCTTGGCGAGGGCGATTTCCTCCTCGCGGGTCAGCAGGGGGATCTCGCCCATCTGCGTCAGGTACATGCGGACGGGATCGTCGATCCGGCGGACGGCGGTTTCGGCCAGGTCGGCCTCGGTGACCTCGTCGAGCGACTCGCCGCCCTCGAGGTTGTTGCTCCGCTTCCGCTCGCCTTCGCGCATCTTCTCCGCTTCGATCTCGTCGATCATCGAGATCTTGTGCTGCTCGATGCGGTTCAGGACGCTCTCGAGCTTCTCGGGCGAGATGGCCTCGTCGGGAAGCGACTCGTTGAGCGCCTCCCAGGTCAGGTAGCCCTGACCCTTGCCCATCTCGATCAGTTCGGTGACGCACTGCTCGATCGGGTCGATGTCTACCGCTACGTTCGTGGTGTCTGTCGCCATATCCAGCTACTCCTCGCGCGGGGTTCAAGCCTTCCCTCAGGCGGCCCGCACGTCCCTTCAGACCGGCCGGTGGCCGGATGTATCTCCCTCTTCCGACGCACCCGGACGATAGGTCGTCCGACTGCGATGGGCTGACGGCAGTACCGCCTGCCCGCTGGGCTGCCCGTGATGCTGGCGGGCGGCCCGGCAGAGCGATTCGAACGCTCGTGCCTGGTCGTCCGCGGGCAGACCCGTCCGGCGAACCTTGGCCTGCAGGCTGCCGATTCGCAGGAACCCGAGCTCGTCGGTGACTCGTTGGGCGACCCGTGTGCAGAATTCGTCGGAGCACGTCGGCTGCGACACGCGGGTTCGAGCCCGCACCACGAGGTCGGCCACGGCGTCATCCTCGCACCGAGCCAGGACAGCCTGCACCGAACACGCCAGCTTCTCGTCCAGCAGCGCCGACATCTCCGTCACGAGCCGCTGCCATACACGACAATGCTGGCTGCCAGCAGTCAGGCTGCTCTCAACCATCTCAAACCGGGATGGTTCGTGCAGAACGATCCCGAACAGTTCTTCCATTGAGGAAACCAGCCCAGCGGGCAGGCTGCCAAGCGATTCGTCGTACGCCGACTCCGGTTGGGATGTGTCCGGCGTTCGAAACGACTCCCCGCGGTGGACGCGCGTCCGTAACTGATCCAGCGTCTCCAGGATCGCCCGATGCGGCAACTGCAACAGCCCCGCCAGCCGCGCGATCAACTCACTCGTCGAAACCGGGTCCAACGCACCCGATCCGATCGCGGTGGCCACGAATCGCAGATACCGGTCGATCGCCTCCCGGCGACCCCGTTCCCCCTGGGCGCGATACGCCGCCTCGGTCACGGTCCACTTGAATTCTAGCGCCGCTATCGTCGATTGCAACAAGGACTTAAAAGCCTCGCCGCCATGTCTGATAACGTAATCCGCCGGGTCCAGACCCCCCTCCAGAAGCGCGACACGCACCTCCAGCTTCTGCTTCAGCGAGACCTCCAACGCCCGGTCCGCCGCCCGCTCACCCGCCTCGTCGGCGTCAAAACACAGGATCAGCGTGTCCGCGATCGGCCGCAGGGCCTTGGCGTGGGCATCCGTAAGGGCCGTCCCGAGCGTCGCCAGCACGTTCCCGACCCCGCCCTGCTGCAGCAGGATCGCGTCCAGATAACCCTCGACGATCACCGCCGAACGCTCGGCCTCGATCACAGGCCGGGCCTGCTGCATCCCGTACAGCAGCCGACCCTTCGAAAACAACACCGTTTCGGGGGAGTTCAGGTACTTGGCCGGGTCGTCACCGAGGGCCCGCCCGCCGAACGCCACGCAGCGACCCTGCCGGTCGGTGATCGGGAAGATCAGCCGGTTGCGGAATCGATCGTAAGTCTTTCCAGATGTGTTGGTTCCGCACAGACCCGCCTGCTGCAGAATGCCCGCATCCAGCCCGGCCTTGCCGGCCGCCCGCCCGAGGTCATCCCAGGACTCCGGGGCGAAACCGATCCCGAACTGCTCGATCGTCGCGTCCGTCAGGCCCCGCCCCCGGGCGTACTCGTATGCGGCCTGCCCGTTAGCCCCCTTCTTCAGGTTGCGGATGAAGTGGTTCCGGGCAAAGGTCATCGCCGCCAGCAACTGCTCGCGCAGCGCGGTCGCCCGCTGGTCGGTCGGCGTGCTGCGGAACTCGATCCCGGCCTTGTCCGCCAGGAAGGCGAGGGCCTCGCGGAACTCGAGGTTGCGGTGCATCTGGATGAAGCGGATCACGTCGCCGCCCGCCCCGCAGGCGAAGCACTTGAAGATCCGCTTGACCGGATTGATCGACATCGACGGCTTGCGGTCGTTGTGGAACGGGCACAGGCCGACGAATTCCTTCCCCTTGCGCTGCAGGGTGACCGACTCCCCGATGACATCGACGATGTCGACGGCATCGAGGATGGCGTCTTTCAGAGAATGGTCCATAGATCCGCCGGGTGCCGGTAGCCGCGCACAGAGAGGGTCACTCACGCAATCGTTAACAAAGTGAATATAGCTCCGGTTTCGGCCGCGGGCAAAAAAAAGCGGTGATTCTCGGTCGCTGGGCGCAATTCAATGCGTGACAGGCTGTTGCGATTGTCACGAAGCAGCCTGGTCGGAGTTTGAAAGCAGTTGCAGGCGGCCGGGCTGGATCTCGGCCGTCAGCCTGACGGCATCCTGCGTGAGGACCTCGCCGTCGGCGTGCAGGGGAGAACTCGGCAGGCCGGTGGACTCGATCCTTGCCGTCAGGTGCCGGGTCCGCCCGTAGATCACCCGGGGATCGCGGATGTGCTTTCCGGAGATGATCTTCGGCAGCATCGCCAGGACGCTGGTCATCGGCATCCGCGGCACGATCACGAAGTCCATCAGGCCGTCCGACATCCGGGCATCGGGGGCCATGCGGAACATGCCGCCGGTACGCGGCGAGTTGCACATGCTGAGCATGAAGGCCGGATCCCGGAAGCTGCCGTCGTCCCACTCGACGTGCAGTTCCCAGTGCTGCAGTTGTCGCAGGACCCGCAGCGTGGCCAGCAGGTACCGCGGCGTGCCGGAGATCCAGTTGATCTTCGAAGCCTCGATCGTCACGCGTGGTTCCATGCCTATCGCGGCGTTGTTGATGAAGTACCGGGGTGGGCGGCCGTTCTCATCGGTGCCGAGGTGCAGCCGGATCACGTCGATCGCCCGGGTCCGGCCCTCGGCGAGGATCCGGGCGGCGTCGCCCGGGTTGCGTGGCAGGCCGGCCATGGTCGCGAAGTCGTTGCCGGTGCCGATCGGGATTACCCCGAACGGGATGGTCGCTTCGCTGTCGCCGGCGGCGTCCAGCAGGCCATTGGCGACTTCGGAGACGGTGCCATCCCCGCCGGCGGCGACGACTGCGGAGAAGTCGCCCGAGCGTGCGGCCGCTTCGGCGAGTTCGCGGGCGTGCCCGGGTCGCTCGGTGGCCTGGAAGCGACCGTCGCACCCCGCGTCGCGCAGGGCGGCCGCGATCTCGTCGGCGCGTTTCCCGGATCGCCAGCGGTTGGCGTAGGGGTTGTGGATGATGCAGCGCATGCGGGGAGGATAGGGAGCGAGGGCGAGGGCGGGCAAGGAGCCGATTCGCAATCGCCGCTTCGCATCGAACAACAGGCGTCGCGCGATCCGCCAAACCAAAAAGGCCCCCGACGCGCGTGCGTCGAGGGCCCTGTTGCAGCGAGTGCCTGGTCGCGGACTTACTTCGCCTGCATGGCGCCGATCAGGATGTCGGCCACTTCCGGGCGGGTGAACTCGGCCGGCGGGCGCTGGCCGTTGGCGAGCATCTCGCGGACCTTGGTGCCGGACAGGAACACGCGGTCTTCCTTGCCGCTGTTGGTGGTCTTGTCGCTGGCCATCGCGCCGGAGACCTTGCACCAGAACGAGTGTTCGAAGTTGAGCGGCGTGATGCCCAGTTCGCCCGGCTCGAACTCGTCGAAGATCCGCTGGGCGTCGTAGGTGCCGTAGTAGTCACCGACGCCGGCGTGGTCGCGGCCGACGATGAAGTGCGTGCAGCCGTAGTTCTTGCGGACCAGGGCGTGCAGGATCGCTTCACGCGGACCGGCGTAGCGCATCGCGGCCGGCCAGACGGCCAGTTCGGTGTTCTTGCTGTTGAAGTAGTTCTTCAGCAGGACCTCGTAGCACTGCATCCGCACGTCGGCCGGGATGTCGCCTTCCTTGGTCTCGCCGACGAGGGGGTGGACCATCAGTCCGTCGGTGATTTCCAGGGCGCACTTGATGATGTACTCGTGGGCCCGGTGAATCGGGTTGCGGGTCTGGAAGGCGACGGCCGTCTTCCAACCCTTCTTCTGGAAGTCGGCCCGGGTCTGGGCCGGGGTCAGGCGGTACTCGGTGAAGTCCGGGTCGTGTCGCGGGGTGGTGACCTTCAGGGGGCCGCCGAGGCAGACATCGCCCTGGCTGTAGACGACCGCGACGCCCGGGTGGGCTTCATCGGTGGTGCCGTAGGCCTTCTCGGCCTCCTTCTTCTTGTCGTGGGCGTACTTTTCGGTCACTTCCAGAACGCCCAGCAGGCGATCCTGGTCATCGGTCAGGGCGACCTGCTGGCCGACCTTGATCCCGGCGGCGACATCTTCGGAGACCGAGCAGGTGATCGGCATCGGCCAGGGCAAACCGTTGGCCAGACGCATGTTATCGCAGACCGCGTGGAAGTCCTTCTCGCCCATGAAGCCTTCCAGCGGGCTCATCGCACCGCAGGACAGCAGTTCCAGGTCGCACTGCTCGCGGGCCGGCAGTTCGATCCGGACCATGTCCTTGGCCGCGGCCTCGAGCTTGCCCTTTTCCGCATCCGAAACGACCAGATTGACCAGTTTGCCACCGTGGGCCGCGATCAGTCCCTTTTCGCTCATTACCAGCAACTCCTACGCAAGTGCCGAATCACACTCGGCTTACCAGAACAACGGTATCCTCGACTTTTTTCAGAACCGGCCAGTATAGGGAACCGGCCGCAAGATTCCAAACCGCTCCGCCGCGAACGCTTCGCGCTGCCGGCCGCCGACGGTAGCCTTACCGCCATGAACCTGCTCACCTCTGAACAGATGCACGAAACGCTCGATCGGATGGCGGCCGCGATCGGAGCCGCCTGCCCCGAGGACGCGCCGCTCAGTATCGTGGGGATCCGCCGGCGGGGCGAGATTCTCGCCCAGCGACTGCTTCCTCTGCTGGAGCAGCACGGGCGACCGGCCGCTCAGCACGGGGCCCTGGACATCACGCTGTACCGCGACGACCTGACGACGATCGGGCCGAACGCGGTTCTGCGCGGGACCGAGATCGGCTTCGACATCACCGACACCTGGCTGGTCCTCGTCGATGACGTCCTTTACACCGGCCGCTCGGTCCGGGCGGCGCTCGATGCCCTGACGGACCTGGGTCGTCCGCGGGCGGTCAAGCTGGCCGTGCTGATCGACCGCGGCTGGCGTGAGCTTCCGATCCAGCCCGACTTCTGCGGGCTGACGACCGAAACGACCGCCGACCACATCGTCAAGGTCAAGGTCACCGAGTTCGACGACGTCGACGAGGTCGTCCTGGTATGACCGAACCGGCCGTCGACGACCCCGTCTGGACGCGCAAGCATCTGCTCGGTCTGGCCGACCTGACCCGCGACGAAATCGAATTCATCCTCGACACCGCCGCCAGCTTCCAGGAAGTCAGCACGCGCAGCATCAAGAAGGTCCCGGCCCTCCGCGGTCGCGTGGTCGTCAACCTGTTCTTCGAGGAGAGCACCCGCACGCGGATGAGTTTCTCGCTGGCCGCGCAGCGGCTGAGCGCGGACGTTCTGGACTTCTCGGCCAAGTCCTCGTCGACGGCCAAGGGTGAATCGCTGCGCGACACGGCCCGCAACATCGAGGCGATGGGCGTCGACATCATGATCATCCGGCACCCGTCGGCGGGCGCCGCGCTGGACCTGAGCCAGGCGGTCGACTGCTGCGTGATCAACGCGGGCGACGGGCAGCACGCGCATCCGACCCAGGCGCTGCTCGACCTGTTCACCATTCGCGAGCGGAAGGGCCGCATCGAGGGTCTCAACGTCGCGATCGTCGGCGACATCGCGCACTCGCGCGTCGCCCGCAGTGACATGCGCGGCCTGATCAAGATGGGGGCCCGGGTCACGCTGGTCGGCCCGCCGACGCTCGCCCCGCGGACCTTCGAGCAGTTCGGCGCACGCGTGGTCCACAAGCTGGACGACGTGCTGCCGGAACTCGACGTGATCAACATGCTGCGGATCCAGAAGGAACGCATTACCAGCCCGGTGTTTCCTTCGGTCCGCGAGTACGTGCAGCTCTTCGGCTTCGACCGCAAGCGACTCGCCCGCTGCAAGCCGGACGTGCTGATCATGCACCCCGGCCCGGTCAACCGCGGGCTGGAACTCGCGGCCGACATCGCCGACGGACCACAGTCCACCATCCTGCGGCAGGTGACCAACGGGCTCGCGGTCCGGATGGCCGTGCTGTTCCTCTGCCAGCAGGCCGCCGGCAAGGGCCGCTAGCCCGGCATGCGCTCCGGCTGGTGGGTCGTCGCTGTTTCGCTGCTGCTGGCCGGCCTGCTGCTGCCGCTGGACCAGGCCGCCAGTAGCTGGATGCTCGACCAGGTCGGCGAAGTCAACGACCAGCCGGTCCTTCGCCAGGACAGCTTCAACCAGACGCTCGGCATCATCTTCGGCAGCAGCCCGTTCTTCTACCTGCTGTTCATCCTGGCCAGCTATCCGAAGCCGGCGAAGCGGCTCGGGCTCTATGCCTTCGCCCTGGTCGGTTCGGCCGCCCTGACGCAACTGCTCAAGGTGCTGATCGGTCGCGCGCGGCCCGACACCGACCTGGGCAGCTTCGCCTTCACTACCGAGGCGCTGCACGAAGTCCACGGCAGCATGCAGAGTTTCCCGTCCGGCCACGCCACGACCGCGATTACGCTCGGCGTTCTGCTCGGCCGCTACCTGCCGCGCTTCCGTTACGTCTTCTGGTTCGGCGCCGCGAACATCTGCCTCGAACGGATGGTCAGCGACCGGCACTTCCTGTCCGATGTTCTCGGTGGCGCGGCCGTGGCGCTGCTGGTGATCTGGCTCGGGCTGCAGGTCTTCGGGCGACGGGCGACGGACCTGCGACCCGATGCCCGGCCGCCGCGTCCGACCCTGCCGCTGCTGGCCTGGGGGATCGCCTGCCTGACGGTTTCGCTGGCGCTGCTGGCGAACTCGGCCGGCGGAGGAACCTGGGACCTGCAGGTGGCCGGGATCCTGAGCGATCCGCACGTCCAGCGGGTCTACGCGACGGCCGGTCCGGTGATCGGTCTGCTGGTCGGACTGGTGCTGCTTTACGCTCTGCTGACGACCTTCGCGAACGGGCACGCGCTGCTGTTCGGGTTCTTCACGGCCGTAACGACTTCGACGATCGCGCTGCACCTGTTCAAGACCGCTATCGGCCGGGCCCGCCCGCTGGTCGAAGTGGGGGCCTTCACCTTCGAGCCCTTCCGCTTCAGCCAGACGATGAACGCGTTCCCGTCCGGGCACACGACCTTCAACGTACTGGTCGCGATCCTGCTGAGCTGTTACTTCCCGAACGGGCGGGTCTACTTCTTCTTCGTGGCCGCGGCGATCATGTTCGAGCGGGTCGTCAACCAGTTTCACTGGCCGAGCGACCTGTGCGGCGGCGTGGCGCTGGCGACCGCGACCTTCCTGGTCTGCTACCGCCTGCTGGGTCGGCGGCGCTACATTCCGGAACGTGACGCTACCATGGCGCCATGATGCCCCGGACCCTGGTCGCCTGCCTGCTGACCTGCGCGGCGCTGAGCACCGCCCGCGCCACCGAGCGTCCCTCGATCGTGTTCATCCTGATGGATGATGTTGGCTGGCGCGACCTGGGATGTTACGGCAGCGATCTGCACCAGACGCCGCACCTCGACCGGCTTGCTCGCGACGGGCTTCGCTTCACCAGCAGCTATGCCGCGGCGCACGTCTGCTCGCCAACCCGGGCCAGCATCCTGACCGGCCAGTACCCGGCCCGCCTGCACCTGACCGACTACATTCCCGGCGAGGACCTCGGGCGTCTGCGCCCGCCCGACTGGCGGAGACAACTTCCGCCGGGCACGCCGACACTGGCCACCCTGCTCGGCGATGCGGGCTACGCGACCGGCTTCTTCGGCAAGTGGCACCTGAACCGCGACAAGCACTACGCCCCCGGTCGTGCGGGTGATCCCGGTTCGCACGGCTTCGAGACGGTGCTGACCACCGTTCGGCCCGGCGAGGATGCGGCCGCGGGGGACGACACGCACCACGCCCGGCAGATCACGGCGGCCGCTTCGGCGTTCATCGCGGCCCATCGCGACCAGCCGTTTCTGTGTTTCGTCAGTCACCACCTGGTGCATCGCCCGTTGCTGGCGACGGACCCGGCGCCGCTGCCCGACCCGCCGCCGACGCTGCACCGCGATCCGGTCTATGCGGCCATGCTCGCCGACCTTGACGACAGTGTCGGGGAACTGCTCGACACGCTGGCCGCCCGGGGACTCGCCGAGCGCACGCTGGTGATCGTCACCAGCGACAACGGCGGCTACCCGGGACGCGAAGGACGGGCGACCTCGAACGATCCGCTGCGCGGCGGCAAGGGCACCGCCTACGAAGGGGGCGTGCGGGTGCCGACCATCATCCGCTGGCCCGGCCAGGTCACGCCCGCGGGCGTCAGCGACACGCCGATCATCTCGAACGACTTTCTGCCGACCCTGTGCGCCGCGGCCGGGGTCGGGCTGCCGGCCAGGCTGCGGCACGACGGTCGCGACCTGACCGGGCTGTTGCGCAATCCGCAGGCGGGTCTGCCGCGGCAGGCGCTTTACTGGCACTATCCGCACTACCACGCCCTGGGCGCGCGGCCGCACAGTGTCATCCGCTTCGAGGACTGGCGTCTGATCGAGTGGCTCGACGACGGCGGGCTGGAACTCTATGACCTGGCCACGGACCCGGGCGAGCAGACCAACCTGGCGGACGAACATCCCGGGATCGCGGCGATCCTGCGGGCGCAACTGGCGGGCTGGCGCCGAAGCGTCGACGCCCAGCACCCGCGCGGGCGGCAGTCGTGGTGGCCGTTCGTCACGGTGGCCGCGGTGGCCACGTTCACGATCTGGCGCATTCGCCGTCGCAAGGGACCCGCGCGCGGCTGAGCCTGCCGCGGCCCGACCTGTCGCGCGCGACGGACGGGCGCCCGCCCGAAAACACGAGCAGGCCGCGGAGACGGTGTCGCCGCGACCCACTCAGGCTCCCAGGCTTGTCCGGTTCGGCCGTGGTTCCAGGTTCCGTTTGATGGATCCAATCGCGTTGTTGCCGCCGTGCAGGATTGAAGGAGTGAAGGATGAAAGAGGGAAGAGCGTCGCGAAACCGCCCTCCTTCACTCCTTCACATTTCCATCTTTTCACGGCCTCGGCAGCTCATTTGCATCCGTTCAGCACGGCCTAGTCGGGCGGATCCGCGCAGGTCGTCTGTCCGAAGGCGGCCAGCACCTCGGCCAGGTCGCTGAGTCCGACCCGGCCGTCGCCGGTCACGTCGCCGTCCTCGCGCCGCACCTGTTCCTGTCCGAAGCGGGCGAGGACCTCGGCGAGGTCGGTCAGGTTGACCTGGGTGTCGCCGTTCAGGTCGGCTGTGCCGAGCGGATAGGCGTCGAGCCCGTTCGGGATGCAGTCCTGGTCCCAGTCGACGCCGATCCGGTTGCCGGACCCGGGCGGAACGGCCGAGAAGACCAGGGCATCCGCATCGGACAGCGAATTCAGCAGGTCGTTCAGCGTGAACAGTTCGAACGTATCCGACTGGAATTCGATCGGGTCGTTGGGATCCTCCGCCACCAGCACGAGTCCGATCGGCGTACCGCCGAGCGTGCCCTGCGCGACGACATCGTTCTGCGACGGTGTCAGCAGGCTCTGGGCGATCATGGTGTTGATGTCGGCGACCTGCTGCGCCTGGCCCGGGCCGGTGACGCGCACCTGCCAGCCGACGACCGGCAGCGAGTTGGTCGGATAAGCGGTCATGAACTCGATGATCTGGCCGCGCTCGTTCGGGTCGAAGGCCGGGAAGAAGGTCTTGAGGAACGTGTGCAGCGGATGATCGACGTGGGGCGACAGTTCCGGGACGGGTTCTTCGCGTGTCTCGCGGCCGTCGTGCACCAGGCCGAAGCCGGTGTAGACGTCGCTGTTGTACTTCTTCTCGATCTGGCGAAGCTGGGTGATTTCCTGGATCTGGGCGAAGATCGACTCGAAGTTCCCGCCGGCGTCGTCTTCGCCGTTGGCGTTCTTCAGCGTGCCGTCCTCGAACAGCGAGTGGCATGGCCCGCAGGCGCTGATGAACAGCACCGCGCCGGTCAGGGCCGACTCGCTTTCGAGCTGATTGGTCCGCGTGTAGTGCGGGCTGGGGGCGTATTCGATCGATTCGATGTAGCCGGCCATCGCGTCGATCTGGTCCTGCGGCAACTGCTGGCCGCCGAACAGCAGGCTGAACGTGCCGTTGAAGTCCTGCAGCGCGGGCTTGTCGCCCCGCCAGTGGAACTTGTTGTGGTCCTTCAGCCCCCGCAGCGACAGCGTGAACATCGGGCCCTTCATCGGATGGTTGCTGCCGACCACGTTGCTCGGCACCGGCAGCAGGCCCTGGTTCGGCTCGCCGAGGTCCCAGGAGAGGTGGTCGTGGTGCATGTCCGTGTGACAGGTGTGGCAACTGGTGGCGTTGTTCGGCGAGAAGTCGGTCGCGTTGGCGAACTTGCGGCCCTGCTTGACGATCGCCGGTTCGGGGTTGAACAGGAACAGCTTGCGCAGCACGACGGCCGGGCGGACGGCGACATCGACCATCGTGACCGACAGTTCGCCGCGATTCAGCACGAACAGGCGCTGGTTGGCCTCGTCCAGGCACAGGCTGCGGGCGCCCTCGCCGACATCCAGACGTTCGTTCACCGCCGCGTCGCCGCCGCGCAGCACGCCGATCCGGCCGGGCCCGAAGGCGGCCACGAAAGCCCGGCTGGCGTCGCTGCTCAGCACGATGTCCTGCGGCAGTGCGAGCGAGCCCCACGCATCGGTCGGGACCGGCAGGTTGAACGCGGCCAGTCCGCTGTGCAGGTCGGTGACCGTCACGGTCGCGGCCCCGGCCGGATCGTCGACGATCGTGACGCGATGATCGACCGAACGGCCGCGGAGTTGCGTGACGGTCCGCAGTTCGTTGAGCGCTTCGGTGTTGGCGATCAGCAGGCGGTCGCCGGCGGGGTCGTAGGCCATGCCGGTCAGGGTCGTGCCGATCTCGCCGATGTAGCCGCTGACCTGCGGTGCCGCGGGTGAAGCCAGGTCGATGATCGCGATGTCGTGGTCGACCGTGTCCTTCACGTCGTGGGCGATCTCCTCGAGGACGTGCTGTCCGTTGGTGATGCCGAACTCGCTCTCCCACTGGGTCAGGACGGCCGGGTCGATGCTGCCGTCCGGCAGCGTCAGCACGTCCATCAACTGCTGCCAGGCCGTGCCCGCGACGCCGGCGTCCGGCACGATCCGCGGGACCAGCGGCGGATTCGGCTCGGCCGCCGGGTCCGGGTAGGGACCCAGCGACGAGCCGTTGAACAGGGCGCTGGTCAGACTGAACTGCTGCAGCATCCGCAGCGAGTAGTCGAATACCGGGATCTCGTTGGGATCGGTCGTGAACCGCAACGCCACCGGAATGCCCGCCAGCGTCGTGTTGTTGCCCGAGTCCTGGGCGGCCACGTACAGGCGCTGTCCGGCCACGTCGATCGCGGCCGCTCGGGTGTTGTTCATTTCGAGTTCGAGCTGATGCACGACCTGGCGCGTGGCCGTGTCGATCGTGACCAGGTGCGGCAGGGTGTTGCTCGTGTCGGCGCCCGGCGGGGTGCTCTGCAGGACGACGTAGGCGTGTCCGCCGCTGGCGTCGAACAGGATCACGGTCGGTTCGTTGCCGACGGGAATGACCGCGACGACCTGCTCGGAGTCCATGTCGATCACGCTGACGTCGTCGGAGATGTAGTTGACGACCCAGACGAACTGCCCGCCGGTACCGGGCTGCACCGCGACCGAGACCGGGTCCAGTCCGACCCGGATCTCGCGCGCGATCCGCGGCAGGTCGCCGTCGGCCGGTACGTCAATCACGGCCAGGCTGGCGTTCGGCGTGTTGACCGCGTACAGCGTGGCCGCGTCCGGGCTGAGCGCCAGGCCCTTGAACGGGAACGTCTCGTAGTTGACGAAGCTGCCGCTGGCGACCGGCCAGACGACGGGGATCGGAATGCTCGGCGCGTTGAGCGTCAGCATGTCGCGGAACGCGTCGGGAATCGCGCCCTTCGGATCCGTCACGACCGGGTGCCCGGGCATCAGCGGAAAGGCGATCTCGCCCCGCGTCCGGAAGACCCCGTCGAAGTCCGCCGCCAGTACGCTCTGACCGGCCAGCAGACCACACGCACACGTCATCACCAACCTGGCGACCGCTGACATCACACGCCCTCCACCATATAGCGCGAATCGAACTGCCGCGGACCTCGAACGAGATCCGCATCGCAGTGGCAGGCTAGTCCGCGATCCGCGGGGCCGGTCGAACGCGATCCAACAAAGCCATCCCTGCCCTTTTGGGCAAGGCTTGCCGGAGTCGAACAACGCCGGGAGGGCCGGGGGAACGGGGGAGATGCGGATGCCGCGTGGTGGTCGGGCTGGCGGGCTCCCTTTCCGCCGGCACGCCGGCTCCCTACTCTGTGGGCATGGAGCAACCGCATCCGCAGCGCTGGCTCGGCGTTCTCGCGCTGGTGGGCTGCGCGCTGCTTTGGAGCATGGCCGGGCCGCTGATCAAGACCCTGAACGGCGGCGACCTGGGCGGGCCGGTTCCGGGCATCACGATCGCGATGCTGCGGTCGCTGCTGGGTGGGGCCGTGTTCGTTCCGCTGGCCTGGCGGCATCGCGGGACGCTGTCGGCGGTGCCGCTTCGCTGGCCGGTGCTGGGGGTGGCGACGTTCACGCTGATGACGGCCTGTTTCGTGATCGCCAACACGCAGACCGAGGCGGCCAACGCGATCGTGCTGCAGTACACCTCGCCGATCTGGGTCTTTTTGCTTGCGCCGCTGCTGCTGGGGGAGCGTCAGCATCCGCGGGACGTGCTGTGGCTGCTGCTGGCGATGGTCGGGGTGGCGACGATCCTGGCGCTGCAGTGGCAGACGGATCTGCCGGGGCTGGTGATCGCGCTCGGGGCGGGCGTCGGTTACGGCGCGCTGACGGTCGTGCTGCGGGCGCTGGCGCGGGTTCATCCGACCACGGTGGTGGCGCTGAACTTCTGCGGGTCGGGTCTGCTGATGCTGCCGTTCGCGCTGCTGGCGGGCGTCAGCCTGAGCGGGCCGCAATGGAGCCTGGCGCTGCTGCTCGGGGTGGTGCAGATGGCGCTGCCGTACGTGCTGTTCAGTTGGGCGCTGGCCCGGGTGCCGGCTCAGCAGGCGGCCCTGATCGTCCTGCTCGAAGCGGTCACGAACCCGATCCTGACCTGGCTGGTGATCGGCGAGGAAATCCCGCGGGCGACGCTGCTCGGCGCGCCGTGGATCCTCGGTGCGGTCGCGGGTTGGATCGTGCAGAGTTCCGGGCGGCGCCCGCGGCCCGTGCCCGGAGGGCCGCCCGACCGCTGACCTGTCGCAAAAGAGGCGATTGCACCAATCGCCTGTGAGCAAGTCAGCAAGCGACCAAGTAAGCAAGGTTTGGAGAAACAGCCCCGCACGCACAACTTGTTACTTGGTCACTTGCTTACTTGTTTACTCAGGGGCTTTCGCGTTCTGACGCAAAAGCCTCCAAAAGGGACGGGCCGGCCGATGCTGACTGCACCGACCGGCCCGCCGCGTTGGGAGTGGCTCGCGAATCCGGCTGCGTTTACCGCAGCAGCGAGAGGATCTGCGAACTCTGCTGGTTGGCGACACCCAGCAGGGAGATCGCCGACTGCTGCAGGACGTTCTGCCGGTTCAGGTTGGCGGTCTCCTGGGCGAAGTCCGTATCGCGGATGACGCTCAACGCGGCCGTCAGCGATTCCTGGCTGGCGGTCTGCTGGTTGAGGGCCGAGGCGACCTGGAACTTCTGGAACCCGCCGATCCGGCCCTGCGTCTGAGCGATCTGCTGCTTGGCCTTGGCGGCGATCTGGGCCGCCTTGGTCGGGTCGTTCAGCAGGCTGTTGGAACCGCCGCCCTTGAGCGTGGACAGGAACCCGTCCGAGGCGTTGCCGAGCTGCTGGGTGTACAGACCGCTGATGCCGATCGTCGAGCGCGTGTCGGCCGTTGTGCCGAGCTGGAACGTCGCGCCACCGCCACTGAGCGTGAAGGTCTCATCGCCCGTGACCGTGCCGTCGTTGTAGCCGTCGGTCAGCGTGAACGAGACGCTGTTGCCGTTGGCCTGGTAGAAGACGTCCTTGCCGTCGACCGAAACGGTCTGGCCGTTGACGGTCACCTGGGCATCGGCGCCGGAGTCTTCACCGTTGTTGATCTCGCTCTGCGTGCCCTGCACGGTCGTGACGCGGACGAAGGCATCGCTGCCGTAGTCCGAGCTGGTCAGCGACAGGTTGGCGCCGCTGGTGGTGGCCGTCACGCCGGTCTGGGCGGTCGCGGCGTTGATCTTGGCTTCGACCGAGCTGAGGTTCTCGCCGGCCAGGATCTCGATGGTGGCCGTTCCGTCCTTGCCCTGGACCGAGATGGTCGCGTCGGCGCTGGCGGAGGTGGTCGCCAGCGTGAAGGCGGCCTGGCTGGCGGCGCCGGAGACGCTGACGGTCAGGTTGACCGAGCCGCTGGCCTTGGCCGAGACGCGGACGTCATCGAGCTTGGTGGTGTCGATGCCGCTGGTGTTGATCCCGAGCGAGCCGTCCAGCAGCTTCTTGCCGTTGAATTCGGTGGTGCCGATGATCCGGTCGATCGCCTCGAGGGCGTTGTCGATCTGGGCCTGGTTGGCGGCGATTTCCGAAGCACTGAGGGCGTCTTCGTTGGCCGACGCGAGGGCCAGCGACTGGATTTCATCGAGCAGCGAAGACACCTCGTTGAGCGACTTGTCCGCCACGTTGAGGATCGAGTCGGTCCGCTGGTTGTTGCTCAGGGCCGCGTTGACCGAGTTCAGCTCGGACTGCAGCGAGCTGGCAGCAATCAGGCCCGCGGGATCATCCTTGCCGGCATTGATCCGCGAGCCTGTCGAGAGCTGCGTCAGCGAATTGGTTTGTGCAATCGATGTCTTGTTGAGGATGTTCAGCAGCGAGAGCGAGTTTGTGTTTGTGACTGTGATCGCCATATCGTTTTCTCCAACCCCTGTTGTCTGTCTGTCCCAAGCGGCCGTAACCCGACCTGCCAGAAACATGCGAAACGTCGTCGCCCGCTGCCAAGCGAAACGCCCCGAATTTCCGTTGCGAATTCCTCACGAACCGCCTCAACCGCGCCAGGGGCCGGGACCGATGACGTTATGGGTACTGCGTGCAGTGCCCGCGATGTCGCATGTCCATTCAGTCCTACGGAGCTACAGATGCGTGCAGGAATTGCGCTGGCGATCCTCGTCGCCCTGACCACGGCAGGCTGCAACCTGCTGATGACACCGACCACCACCACCGGCGACGGCCTGACCGTCAGCGGCGCCATCCACGCACCGGACGCGGCCCGCAAGCTGCCGACCCAGAGCACGACCGACTCGGGCTACCGCGTCGTCGTGCAGAGCGCCGGCACCCTGAAGACCTACCTGGGCGACACCGACGCGTCCGGTAACTTCGAAATCGATCTGCCCGACGAGGAGAGCGGCGAACTGCTGATGGTCACCATCGTTCAGCCCGACAGTCGGCCGGCCGGCCTGCTGCTGTTCGACATCTTCGGCAACGAGGGCCGCGGCGGCATCGAGGCGGCCGGCGACGTGAATCTCGGCACGATCGACTTCCCCGCGGACCCGACCACCGATCCGCTGATGACCGGCGGAGACGCCGACCTGGCCAACGCCACGATCGCCTCCGACGTGATCACCCGCGTCGATGACAACGGCGTTCCGGTCGGGGTTGCCGACGTCGGCCGCGGCGACGACGCGATGGGCGCGCCGACCGACAACCCGCGGCAGCGCTGCGACATCGACCGCGACGGCATGATCGACATCTTCGACGGCGACGACGACGGCGACGGCACGATCGACGACTTCGATTCGGACGGCGGCCCCGACCCGGCCGAGGCCGACGGCATCACGCTGAACTTCTTCATGAACCTGAAGATCGACGACGACCAGGCGGCCGGGGCGTACTTCGCGGGCGATACGGCCGCGATCCAGGCTTCGCTGCGTGAGGACACGGTGATCACCTTCGAGGTCCGCGGCAACGACGCGCTGACGCGGACGATCACCGCGGTCCGGGTGATCGGTCCTCCGGCCCCGGCTCCGCCGTACCTGTCGCAGGCCGAGGTGCTCGGGGCGGGCGGCCTGTGGGCGGACAGCGGCTACGCGCTGACCAGCGCCGGGACGAATCACTTCAACGAGTTCGTCATTCCGAACGCGTTCATCAACCCGGGTGACACGTTCACGGTCGAGATCACCTTCGGCGACGGGACGACGGCGGTCTACGCGCGGATGATCAACTATGTCTTCCGCAGCATCCCGAAGGTGACGACCTACGGCGCTCCGGGCAGTCCGACCGCGCTGACCGGCCCGGCCACGATCGGCTTCGACGGCACGCAGGACCTGGTGCTGACCTGGAACCCGCCGGTCGACGAGCGCGGCAACCTGCTGACGAGCCTGGACTACCGCTTCGAAGTGTTCTACTACGACGCGGCCGGCAACCAGATCAACGACATCAACGGTGGTGCGACCTGGACGACGCCGCCGGCGAACTTCGACACCAACAGCAAGTCCTACAACGTATCGGGCAGCCTGCTGACGACGCCGAGCACCTCGGGCGAGTTCAGCGTGCAACTGCCGCACGAGATCTTCGTCGACACGGTCGAGACGATGTCCGGTCCGGTCGAGGTCCGCAGCTACAAGGTCGACGTGGCCGCCCAGAACAACGGCAACAACGCGGCCCTGATGCTGCAGTTCGAGAAGATGTAGGCCGGGAGAAGGGAGCCAGGGAGCGAGGGAGCGAGGGAGCGAGGAAGACCCTCTCTTTCGCGGCGGGCTCCTTCGCCAGAACAGACGGGGCCGCGCGAGTCATGTCTCGCGCGGCCCCGTTTCAATTCAGGGAGGGGGCGTTCGGGCCCTTCCGGTCAGTAACCCGCCTGGTGCTGCACGGGTGACCGGGTGAAGACGACGCTGGCGCGGTCGTCGTCGGCGTGCAGTTCGTTGCGTCCGAAGCCCAGGCCGCCGCGCTCGCTGTTGGTCAGCAGCGTGAAGTCATCGCGGTAGTTCTCGAGGTCGTTGCGGGTGTCCAGCATGCCGCGGTGGGGATAGCGGATGCCGCCGGGGACCGGGTCGGTTTCGTTGACGACCAGGTCGGCGATGATCGGGAAGCGGATGTTCCACTTTCCGCGACGGTTCTCGTTCTTGCCGAAGCGGACGTAGCGCCGGCCGTCGATCAGTCGCAGGGGGCGGCCGTCGAACTGCCAGTAGTTGTTCACGTCCGCGGCCGACCCGCCGACGGTGCCGCCGCCGCTCTGGTTCCAGGCGACCAGCTCGCCGATGCCCATGTTGGCTTCGGTCAGGCGATAGGTCATCTTCCATCCGCCACGTCCGGCGTTGCGCGGGTAGCCGTCGATGGCCGACGGGCAGACCCAGGCCCGCTGGTCGACGTAGGGACCGAGCACGTTGCCGTAGGTGGTCGGGAAGTCGGGATCGAAGGGGTCGGCATCGGGCCCGGTGCCGGGCACCGCGCTGACGTCGTTGATGTTTTCCATCGCCGGGACGCGGTCGCGGTTCTCGAGCGAGTAGGCGACCAGCCCGGTCCAGATGCCACGCAGGTTGTTGTGGCAGTACACCAGCCTGGCCTGCTCTCGGGCCCGCAGCATCGACGGCAGCAGGATCGCGAGCAGCAGGGAGATGATCGCAACCACCACCAGCAGTTCGATCAGCGTGAAGGCGTTCCGGTTCTTCATGGCGGATTCCTCGTTTGGCGGCTCAGCAGCCACTGCCAAAGTTCGCCAGGACCTGGGCCAGGTCGCTCAGGTCGACAATCCCATCCCCCGTCAGGTCACCGTCCGCGCGGGCGACCCCCGTCGCGCCGAAGTTGCTCAGCACGATCGCCAGGTCGGTCAGATCCACGCAGCCACTGTCGTTGACGTCACCAGGCGCCGCGGACGACAGCACGATCGTCAGCCGCGGCGCGGCCGCCCCGGTTTCCAGTCCGAGCCCCTCCTTCGTGAAGAACGAAGGGACCCCGCCGACCGTGCCGCCCTGGACGGTGTCGGCCAGCGACGTGACCGAGACGACCACCCGTCCGAGGTCAAGTTGCTCCTGGAAGTAGGTGCGGACCAGGCCGCCCGACAGGTCCAGGTCAATCTCGAACGTCACCGGGAACGGGGCGTTCGCCTCGTTCGGCTCGTAACCCGTCGGCACGCCGACCGCCCAGGGCACCGGCGTGAAGCCGACCGGGGCCTGGACGTTGTCCTCGACATGCAGGGGCGCGCCATTCGGATCGAAGACGAACGGGAACGGGTCGCGCTCGGCCGGGGCGCTGTTGCGACCGCCGACGTACACGTCCAGTTCGTCCCAGGTCTCGATCGTGTACACCGGACCGAAGCCCGAACCGAACAACTCGATCGCCCGGCCGGGATCGGCGTCGGCGCTCTCGCCGTCGGTGTCGCCGGCCTGCCCGCGCGGGATCCCGTCGCCGTTGATCAGGCCGTCGTTGTTCACGTCGTAGGTGAACCACTCGTCGGGCGTCAGGTCGATCGGCCAACTGGCGATCGATTCGTTCGTCAGGGTGACGGTGACCGACTCGATCGCGTACGCGCCGGGACCCTGGTTCGGGTCGATCAGCGTGCTGGTGTCCCAGGCGATCACGAAGATCCCGTCCCGGTCGTTGAACGCGTCGAACGAGGCGATCCCCGTCCCGAGCGAACTGAAGCACGATGCCAGCGGACGCGTGCCCGGCAGCCCGTTGAACGGATACTGCCAGTAGTCGTCGGTCGGCGTCGTGAAGTCGACGGTCTGGCCGATCGCGCTGCCGCTCAGCAGCAGCGCGACCAGACCGCTTTTCCAGCCTTTGCAGAGGCTCGTCATCGCCGTGCCCCTACCCACGCCGCCGTAGGCCGACCAAGCCCAGCAGCATCAGGCCCAGCGTGGCCGGTTCCGGAACCAGCGTGACCTTGTCGACATCGAACGTGAAGTCGGCGTCCAGGCCGGCCAGTGCGGCCGGGACCTCGAGGGCAACCTGCAGGCGCTGCACGTTCGAGAAGATCGTGTTGAAGTTGGAGGCTTCGAAGGTGATGAACTGGGGGTTGGCCGGCGAGATCGGAATGACGATCTCGGTCCAGGTGTTGGGCAGCACCGGCGCGAAGTTCAGCGCCAGGGCGCCCTGGCCGGGGACCGGTGTCGCGAACCGGGCGAAGTAGGTCAGCGGCATCGGGGCGTCGTGCCGGACCTGCAGGCTGACGGCGGTCACGCCATCGCTCAGCCAGTCGCCGTAGAGGGCGTCGCCACTGGAATCGAAGGTCTCCGAGGACTTCAGCGGTGCCCGGAAGTCGCCGGGACCGGCGCTGACGAAGTTGTCGGTTCCGCTCGCGTAGGCCCCGCCGTCCGGCCCGCCGGTGGCGACCCAGTCCAGCCCGGTGATCTCGTCACCGGCCCGCCAGTTGGCGGCGTCGGCCGAGAAGTCTTCGGTAAAGGGGACCACGGTGGCCATCGCGGTGGCAGCCATCCAACCCGCACCAATCAGAATCATCGCACGCAGCATTTTGTTCTTCTCTCCGCTCACTAGATGGTCAGTCGGCGCTGACGCCCGGACTGACCGGCGACCCACCTCGGGCCGCATCGATGCAACAGAATCGAAAAAGAGGCACGCTTGCCGTCAGGGCCCGCCGGCCCTGTTCAGACAGCGCGGTGCGGAGGTGCGTGCACGCTGAGCGACGCCAGCAGCAGGTCGGCGAAGCGGGACGGCAGCCGATATGCGCAGTCCCAGCGCCGTAGCCAGCGCCAGCGTTGGCGGCAGCGACCGAGGATGGTCGCCACCAGAGAAGGCCACAACGTTCGTTGCGTCTGGATGCTCAGCGTGACGAGTGCCAGCATGAGCGGCCAGACAGCCAGGTGCCAGGGGATCAGGTTCGTGTCGGCGTGCAGGGCCGCATCGGTCAGGACCGGGGCATGCAGCAACACGACGATCACGATGAAGGCGGTCCACGCCCGGCGGTCACGCGGAATGCGGAGCCAGGCGACGTCGGCGACCTTCAGCAGGAAATACAGTTCGGACAGCAGCAGCGGCAGGGCGGACAGAAGCGTCGAGGGATCGCTGCAGCGGGCGAGCAGGGGGGGCAGGTGCCCGAGCGCGAAGATGCCCCAGACGACTCGCATCGCCCACCAGCCGGCGTCGCGACCGGTGAAGAAGTGGCGAACTGTCTGAGGCCATCCGTGCATCATCTTCCTGCAACAAGAAGTCTAACCGATCCTGATGTCCGGTGACGACTCATCTGCCCAAAAAACTACTCGGCCGGCGCGGTGGCGATCGCGTCGGCGACCGCGTCATCGATCGCCGCGACGCCGTCGAAGGTCAGCCGGGCGGCGGCGACGATTGCGTCCTGCTCGGCCGGGGTCAGGTCGATCGCGTTCATCCGATCCTTAAATGCCTGCCACAACGGTCTTTGCTGATCGCCGTGCGGATCCAGGTAGTGGGTTCCGTCGCGGTCGAGTTCGAGCGCCTTCCGGATGCTGCGGGCGATGAAGCTCGCGCCGTTCTTGCTGCCTTCGAAGACGTAGTAGCAGCCAAGCCAGGCCAGCGGCGCCGCGTCGGCCTCAGTTTTCATAAGATTCAAAAACGTTGTGGTCTCAGGAAGCGGTTCCGGATCGCTTCCGGCCTCGAAGAAACGCAGATCCGCCTCGATGTTCGGCACCTGGAACAGCGGCCGCAGATCGAGATCGGCGAGGCGCGGGTCGCTGGTGACCAGTTGGTCGACCGCGGCTTCGAGTCCGCGATGGACACAGAGGCGCTGGGCGAGGTAGCGGATGTAGGTCTTTCGCGAGACCGCCCCGCGGACGAGGGCGATCTCGAGCGGGCGGGATTCGGCGTGCTTGTGCTGCTCGCGCGTCTCTTCGCGCAGGCGATCCATGATCGTGGACATGGCGTACTCCGGGGTCAGGTGGCGCAGCCCTGCACCAGCAGGGCCGGGGCGGCCAGCCAGAGCAGCCCCTTTCCGAGGAAGAACAGGAAACCGGCCAGCCCGAAACGGGCCAGCCACGACTTGCCACCGGGCGTGACGGTGTCCGGGCGGCGGCGTTTTGTATAGTGATCTCTCATTTGATTGGCATATATAACAAGCGTTTGGCTCGGCGGCAACATGCCACGCCCGAAAAATCGGCCTACCAGACGCCGGGCAACAGCCGGTAGCGGGTCGAGCTCGCGTAAGATTCATATTCGCATAGGTTTGCGAGCAGGTAGCGATCCTCGATCACCGTTCGCCGCAGCACGATCGGCACCAGCAGCACCAGCGACGCCAGCCCGATCACCGACCGCAGCGCCAGCCCGCCGCCCAGCAGGCACAGCATCGTGGCCAGGTACCCCGGATGGCGGACCCAGCCGTAAGGGCCGTTTCGCACCACGACATGCCCGCGTTCGGACTGCACCCGCACCACCGTCGAGAAGAATGGATTGCTGCGCATCGACCACAGCAGCAGGGCGCCCCCGACCGCGAGCATGCCAAGCCCGACCCCCGCCAGCCACGGCGGCACCAGCAGAGAGAAACGCCATCGCAGGTCAAGCCCGGCCAGCACGAGGTGCGCGGCGATCAGCACCTGCTCGACGATGACCGTCGCCCGGTCGTGGCCGCCCGGTCCCGGCCGCCGCCGCTCGGCCAGCAGCGCGGGGTCCAGCAGGGTCGCGGCCGCGATGGCGCCGCAGGCGAGCAGTGCGAGGTAGGTCCAGACGAGGGGGAGATCGACGCGGCCGGCGAGTGCGAACAGGAAGGCGGCGAGGAGGGCGACGCCGAGCAGCGACCTGAGCAGGGTGCTGGCGCGGGAGGGGGTCACGGTCCGGGTTCCAGTTCGATTCCGAGCGGGCGACGGATCAGTTCCCAGGTCACGCGGACGAAGCCGCCCCAGCCCCCGAAGAAGATCAGCAGCGAATGGCAGAAGCAGTGCATCGTCAGGGCCCAGCACAGCAGCGAGGTCAGCGGCCCGCCGGCGTGCCCGATTCGGCGGAGCAGGGGGGCCGGCCCGCGGGCGTCCTCGGCCGTTCGCTTGTGCCACTGCACCCAGGCCTGGTTTCCGGCGACGAGCAGTCCCATGGCGACGCCCCAGACGGCGAGTTGCCAGAACGGGCCGTGCCAGATGCCGACCAGGGCGAAGGTGATGCACAGGTTCAGCGTCTGGTGGCGGCGGTTCCCGCCGAGGGGGATGTAGATGTAGTCGCGGAGGATCGCGGACAGGCTGATGTGCCAGCGCCGCCAGAAGTCGCGCATGCTGGTGGCGATCCACGGCCAGTTGAAGTTCTCGACCAGCTTGTAGCCGAGGATTCGCGAGAATCCGACGGCGATGTCGCAGTAGGCGCTGAACTCGACGTACAGCCAGAAGATGTGCAGGTACACGCCGAAGTACAGGAACGCGTAGCTCTCGATCAGGTGCGGGCGGGCGTAGTAGTCGCCCTCGAAACCGAGGTCCGCGGCGATGATCGGGATCAGGTACAGCGTGCTGAGCGTCGCCTTGACCAGGCCCCACGCGATCCGCCCGAGGCCGTTCCGGATCGCCCGCCCGTCGCGGCGATCGGCGCAGCGATCGATCTGGTCATGGAAGCGCTGGTAGCGCTCGATCGGCCCCTGCATCAGCGTGGCCGGGTAGCAGACGAACATCAGGAAGCGGCGCAGGCTGCGCTGCTCGGCGGGGATCTGGCCGCGGCGGATGTCGGCCAGGTATTGCAGCATGCGGACCGCGAGGTACGCGGTGCCCATCAGGTGCGCGCCGACGAAGGTGAACATCTGGAACAGGCCGGCGTGTCCGCTTGCGTTGCGGGCAAGTTCGTGGGCCTGTTCGCCGCCGAGCAGGAAGACCGGCCAGAACGGAAACAGCCAGGGGGCCCGGTCGAAGAGCCACAGGTTGGTTTCCGGTCCGATCTTCACCCCGATCTGGAACCAGAAGAACGAGCCGAAGTAGAGCCCGCCGAGGATGACCCAGGCGGCCAGCGGGGGTCCGATCGGCAGGATGTCGGTTCGCCGCACCTCGCGGGCGAACCATTCGCCGTATGCGTACAGCCCCAGGCAGGCCAGGATCCACAGCAGGAGATAGAACACGCCGAACAGGGCGCCGACAAAGACCAGTCCGCCGGCGATCAGGGCGGCCGGCAGGTGTCGCCGGGGTGTCAGCAGCAGGAGGGGCAGGAGGGGCAGGGCGGCGACGATCAGCAGGCGGTCGTTGAGCAGTTCGGCCCAGAACGCGGCCGCGGTGAGATCGACCTCGGTCAGTGGCTGCGACACGAACTGGGCGAGGCTGCCCAGCCAGGTTGTGTGGACCGCGTGCGGCATCCGGCGGTTTGTAACCGCTTGCGGATGGCGGGGAAAGCGGCGGGTGGAGGCGGCAAGTTTGGATTGCCGGCGGGTGGGGAGCGGATTAGGCTGGCGGGCCGGCGAGGAGACGATACCGCAATCCCATGAAGGAGATCCGGCGTGCAAGCTGTCTACGCGAAGATCGTGCCGCTGCTGGTCGCTGTCCTGGTGGTCCTGCCGCAGGCGCCCGCGCAGCAGACGCCCGAGGGCGCCAAGCTGATGCAGGAGATGGTCACGGCGTACCAGGCCAAGGAATACGACAAGGCCATCGAGATCGGTGACAGGCTGGTCGCCCTCGAGAAGACCAACCCGACGCACCCGTACAACATGGCCTGCCTGTGGGCGCTGAAGGGCGACAGCGACAAGGCCGTCACCTGGCTGGGCAGGTCGGTCGAACTGGGCTTCAGCGACCTGAACCTGCTGCGGTCCGACCCGGACCTGGCCTCGATCCGCGAGACGGCCGGCTACAAGCAGGCCGAGGCGAAGATGGCCAACAAGTTCGAGTTCAACTTCGAGAAGGCGGCCGCGGCCAGCAAGCCGATCGTGGTGGTGCCCGACGGAATCGACAAGGAGAAGGCGAAGGTGATCGTCGCGCTGCATCCCTATGGCGGGACGGCCGAGTGGATCGTCGAGAAGTGGCAGAAGGTGGCGGCCGAGGCCGGGGCGGTGCTGGTGGCGCCGCGGGCGGTCCGCAAGGTGGAGGGTCGCGACGGTTTTTCGTGGGGCGTCACCGACGAGGCGGACGTGCTGCTGAAGAACGCGCTGCAGGCGCTGGCCAGCGAGCACAAGATCAAGCCCGACAAGATGGTGCTGACGGGCTTTTCGCAGGGCGCGTTCATGACGTTCAACCTGGGGCTCAAGCACGCCGACAAGTTCTGCGGGCTGATCCCGGTGGCGGGTCGCTACAGTTCACGCGAGGCGGAACTGGCGGAAGGCACCAGCCTGCGGATCTACATGATGGTCGGCGCCAAGGACCGCGCCGTCTCGACCAACCGGCGGGCCAAGGACACCTTCACCGAAGCCGGCGTGCCGTGCGAACTGGTCGTCTACGAAGGACTTGGCCACGCGTTCCCCGAGGATCACGAGGCCGAGTTGAAGAAGGCGGTCGCCTACGCGTTCGGCGGCCAGGCACCCTGACAGCGTGACCACGTGAAGGCGTGAACGGTCGGGTGCCGGCGGTCTCACCCTTTCACTTTCGGCAGGGCCCTCGGCGCGCGTGCGCCGGGGGCCCTTTCGATTCCTGGACTGCCTGTCGAGGCGGGATCATCGCGGGCCCGGTATGACGTTTCCCCTGTCCGGTCAGCCCTGGTACACGGCCGCGATGCTGGCCGGCCTGGTGGTCAGCGCGGTGATCTGGTCGCGGCTGCGCAGTACGCGGGGGATTCCGCCGCTGGTCTTCATCGGCGGGCTGATCGGTGCGGTGGTCGGCGCGAAGCTGGTCTTCCTGCTGGTGGACTGGCCGTTGCGCTGGCAGCATCCGCAGGTCTGGCGCGATGCGCTCGTCGGGCGTTCGGTGCTGGGGGGGCTGCTTGGTGGTTATATCGGGGTGGAGTGGGCCAAGCGGGCCGAGGACTACCGGGCGCCGACCGGGGACGGGTTCGCGGTCGCGGTCGCGTTCGGGCTGGCGGTGGGCCGACTCGGCTGCTTTCTGCACGGTTGCTGCCAGGGGGTCGCATGCGGGCCGGCCTGGTACGCGGTGCTTGATGCGTCCGGCACGTTCCGCTGGCCGGCGGCGCTGGTGGAGGCGGCGTTCAACCTGGCGTTCGCGGGCGTGACGATGATCGCGCTGCGCCGCCGCTGGCTGCCGGGACAGTGGTTTCACCTGTACCTGGTCGCGTACGGGGTCTTCCGCCTGGTGCACGAGGCCTGGCGCGAGACGACCTGGTGGACGCCGTGGCTGTCCGCCTACCAGTTCGTGGCCGTTTGCGTCGTGGTCTTCGGGGTATGGCGGTTCGCGGTCCGGCGCCGCGCGTCGGAGGATCTGGTCCATTCCGCGCCTCGACCGCAAATCGCTGACGACAGCGCACGATCGTAGGGTGCGTCATCGGCGCCGTAACCCGCGCTCTCGTCCGCCGCGGTGGTGTCGAGCGTCGATGCCGCACCGCGTGGCAGTTCCGTCAGTCGCTGGGGGCAACTCGCTTGGGGAAGACGCTGCGCAAGAGCAGCAGTGGCACCAGACTGCGGGGTTCAGCTCTTCTTCTGCTGCAGTTGTCGCCGTTGTTCGGCCTGGATGAAGCGCTGCAGGTAGGGGATCTGCTTGCGGACGTCGGGGTGATCCTGGTACGCGAGGCGCAGGCCGATCTGCACGTTCTCGCCGTCATGGATCCGCCGCGCGTGCCGGATCTGGGCCGGCAGCCAGAGCCGCGTTTCCGTCTCCGGCAACTGGAAGTTCGCGATGAACAGATCCCACAGCTTGAACCGCACGCAGCCCGCTTTCGGAACCAGGAACCCGAAGCCCGCCGCTGAAATGTTGGTCATCCGGCCGGTCATCCGCCGGGCCGGGATCGGCGTGGCGAGCGCCAACTGGCTGCCTGTCGCCAAAGCGGCCTCGTGCATGTGGATGTTCAGGTGGTACCGCGACAGCGTGATCCGGTAGTCGTGACGCCGCTGCTGACGCAGCAGGCCCTGCGGCCGGGCGATCTCGACCCCGATGATCTTCTTCGACCGGTTCAGTTCGAACACCACGGTCGGGTTCTTCAACTCGGTCTCGAACGCCATGATCTCCCCGCAGTACGGGAAGTACATCGTGACGCGCGACCCGACCCGGATCACCACGTCGCGGCCGATGCACTGCGGCTTGGCGATCCGGATGACATCGTCGTCAAGCTGAATGAACTGCGTGCGGGCCGTTCGCGGTTCGTTCCGCTCCCAGTAGTGAATCTCGGCGGCCTGTCCGCGACTGCAGATTTCGGCGAGTACGTCATCGACGCTTTGATCGAGTTTGACGGCCGGATTCGACAAGGGTGCCTCCACTGCACAGAGCAGATGTTGATGCATCGGCCGGATGCCGGGGCGTGTTGAACGGAATGTGGTTCGGGCATTATCGGAAGCTGCGCACAGAAGGCGGAGATTGCGATAACCTCCATTTGACCCTACATTTACCGGGCTGCGGACCGGCAGGCGGCTCGAAGGGAACAGCGATGACCAGCAACAGGAACAAGCAGGACCCGGTCGGACTGCCGGTCGTCGGCGCGGCCGCGGCCCCGGTCGCGAACTGGTCGGGGCCGGCCCCGGTGGTCTCGTTCGTTTCGCTGGGCTGCTCGAAGAACCTGGTCGATTCCGAGCGGATGCTGGGCGACCTGGCGTCCTCCGGCGCGACGATCAGCGCCGACGAGGACCTGGCCGACACGGTCGTGGTCAACACCTGCGGGTTCCTCGAAGCCTCGCGGACCGAAGCGATCGAGATCCTGCGGGACCTGGCCGCCCGGAAGCGGGCCGGCAAGCTGAAGCGGATCGTGGTGGCCGGCTGCCTGGTGCAGCGAGACGATCACGGCATCCAGGAAGCGGTACCGGAGGTCGACGCGCTGGTCGGAGTCAACAACCGCGACGACATCGTCCGGGCGGTCTGGCGGATGGATCGGGACGAGTCCGTCGACGCGTTCCTGGGCGACTACCACGCGGGCCAGCAGTGGTCGGACCAGGGTCGCCTGCGGCTGACGCCGCGGCACTACGCGTACATGCGGATCAGCGAGGGCTGCAACCAGAAGTGCACCTTCTGCACGATCCCGTCGATCCGCGGGCCGATGCACTGCAAGACGCCGGATGAACTGGTGGCCGAGGGGCGTGAACTGATCGCCGACGGCACGCGTGAGATTCTGCTGCTGGGGCAGGACACGACCAGTTACGGCACGGACATTCACGGCGACCTGACGCTGGCGAGCCTGCTGCGGCAACTGGACCGGGACCTGGACGGGCTCGACTGGCTGCGGCTGATGTATGTCTATCCGTCGATCATGACGGACGAGATGATCGCGGCGATCGCGGAATGCGACCGCCTGGTCAAGTACATCGACATTCCGCTGCAGCACATCAACGACCGCATGCTGAAACGGATGCACCGCCGCGTGACGCGGAAGCAGACCGAGGACCTGATGCAGCGGCTGCGCGACGGGATTCCCGACGTCGCGATCCGCACGACCTTCATCGTCGGCTTCCCCGGCGAGACCGAGGGCGAGTTCGAGGAACTGCTCGACTTCGTCCGCGACTTCGGCTTCGACGCGGCCGGGGCGTTCCGCTACTCGCGCGAGCCCGAGACGCCGGCCGGTCGGATGAAGGAGCAACTGGAAGCACAGGTCATCGAAGAGCGTTACGAGCGCTTCATGCTGACCCAGCAGGAAGTCTGCTTCGCCGCGGCGCAGCGCTACGTCGGCCGGTCGTTCGACGTGCTGGTGGATGAGGTCAGCGAGAACTGCCTGGTCGCCCGCCACCCCGGGCAGGCCCCGGAGGTCGATGCGGTCACGCTGGTGGCCGACAGCGACGCCGAACCGGGCGAGATCATCCGCGTGCAGTGCGTGGACACGCAGGACTACGACCTGGTCGCGATTCCGGAATAGACCATGTTCAGCCTGCCATTACGGCAGCGCTTCTCTCGGCAGTTGTGTCCCTGTCCGACTCTGACGACCGCAACAGAAAAGGGCCGGCCCCTAAGGACCGACCCTTGTCGTTTCAGGCGTGCCCTGTTCGAGCCAGGGGCCTGGGGCGCCGGGCTTAGCCCTTGGCGATCGTGTTCAGCGCGGCGTCGACCTTGGCCATCTTCAGGTTCAGGTCGGCGGTCTTGTTGCAGGTCGTCTTCATGCCACCGACCTTGTACTCGACCGTCTTGCCGGCGGTCTGGGCAACCTTGCCGGCCGTCGTCGTGCAGGTGTATTCCTTCTCACCGACCAGGGCGGCCAGCTTGACTTCTTCGGCCGCCTTGCGGGCCGACGCGGCGAGGGCCTTGGCCTTGTCCATGTCGTCGAAGCTGAACGAGCCGAGACGATACTGGACGGTCTTGCCGGCGGTGCTGGCCATCTTCTTGGCGGTCATCGGGCAGCGGGTGCAATCGTCGCCGACGGCGAACTGGACGGTCGTCAGGTCTTCGAGGTAGCGCTCGAGCTCGGTCGCGTAGGCCATCTTGGCGTCGGCCTTGCTGACGAAGGTCGTTTCGTTGACGACGAACTGCACGGCGTGCTTGGTGTCGGCGGCCGCGAGTTTCTCGGCTTCCATCGGGCAGCAGGTGGCTTTCTCGCCGACCTTGAAGGTCATGGCCGGGCCGCCGTGCTTGGCGATCTTCTGCATCAGGACGAGTTCGGCCGGCATGTCGGTCGCCTTGGCGGTGCAGGACTTGCCGTCGGCGCTGGCCAGCGTGGCCTTGCTCGAGCAGGACTTGCCATCGGCGCTGGCGGTCTGGGCCTTGGTCGCGCAGCAGCCCTTGGCGTCGGCCTTGGCGTCGGCGACCTGCGTCTTGGTGGCGCAGCAACTGCTGCTCTTGGCCTTGGCGGTGTCGCTGCACTGGGCCAGCGCGCTGCTGGCCATCAGCATGCCGATCGTGGCTACGGTACTCAGGTTACGGATCATGGATGCAATCTCCTTGCTCGTTCTGTGCGGGTCGGGCAAAGCGGGCCCGCCGCGTGGTTCGCCCTGCCGGGCCTGATCCCGGCGTATTGTTACCAGCATTCAGGTTGTGGTTGCAGGTGCCCGTCCACCGGGTCGGGAAAGACCTGCGCCCCAGAAGGATACCATTTTCGGCGCAGGAATATTCCATTCCGGGACCGTGAAATCGGCGGCCTTTTTCGTAAAGGCCTTGACCGGCAGGGGTTCGAAATCGAGACGCGGCCGCCGAAGTGATGGCCGGGCGGGCCGAAACGGGGGCTCCGGCGGGCGGTTTGCCGTGCGCGTCCGGCCGATTCCCGTTCCCGGGCGGGCACCGTGGGCCGTTATTCGAGGTAGCCCAGTTCGGTCAGGCGTTCCTCGAGGACCTTCAGGTCCTGCTCGGAGTAGACCTCGGCGTGGTCCTCGGCCGAGCGGGCCTGCGGGGGTTCGCGTTCGACGGTCGGGGCGGTGCTGAAGGCCTCGCTCAGGACCCGGCCTTCCATATCGACGGGAACTCGCAGGCCGAGGGCGGCCAGGGCGGTGGGGGTGATGTCGACGATGTTTCCGCTGATGGTGGTTCCGGGTTTGATGTGCGGGCCCCCGAGGGCGACGACGCCTTCGACGCGGTGGGTGCCCTCGAGTCGCGACTCGGGGCACCAGCGGACCGGCTGGTTGCGGCGGATCTTGCGGACGACGGCCAGTCCGGGCTGCGGGCTCAGCAGCAGGTCGGGCAGGTCCGGATAGTCTTCCCGGCTGCAGCCGTAGAGTTCCTCGGGTTTGAGGATCTCCTGGAAGATGGGCTTGGTGGAGCCGTCGTACCAGCGGACGGTTTCGGCCCGCAGTTTTTCGGCGATTTCGTCGCGAAGGCTTTCGTAGTCGGATTGCGGGACGCACCCGACCGGGCTGCGGCCGGCGAGGTTGATGTAGAGGAAGCCGTAGATGCCGGCGTGCATGACGCAGGCGCGGGTGCGGCTCCAGTCGACGGCCAGTTCGCGTTCGACGCCGCGGGCGCCCTGTTCGAAGCGTGTGGCTTTTCCTTTGCGGAGGCGGTAGAGCCAGTGGCCGGCCCGCTGGCTGGCCTGTTCCCAGGGTGTGCGGAGTTTGAGGTAGCCCCAGCGTTTGAGCAGCAGGTTGGGCTGGGCTTTTCCGTCGAGGCTGCCGTGTCCGTGGTCGGACATGATCAGGACCATTGCTTCGTTGGCGCGGGCGTATTCGAAAAGCTTGCCGAGGGCGACGTCGAGGCGGGCGAAGCATTCGGCCGACAGGCGGGCTTCCTCGGGGTAGCGGTCCTTGAACCGCGGGTCGAGGTATTTCCAGGCCTTGTGCTGCAGGTTGTCGACGAGTTTGTAGACGACCATCAGGACGTCCCAGCCGTACTTTTCGCCGCAGAAGCGGGTCAGTTTCCAGCCCTGGTCGAAGCTGTCGCTGATGTAGTCGAGGTTTTCCTTGAGGATCTCGAGACCGCCGAGGGCCTTGCGGCGCCAGTTGGTGCGGTAGTTGTAGGTCGGGAGTTCCTTGAGGATTTCCTGCTTGAGTTCCTTCGGATAGGTGAAGTCCGAGTCGATGCTGGGCGTTTCGAAGCCGCTGATCATGAAGCCGTTGACCTTGGTCGGCGGGTAGGTCATCGGCACGTTGACGCTGCCGACCTTCAGTCCGCGATCGCTGAGCAGTTGCCAGATGGTCTTTTCGCGGATCTCGTAGGTGCTGTTGAAGCTCAGGCGGTGCTCGCTGACGTGGTACTTCTCGAAGTCGATGATCCCGTGCCGGCCCGGCCCCTTGCCGGTCATGAACGTGGTCCACGCGGCCGGCGTGATCGGCGGCTTGGTCGAATCGAGGATGCCGGAGGCGCCGGCCGCGAGGAAGGCCTTCAGGTTGGGCATCAGTCCGGCGTCCATCATCGGGTTGAGGACGTCGAAGGTGGCCCCGTCGAGCCCGACGATCAGCAGTTTCTCGGCCAGGGCCGGGAGCGGGCGATTGCCGGGCGTCGTGGTGTCTTCTTCGCTGCGCATTGAGGAAGTATAGGCCGAAGCGGCAATTCCGGCGAGTTCAGGCGGCGGCGGGAACCGGTGCGGGATGCCGCGGGTTGGTGGTCCCTGCGTGTTTCCTGGACCTTCGCTGAGGCCTGACGCTGCGCCGGGCGTGCGTTCAGGCTGGTCGGGAGGCAGCCAGCGCGGCGAATTCGGCAATGGTGCCGACGGTCAGGAGGTCCTTGAGGCGCTCGGAGGTGATGGGGCGTTCCAGGGCGTCGACCGCCAGAAAGGGATACGTTCGGCGCAGCCATTCGAGCGAGGCCGGGGTCACCTCTCCCGTCTGATCCAGTTCAATCCGCGAGCCGAAGGTGTCATTCAGGTCCATGGCGCGGTGCAGGTCCTTCTCGATCCGGAACTGAAGATCGAGCAGATCGATGGACTCGCCGTCGAGGTCAGCGAAGAACCGTGCCTCCGGGGTGACTTCGTCCGTCTCGAGGCAGAGGGTTTCGGCGACGATTCTGGTCACGAGTGGTTGCAGTTCCGCTGCAGCATTTGTCACGGTTTGACTCCTTTGTTCGAGGTTGTCGCCCGTGGTTGGCCGGCGACCTGATCCGCCAGCGCGGCATAGTCCTCTTCCGCGAACCGGGCGTAGATGCTGGTAATCATGGGATGTGCGTGCCCGAGTTGGCGCTGCACGAACAGGAGGTTTCCGCCGGTCCGGCGGTAGGCGAGGTATCCATAGGTGTGGCGGAGCAGTTGCACGCTGGCCCGCTCGCCGAGTCCGACTTCGGTCAGGATTCGCACCACGCGGCGATAGAGACCCGTGCGTTCGAACGGGCGCAAGCGCTCCGTGAAGAACACGGGTTGCGAGACGTCGTCCGGGTCCATGTCGTCCGGCAGCAGCGCCGGCCGCTGGTCCCGCAGGAACTTCGCCAACAGGCGTCCGACGCCGCGCGGGATCCAGACGCAGCGTTGGGTGTTTCGGGAACCGACCACTGTCAGGCTTGGTCGGCGGGCGTCGGCATCGACATCGCGGACGGCGAGCCGGCAGAACTCGGAACAGCGGACCCCGCTGAACAGCAGCACCTCGACGACCAGCCGATCCAGCCCGCGCGGCGGGGCCTGCGCCCGACGCAGGTGCCGGAGGAGCCGGGCGACCTCCGCCTCGGCGAGGAACATGCTTCGATCCAGATCCCAGGGGGCCGGGCACATGCGCAACTCCAATCAGTTATGTGTCAGTATGGACGCGCAAAATCGATCAGTCAAGCGCTGTTTGCGACCCTGCGGAGAGAAGGCGTCAGAATGACCATTTGGTCCGCCGTGAGCGATAGAAAGAGCTTCTATCGCTCAAGAAACATCCCATTATGAGCGATAGAGAGGTACGCTATCGCTCATGACCTGGAACTGGCAACAAACCGACTGGCCCCGCTTCTCCTGGCGGGAGGACCGGCTCAGGCAGGCCGAGGAGCAGTTCCTGGTTCGTGGAGGCGTGATCCTCGGGGCCATGTCGCATCTCGGCCACGATGCCCGCGAGCACCTGTCCGTCGAGGCGATGTCCGAGGAAGCGGTCAGCAGTTCCGAAATCGAAGGCGAACTGCTCAACCGCGACAGTGTCCTGTCATCGATTCGCCGGGCACTGGGACTGCGGGCCGACACGCGGCGGGCGAGCCCGGCCGAACGGGGCATCGCCGAGATGATGGTGGACCTGCACCGGACGTCGTCGCAGCCGCTGTCGAACGAACAACTGTGGGGCTGGCACGAGCGACTGATGCAGGGCCGCCGCGACATCGAAGAGGTCGGCCGCTACCGGACGCACGACGATCCGATGCAGGTCGTTTCGGGGCGCTTCTTCGAGCCGACCATCCACTTCGAGGCACCGCCTTCCACCCGGGTCCCGGCCGAGATGGACGCGTTCCTCGCGTGGTACAACGCATCCGCGCCGGGCGGTGCGGATCCCCTTCCCGCGCTGACTCGGGCGGGCGTGGCACATCTGCACTTCGAGTCGATTCATCCGTTCGAGGACGGTAACGGTCGCATCGGACGGGCGATCTCAGAGAAGGCGCTGGCGCAGGGACTCGGCGGCCAGGCACTGACCGCGTTGGCCGCGACGATCCTCGTGCATCGACGCGGTTACTACGAGATGCTTGAAGCCAGCAACCAGCACAACGACATCGAGAACTGGCTCGCGTGGTTCGCGGGGATCGCTCTTGAGGCGCAGGCCCGGACACGCGCCCGGGTGGATTTCCTGATCGACAAGGCCAAACTGATGGCCAGCCTGCGCGATCGACTGAACGCGCGGCAGGAGAAGGTCCTGCTGCGGGTGCTCGCGGAAGGCCCGGAAGGCTTCCGGGGCGGCCTGAGTGCCAGCAACTACCAGCGGATCGCCGGAACCTCGCCCGCTACGGCAGGCCGCGACCTGGCCGACCTCGTCAGGAAAGGCGCCCTCACGAGAACGGGCGCACGGCGTCACGCGCGGTATCACCTGACCATCCCGCTGCGGCCGGTGTCGCCGGTGACGATCGACGAAGCCGGCGGGATTGTCGCTGGTGCAGAAATAGGGCGGGCTGAGAAGGAACCATGATGTGCAGGTTGCCCAACGATCCACGGCGCCAGAGAAGAAACGTGGCGGAATGAAGGCGTAAAGGAGGAAGGCGCGAACGACTGGGAAGAAGTCAGCGGCGCTTCCCCCGTGCCTCTTTCACTCCTTCACACATTCACTTCTTCACCGGATCCGGCGTGCGATACAGCGCCTGGAACAGCGGGCACCGTTCCAGCAACTCGTCCTGCGTCCCGACATCGACGATCCGGCCCGCATCCATCACCACGATCCGGTCGGCCATGTCCATTACCGTGTGCCGGTGCGCAATCAGGAACGTCGTCTTCCCCCGCCGCAGTTCATCAAGGGCATCGTGAATCTTGCCCTCGCTCTCGGCGTCAATCTCACTGGTCGCCTCGTCGAAGATCAGGATCGTCGCCTCCTTCAGGAACGCACGCGCGATGCTGATC
Organism: Phycisphaerae bacterium; assembly: GCA_030428945.1. Taxonomy (GTDB): domain Bacteria; phylum Planctomycetota; class Phycisphaerae; order UBA1845; family Fen-1342; genus JAUIEC01. The sequence goes on along the minus strand of JAUIEC010000016.1, from coordinate 69,260 downwards.
CGCTGCCGCTGACCGCCCGAAATGCTCGCCCCGAACTCGCCGATCGCCGTCTCGTACTTCTCCGGCCACGCCTCGATGAACTCGGCCGCTCGCGCCCGGGCGGCCGCCTCCCGGATCTGCTCCGGCGTCGCGTCGGGATTGCCGTAGCGAATGTTGTCGGCCACCGAACGGGCGAAGATCACCGGCCGCTGCGCGACGATCGCGATCTGCTGCCGCAGGTCGCGGCGGCTGAGCTTGTCCGTGTCGACCCCGTCGATGCGAATCGTGCCCGACTGCGGGTCCAGCAACCGCGGCAGCGTCCGCAGCAGCGTCGACTTGCCGCTGCCGTTCGGACCGACGAACACCAGGCACTCGCCCGGCTCCACCGTCAGCGTGACTTCGTCGAGCGCCAGCGGACTGTCGGGCCCGTAGCGATAGCTGACCCGTTCGAAATCCACCCGCCGGCCCGGACCGGTCGCGGCCGGCAGCGGTCGCGCCCCCGGAACCCGCGGCTCCTCGGGCTGATCGAGAAAGGCGAAGATCCGGGCGCTGGCCGCCCCGGCCCGCTGAACCATGTTGTAGACGTTGGCGACCTTGCGGATCGGATCCAGCAGCGCCGCCAGCAACAGCACCATCGTCATGAAGTGGCTCGGCTCGATCTCGCCCGCGAACGTCCGGCCAGCGAGCCAGACGATGCCGGACGAGGCGGCGATCAGTCCGATGATTTCCATGGCCGGCGACGTGATCGCCTCGATCCAGACCAGCTTGAGTTGCTGGGTCATCATGCGACGTTCAAGCTGCCACATGCGGCGGCGCTCGTAACCCTCGCGCGTGTAGGTCTTGACCACGTCGACACCCTGCAGGGCCTCTTCGAGGTTGGCGAGCATCAGCCCGTAGCCCTGCAGCAGGCGGATCGTCGCCTTGCGGATCTTGCGGCCGATGACCCAGAACAGCAGGATCGCCAGCGGCGCGATCGCCAGCACGACCAGCGTCAACCGGGCGTCGAGGTACAGGGCGACAGCCAGCACGCAGACGGCCTTGAGCGGCTCGCGGGCGACCTTGCCGAAGAGCGTGGCCAGTCCGAGGAAGACCTCGCGGACATCCGTCATGAACTGGCTGACCCGTCCGTTCAGGTCGCTCATCAGTTCGACGACCGGAACGTGCAGCGACTTGCGGTACATCTCGCGGCGCAGGTCCATCACGACCCGGTGGGAAGCGTACAGCACCAGGTACTGCGACAGGACCCGCATCAGGTTGCCGACCAGGTTCAATACCAGCAGCAGGCCGAGCAGGATCAGGAGAGTCTTCATCCGGGCGGCCGCGGTCGTGTCAGCCGGGACGAAGCCGGCCAGCCAGGTCGTGACGCCGCCGTACCAGGCCTCGCTGTGGCCGATCAGCCATTCGTGCAGATTGGCTTCTTCGACGATCACCTTCAGGACGGGCAGGATGCCGCCGAGGCTGGCGGCGTAGGTGGCGGCGACGAACAGGCCCAGCAGGATGCCGAGCCCGAGGGCCCGCCGATGCGGCCAGGTGCGTCGCAGCAGTCGCCAGAAAGCGCGGCTGATGTCACGCTTGTCGAGCTTGGGGCCCTTTCGGCTGGCAAGAAGCCCGGTGGCGGGGCTGGTTTCGGAGGCAGCGGGCAGATCGCTCATATTCGGGGAAGTGTAGTGGCCGGCCGCGGGGCCCGCAAAGCAGGCGGATGCCGACCGATGCGACAATCCCCGTCGAGACCGCAGGGTGCATACGCAGCCGACCAGCCGCGTTGGCTGGCCGGCTGCGCTCTGTACAGGACCCTTCAGGCGGTCACTCGAGCACGACGGTGATCCGCACGCCGCCGGCGCCCTCCAACGCGATGACGCGCTTGTTCTCGAGCTGGCCGAACTGCGTGTAGATCCAGTACTTCCCACGACGGACGTGGTCGAAGTGAAAGCGGCCGTTCTTGCCGGTCCGCGTGCGATCGAGTACCTGCCCGGCGCCGTCGAGCAATGCGACCTGCGCGCCGGCGATCGCGTCGCCGGTCGGCTTGGCGACCATTCCGTCGATGGCGGCGCGAATGTCCGGCGCCGGCGGCGCCGTCGAGAAGGCGGCGACCGCCACTTGCGCTCCCAGCAGGACCGTCACAAGGGAAAGCAATCCAACCACACCGCGCGTCTGTTCGTACGTCTTCATTGCTGCATCTCCGTTCCGTGAACCAGGGGGCCGTTCGACTCGCACAGAGAGAGACGCACGCGGGCGGCGCTGATACATGCGTTCCGGGTTCGAGGGAGAAACAGCGAGGTGAGCAGGTGACGTCGCGCGCCTGCAGCCACGGTCGTCGCAGTGCTTCTGCGTCGTCACGCCGCCGCGATCGTCGCGGTGCTCCGGTGCCACTGCTCTCGAGCAGTGTCTTCTCGGCGGGCGTTGCTTCACCGGTCGTTGGAACCGCGTCAGTTCGCGTCTGACTTCCGGGCCAGGCCGTTGAAGGGGACTTCGACTTCGAGCACGCCGGCCGAGACGATCACGACGCGCTTGTCCGCCTCGACCCGCACGACCGTGCCCTCGCGGTGGAACCGCTTGACGTAGACCGAGTCGTTCGGCTTGAGCGCCTTGATGTCGGCATCGCCCAGCGGAACCAGCGCCGGCCCCCCGGTCCGCGGGCGCTGCCCCGGTCCGCGCTTCGCGTTCGGCGCCCCGGCCCGGCGGCGGCGCTGCGTCTGGGGACGCTCGGATTCGGGCTGTCGCTTGCGGACGCGGCCCGGCCGTTCGGGGGCCGGCGGCGGCGGCGGGACTTCCGGCGGCAGGATGTCGCCGAACGGCACCTCGATGCTGAGCGAACCGACCTCGACCTCGGCCCGCTGGTGTTCCAGGCGCACGCGGGTGACCTTGCCTTCGCCGTCGAAGTTTCGCACGCGAACGGTATCGCCCGCCCGCAGGTGGGCGATCCGCTGCAGCCAGCGCTGGAAGTCGTCCTGCTGCTGCCTGAGCTTCTCACGCGCTTCGCGGGCTTTCTTCTCCGCCTTCTCGGCCGACAGGCGGGCGTCATCGGCACCGGCCAGTGCGGTCTCGGCCTGGCGGCGCGTGTCGCGGGTTTTCGAGAGCGCCCGGTTCAGCGCGTTGGCCTTGGTGCCCAGGTGTTTTTTGCTGGCCGTCACGAGGTGCTTGGGCATGCCCATGCGGGCGGCGATCTGGATCGCGTTGCTGGTGCCCGGCTCGCCGATCCGCAGTTCGTAGGTCGGCCGCAGCGTCCGCGAGTCGAAGTCGACGCAGGCGTTCTCGGCCCGTTCGTTCTGCAGCGGAAAGCCCTTCAGCGCGCCGATGTGCGTGGTCAGCACGCCGCGCGTCCGCCGTCGCAGCAGTTCCTCAAGCAGGGCGACGCCGATCGCGGCGCCCTCGTCCGGATCGGTCCCGGCCCCGAGTTCGTCGATCAGCACGAGCGTGTCGGGCCCCGCGTGCGAGAGCATGTCGAGTTGCCGCCTGATGTGCGCGCTGAACGTGCTGAGCGACTGGGCCATGCTCTGCTCGTCGCCGATGTCGATCAGCACGTTGCCGAAGACGCCGAACCTGGCGCCCGGTCCGACCGGCACCGGGATCCCGGCCTGCACCATCAGCGACAGCAGGCCGATCGTCTTCAGCGTGACGGTCTTGCCGCCGGTGTTCGGTCCGGTGATGACCAGCAGGTCGAAGTCCACGCCCAGGCGATAGTCGATCGGGACGACCTCTTCCGGCCGCAGCGGGGCGCCGGGCGCTTCGCGGGTCATCTCGAGCAGCAGCGGGTGCCGCGCGCCGCGGACCTGCAGGGTCGGTTCGTCGAGGATCTCGGGGCAGCGGGCGTCGAAGGCCTCGGCGTAGCGCACCTTGGCGACGGTCAGGTCGAGCACGCCGAGGGCATCGAGGGTCTTCAGGATCGGGGTGGCGTTGATATGCACCTCGTGGGCCAGGTCCCACAGCAGGCGGGTGATCTCCTCGTCCTCTTCGCTCTTCAGGTTGCTGATCTGGTTGTTCAGTTCGACCGCCTGCGAGGGTTCCACGAACAGCGTCGCCCCGCTGCCCGATCCGCGGTGCACGATCCCCGGCAGGCGCCCGCGACACTCGGTCCGCAGCGGCAGCACGAGCCGGTCTTCGACGTAGGTGTGATTGGCGAACTGCAGCAGACGCCGCACCGAGGGGTTCTGCAGCAGGCGTTCGACCGTCTCGCGGATCCGCACCCGGGCCCGGGCGATGTCGCGCCGGATCCGCGTGATCCGCGGACTGGCATCATCACGCACCTGCCCGCGCGGGTCGATGATCGCGAAGATCCGCCCGCAGATGCTCGAGAAATCTCCGATCCGACCACGCAGGTGCAGCAGGTGCTCGGCCTCGTCCGGCAGGTCCGCCAGATACGCGGCCACCTCGGCCGCCGCCCGCAGCGTCCGCCCGATCGCGGCGATGTCGTCCACGTCGACCCGCAGCGGCGGAGCACACTTCTCGACCGTGGCGACCACGTCGCGGACGTCGGCCATCGGGGGCGAACCGTGCGTCTGCATGTAGGCCTGCAGATCGAGAACCTGCGCCCGCCAGCGGCGAACGGCGGCCGGCTTGCGGCCGGGCTGGATTCCGAGGGCCCGGGCCTTGCCGAGCGGCGTCAGCGCATAGCGGCTGAGCAGGTCGCGGACCCGCAGGAAATCCAGGCAGTCGAGTGAATGGGCGTCCATTTCGGTACAATCATCGATCGAAGGCATTCCGCCCGCCGCAAGGGGCGGTCTCACACCGGCGAGCAGAGTCCGTCAAAGGTATGCGAATCGCGTGGCACAAGACAATAGCCGGGTTGCTGATCCCGGTGGTCTTCGGCTGTCTTCAGCCGCCGGCCGGCGCTGCGCAGGACGCCTCGCCCAGCGCCGCGTTCCGCGAGCAGGTCGCCGAACTGCGGGCCGAGGGCAAGCTGCGGGCCTGCATCGAAATGCTCGAAAGCGCCCTCGAACAGTGGCCGGACGACCCCGAGGTCTGGCTGCTGCTGCTGGACATCGAACTCGACCGCCGTCGTTACGCGGCCACGCTGCGGATCTGCGAGCGGGCCCACGCGGCCCTCGGCGGGCACCCCGGGATTCACCTGCGGCGTGGCCGGGCCTACTTCGCGCTGGGCGCGGTGCTGGGCGAGATCAGTCTGCGCAAGGTCCCCGATGGTCGCGTCGGACAGTTCTGGAACCGCTGGCTGGTGGTCGAGAAGTCCAAGCGGGCGGGGACGTTCGTCTGCTGCAACGAACAGTCAGCCCTGTTCCAGGTCCGCAAGGCGCTCGACGGGGGCTGCACCGAACCGGCCGGCTACCTGCTGCACGCCCGCATCTGGCAGCATCTGCAGCAGCCCGAACTGGCCTGGGCGATCCTGCGGGCGCACGAAAGCACGATCCTCGAGAACGCCACCCCGGAGACGCTGGTCACCTGTGCGGAACTGGCGCTCGCCAACCAGGACGTCTCCGCCTACCTGGGCTACGAACGCATGCGGGCCGAGACGGTGCCACCCGAGCAGCGCGACGCCCTGCTCAGCGACGCCTACCAGCAGGTGGCCGACACCTGCGCCCGCAGCGGGCGCGTCGCGTTGCAGGTCGCGTTCCTGAAACGGGCCGCCAGCCTCGGGGCCGGGTCCGACGAGTTCCTGGTGCAACTCGCCGACGGACTCTGGGCGCTCGACAAGCCCACCGAGGCCGCCCTCTGGTACCGCCGCCTGCTCGAACAGAACCCGACGCACGGCGACCGCGGGCGCATCCTCGAACGGATCGCCGTGGCGACCACCCTGTCCGACGCGGCCGAGGCCGGGCCATGAGCGAATTCGTCATCGCCCTCGGCATCGTCGCGACGGCCGGTTTCTACGGCCTGGTGCTATACTGGGTGCTGGGGAAGGGGGAAGCAGCCAGCGGGTCGGCGGGCGACGAGGGGGACCGGTCGGCCGGATTTTCGGACTGAGGGATATCGGCATCGCCGAGCATGGCAGTGTCGCGGTCGCTGGTTGCCTTCCGGGGAGACCGGGAAGCGGGGACTGCGTGTGTCCGTCAGGTCCGCAGATAAGCGGGGTTTTGTGCGTCTCAGCGGAACTTCCTGCGTTTCCGCTGGTAGACGGACTTTTACGGCCCTATCGTCAGTAGTCAGAGGGAGCACAACCAAATGAAACGCGCTGCGATTCTGTCGTCGCTGGCGCTGGCACTGCCGACCGTGCTGGCCCAGCCCGCGCCGCCACTGCCCGCGATCCCCTTTCCGCCCGAGAACCCGTTCACCGAAGAGAAGCGCGTCCTCGGCAAGATCCTGTTCTGGGACGAGCAACTGTCGGCCGACAACACCGTCGCCTGCGGGACCTGCCACAAGCCGCAACTCGCCGCCGGGGCCGATCCGCGACTCGGGCTGAACCCCGGCGTCGACGGCCTGACGGGCACGCCGGACGACATCCTCGGCTCGCCCGGCGTGATCCGCTGCGATCCGAACGGCGCCTACGCGCCGGACCCCGTCTTCGAACTGTTCACGCAGGTCACCGGACGGGCCGCGAACCCGGCCGTGATCGCCATGTTCGCCGACGACATCTTCTGGGACGGACGCGCCACGAGTGACTTCATCGATCCCGAAACCGGCGCCGTCAGCATCCCGGCCGGCGGCGCGCTGGAAAGCCAGGCGGTGGGTCCGCCCGTCTCCGACGTGGAGATGGCCCACGAGGGTCGCGACTGGACCCAGATCCGCGCCAAGCTGACCGCCGCCCGACCGCTCGCGCTCGCCAGCGACCTGCCGCCCGACATGGCGGCCGTGCTCGCCAGTCGACCGAGCTATCCCGACCTGTTCGAGGACGCCTTCGGAACGCCCAAGGTCACGGCCGAACGGATCGCCTTCGCGATCGCCACCTACGAGCGCACGCTGGTGCCGGACCAGACGCCGTATGACGCGTTCGCCGCCGGCGACACCAACGCCCTGACCCCCGGACAGCAGGCCGGCTTCAACGCCCTGGCCGCGTCCAACTGCCTGTTGTGCCACACGCAGCCGTTTTTCAGCGATCACACGTTCCGCAACGTCGGACTGCGCCCGATTGCCGAAGACAACGGCCGCCAGGGCGTGACTGGGAACCCCGGCGATGCCGGTCGCTTCAAGGTGCCGACGCTCCGCAATGTCGGACTGAAGGCCACCTTCATGCACAACGGCCAGTTGCTGACGCTCAACCAGGTGCTGGACTTCTACGCCCAGGTCAACGGTCAGCAGCAGTTCCCGCAGAACCGCGATCCGATCATGCAGATCGTCAACGTTCCGCCGCCGGCGCGTCCGGCGATGCTCGATTTCCTCGAGAACGCCCTGACCGATCCGCGACTCGCCAGCGGAAGTTTTCCGTTCGACCGGCCCGCCCTGGCGACGGATCGACCCGCCAACCCGCGCCTGGTCGGCGCCGGACAGGTCGCCGGCACCGGCGGCATCGTCCCCGAAATGATCGCCGTCGTTCCGCCCAACCTCGGCAACGCCGACTTCAAGATCGGTGTCCGCGGCGCCCTGGCCGGGGCGACCGCGTTCGTGGCGATTTCGAGCAAGCCGCCGGTCGACGGCGTGGTTGCGCCGGACGAACTGCACGGACCGATCACGCTGGGGACCACGCCCGCGGGCGCCGGCTACGCGACGTTCGCCTGGCCGATTCCGGATGACGAGATGCTGCTCGGCGCGCGGCGCTGGATGCAGTGGCGGATCGACGACCCGGGCGCCCCCGGCGGCCAGGCCCGCACCCGCGCGGCCCGGATCGCGTTCGTCTGCGCGCCGTGCGACTGTCCCGGTGACCTGAACGGCGACCGCCTGATCGACCTGACCGACCTGGCCGTCCTGCTGGGCAACTTCGGCAACGGCGGCGCGACGCCGGCCGACGGCGACATCGACGGAGACGGCGACGTCGACCTCAGCGACCTGGCCACGCAACTGGCCCGCTTCGGCATCGACTGCGGCGTGGGACAGTAGCGCAGGGAGCGAGAGAGCGAGAGAGCGCGGGAGCGAGGCGGCGAAACGGGGCCTCCATCACTGCTTCGTGTTTCCTCGCTTTCACTCGGCGCGCTGGGTCAGGCCTCCCAGGTCGACGAAGAAGCGCGGGTAGCTCTTGGCCACGCACTGGGGGTTGGTCAGTGCGACCTCGCAGCCGCGCAGGCCGGCCAGGGCGAAGCTCATCACCATCCGGTGATCGTCGTAGGCCTCGATTCGGGCAGGTGTCAGCGATTCGGGCGGAACGATCTCGATCCAGTCCTCGCCCGTCGAGACCTGTGCGCCCAGCCTGCCCAACTCCGCCTCGAGAGCCGCCAGCCGATCCGTCTCCTTGATTCGCAGGTTCGCGACGTTCCGGATCTTCGTGGGCCCGTCGGCGAACAGCGCCACCACCGCCAGCGTCTGCACCGTGTCCGGCATGCGGTTCAGGTCGACGTCAATCCCGCGCAGCCGCTCCGGGCCCTGCACCGCCAGGCCCTCGTCCGTTTCCTCGATCGCGCAGCCCATCTCGGCCAGCACATCGACGAAGCCGACGTCACCCTGCAGGCTGCCCCGCGTGACGCCCTCGGTCAGGATTCGCCCGCCGGTCACCGCGGCCGCGCCCCACAGGTACGTCGCGGCCGACGCGTCCGGTTCGATCGTGATTGTGCCGCCGCGGTAGCGCTGCCCGCTGGCGACCACGAAGCGATCGTCGTCGCTGGCCAGGACCTCGACGCCGAGATCACGCATCAGTCCGATGGTCAGGTCGACGTACGGCCGGCTTGGCAGGGGCCCCTCGATTCGCATCAGCACGTCGTCGGTCGCGTAGGGCGCGACCATCAGCACGGCGCTGACGAACTGGCTCGAACTCGGTCGGTGCAGCGTCACGGCGCCGCCGAGCAGGCCGCGGGCGAGGATCTGCAGCGGCGGGTACCCGCGGTCCTCGGCGTAGCCGATCCCGGCTCCCAGTTGCTGCAGCGCGCCGACCAGGTCCCCGATCGGGCGGGCCCGCATCCGCGCGTTGCCGTCCAGCACGTACTCGCCGTAGCCCAGCGTCGCCAGCGCGGTCAGGAAGCGCATCGCCGTCCCGGCCGGGCCGACGTTGATCTCGGCCGACAGGGCCGGAAGCTGACCCCCGGACCCGGTTACCGCGAGCGTCGATCCCTCCCATTCGGCCGATACGCCCAGCCCGGCCAGGCCGCTCACCATCGCGTCGACATCCTCGGCATCGGACGCATGCCGCAGATGCGAAACGCCGTCCGCGAGGGCGGCGCAGACCAGGGCCCGGTTCGTGTGCGACTTGGAACCCACCGGCCGGACCAGCCCGGAGAGCGGTCCGGTCGACGCAACCACGACACTGTCTTCGGTGCAACGAAGCATGGGCACAGCCTCCGGCCACGGTGCCTTTCCGCGGCCCGCCAGCGTCAGATCGGTTCGAGCACGATGCTCAGCCGTTCGGCTTCAATCCGCAGTTCCCGGATCCGGAAGCGCGGCCGGCCGTTCGGCCAGGTCCAGGCGTTCGGCAGGTTCAACCCGCCCGTGCCGAGCAGTTCGGCCGCCACCTGGCGATCGCCGACGTCCGCGACCGCGTTGATCAGCATTCGCGGCAGGGGGAAGTGTCCGACCCGCGTGCCGGTCCAGCCGACGACGAAGCGATCGCCCCGGACGTGAAAAGAGAAGTCGACCGAGACGATCACTTCGGTGTCGGCCTGCACCGCCCGGGCGGCGAGCCGCAGGCGGTTTCCGTCCAGCAGCAGCAACTGCGGGTATTCGAGCGGCCCCAGGTCCAGGTCGGCGAGGGCCTCGGGCCATTCCTCGCGGGCCGCGATCCAGCGGTTGAGCTGAGCTTCGTCCAGTTCGATCCGGATTGCCTGTCGGCCGTTCAGGGCGATGCTGACGCGGTCGATCAGGTTCGCCAGGTTGCTCTTGTCGGCCGCCAGGCGGCTCTCGTCCAGCGTGTACGGACGGTACCAGGCCGGCCGCTGCGTCAGGGCGCAGGTGCTGAGGACCAGCCCGGCCAGGCTGACGGTGGCCGGCACGACCAGCAGCCAGAGCCAGCGTCGCGGTCTACGGCGGGCGGTCTTGGTCATCGTCAGCGGCCCGCGGATTCGAAGGGGAACTACTCGTCGTCGTCGTCGTCTTCGAGCATGGCTTCGACGGCCGAGATCGGATCGTCGTCGTCATCGAAGTCGAAGTCGCCCAGGTCCAGCAGGTCGCCGGTGTCCTCGTTGCCCGAGCCCTTCGCCAGGGCGGCGGCGACGTCGGGTCCTTCGACCTTGGCCGGCTTGCCGTCGATCTGGACGATGAAGGTGACGGGGCCGACGCGGAGCTTGTCGCCGGGGGACAGTTCGGTTTCGTCGGCCATCTTGCCGTTGACGTAGGTGCCGTTCGAGCTGCCGACGTCGTGCACGATCAGGTCGCCGGCATCGACCAGGATCTCGCAGTGGTGCCGCGAGACGTCGGGGGTCGGAATCCGCAGATCGCTGTCCGGGGCCCGCCCGATCGTCAGCTTCTCGCCCTTCATCGGGAACGTGCGACTCTTGCCGTCCTTGAACATGACAAGAACCACCTGCATCACCAGACCCTCGCCTTGATCCTGAGGTTACCGCGACCTGTACGGCCGCTATGATTGCTTGACGGGGCAACCAGCCCGATTGCGATATGCTAGGCCCTCTGCCGGGCGGTGACAATGTCGGACGAGATCCGATCGATCTACGTGCACGTTCCCTTCTGCCACACGCTCTGCGGCTACTGCGACTTCTATTCGGTCGTCTACGACAAGCAGGCCGTCCCGCCGCTGGTCGATGCCCTGCTGGCGGAATGGCGGCGGGCGACCGAAACGCGGGACCTGCGGGCGGACACGATCTTCGTCGGCGGCGGAACCCCGACGACCCTCCCGCCCGACCAGCTTGCCCGCCTGCTGCGGGCGCTCCGACAGGTCGCCCGACCCGACGTCGAGTTCACCGTCGAGGCCAACCCGGCCACGGTCACGCCGGAGATCGCCGCCGTCCTCGCGGCCGAGGGCGTCAACCGGGTTTCGATCGGGGCCCAGTCGTTCGTCCCCGGCGAACTGCAGGTCCTGGAGCGGATTCACCAGCCCGAGCAGGTGGCCGAGACGATCCGCAACTGTCGGGCGGCTGGGATCGAGCGTCTGAACGTCGACCTGATCTTCAGCATTCCGGGTCAGACGCTGGCGGGCTGGCGGGCGAACCTGCGGCGTGCCCTCGATCTCGGCACCACGCACCTGTCGTGCTATTCGCTGACCTACGAGCCGGGCACGCGGCTGTACCAGCAGCGCGAGCAGGGGCGGATCACGCCGACCGGTGAGGACCTCGACGCCGACATGTACGCGGCGACGATCGACGACCTGGCCGCGGCCGGGCTGCCGCAGTACGAGATCAGCAACTTCGCGGCCGCGGATCAGCGGTGCCGGCACAACCTGGTCTACTGGAACAACGGGAGTTATCTCGGCATCGGGCCGTCGGCGTCGGGCTATGTCGACAGCGTTCGCTATCGCAACGTGGCCGATCACAGGAGTTACCTGCAGGCGGTGCAGGCGGGGCATGCGCCGCGGATCGAGGAGGAGCGTCGCAGCCCGGAGCAGGCGGCCCGCGATGCGGTCCTGCTCGGCCTGCGTCTGACGGAGGGTCTGCGGCACGATGCGTTCCGGCAGCGCTACGGCCGCACGCCGCGCGACCTGTTCCCCGAAGAGGTCGCCCGACACGAGCAACTCGGCACGCTCGAAGTCGATGACGAAGGGTTAAGGCTGACGCGGCGCGGGATGTTCCTGGCGGACGGAGTGATTGCGGACTTCCTCTGATTGCGGATTTCGGATTGGAACAGAGTTCAGAGTGCAGCGCAGACAGTCCCCCACCGTAAACGGTGGGGCACCCGGCACGTTGCCGTAAACGGTGGGGTACCCCCGGGCGTGGCCCTGTAACGAACGCTGCACTCCAAACGGTGACTGCTCCGTCAATCCGCCATCCCCAATTCGAAATCCGCCACCCCCCCGCGTAGAATCCCCTCTCGAAGGAGGTGACCCCGCAATGGCTTCCACACTCGAAAAGACCCTCGCGGCCGAACTGGATGAACTGCGACGGACCGGCCAGTACAAGCAGGCCCTGACGCTCGCCGCGCCGCAGGCGCCGCATACGACGATGAACGGCAAGCCCGTCATCAACCTGTCCAGCAACAACTACCTGGCCCTCGCGAACCATCCGAAGGTCGTCGCGGCCGGGCGGCAGGCCATCGACGCGTACGGCCTCGGCACGGCCAGCGTGCGCTTCATCTGCGGAACGATGCAGTGCCACGTCGATCTCGAACGGAAGATCTGCGACTTCCTCGGCTGCGAGGCGGCCACCACCTTCATCAGTTGCTGGGACGCCAACGTCGGGCTGATGCCGACGCTGGCCCCGACGAAAGACGATGCGATCTTCTCCGACGCCCTGAACCACGCCTCGATCATCGACGCGATCCGGCTCAGCAAGGCGAAGCGCTTCATCTACCAGCACGGCGACCTCGACCAGCTTGCCGAAATGCTCGCCAGCGACGAGGCCCGCGCCAGCCGCAACAAGCTGATCATCACCGACGGTGTCTTCAGCATGGAGGGCGACGTCGCCGACCTGCCGGCCCTCAAGAAACTGGCCGACGCGCACGACGCGGTCCTGGTCGTCGACGAATCGCACGCCACCGGCGTCCTCGGCGAGACCGGCCGCGGCACGGCCGAGCACTTCGGCGTCCTCGGCGAAGGCACGATCCAGACCAGCACGCTCGGCAAGGCGCTGGGCGGCGCATGCGGCGGCTACATCGCCGGCCCGCGGGTCGTCTGCGATTATCTCGTGCAGAAGTCCCGCCCGCAGTTGTTCAGCAACGCGCTGCCGCCCAGCGTCTGCGGCGGCTCGATGGCCGCCATCGACGTGCTGATGGAGGAGGGCCCGCAGCGCCTCGGCCAGTTGCGCGAGAACACGCGGCACTTTCGCGACGGCGTCAACGCGCTCGGACTGGCGACGATTGACGGCATCACCCCGATCGTGCCCGTGATCGTCGGCGAGACGCCCACCGCGCTCGCGATGCAGGCCGACCTGCTCGAGCGCGGCGTCTTCGTCAGCGGGTTCGGCTTCCCGGTCGTGCCGCGCGGCGAAGCCCGCCTGCGGTGCCAGATCAGCGCCGGGCACACCCGCGATGACCTCGACCAGTGCCTGGCCGCGCTGGAACAGGTCGCCGAGAAACACCCCGAGGCCAGGAAGTAGTCAAGGCCGAAAGGCGACAACCCGGCCCCCGAACCCGACGCACGAATCCGACAACAGGAAGGCAGCGAACATGTCAGACCATAACCAGGACAAGCCCCGCCGCACCAAGCAGTACGCCGACGGGTGGGAGCACAAGCTCAAACCCCTGACGCCCTTCGACGTCCGCGGCGCCGACAGCGCCTCGAAGATGCTCGAACTGATGACCCAGACATCCTTCGGCGGCCGCAATCTCGGCGAAGCCGCCGAGGTCCTGCACGAGATGGCGGCCGACAAGGACTGCTTCGTGGTCATGACGCTCTCGGGCGCGATGACGATCGCCAAGATGGGCAGCCTGATCGCCGAGATGATCGACCAGGAACTGGTCCACGCGGTCGTCAGCACCGGCGCCCTGATGTGCCACGGCCTGGTCGAGCAGAGCGGCAAGACCCACTTCCGCTACGACCCCGAGTGGGACGACAAGCGCCTCTACGAGGCCGGCTACGCCCGCGTCTACGACACCCTCGAACTCGAACAGAACCTCGACGACACCGAGGAACTGATCGGCCGGGTGCTCGAACAGGTCGACCCCGCGCAACCCTTCGGGAGCTTCGAGCTGAACCGCCAGATCGGCACCTGGCTGCGTGACAACATCCCCGGACGCGGCATTCTCCAGACCGCGGCCGAGAAGGGCGTCCCGGTCTACGTCCCGGCCTTCACCGACAGCGAACTCGGCATCGACGTCTTCCTGCACAACTACCTGGCGGCCCGAACCGGCAACGCCGCGGTCCGCTTCGACCCGATGCGCGACATGCAGGACTACATGGACCGCATCCTCAGCGCCAAGCGGCTCGGCATCTTCACCATCGGCGGCGGCGTGCCCCGCAACTGGGCTCAGCAGGTCGGCCCGCTGACCGAGATCATCTATCGCCACACCGACGGTGCCGCCGGCGGATCGTGCCGTTTCCGCTACGCCGTCCGGATCTGCCCGGAACCCACCCACTGGGGCGGCCTGAGCGGGTGCACCTACTCGGAAGGAATCTCCTGGGGCAAGTTCATCCCCCCGGAAGAAGGCGGCCGCTACGCCGAAGTCTACTGCGATGCCACCATCGCCTGGCCACTGCTCGTCCGCGGCGTCCTCGAACGCCTCGGCAAGGTCGGGAACATCAGTAGCAAGTAAGCAAGTAAGCAAGTAAGCAAGTGAGCAAGTGAGCAAGTGAGCAAGTCGCCAAGTCAGCAAGTGAGCAAGTGAGCAAGTCGCCAAGTAAGCAAGTGAGCGAGTGAGCGAGTGAGCAAGTCAGCAAGTAAGCAAGTCGGTAGTCAGTACGTCAGCAGGTAAGCAGTGAGCGAGTGGGGACATTCGTTCGAGGCCGGGTGCCCCATCCTTGAGTGAGCGCAGCGAACGGAAGGGTGGGGGACTGCGTCAGGCTGGTGGGGGACGGCGGACGGGCTGCCTTCTTCCGTCGGCGTGGCTCAGTCTTCCGGGCGTTCTCCGTCCGGGGCCATCTTGACGATTCTCGGCTGGAAGCGGGCGATCTTGCGGACCAGTTCCGCCTGGGCCCGCATGACGCTTTCGATGTCCTTGTAGGCCGTCGGCGCTTCGTCGAGGCCGGCCGAGAGCAGGCTGACGCCGTGTTCCCGAAGCGTGCTCTTGACGTGGCTCCAGCGCGTGGACTCGCGCGTCTTCTTCCGCGAGAGCCTGCGGCCGGCGCCGTGCGAGGCCGAGTCGAGCGAACGGGCCTCGCCGAGACCCTCCACCACGTACCCCGGGTTGATCATCGAACCGGGGATGTAACCGAGCACACCCGCGCCGGCCGGCGTCGCGCCCTTGCGGTGGACGATCACCTCGCGCCCGCCGTGGGTCTCCTTCCAGGCGTAGTTGTGGTGGTTTTCGACGCCGAACAGCACGCGGGCGCCGACCGCCTTGCGGATCTTGCGATGAATCACGTCGTGGTTGGCGTGCGCGTACCGGCCCATCAGTTCCATCGCCGCCCAGTACTCGGCCCCCTCACCGTCCATCGGCAGCCACGCCAGGTGCTGCAGATGCTTCGGCAGATCCGGGTGCAGCGAACCGGCCAGGCGACTGTAGTGCTGACAGACCTTCGCGCCGGCCCCGCGTGAACCGCTGTGCGAAACCACCGCGACATAGGCCCCGGCCGGGATCCCGTGCGCATCGTGCTCGAACGTGATCTCGCCGAACTCGACGAAGTGATTGCCCGACCCGCTGGTGCCAAGCTGGCGCCAGGCCAGGTCACGCAGGCTGGCGGTCACCGGCGTGACCAGCCAGTCCGCGTCCATCACCTCGTGCTCCGGCGGACGGGTGTCCCGCCAGGCGCTGCCGATCCCGAACCGCGTCTGGTCCTCCAGGATCCGCTTGAAGCGATCCTCGTGCGCGATCAACTGCTGTGGCGGCAGGTCAAAGACCGTCAGCCGAACCCGACAGGCGATGTCGACGCCGACCGCGTACGGAATCACCGCGCCCTCGGTCGCCAGCACGCCGCCGATCGGCAATCCGTACCCGACGTGCGCATCCGGCATCAGCGCGGCCGCCACCGTGACCGGCAGAACGCAGGCGTTCTCCATCTGCGCGTGGGCCTGCGCGTCGATCTCGTCACCCCAGCAGGCGTACTCGGCCTGGCGGGTGTAGACGCGCGGCGGCGTGGCCGGCTTGCGCTGCAGCGCCGCGGCCAAATCGCCGAAGATCGGATCGTCGAGGTGCTCGTCCGGCCGGTCGCAGATCCGCTGCAGCGCTGCCCGAATCTCGTCCCGCTTCCGTCCCGCCTTCCCGGCGGCCGAACAGGCGGCGACCGCGATCCGGATCGCGTCGGCGGGAACGCCCAGCTTGGTCAGTTCGCGCTTCTTCATGTCTCCATGACACCGCCAAAGCCCGCCCGTGGGAACCCGTGCCCCGCGGATTGTCCGTTTGCGGCCGGAATCCCGCGGGTGCTTTCGGACCGGCGGGGGCGTCCCTACACTGCCGGCTATGGCGACGATTCCGAAACGCAAGGCGTACCGCGATCCGCGGCAATGGCTGCTCTGGCTGCAGGGCCTGGTCGGCAGCCGCTATGACGGGATGCACAACTTCCACGTCGTGCAGGAGGGCGTCCTGTTGCGCAGCGGACAGCCCCACGTCCGCGACCTCGACACGATCCGCGGCCGGCACGGGCTGGGGGGAATCGTGGTGGCCCGGGGCGGGACGCGGCATCCGCTTCGCGGGCGCTGGTTCCGAAAGGAAACCGCCTGGTGCGCGCGGAACGGGGTCACGCTGCTGCACCTGCCGTTCTCGGATGCCCGCGGGGTCGGGGGCGAGGTCTTCGAGAAGTTCCTGTCGTTCGCGGCCGACCCGGCCCACCACCCGGTGCTGGTGCACTGCGAGCAGGGCTTCCACCGGACCGGCGTGCTGACGGCCGCCCACCGGATCATTCACCAGCAGTGGCCGGTCGAGCGGGCCGTCGAGGAAATGCAGCGGTGCGGGTTCGACACCGAGCAGACCAAGCGCGTGCCGCTGTACCGGGCCTTCCGCGACTGGCTGGCCGCCCGGCAGGCGGGTGAGCCGGTCTGATGGCGGATTCCCCGGAAACCCAGCCCGATCCGCGGGCGGAGATCGGCGCGTCGCTGACCGCCCGGACCGTTTACCTGATCGTGGGGGTCTATGCGGCCCTGGTGTTCCTGCCGTTCCTCGGCGACCGCGTGCTGACCCGGCACGAGGTGATGATTACCGAACCGGCCCTGAACATGATTCATCACGGGCACTGGCTGGTGCCGCGGGCATTCGGCGAAATCTGGGTGACCAAGCCCCCGCTGCTGAACTGGATCACGGCCGGGCTGTTCGGGGTCTTCGGGTTCAGCGAGTTCGCCGCCCGCCTGCCGGCCGCGGCCAGCGCGATCGGGCTGTGTCTGCTGGTGACGCTGCTGTCGCTGCGAAAGCTGACGCCGCTCGCGGCGCTGTTCGCCGGCCTGGTGCAGGCGACCTGCATCTATGCGTTCATGCAGGGGCGCCTGGGGGAGATCGACTTTCCGTTCGCGCTGCTGGTGGCCGGCCTGCACGGGATTCTGTACTGGCACTGGGCCGACGGCTACCGGCGGTTGCCGCTTGCGCGGGCGGTGGCGTTTCACGTCCTGCTGGGGCTGGCGGTGCTGGCGAAGGGGCCGCTGGCGGTAGCGCTGCTGGGGGCGGGCCTGCTGGCGTACTGCTGGCTGAACCGCAGCGTCGGGCCGCTGCGGGACCTGGTGCTGACGCCGGCGGCGCCGCTGTCGATCCTGATCGCGGGCTCGTGGTTCGGGGCGGTCTACGCACTGGCCGGCAACGAGGCGCTGGCCCGCTGGGCATACGGGTACGCGTCACGGGCGGCCGGGCTGCACCACCTCGGATCGTCGCCGCCGTGGCTCTACCTGATCTCGATTCCGTGGCTGATCGCGCCGTGGGTGATCGTGTTCGTGCTGGGGTGGAAGAAACTCTGGACCGCTTCCGTCGAGGAGCGCCGGCCGGACGAGCGTTACCTGTGGGCGTGGTTCGTCGGCGGGCTGATCCTGCTGACGCTGATGGCGTTCAAGCACAAGCACTACTGCATCCCGATCCTGCCGCCGCTGTCGATCCTGGCCGGACGACTGCTGGCCGCGCACACGGTCTGGCGCGGGCGGTTCGCGCGGGACTTCTTCGTCGTGACGTTCGTGGTGATCCTGGGGGTGTTCCTGGTGGTCGGCGGCTGGGTGATGCCCCGGCGGGATCACCGGGTCGGCACGGTCGAGTTCCTGCACGAGGTCGTGCGCCAACTGCCGGCCGGGGAGACGCTCTACCTCGTCGGCCTGGAGCAGACGTTCGTCTATCCGTACCTCGAGCATCCGGCCGAGTACATCTCGCTGCGTCCGGCGCGGCGGGGCGCGGGGCCGGACTTCGAGCCGCTGAAGGCCCGACTGCGCGAGGCGGGGGATCGAGGCCTGCTGCTGATGACGTTCCGCAGGCACGTCGACGGTGTCGGCCGGCAGACCGGACTGGTGCTGGACGAACTGGCGGTCGAGCCGGTGCGGAAGAAGCACCCGGAGCCGGAGACGCTGGTGGTGGGCCGCGCCCGCCTGGCCGCCGTGCCGCCGGCGGAGGATTGAGGCGGCCCGCCCGCGCGCTGAGGTCCGCACGTTGCCTCGCGGCGATCCGGGCTGGCGGAACGGACAGGGGGCCGTGCTTTTTCGGGTCGGCTGTCAGGGACGGGCGGGGCGGGATGTCAGTTTGGCAGGTCGCTCGGCCTGGCAGGCCGGGGGCGTGTCCCTCTAAGTGTCTTGAAAATATGATCTTGCGAATCGCACGGGCATGTCGCGGGTGTCTGGCGCTGAATTTGCATGTCGATTGGGGCCTCGCCGCTGGCGGGTGGGATTGACCTGATAACCAAGCAGACGCTTGCGTGTTTTGGAAGGAGACGTTGCATGGCGGTAAAGCAGTTGGCCTTTGAGAGTGAGGCCCAGCACGCGGTTCTGGCCGGCGTCGAAAAGCTGGCGGCCGCGGTGAAGAGCACCTTCGGTCCCCGCGGCCGCAACGCCGTGATCGACAAGGGCTGGGGTGGTCCGACCGTCACGAAGGACGGCGTCACGGTGGCCGAAGAGATCGAGCTGGACGACAAGTACGAGAACATGGGCGCCCAGTTGGTCAAGGAGGCGGCCAGCAAGACCAGCGACGTGGCCGGCGACGGCACGACGACCGCGACGGTCCTGGCCGAGGCGATCTTCAAGGAAGGTCTGAAGAGCGTCGTGGCCGGTCTGGATGCCAACGGTCTGAACCGCGGGATCGAGGCGGCGGTGACGGCGGTGATCCGGGAGATCGGGAACATCGCCCGTCCGGTCGATGGCCGCAAGCACGATGACATCATCAACATCGCGTCGATTTCGGCGAACAATGACCGCAGCGTGGGTGAGATCCTGGCGGACTGTTTCGAGAAGGTCGGCAAGGACGGCGTGATCACGGTCGAGGAAGGCAAGAGCCTGGAGACGACGGTGGACGTCGTCGAGGGGATGCAGTTCGACCGCGGCTACCTGAGTCCGCACTTCGTGACCGACGCCGACAACATGGAAGTTCACCTCGAGAAGGCCTTCGTGCTGGTGTTCGAGGACAAGATCAGCAGCGTGACCAAGCTGGTGCCGCTGCTGGAGAAGGTTGCCAAGGCCAAGCGTCCGCTGCTGATCATCGCCGAGGATGTCGAGGGCGAGGCCCTGGCGACGCTGGTGGTCAACAAGCTGCGCGGGATCCTGGATGTCTGTGCGGTCAAGGCGCCGGGCTACGGCGACCGTCGCAAGGCGATGCTCGAAGACATCGCGATCCTGACCGGTGCCGAGCCGATCCTCAAGGACCTGGGCATCGAACTGGACACGATCAACGTCGCCCAGCTCGGGCAGGCCAAGATCCTGAAGGTCGACGCCGACAACACGACCATCGTCGAGGGTGCCGGCGACAACGCCGCGATCAAGGGCCGCATCGAGCAGATCCGCCGCGAGATCGAGGGCACGACCAGCGACTACGACCGCGAGAAGCTGCAGGAGCGGCTGGCCAAGCTGGCCGGCGGCGTGGCCCAGATCAACGTCGGTGCGGCCAGCGAGGCCGAGCTGAAGGAAAAGAAGGCCCGCGTCGAGGATGCCCTGCACGCCACGCGTGCGGCGATCGACGAGGGGATCGTGCCGGGCGGCGGTGTCGCCCTGGTGCGGGCCCGCAAGGTGCTGGCGAAGCTGAGCATCAAGGGTGACGCCGAGAAGGCCGGCGTGCGGCTGATCGAGCGGGCCCTGACGATGCCGCTGCGGCAGATTGCGGCCAACGCCGGTTACGAGCCGGCGGTGGTGCTTCGCAAGGTCGAGCAGGACGAGAAGGCCACCTTCGGATTCAACGCCGACACGGGCGCCTACGGCGACCTGCTGAAGATGGGCGTGATCGATCCGGCCAAGGTCGTCCGCAGTGCGCTGGCGAACGCCAGCAGCGTGGCCCGGATCCTGCTGTCGACCGCCTGCCTGGTGGCCGAGAAGCCGTCGGACGGACCGGCCGGCGGCGGCGATCACCATGACGACGAGATGGGCGGCATGGGAGGCATGGGCGGCATGGGTGGCATGCCCGGCATGGGGGGCATGGGCGGTATGCCTGGCATGGGCGGCATGGGCTTCTAGGTCCAGAGGTTGCACGCTGTGATGACAAAACGGCTTTACAAGGTTGGCTGCAAGGTGCGGATGCTCCGGGCGGCGAACCTCGGTGACGAGGCGGTGATCCTCGAGCGGATCACGCAGCCGGAGATACACACGGGCCAGTATTCCTCGTCACGGGGCGGGTTGCTGGGGGCGGCCGACACGCGCTACCGCGTGCAGGTGGTCCGGACCGGCCAGGAGCTGCTTCAGGGTGAAGCGCTGCTGGAGCCGTGTGACGGAACGGAATACGAGACCGACTGAGCGATTTCAAACTTGGAGGTAAGCAACGATGGCGACTGCCACTGCGAAGAAAGTAAAGATTCGTCCGCTGGATGACCGGGTTGTGGTGCAGCGTTCCGAGGCCGAGGAGAAGACGGCCGGCGGGATCGTGCTGCCGGATTCGGCCCGCGAGAAGCCCCAGCAGGGCACCGTGATCGCGGTTGGTCCGGGCAAGCTGCTGGACAGCGGCGAGCGGGGCGAGATGTCGGTGAAGGTCGGCGACCGGATCTTCTACGGCAAGTACGCCGGGACCGAGGTGGACATCAACGGTGACGAGCTGGTCGTTCTTCGCGAATCGGACATCCTCGCCGTCCAGGCCTAAGCCCCGGACGGGCGACGACGAAAGGAGCAGCGCGGTATGCCTGCCAAACAACTGATGTACAGCGACCGGGCCCGCAGCGAACTGCTCAGCGGCGTTCGCCAGTTGGCCAAGACGGTCAAGACGACGATGGGGCCGGTAGGGCACAACGTCCTGCTGCAGAAGTCCTGGGGCGCCCCGCGCGTCACCAAGGACGGGGTCACGGTCAGCAAGGAAATCGAGCTGACCGAGCCGTTCCAGAACATGGGCGCCAAGCTGGTCAACGAAGTCGCCAGCAAGACCTCGGATGACGCCGGCGACGGGACCACCACCGCCACCGTGCTGGCCGAGGCGATCCTGGTCGAAGGCCTCAAGATGATCACCGCCGGCGCGAATCCGATCGCGGTCAAACGCGGCATCGATCACGCCGTGGCCGCGGCCGTCGAGGCGATTCGCAAGCAGTCGGTCAAGGTCGGCGGCAAGGGCGACATCGCCAAGGTCGGCACGATCAGCGCCAACGGCGACGCGGAGATCGGCC
Organism: Phycisphaerae bacterium; assembly: GCA_030428945.1. Classification (GTDB taxonomy): domain Bacteria; phylum Planctomycetota; class Phycisphaerae; order UBA1845; family Fen-1342; genus JAUIEC01. The sequence goes on along the minus strand of JAUIEC010000016.1, from coordinate 47,869 downwards.
GGATGCTGTCCGAGGCCTTCGACAAGGTCGGCAAGGACGGCGTGGTCGAGGTCGAGGAAGGCAAGGGCATCGAGACGACCTGGGATCACGTCGACGGCATGCAGTTCGACAAGGGCTACATCTCGCCGTACTTCGTGACCAACCCGGGCACGCTCGAGGCCGAGTTCGATGATCCGTACATCCTGATCTTCGAGAAGAAGATCAGCAACGTCCGCGAACTGGTCCCGCTGCTCGAGAAGGTCGTCAACCTGAGCAAGCCGCTGCTGCTGATCTGCGAGGACCTCGAAGGCGAGGCCCTGGCGATGCTGGTCGTCAACCGCCTGCGCGGCATGCTGAACGTGGCCGCCGTCAAGGCTCCGGGCTTCGGCGAGCGCCGCAAGGCGATGCTGGGCGACATCGCGGCCGTCACCGGCGGCACCTTCGTCAGCGAGGACCAGGGTCTCAAGCTGGACGCGGTCGAGATCGACATGCTCGGCAAGGCCAAGAAGGTGGTGATCACCAAGGACAACACGACGATCATCCAGGGTGCCGGCAAGAAGAAGGCGATCGAGGCCCGCATCAGCCAGATCCGCGCCCAGATCGAGAAGACCACCAGCGACTACGATCGCGAAAAGCTGCAGGAACGGCTGGCGAAGCTGACCGGCGGCGTGGCGATCGTCAAGGTCGGCGGCGCGACCGAGATCGAAGTCAAGGAGCGCAAGGACCTGGTCGATGACGCCTTCCACGCCACCAAGGCGGCCGCCGAGGAAGGCGTCGTTCCGGGTGGCGGTGTCGCGTTCCTGCGGGCGATCAAGGCCGTGCAGGATGCGGCCAAGTCGCTCGAAGGCGACGAGCAGATCGGTTGCCGGATCATCGCCAAGGCCCTCGAGTACCCGACCCGGCAGATCGCCGAGAACGCGGGCGTCGACGGCGGCGTGGTGATCGACGAGATCCAGTCGCAGGCCAGGAACGTCGGCTACGATGCCCGCAACGACAAGTACGTCGACATGTTCGACGCCGGGATCATCGATCCGGCCAAGGTCGCGCGGGTGGCATTGCAGAACGCCGCCAGCGTGGCGGGCCTGACGCTGACGACCGACGTGCTGGTCACCGAGTACAAGGAAGACAAGCACGAGGGCATCGAAGGCGCGACGCACTAGCGGTCGCACGCGTGGGAGCCCGGCCGCGCGGCTCTCGAGCGCCGGCCGGCGTCGTGCCCGGGCGAAACTGGTTCATCGGCAGGGGCGTCGCGTCGTGCGGTGCCCCTGTCGTACATTCGCAGGCCCCGGTGGTCAGGCGAGGTGGTTGTGTCGCAGAAGCGGGATTACTACGAGGTGCTGGGCGTTGCCCGCGAGGCCGGCGCGGACGACATCAAGCGCGCGTATCGCAAGATGGCGGTGCAGTACCACCCGGACCGCAACAAGGACCCCGATGCCGAGGGGCGGTTCAAGGAGGCGGCCGAGGCCTACGAGGTGCTCTCGGACCCGGAGAAGCGGGCCCGCTATGATCGCTACGGGCACCAGGGTCTGCACGGCGTCGGAATCCACGACTTCCAGGGCATGGGCGTCGAGGACATCTTCAGCGTCTTCGGCGACCTGTTCGGCGATGCCTTCGGCGGCCGCGGACGCGGTCGGGCGGATCGCGGGATCGACATCCAGACGGTGATCGACATCGACCTGCGCGAGGTGGCGACCGGGGTCGAGAAGACGCTCCGCTTCGAGCGGATGGACCTGTGCGACGGCTGCGAGGGGCGCGGCGCCGAACCGGGTTCGCCGGTGACGACCTGCGGAACCTGCGGCGGCTACGGGCAGGTCGAGCGACAGGCCAACATGGGCTTCATCGTCACACGCAGCGTGGTCGAGTGCCCGCAGTGTCACGGCCGCGGGAACGTGATCTCCAAGCCGTGCGGCACCTGCTCGGGCAGCGGCCGGGCGCGACGCGAGTCGGTCCTGCAGGTCAAGGTGCCGCCGGGCATCCACGACGGGCAGCGGATTCGCCTGCGCGGCGAGGGCGAGCCGAGTCGGACCGGTACGGCCCGCGGCGACCTGCACTGCGTCGTGCAGATTCGCGAGCACGAGTTCTTCGTCCGCGACGGCGACAACCTCGTCTGCCGGATGCCGATCAGCTTCACGCAGGCGGCCCTCGGCGCGCAGATCGAGGTGCCGACGCTGAACGGTCGGTCGACCCTGCGGATCCCGGCCGCCACGCAGCACGGGGCGATCTTCCAGTTGTCGGGGCAGGGCCTGCCGAACCTGCGGACCGGACGGGCGGGAGACGAGATCGTGCAGGTGCTGATCGAGATTCCGGCCAGCCTGACCGCCGAGCAGGAGGATCTGCTGCGGAAGTTCGCCGCGACCGAGGACAACGAGGTGCTGCCGGAGTCGAAGGGCTTCTTCGAGCGGGTGAAGGAATACTTCACGGGACACCCGGATGACGACGAGACGGAAGACTAGGGAATGCCTGAGAACACCGAACACGACGCTGAGATGATCGAGACGGGCGACCACGAGGACGCGGCCGCGGAGGCGGGCGAGGCGGATCCGGTCGAGATCCTGACGCAGGAACTGGCGGAAGCGAACGACAAGAACCTGCGCCTGGTGGCCGAACTGCGGAACGTGCAGCAGCGGGCCCAGCGTGAGAAGGAAGCGGCCCTGCAGTTTGCCGAGGCGGGTCTGGCGACGGACCTGCTGCCGGTGCTGGACGATCTCGAACGCACGCTGACTTCGATCGGCGAGGACGAGGCGCACCAGGCCGTGGCCGAGGGCGTCCGGATCGTGCTCGACCAGGTCCTGAAGGTCTTTCGCGATCACGGCATCGAGGCGATCGAGGCGGCCGGCGCGGAATTCGATCCCGAAGTGCACGAAGCGATGTTGCAGCAGGCCAGCGACGAGGTGCCGAAGGGCGTGGTGATCCAGGAAGTCGCCCGCGGCTATCGCATGAAGGGCCGCGTACTGCGCTCGGCGAAGGTGATCGTCTCGAGTGGTGGCTGAAGCAGTAAGCAAGTAAGCAGGTGAGCAGGTGAGCAGGTGAGCACTTGAGCAAGTGAGCAGGTGAGAGCACCTGCGACGCGGCCTGCGCGTGCGAAGAACGAGAGCGTGACGAACGAAGAAGTGAGAACGCAACAGAGTGGGTGAACGGACGGTTCCGTGCTGGGCCTCTTTGACGCCTCCAGCCTTTTCACGTTTTCCCATGCCCAGAGCGGGAGTCTTGCATGCCAACGTATGACTATGTTTGTGACGGGTGCGAGCACGCGTTCGAATCCTTCCAGTCGATGTCGGCCAAACCGCATCGCAAGTGCCCCGAGTGCGGCAAGAGCAAGCTGCGACGGCTGATCGGGACGGGCGCGGGCGTGATCTTCAAGGGCTCGGGCTTCTACGAAACCGACTACCGCAGCGAGTCCTACAAGAAGTCCGCCGAGGCCGACAAGCCCAAGACCGACAGCGACAGCAAGAGCGGCGACAGCAAGTCCTCGGACAACAAGTCCGGCGAAGGCAAGGCCGGGAAAGCCGATACCAAGCCGGCCGCCAAGTCGAAGTCTTCCGACGGCGGGAAGAAGGGCGGCGGCGGGGCGACCAAGAAGTAGCGTCTCATATCTGAACAGAGCGAGCGAGCCTGCCGTCGGGCCCGAAGTGGATCAGGCAAGGCTCTGGTGCTGGCAGGCGCGCATCGACGCGATCGCCAGCCTCACCATCGCGCAGCCAGCGTTCGTGTTAACGGGTTCCGCCGGGCTCATCATTTGCGGCGGGGCAAACCGGCCGGAGGAACCTCTCCGCGGAATTCTCTTGGTCTGGTTACCGATATATGGTAATATTTGGTATCAGGGTGGGAGGATTCCAATGGCCAGGAACACCAGTATCTCGCTTGGTGATCACTTCGAGAGCTTCATCCGCGGACAGATCAAGACCGGCCGCTATGGCAGCGCCAGCGAGGTCGTCCGTGCCTCGCTCCGGCTGCTCGAGGAGCACGAACAACGGGTCGCAGGGCTGCGGCAGGCCCTGATCGACGGCGAAGCCAGCGGCGACGCCGGCGCACTGGACTTCGATGCGGTTCGGCGTGAAGCCCGTAGGCGGGCCGGGCTGAGCCCGGACGGATGCGTAGACTTCTGAAGGACCGGGCCGCGGAGGCGGACCTGGTCAACATCTGGCTCTATACCTTCGAACAGTGGAACGAGCGCCAGGCTGATCGCTATCTGGCCGCCCTCGAACGTGGTGTCACGGCCATCCTGCAACGGCCGAACGGCGGTCGGCCACGGGAAACGTTGCGAACCGGCTACTGGTCCAGGCGGGTGGAGCATCACGTGGTTTTCTACACCTTCAGCGATACCGAAGTCAGGGTGCGGCGCGTGCTGCACGAGTCGATGGACCCGGACCGGCATCTCGATGACGCCTGACCGACGCCGCCCGCCTCCGTCCCTTGACGACCGGCCGTTCCAGCCGCTATACCAGTCGATCCCATGGCAGCAAAAACGATTGAATGCGTCGTGATTACGCCCGAGCGGGAGGTCCTCTCCGCTGCGGCCGAATCGGTTACGCTCCCGGCCCACGATGGTGAACTGGGGGTCCTGGCGATGCGGGCGCCGCTGATGTGCGAACTCGGCATCGGCCAGATGCGGGTCCGGCACGACGGGGCCGTCTCGCGCGTCTTCATCGACGGCGGCTTCGCCCAGGTGCTCGACAACCGCGTCACCGTCCTGACCGGGCGGGCCCTCAAGGCCGACGAAGTCACGCCCGAGGTCCTCTCCGAGGCCCGTACGGCCGTCGAGGACGCCCCGCCGGCCTCCCGGGGGCGGGCCAGCAGGCGGCTCCACGCCATGTCGAGCCTGACGTCGGGCTGAGCGACTGGCCGCGGGCGGCCATCCCCTGCATAATCCGGAACCTATGAATACGGCACGCGGCACTCTGCTGGTGATCAGCGGTCCTTCCGGTACCGGCAAGACCTCGATCTGTCACGCCCTGCTCGAGCAGGTCCCGGAGACGGTCTGGTCGGTCTCCGTGACCACCCGGCCGCGGCGGGGGCATGAGCAGGACGGCGAGGCCTACCACTTCGTCGACGAGGGCCGCTTCGACGAACTGCTGGCCGAGGACGCCTTCCTCGAGCACGCGACCTACCTGGGACACCGCTACGGGACACTCAAGGCCCCTGTCGAGCAGGCGGTCGCCCGCGGGCAGGTGGTCGTGATGGAGATCGATGTCCAGGGGGCCGCCCAGGTGGCCGCCCGGATGCCGGACTCGCTGCGGATCTTCATCCTGCCGCCCACGCCCGAGACGCTGCAGGCCCGACTGGCGGGTCGGCGGACCGAGACGGCCGAACTGCAGGCCCGGCGGCTGGCACGGGCGGATGGCGAGATCGCCTTTGCCCGGGCCGAGGGGATCTACCAGTATTTCATTACAAACGATATACTTAAGGATTCGATTGACGAAGTGATCGGCATCCTGAAACAGGAACGGGAGCGGACATGATTGATGCGCTGAACAGCGACGAATTGATCCGTCGGGTGGGTGGCCGTTTTCGCCTGACGGCCCTGATTCAGAAGCGCTGGCTGGAACTCCTGCAGGGGTCCCGCCCGCTGGTGGACGCCACCGGGCTGACCGAGATGGAAGTCGTGGTCGAAGAGATCGCCCAGGGCAAGGTCAGGATCGACTACGAGGCGTCGGGCATTGCCGAACCCGAAAAGGCCTGACGACGAAACGACCCGCGGTCCTCTCCACGGGTTCGAGACGCTGGTCTGCGTCTGCGGCGGCATCGCCGCGTACAAGACCGCCACACTAGTCTCCAGGCTGGCGCAGGCCGGTTGCGGCGTGACCGTCGCGATGACCCGCAGCGCCCGCCGCTTCATCGGACGCGTGACGTTCGAAGCCCTCAGCGGGCGCCCGGTCGTCACCAGCATGTGGCGCGGCGACGGCGACATCCAGCACCTGAAACACAGCGAACAGGCCGACCTGATCGTCGTGGCCCCGGCCACCGCCAACGTGATCGGCAAGCTGGCCGGCGGAATCAGCGATGATGTCGTCAGTGCCCTGCTGCTGGGGGCCGCCTGCCCGGTGATGCTCGCGCCGGCGATGAACACACACATGTGGCAGCACCCGGCCGTGCGGCGGAACGTCAACTGGCTCAGCGAGCAGGGCTTCGACCTGGTCGGTCCGAACACGGGTTGGCAGGCCTGTCGCGCGCACGGTCCGGGGCGGATGGCCGAGCCGGAAGAACTGTTCGAGGCGGTTCGAGCCCGGCTGCTGTCCGCGGGCACGGACCGGCCGGAATCCTGAGCGACGCGTCGTTCGCTCACGGGGCGGAACCATGCCGGCAGACCCCACCTCGCGCCGCATCCTGATTACCGCGGGCCCGACCCGCGAGTACATCGACACGGTCCGTTACCTCTCCAACGATTCATCCGGAAAGATGGGCTTCGCCCTGGCTGAGGCCGCTGCGGCCCGCGGGCATCGCGTCACGCTGGTGCACGGACCGGTCAGCCTGCCGGTGCCGGCCGGGGTCCGGGCAGTGGCCGTGGTTTCGGCCGCGGAGATGCTGGCCGCGTGCGTGCGGACCTGGCCGCGGCAGGATGCGCTGGTGATGGCGGCGGCCGTGGCGGACTATCGCCCGCGGCGGGTGCGGACCTCGAAGATGAAGAAGCGCAAGGCGGACCTGCGGCTGGAACTGGAGCCGACCGAGGACGTGCTGGCAACGCTCTCGGCCGGCCGGCGGGCGGGTCAGGTGGTGCTGGGGTTCGCGCTGGAGGACCGCAGTCCGCGGCGGAACGCGGCGTCGAAACTGCGGCGCAAGGGTCTCGACGCGATCGTGCTGAATCGCCCGGCAGCGATCGGCGCGGACCGCTCCGCCGTCGAGGTCCTGGTCCGCGGCCAGCCGTGGAAATCACTCCCGCGCCGACAGAAGGCGTCCCAGGCCAGGGCGCTGATCCGGATCCTGGAGGGGCTTTGAGGGGCGAGGGAGCGAGGGAGCAAGGGAGCAAGGGAACAAGGGAGCGAGGGAGCGAGGGAGCAGGGAGCGAGGGAGCAAGGGAGCGAGGGAACAAGGGAGCAGGGGAGCGAGGGAACAAGGGGACAAGGGAACAAGGGAGCGCGGGGGCAAGCGGGCGAGGGTTGTAGGGTGCGTCATCGACGCGGCAGACCGCGATTCCGCCCACCCGGAAGCTCAGGCGTCGATGCCGCACCGCCTGGCCCGGGCCGGGCGGTCGATCCCAATGTCTGGGTCCCCCAACACCGGTTTCGTGACAGGCAAAAACCCAAACTGTCACCGAAAACCGTTGACCGCGGTCGGGGGCGGTTTAGCATCGAGCCGGCACCGAAGCGGAGCTTCGGGACGACGGTTCCAGCAAGGGATGCGCCCTCATGTCCGACTCGCAGACCGCTCCGTTCGTTCACCTGCACGTGCACAGCGAGTACTCGCTGCTCGACGGCGCATGCCGCATCGATGACCTCGTCCGGCGGGCGAAAGAGATGAACATGCCGGCCATCGCCCTGACCGACCATGGCAACATGTTCGGGGCGGTCGAGTTCTACGCGGCGGCCGTGGCGGCCGGGGTCAAGCCGATCATCGGCTGCGAACTGTACCTGGCGCCCGGCGACCATCGCGAGAAGGTCAAGGATCACCTGGGCGAGTCGAACTATCACCTGCTGATGCTGGCCCAGAACCTGGAGGGCTACCGCAACCTGGTCAGGCTCTCGAGCCTGGGCTACACGCAGGGGTTCTACTACAAGCCGCGGGTCGACTTCGAACTGCTCCGCGAATTCTCCGGCGGGCTGATCTGCACCAGCACCTGCCTGGGCGGCATGATCCCGAAGGAACTGATGCACGAGGACTACGCGGCCGCCCGCCGGCGGGCCGAGACGTTCCTCGAGATCTTCGGTCCGGACCGGTTCTTCATGGAACTGCAGAACCACGGGCTTCGCGAGCAGGCCCAGACGAACCCGGAACTGGCGGACCTGGCGAACAAGCTCGGCGTCGCGACGATCGCGACCAACGACGTGCACTATCTGACGCACGACGACGTCGAGGCGCACGACGTGCTCTGCTGCATCTCGACCCGCGCCCGGGTCAGCGACGAGGATCGCTTCAAGTTCGAGACCGACCAGTTCTACCTGAAGACCCCCGAGGAAATGTCGCTGGCGCTGCCGGACTATCCCGAGGCGCTGACCAACACGCTCCGCGTCGCCGAGATGTGCAACGTCGAGTTCGACTTCAACCAGCGCTTCGCGCCCCGCTTCGAACCGCCCGACAAGAAGACCGACGGCGCGTACCTGCGCGAGCTCGTGCTGGAAGGCGCCCGCTGGCGCTACAACGAGATCTCCGACGAACTGCAGGAACGGATCGACTACGAACTGTCGGTGATCGACAGCAAGGGCTTCAGCAGCTACTTCCTGATCGTCTGGGACTTCGTCCAGTTCGCCCGCCGGAACAACATCCCGTCGCTGGCCCGTGGCAGCGGGTGCAGCACCGTGGTCGGCTACTGCCTCGGCATCAGCACGGTCGACCCGCTGCACTACGGCCTGTACTTCGAGCGCTTCATGGACCCCGAGCGCGACGAAATGCCCGATATCGATATCGACATCTGCATGGTCCGCCGGGCCGAGGTGATCGAATACGTCCGACAGAAGTACGGGCACGTCGCCCAGATCATCACCTTCGGGCGTCTGAAACCCAAGGCCGCCATCCGCGACGTCTGCCGCGCGATGGAAGTCGACCTGAGCGTGGCCGACACGCTCGCGAAGCTGATCCCCGAAGAACTGAAGATGACGATCGACAAGGCCCTGGCCCGCGAGCCCGAACTGCGGCAACTCGCCAGGGACCCGAAGATCGCCAAGGTGATCGACATCGTCCGCCGCCTCGAGGGACTCGCCCGGCACGCGTCGGTCCACGCGGCCGGCGTCGTCGTCGCCGACCAGCCGCTGGACACGCTGATCCCCCTGCACCGCCCGAGCGACGGCAAGGAAGTCACCACGCAGTTCGAGGGACCGACCGTCGAGAAGGTCGGCCTGCTGAAGATGGACTTCCTGGGCCTGCGGACCCTGTCGCAGATTCACCGGGCCGTCGACCTGATCAAACAGCAGCACGGCGTCGAACTCGACCTCGAGACGGTCGACCTGACCGACCAGAACGTCTACCGGATCCTGCAGCAGGGACAGACCCGCGGCATCTTCCAGTTCGAGTCCGGCGGCATGCGCGACGTGCTGATGAAGATGAAGCCCAACCGGATCGAGGACCTGATCGCCGCCAACGCACTCTTCCGCCCCGGACCGATGGAGTACATCGACGAGTACGTCGCCCGCAAGCACGGCAAGCCGTGGAGCACGCCGCATCCGGCCATGACGCAGGTGCTCGAAGAAACCTACGGGATCATGGTCTACCAGGAACAGGTCTCGCGCCTGGTCAACCGGCTCGGAGGCGTGCCGCTCCGGCGGGCGTTCCGCCTGGCCAAGGCGATCTCGAAGAAGAAGGAGTCGATGATCAACGCCGAGCGCGGCCCGTTCCTGGACGGGGCCGAGCAGAGCGGCGTGCCGCGCGAGACGGCCGAGAAGATCTTCGAGGACATCCTCAAGTTCGGCGGCTACGCGTTCAACAAGGCGCACTCGACCGGCTACGCCCGCGTGGCGTTCAACACGGCCTACCTGAAGACCTACTACCCGGTCGAATTCTTCGCGGCCCTGCTGACCTACGAGAGCGGCAACACCGCGAAGGTGGCCGAGTACCTCGACGAGTGCAAGCGGATCGAGGTCCCCGGCGGACAGGTCGGGATTCCGATCAAGCCGCCGAGCGTCAACGAGAGCGGGGCCGAGTTCACCCCGATCTACAGCGAGGAGGACGGCCGCCGGGAAGGCGCGGTCCGCTTCGGGCTGGCGGCGATCAACGGGGTCGGGCAGCGGGCGATCGAGGCGATCATCACCGCGCGGAACGAGGGCGGGCCCTTCCGGGACATCTACGATTTCTGCGAGCGGGTCGACCTCGGGCTGGTCAACAAGGCCGTGCTCGAGGCCCTGATCAAGGCCGGCGCATTCGACGACACCGGGGCGATGCGGCGGGCGTTGTGCGAGATCCTGGACCAGGCGATCGAACACGGGCACCGCGCGCAGCGCGACGCCAGCGCCGGACAGATGTCGATGTTCGGCGACTTCCAGGAGGCCGCGCCGCCGCCGGCGATTCCGACCGTCGAGTGGACCGACTCGGAAATGCTGGCCTACGAGAAGGCCACCCTCGGCTTCTACGTCACCAAGCACCCGCTGACCCAGTACGAAACCCTCGTGCAGCGACTCGGTTCGGTCGATACACGCACGCTGCAGAAGCTCAGCGACGGCACCCCGGCGGTGCTGGGCGGGCTGGTGTCCAAGACGCGGAACGTGCTGATTCGTCGCGGCCGCAGCGAAGGCAAGAAGATGCTGATCGTGGTGGTCGAGGACTTCGCCGGTTCGGTCGAGGTGGTGGTCTTCCCGGACCAGGTGCCCAAGGTGCAGCACCTGCTGAAGCCCGACTCGGTCGTCTTCATCGACGGCAAGGTCGATACACGCCGCGAGGAAGCCAGCGTGCGGGTCGACAAGGTCATCCCGGTCGAAGAGGCGCTCGCGCAGCTTTGCCAGGAACTGATCATCCGCGTACCGAACACGTCCGACGGAGCGGCCACGCTCGAGCGGGTCCGCGAACTGACCCGCACGAACCCGGGCCCGACCGAGATGTACATTCAGATCATCTCCGAAGACGGCTGGCGCGCCACGATTCGCGGGCAGCGGGCCGCCCAGGTCAACCCGACCCCCGCCTTCGTCGCCCGACTCGCGCAACTGGTCGGTCGCGACAACGTGATCTGCTGCGGTCATCGCGGGAAGTTTCCGCCGCCGGCTATGCCGACCGGTCCGAGCGCACCGGTCGCCGCGCCGGCCTCAGGTCCCAACGGGAACGGGACCCTGATCGCGCAGGTCTGATTCCGACGCGAGGCGGCAGGGAAGGGAACAGGCAACAGGGAACAGGACGCGGACGTGTGCCACTGCGATCCTCGCAGTGTCTTCTGCGCGCGAGTTGATACCGTCGACGGTCGGACCTGCCACGCGGTGCGGCATCGACGCCTGGTGCGTCCGCGTCGGTTGGAACCGCGGACTGCTGCGTCGATGACGCACCCTACAGCAGAGCAGACCGCCGCGTCTGTCGCCTCGCGGTTCGGGATTTGTGCCACTGCCCTTGAGCTCTTGAGTTCTTGAGCAGTGTCTTCTCCGTGCGGGTGGAGCAGACCTGCGCAGTGTCCTGGTCCGCGTGTCGGGCCGGGCCGGCCGAGAACCCGACCGCGCAGCAAACCGGCAGCCGCTCCCGACGGGGGGCGGCTGCCGCTGTTGTTTCGTAACCCTACGCGGTGACGGGCGTTGGGAAGTTTATCCCTGGGCGGCCGGCGTGCTCGGGATGCCGACGCTGGCCGGCGCCTCGATCGTTGCGGCGTCCATCGTCGCCGGCGCATCGGCCGGGACCTGCAACCGCTCCCGCATCAGGCGGCCGACCTTGAACTTGACGGTCCGCTTGGGCGGAACTGGGACTTTCTCCATGGTCTTAGGGTTTTGCGCGATGCGGGCGGCCCGCTCGCGGATCTCGAAGACCCCGAAATCCCGGAACTCGAGACGATTGCCGGTTCCCAGTTCGGCGATGATCTCTTCCAGGAACTGCTGGACCACCCGCTTGACCGCCACCCGCTTCAGACCGCTGCGGTCTGAAATGCGATCCACGAGGTCCTTTTTGGTTACCGTCTTCATGCTAGCGTTCCCCACGATAGCCATGAACATTTGACGTCACTACAAGACTGCACTCGCCGAAATGATGCTGACGTCTGCCAACGCACAGACGGCATCCTAAGGGAACCACTGGGCCGGATCAAGCGGAATCCTTGTCTGGCAAAAGAGTTACAGCCGGAACTGGCCGAAATTGGGGTTGACACGGCCCACCCGAGGCTCCCGCCCCGGGGCCCGCGATTTCAACGGGTCGCCGGCCGGCCGGCCGAGCCGCCCCGGGCGCGTCCCGAACGGGTCGGACGCGCCGCTTTCTTCTTCCCCGTGCCCGGCTTGCGGGTCGCCTTGCTCTTCGGACGGGCTCGCTTGCCCGTCGATTTCTTCGTCGCCTTCGCCCCGGCCGCCTTCTTCCGCCTGCCGGAGGTCGATACCCCGACGGTGGCATTCGGGACCGCGGCCGCCAGGACGTCCTCGACCCGCTCGGCGAACACGAATTCCAGATCGGTTCGGACGGCCTCGGGCACGTCGTGCAGATCGGCCCGGTTCCGCGCCGGCAGGATCACCTTGCGGAGTCCGGCCCGGTGCGCGCCGAGGACCTTCTCCTTGACCCCGCCGATCGGCAGGACGCTGCCGCGCAGCGTGATCTCGCCGGTCATGCCGACGTGCGCGTCGGCCACCGTGTCGGTCAGCTTGGTGTAAAGGGCGGTCAGCATCGCCACGCCCGCCGACGGGCCGTCCTTCGGAATCGCGCCGGCCGGAATGTGCACGTGCAGGTCCGAGTCGTTCAGCTTCTCGATCGGAACCTGCCAGGCTTCGGCCTTGCTGCGGAGCAGGGAGAGGGCGGCCTGGGCGGATTCGCGCATCACGTCGCCGACCTGCCCGGTGATCAGCAGTCCGCCGCCGCGGCCGCGCATCAGCGTGGCTTCGACGAAGATGATCTCGCCGCCGACGGGGGTGTAGGCCAGTCCGGTGACGACGCCGGGGATGCCCTCGGGCAGGGCTTCGTCGATCTCGATGCGGACGGGGCCGAGGTATTCGGTCAGTTGTTTCTCGCGGATGATCTTTCCGACGCGCTGTCCGCGGGCGACCTTGGCGGCGATCCCGCGGCAGACGGTTCCGATGGTTCGTTCGAGGTTGCGGACGCCGGCCTCGCGGGTGTAGCCCTCGATCAGCGTGCGAAGGGTTCCGTCGGCGATCGAGAACCCGCGGTCGGCGATGCCGTTGCGCTCCAGTTGTCGCGGAACGAGGTAGCGTTCGGCGATCTGCAGCTTCTCATCGGTGGTGTAGCCCGGCAGATCGATGACTTCCATCCGATCCTTGAGGGCCGGTTCGACCGGGTCCATGTAGTTGGCGGTGCTGATGAAGAGCACCTTGGACAGGTCGAAGGGCACGCCGAGGTAGTGATCGGTGAAGCTGTGGTTCTGCTCGGGGTCGAGCACCTCGAGCAGCGCCGAGGCGGGATTGCCGCGGAAGTCCTGCCCGAGCTTGTCCATCTCGTCGAGCATGATCACCGGGTTGCGGACGCCGGCTTTGCGGATCTCCTGCATCAGGCGCCCCGGGATGGCACCGATGTACGTGCGGCGATGCCCGCGGATGTCGGCCTCGTCACGGACGCCGCCCAGCGCGATCCGGATGAACTTGCGGCCCAGCGCGCGGGCGATGCTCTGTCCGAGCGAAGTCTTGCCGACACCGGGCGGCCCGGCGAAGCACATGATCGGGCTGCGGCCGGTGGGGTTCAGTTTGCGGACGGCGAGGTATTCGAGCAGGCGCCGTTTGATCTGGTCGAGGCCGTAGTGGTCGGCGTTGAGGATGTCCTCGGCGTTCTTCAGGTCGAGGTTGTCCTCGGTCTCCTCGGTCCAGGGCATCTCGAAGAGCCAGTCGAGGTAGTCGCGGATGACCGAGCCTTCGGGGGAGGCGGGCGAGATCCGTTCGAGGCGGTTCATCTCGCGTTCGGCCTCGGCCCGGACCTCTTCCGGCATTTCGATTTCGGCCAGTTGCTCGCGGAGTTCCTCGAGTTCGGCGGCCCGCGGGTCTTCCTCGCCGAGTTCCTTCTGGATCGCCTTGAGCTGCTCCTGCAGGTAGTACTCGCGCTGCGTCTTGTCGACTTCCTTGCGGACGTCGGCCTGGATCTTCTCGGCCAGCTTGAGGACTTCGAGCTGGTTCTGCAGGGTGGCCGCGACCTTGCGGAGCCGGTCGGGCACCTCGAAGGTTTCGAGCAGTTCCTGTTTCTGGACCAGGCCGAGCGAGAGGTTGGCGGCCAGGAAGTCGGCCAGGGCCGAGGGACGGTCGAGGCTGCGCAGGATCTGGAGGGCTTCGTCGGGGACGTTGGGGCTCAGGCTGATGACCTGTTCGGCGATCCGGCGGGTGTTGTAGCTGAGGGCTTCGATTTCGATCGAGTGCGGGTCTTCGTCTTCCTGGGGTTCGATCGCGGCCCGCCAGTACGGTTCGGTGCTGGTGAACTCGACGAGTCCGACGCGGATGACGCCGTGGACGAGCAGGCTGCTGGTGCCGTCGGGCATCTGCAGCAGCTTGAGCACCTGGGCGACGGTCCCGACGCGGTAGATGTCGTCGATGCCGGGATCCTCGACTTCCTCGTGGCGTTGCGAGAAGACGGCCAGCATCTTGTCGCCGGCCAGGACGGCATCGATCAGGCGCTTGGACTTCTCGCGGCCGATGGTCAACGGGACGACGGTTCCCGGGAAGACCACGACGTTCCGCACGGGCAGGACCGGCAGTTCGCTGGGAATCTCGGGCAGGGTGTCATCGTCCGAGTTGGCGAACAGGTCGATCTGATCGTCGTCCGCCGGCTGGTTCTCGGCTACCTGGCTGTCTTCTTCGGTATGGTGATCCATACGTAGCCTTTCGTGAATTGCGTTTCGACCTGGTCGGCCGCGATCGGGCCGGGGAGTTCGATGATGCGGGCGAACGGTCCCTCATCGATTTCGAGCACGTGTGTGCTGAGGTCCTGGATATCACAGGGTCGCGGCTGCTGGCGGATGCCGACCATGCGCAGGGCCGGTCGCGGTCCGCTCTGGGCTTCGAGTTCGATCGCGTCGACGCCGGAGAGTTCGACGCAGACCAGGTAGGCGTCGGGTGATTCGTACAGGTTGGTCGACGGTTGCCAGGGTCGTTGCTGACGGAAGTCGACGTAGCTGCGCTTCAGCATCTCCTGCATGATGTCCTGCATCTTGCGAGACCAGTCGTCGATGGGTTCAGCTTGACCGAAGTGTTGCGAGGACATGCCACACCGTTTTTTACCGGGACGCGGAACAGGCGACAGCGACCGAATCGAGGGAAGCTTACCATTAAACCGGCCGGTGGGCGACGTTTCGTCCGTTGGACAGGGCCGTCCGGGTGGGTATAGTACCGAGAACGATTCTGCGCCACGCTCCTGATTAGAGGATCTGACCCATGCAACGGATTGCCTGTGTCGCCTCGGTTTTCGTCCTGGTTGCCTGCGGTTGCGCCCCCCGGACCGGTTCCGTGGGCTCTGCGCCGCCGCCACTGCTGGCGACCAGGGCGGCTCGAACGACCTACCGTCCACCACCGCCGCTGCCACCCAAACCGCTGCCGTTGCCGCCGCGTCCGGCCCCACAGCCGCGCCCGGTCTACGTGCCGCCACCGCCAACCCCGGTCGCCAGGGCGGAGGGCCTGCCTTCGTACCTGCGCCCGAACTCGTCGCTGCTGCGCGGCAAGTGGCAGGTGATCGTCGTGCATCACTCGGCCACGACGCGCGACAACGTCAAGACGATGGATCGCCATCATCGCAACCAGGGCTGGGACGGGCTCGGCTATCACTTCGTGATCGGCAACGGCGTGACCACCGGCGACGGCCGCATCTACAAGGGACACCGCTGGGACAGCCAGAAGACCGGGGCCCATTGCCGGGCGGAGGCCGGACGGTACTTCAACGTGCATCGACCGAAGAACTTCTTCAACGAGCACGGCGTCGGGATCTGCCTGATCGGGAACTTCGAGGACGATCGGCCCACCGCCAAACAGATGGCCTCCCTGCAGCAGTTGACCGCGGCGCTGTGCAGCGAACTCGGAATCAGCGCCGACAAGGTCTACGGCCACGGCCAGGTGACCGGCAGCACCGCCTGCCCCGGCCGCAGCCTGTCCGCGCAGTTGGCTGGCCTGCGGAGTCATGTTGCCCAGCGGGTGGCGGCCGGGCCGGGGACGCCGGGGGCATTGGTTGCCCGGGCGTGTGTTCCGCGCAACCTGCGGGCGCTGGTCGAGACGGGGCTACTCGTCGACGAGCTTGTCGACCTGCTGGGTGGGACGGGCCATGTTGCGTGGGTCGCGTGCGAACCCCCGGCCGGTGGTCTGGCGCTGGCCGGCCAGGGCTGGCCGACTGGTTTTTAGGCGGGCGATCGCCCGGACCCGGGTCGGGTTCATCGGGATGGCGAACCCGGCCCCGGCGTCGCCCCCCGAGCGGGTGTGCATCGCGGTCACCACGCCGAGCAGTTCTCCCTCCAGGCTGAAGAGCGGTCCGCCCGAGTTGCCGGGATTGATTTCGGCCGTGGTCTGGATCATGTCGTTGTAGAGGCGGTTGTCGGATTCTCCGAGGCCCGGCAGGCTGCGGCCGAGGTTGGAGATCACGCCGACGGACACGCTGAGGTTTCCATCACTTCCGAGGCCGAAGGGATTGCCGACGACGACGGCCCACTGGCCGCGGGCGACGTCCGGCCACGAGCAGAATCGGGCGGCGGTCAGGCCGGTGCGGTTGACGCGGACGATCGCGAGGTCGTTGCGGGTGTCGGCGGCGACGACGGTCCCGGGCAGTTGCGATCCATCGTGGAAGACGACCTGGAGGTCGTGGGTGCGCTGGACGACGTGTTCGTTGGTCAGGATCAGGCCGTCGGCGTCGATGACGGTTCCGCTGCCGTTGACGAGGACGACCTGTCCGGTGCCGAATCCTTCGCCGGTCAGGCGGCGGTGGGCGCGGATGCCGACGACGGTGGGGGCCACGCGGTCGGCGACTTCCTGGAAGGCGGTCTGCAGTCGCTGGAGTTCGGCCAGCGGTTCCTCGGCCGGCGCGGCGGGGATCGCGCAGAGGGTCAGCAGGATCGCGATGGGCAGGATGCGGTTATCGGCACCGGCTCGCAGGTGACGGGGGCGGTAAGGTCTGCGGACGGATTCCAGAGCGGGCCAGCCGAGCCGAAACATTTGCGCCTCCGATAGGTTCTGCGCGGGTGCTTTCCGTTTCTTCGGCCAGACCGCGGAGGGGAATCAGGAAGAGTTGGCTTGGGAAGGGAGCGAGGGAAGCGAGGGCAAGGGAGCCAGGGAGCCAGGGAGCGAGGGAGCCAGGGAGCCAGGGAGCGAGGGAGCAAGGGAGCAGGGGACCGAGGGAGTCAGGGAGCGAGGAGCCGGGACGCAAGGGAGCCAGGGGGCGAGGGGAGTCCGGGAGGGGAGAGCCGTGGCACTAGATTCTTCGCTCGCTCCCATCGCTTCCTCTCTCCCATCGCTTCCTTGCTCTCTCGCTCCTTCTTCCGCCCGGGTGCCCGATCCTTGCGCGAGCGCAGCGAGCGGAAGGGTGTGGGACTGCATCGGGGCCCGGTCCGCTCGCCAGCCCGGGCTAGGCGGTGCGGCATCGATGACGATGACGTAATACGCGGCGATCGTGCCACTGCTCTTGAGTCTCTTGAGCAGTGTCTTCACTGCGCGGGTTGATTCCGCCGGTGGTCGGAGCTGCCAAGCGGTGCGGCATCGACGCTTGCGGCGTTGCGGGTCGACGGAAGCGCCGCGGCGGCGTCGATGACGCACCCTACGTCTATGACGCACCCTAGACTAGGTCCCGCCCGCCTGCGAACCGGATGCCTGCGGCTCACCTGCGCGCGTGCTGACCCGCTCACTTGCTGACTTGTTCACTTGCTGACTTGTTCCCCATGCGGGTGCCCGATCCTTGCGCGAGTGCAGCGAGCGGAAGGTGGGGGACTGCATCGGGACCGGTCCGCACGCCAGCCAGGGCCGGGCGGTGCGGCATCGATATCGATGACGTATCACGCGGCGATCGTGCTAATGCTCTTGAGTCTCTTGAGCAGTGTCTTCACTGCGCGGGTTGATTCCGCTGGTGGTCGGAGCTGCCAAGCGGTGCAGCATCGACGCTCGCGGCGTTGCGGGTCGACGGAAGCGCCGCGGCGGCGTCGATGACGCACCCTACGTCCCGCCCCCCCGTCGATGACGCACCCTACGTCTATGACGCACCCTAGACTAGGTCCCGCCCGCCTGCGAACCGGATGCCTGCGGCTCACCTGCGCGCGTGCTGACTCCCTGGCTCCCTCGCTCCCTTGCTCCCTCGCTCCCTTTCTAGAGGCGATTGCGCCAATCGCCTGTGCGCAAGTCAGCAAGCGACCAGGTAAGCAAGGTTTGGACAAACGGCCCCTCGCGCGCTTCGCGCGCCTGGCGTTGCTACTTCTTGCGCTTGGAGGCTCCGTTCGCGCCGTTGGCCTTGGCGGCCGGGCGCTTGCCGGCGGCGGGGAGCTTGGGAGCCTTGGTGACGCGCTGCTCGCTGGCGCTGACCGGCTTGGCGGCCGGGGGTTCGGCCGGGGCGCCGTCGGCGGCGGGCTTCGGCTTGGGGAGTTTCAGGTCGAGGACCTTCGCGCGGATCTCGGCGACCATCTCGGGGTTGTCGCGAAGGAACTGGCGGGCGTTCTCGCGGCCCTGTCCCAGGCGCGTCTCGCCATAGGCGTACCAGGTCCCGCTGCGGGAAACGACATCGCAACCGGCACCAAGATCCAGCACGTCCGACTCGGTGCTGATGCCCGACTCGAACAGAATGTCGAACTCCGCCTCGCGGAAGGGCGGGGCGACCTTGTTCTTGACGACCTTCGTCCGGACCCGCGACCCGATCACCGTGTCGCTCTCCTTCAACATGCCCTTCCGGCGAATGTCGACCCGGACCGAACAGTAGAACTTCAGCGCCCGACCACCCGGAGTCGTCTCCGGACTGCCGTAGATCACGCCGATCTTCTCGCGAATCTGGTTGATGAAGATCACACTCGTGCGACTGCGGTGCGCCACCCCCGTAAGCTTCCGCATCGCCTGGCTCATCAGTCGGGCCTGGGCGCCGACCTGGGCATCACCCATCGCCCCCTCAAGCTCGGAACGCGGAACCAGGGCCGCAACCGAATCGACCACGATCACGTCCAGCGCGTTCGAACGAACCAGCATCTCGACAATCTCGAGCGCCTCCTCACCCGAGTTCGGCTGGTTGATCATCAGACCTTCCAGATCAACCCCCAGACGCTTGGCCCACGACGGATCGAAGGCATGCTCGGCATCAATGAACGCGGCCGAACCACCCATCTTCTGGGCTTCGGCAATGATGTGCAGCGTCAGCGTCGTCTTGCCGGAACTCTCCGGACCAAAGATCTCGATCACACGCCCACGCGGCATGCCCGTGCCACCCAGCGCCAGGTCAAGCGATAGCGAACCCGTCGGAATGCCGTCGGTGATCGCCGCCTGGCCTTCCTTCAGGTACATGATCGAGCCCTTGCCGAACGACTTCTCGATCTGCTGAATCGCGCGATTCAGGGCTTCCGCTGAATTCTCGGTCGGTTGCTGCGACATGAACGTGTCCTTCCCTGGCGCTCCAATGGTCCCGCTGTCCCTTCGTCCCGCTGCTCACCCCGATCATGACACACGCCATGACCCCGTGGCTCAGAGTGCACGCATGCGCCGGACCCAGACTGCCGGGCGGACCGGTCTCTGACAACCTGCGTCCACCTCGCTCGACGACATCTGAAAGTGTACAAACAAACACCTAACAGTCAAGGGCGGATTTCGTCATTTTTGCACGCGGGACACCACATCTGGCGGAATCCCGATCCCCAGCACCACCACCTGACCCAGCAGCCCGCGCGACGCACCCGCGAAGCCGACCTTCTCCGCCAGCAGCGTCAGCGTCACATCCGCCCGGAAACAACGCCCGCTGACCCCACCACTGTCGCCGTCCAGCCCCGACGGCAGATCGATCGCGATCCGCCGCGCCCCGGCCGCACACGCCCGCTCGATCAGACGCCCGATCCGACCACGCGGCGCGCCGCGGGCTCCCGTCCCCAGCAGGCCGTCCACGATCAGCGTCGCTTCCGCCAGCAGAGCCCCCGCCCGGGGCAGGTCATCATCCGCCTCCGGATCGAGGCACGGCAGGCCCATCCGCCGCACGATCGCCAGGTTCGTCCCGGCGTCTCCGCGGTAGCGGTCCGGCTCGGCCGCCAGAACCGCCGTGGCCGACGTGCCGCCCGCGGCCAGCAGTCGCAGGACGGCCAGCGCGTCGCCGCCGTTGTTGCCGGGGCCCGCCAGCAGGACGACGCGGGCGCGCTCGGCCGGGGAGGTGTTGGTGAGAAGCCAGTCGGTGATGCCGAGGGCGGCGTTCTCCATCAGGACGATGCCGGGGATGCCGAGGGTGTTGATCGCGTAGGCATCGACGTCGCGGATCTGCTGGCAGGTCATCGGCGGCGGCGGTTGGTATGGCAGCATGGTGGTCAGGCCGGGGTTCGAGTTCAGCCGTCTCTCGCAGCGTGCAGTGTAGCGAGTCCTCGCTGCCCCGGCTGCTCGCTTCCTCGAGCGGGAGCGTGGCGGGCCCCCGCGGGGAATCGCGCCACGCGGTGCGGCATCGACGCCTGGGACTTCCGCGGTCGACGCGATCGCGGTCTGCCGCGTCGATGACGCACCCTACAACGCGGCGGTGGAGCACGGCACTCGAGGGCGGCGCACCCGCGCGCCAGAAGACACTGCTCAAGAGCCCAAAAACAGTGGCACAGCTCAGGAGCCGTGGCACCAGATTCGCTGGCTCCCTCGCTCCCTCGCTCCCTCGCTCCCTCGCTCCCTTGCTCCCTCGCTCCCTTGCTCCCTTGCTCCCTGGCTTCGAGGTTTTTCCGCGTGTGTGGTCGCCGGGGTTGTCGCCTCTGCTGGTGGCCGGGGCTGCCGCTGTGGGGTGGTGGGCCGGGTGGATGCAAGGAGCAGGCAATGCGAAGTGTACGGATGACGGTGGCGGGGCTCGGTGTCGGGGCGGTGCTGATGGGCGGCTGCCCGAGCGAGGCGCCGCTGGCGCTGGTGGACGGGGCTACCGTCGAAAGCGATCTGACCGGCAAGATCGGTCCGACCGGCGTGGGGACGATCGGGGGCGCTGGTGCCGATGCGCCCGGCGACTCGCCGCCGACGACGTTGAACGGTCCGGTCGCCAGTCAGCCGCCGGCGGTGGTGGAACCGAACCTGCCGGTGCTGACCGGCGAACAGCCCGGCCCGTTCGAACCGGGTGATGTGCCCCCGCTGGATCCGCGCGGGCCGTACGGCACGTGGCTGCTGGACAGCGGTACGGCGCTGCCGGAGTTCGTCGGCGGCCTGGCGACGTTCAGCGAGACGGCCGACGTGACGGCGTTGCGGCTGAACCGGGACGGGACCGGGCGGGTCTTCCTGCGTGACCGGCTGACCGGCGCGAAGGACTGCGCGCGGGTGTTCGCACTGTTTGACGGTGACGAACTGGTGCTGGATTTCGCGGCCGAGCCGACGACCGACTTCGTCTTCAACCTCGCGCTGGAGGAGACCCGCTTCTTCTTCCCGGTGGTGGTCGCGACGGACGACACGCTGGGGCTGGCGGATGTCAGCGGGCAGATCGCCCTGTTCAGCCGGCAGCAGCAACTGCCGCCGGAGGTCGCGTGCGGCACGCTGGAAGTGCTGGACGTGATCGAGGACCTGCCGACGCCGCAGTTCTTCTCTGACCTGGTGGCCTTCAACGGCGACCTGGTGTTCAACTCGGGGCTGGGGCAGATCGAGCGCTTCGACCTGGACAATCGCGAACTGGGAGTGCCGCTCGGGCCAACCAGCAGTCGGCTGGTGCAGACCGCGCAGGGTGGATTCCTCTGGACGCACTGCGGCTGCGGCGGCAGTCGCGACGCGTTCAAGCGGACGCTGTCGACGGTCGTGGACACGGTCAGCAGCGAGGACGAGATGGGCGGCCCGATCACGTTCCGGGCGATCGCCTACCACGCGCTGAGCGGACGCCTGTGGCTGCATGGCCGGCCGTTCGACGACCAGTTCGGGCGGTTCTTCGTGGTGAACACCAGCGGCGAGCCCGACGTGGTCGAGCAGGAGATCAGCTTCAATCGCGACCTGCGGGCGCTGGCGTTCGACGGCGACGCGCTGTGGGGCCTCGTCACGGTGGTGGCCCAGTCGATCGTGCAGATCGATCCGGTCACCGGAAAGGTGATCGAGACCTACGAACTGCCCGACGAGGACGTCTCGTGGTCGGGGCTCGAGATGGTCGGCGGGCGGATGTTCCTGCTGGGTACGACGCTCGACGGTGACGGCGTGCTCTACGAGGTCCAGCCCTAGAACGGGTGGAATCGTGAATGGGTGAAAAGAGTGAAGGAGGTCGCGCTGGCGGGTTGCTGCCGGCGCGGGTCCTCCTTCACGCTGTTCCAACCAGCCGTGGCAGCCGGTTTGTTTTCTCCTTCACTCTTTCACTTTTTCACTCCTTCACTCTTTCAGTCTGGCCGCGTTGGTTTCCAGCCTGGTGAGGCGTTCGGCCAGGTCGTCGATCTGTTTCTGCTGGGCGGCGATGACCTCGGCCTGGCGGGTGACCTGCTGGTGCAGGCCCTGGATGGCGGCCAGGGCGACGCCGTCGGCGTCGATGGTCGTGATGTGCCGCTCGTCCTCGCCCAGTCCGAACGCGGCGTGGAAGTCCTGGGCCATCGGGCCGATGTGGCGGACGGTGGCGTCCTGCGTCAGGTAGTTCCACGTGCTGATCTCGAGACGGGCCAGCGCCGCCAGCACGGCCTGCGGATCGACCGCGACGATGTTCTCCTTGGAATCCCGATCGCTGAGACTCTGCCAGGCCCCGCCGCCGGCCGGCAACTGCACGCCGCTGGTCAGGTTGGCGCTGGAGTAGAAGCGGGTGCCGCCCGAGGCGCGCACGCTGAAGGTGTCATTGCCGAAGGATGACACCGCGTCGGCCTGGTTGTCGCCCCAGACGAAACTGCCGGAGTGGGTGGCCTTGGCCTGGTTGCCCGCGGCCAGGCTCCGGGTGCCGGACGCTTCGCACTGGAAGCCGCCCGGGACCATCGCGAAATCGCCGCTGGCGACATTCTCGAAGCCGCCAACGATCACGGCCCGCGACCCGCTCGCTTCGTTCGACTGGCCACTGCCGATGAACGATTCGAACCCGGACGCTTCGTTGATCTGTCCGCCGACGATGGTCGCGGCCACGCCGGTCGCGTCGTTGGCGAAGCCGCCCACCACGGTGGCCAGCGTCCTCGTGGCTTCGTTGGACTGGCCGCCGGCGATGGTGGACTGGCCCCCGCTGGCCTGGTTGGCGAGGCCGCCGCCGATGGTGGACTGTTGTCCGGATGCCCTGTTGCCCTGCCCGCCGGCGACGGTCGCGAAGCGGTCGCTGGACTCGTCGTCATCGTCGCTGCCGGCCTGGTTGTCGCCGCCGCCCCCGACCGTCCCGTGCCGATCGAAGACCCGGTTGGCGTTCGTGCCACCGGTGCCGGTCGGCCCGCCACCGGCGATGGTCGCATACGGTGCCAGGGCCTGGTTGCGCTCCCCGCCGCTGATTGTGGCAAACGTGGCCAGGGCCTGGTTCTGCTCCCCGCCGCCCACCACCGCGGCGTCTCCGCTGGCGCGGTGGCCGGCGCCGCCGGCGATCGTGATGAAGTCGCCGCTGCTGCTGTGCGCGGTGTTGGGATCGGTCGCGTCGGTCGGGCCCCCGCCGCCGATCACGACGCCGACGCTGCCGTCGGACACGCGGTTCGCGCCGGATCCGGCGATCACGTTCGGGACGCTCTCGGTTGTCAGCAGGCGCAGGCCGGGCAGGTCGACCGCCAGTCCGGTTTCGGAGGTCGAGGTGCGCAGCAGACCGTCGACGGTCAGGGCGAATTGAATCGCGGCCCCGTTGAGCACCTCGAGTCCGTCGCTGATCAGGACGTTGCCGACGACGTCGAGCGTCGCGGCCGGGGTGTCGGTGCCGATTCCGAGTCGTCCCTGTGCCAGGGCGACGTCGCTGCCGCTGGCGGAGAAGAACGAGTCGCCGGGCGGGCCCTGCGGACCGGGCAGACCCTGCGGGCCGGTGTCGCCGGCCGGTCCGGGGGCTCCGGCCTGGCCGGGGGTGTTGGGATCGAGTCCGGCCAGGGACGGCTCGGGACAGCCCCCGACGGCCAGCAGGCCGGTAATCGTCAGTGCGGTGAACAGTCCGGTACGTTGGGCGAGCATGGTGATTCTCCCTGGGTCGCTGGTGACTGCGTGCTGTGCCTGTCACGAACGAGCGGAACCGGCGGACCGGGAAATCTGCTGGGAAGGGAGCAAGGGAGCAAGGGAGCGAGGGAGCGAGGGAGCGAGGGAGCAAGGTCGCGCGGGCGGGACATAGCGCCCCTTTTCACGCCTTCACGCCTTCACTTTTTCGCGACCCGCTAGAGGACAGGTTCGGCGAGGTCGGGGGTCGTGTCGGTGGTGGCGGCTTCGGTGCCCATGCGGGCCCGGGCGAGTCGGGCGGGCATGCCGGGGATGCTGAAGACGACGGCCAGCACGCAGGGGACCAGGATCAGCGTTCCGATGGTGGCGATCAGCAGGCCGCCGAGCATGACCGAGGCGAGCCCGCGGTACAGCTCGGTGCCGGCTCCGGCCATCAGGGCGAGCGGCAACTGTCCGACGAAGGTGGTCAGCGTGGTCATGAAGACCGGGCGGACGCGGACGCGGACGGCCTCGCGGATCGCTTCGGTCGGACCCATGCCCTGTTCGCGGAGGTGCAGCAGGGCCTGGTTGACCAGCAGGATGGCGTTGTTGACCACGATGCCGACCAGGATGACGAACCCGAGGAATGTCAGCACGTCGAGTTGCTGGACCGGCTGACTCGTGCTCAGCAACGTGCCGACGTGGGCGATGCTCAGCCCGAGGAACCCGCCGAACAGCGCCAGCGGCACGCTGAACATGATCACCAGCGGAATCACCCAGCTCTCGTACAGCGCGGCCATCAGCAGGTAGATCACCAGCACGGACAGGAAGAAGCGGCTGCTGATGATGTTGTAGAGCGACAGCCAGATGTCGTCGGGGTCCCAGGTGCCGACCATCGTCGCCCGGGCGGTGGTCAGTTTGTCGGCGTTGCCGGTCATCGCCAGCGTGATCGAGCGATCGATCTGTCCGCTCTCGCGGAGGCCCTGTTCGATTTCACCCTGGATGATGGCGACCGCCTGTTCGAGGGCCATCGCGTCCGGAGGCTGCACGCTGAGCGAGACGGCCCGCTCGCGTTCGATCCGGATGATCTGCTCGGGGGCGGTCGTGTCGACCATCCGGGCGACCGAGGAGAGCGGCACGACGCGTCCGATCGGCGTGTAGAGCGGGATGCCGCCGATCGCTTCGAGGTCACGCTCGCGCTGGCCGGCGATGTACAGGCCGATGTCGATCCGCTTGTCGTCCTCGGTCCGGAAGTCGCCGACGTAGTTGCCGTCGACGCAGGCCTCGACCGCCTGTCCGATTTCGCGGACGCCGAGTCCGACGTCGGCGGCGCGTTCGCGGTCGGGAACGATCCGCAGTTCGGGTCGACCGAGGGCGAAGTTGGCCGGGGTGGCCATCGGGAAGGACTGGAAGCGCTGCATGCAGGCCATCTGCAGGGCCTCGGCCGCGGCGCGGACCTTGTCGATGTCGGCTCCGCGGACCTCGACGGTGACGTCGTTGCCGCCGCCGAGACGGAACAGGCTGGTCTGGCGGAAGCCGCCGAAGATCCCGGGCAGGTCCTTGATCGAGCGGTCCAGCAGGCGTGCGAGCGGCGCGACGCGGGCGTCGTCGGCGCTGGTCGCGCCCATGAAGCAGGTGTTGCCGAAGGCGACGTAGAAGAAGTTGGACATCGGCGGCGGCGGGGTCCGCCACTCGCGGCGACTGCGGTCGATCCGCAGGCTCTCCAGCCAGCGGCTGACCCGCAGGCGGTCGTACCAGTTCTCCGGCGCCGGCAGCGGTTCGGTCCCCGGCAGGGCCCCGGCCTCGATCAGCGGTTCGATCTCGGCCGTCCACTGGCGGGCGAGTTCGGCTGCTTCGGGCGAGCCGGGCTCGGCCTCCCAGTAGGGTTTCAGCACGGCCTCGACCACGGTGCCCATCCGCTGGTACTCGTCGAGGGCGTATCCGGGCGGGGCGGAAAGCCCGCCGAAGATCAGGTTGCGGTTGCCGCTGGGCAGGTAGGTCGTCGGCGGCACCAGCCAGGGAATCAGCCCGAACGAACCGACCAGCATGACGATGATCACCAGGATCCGGGCCAGCGGGCTGCCGGCCAGCCGTCCGGCCAGGCCGGCGAAGAAGCGTCCCAGCAGGCTGCGATCGGTCTGGTCGACCTGCGGCGGACGTCCGCCGGCCAGCAGGCGGCTGGCGAGGACCGGGATGACGGTCAGCGCCACCAGCAGCGAGAGCGAGACGGCCGCCACGGTGGCCAGGCTGATGTCGCGGAAGAGCTGGCCGGCTTCCTCGCGGACGAAGATGACGGGCAGGAAGACGGCGACGGTGGTCAGAGTGCTGGCGAGGACGGCGCCCCAGACTTCGCGGGTGCCGGCCAGGGTGGCCTGGAAGACGTTCCGGCCGAGCTGGCGATGGCGGTAGATGTTCTCGAGGACGACCACGGCACTGTCGACGACCATGCCGACGGCGAAGGCCATTCCGGCCAGCGAGATGACGTTGATCGTCCGGCCGAGCATGGCGACGACCAGGAACGTGCCGACGACGGAGATCGGGATCGAGAGCACGACGACGGCGGTCGCGCGGATGTTGCGGAGGAAGAGCATCAGCACGATCGCGGCCAGCGTGCCGCCGAACAGGATGTTGTTGCGGACGGTGTTGATCGACTGGGTGATGTAGACGGTTTCGTCGTAGGACTGGACCATCTCGAGTTCGAGCCCGCGGGGCTGAAGGATCTCCTCGTTGATCCGCACGACGGCGGCCCGGACGCCCTCCATGACCTTCATCACGTTGCGGCCGACTTCGCGGCGGACGGGGAAGGCGAGGGTGAAGCGTCCGCGGCTGCGGACGAAGCTGCCGCGGCGCTTGTAGCTGGATTCGACGGTGGCGACATCGCGGACGTAGATCGGCGCATCGCCGACGTAGGCGATGACGGTGTTGCGGATCTGGTCGACGCTTTCGTACTGGCCGACGGTGCGGACGGCGAAGTCGCGTTTGCCCTGGGTGCGGGTTCCGGCCGAGATGTTGGCGTTCTGCTGGCGGAGCGCGTCGCGGACCTGCGAGAGGGTCAGGCCGCGGGCGGCGAGCGTGCCGGGGTCGACGTCGATGCGGACCTCGCGTTCGCGTCCGCCGTAGACATCGGTCGAGCCGACGCCGTCGATGCGGTCGAGTTCGGGCTTGATGTAGTCGAAGGCGAAGTTGCGAAGCGTCGAGATGTCGCCGGTGTAGTCGTCCGTGGGGCGCAGCAGCAGCCAGGCGATTTCCGAGTCGCGGGCGTTGTCGGCCACGGCAACGGTCGGTTCGTCCATGTCGAGCGGGTACCCGCCGACGCGGTTGAGCTTGTCGATCACGTCCTGGAGGGCGTCGGACTTGTTGATGTCGGGGTAGAACTCCAGGCGAATGCTGCCGGAACTGTCGGCCGCGGTGCTGGTCATCTTCTGGAGGCCCTTGACGCCGCGAAGCTGTTCCTCCTGCCGCTCGATGATTTCGCGCTCGACTTCCTGCGGGTTGGCGCCGAGCCACTGGGTCCCGATCGAGATGACCGGCGTGTCGACGGTCGGGGTCAGTTGGACGGGCATGCGGCTGAGGGCCAGCAGGCCGAAGAGCAGGATCAGCAGGACGCCGACCGCCACGCCGACGGGGCGGGCAATGCACAGGCGGATCAGGTTCACCGGCTACTCCTGCCTGGGGCTGGCGGCCTGCTCGAACAGTTCGGGGTTCAGCGGCAGGACCTGGTTGGGCATGAACGGCAGCAGTCGCTCGTTGGCCCGGATGACGACGATCGCGCCGGCCTGCAGGCCCGGGCCGCGGACTTCGATCCGGCCCTCGTGTTCGAGCCCGGTTTCGACGGCCAGCGGCATGGCCAGGTAGCCGCCGTTGCCGTCGGGCCGGACGAGGAAGACGTGTTTCTGGTCGCCGCGGGGGACGACCGCGTCCTTCTCGACCAGGAGCCGGGTCCCGGCCGGTCCGGCGGGGACGTGGGCCCAGGCGAACATGCCGGGGAGCAGGTCCAGGTCGGGGTTGGGCAGGTCGATCTCGACCGGGAAGGTCCGGGCGTTTTCGAGCGCCCGGGGGATGATGCGGGCGATGGTCCCGGCGGCGGTGCGGTTGAGGGCGGCGATCTCGACGCTGGCGGGGGCCCCTGTCCGGGCGAAGGCGATGGCGTCCTCGGGGACTTCGCAGCGGACCCGGATCCGGTCGATGGCGACCAGTTCGACGACCGGTCCGCCGGCGGGGAGCCACTGGCCGACCTCGGTGTGGCGGGCGGTGACGAAGCCGTCGAACGGCGCCCGGATGTGTCCGTTTTCGACTTCGCGCTGCAGTCGCAGGACGACGGCCTGCTGGGCGGCGACGGCGTGGCGGAAGCGTTCGATTTCCTCGGTGCGGGGGCCGTTGCGGGCGGCTTCGAGTCGGGCGCGGGCCTGGGAGAGGCGCCGCTCGGCGGCGAGGTACTCCATGTCGGCGTCGTTCTTTTCCTTGGGGTTGGCCTGGGCGATGTCGAACAGTTCGGCGATCCGTTTCTTTTCGAAGGCCCACATGTCGAAGAGGGCCTGGCTCTCGCCGACGGCGGCGGTGAGCTGGTCGAGGACCTCGCGGCGGGTGCCGTTTTCGCGTTCGGCGAGTTCGGCCTGGAGACTGGCGAGGCTGGCCTGGGCTTCGCGGAGGCGGAACTGGCTGGCGTGGTTGTCGAGCTGGCAGAGGATTTCGCCGGCGGCGACCCGCTGGCCGTCGTCGACGGTGAGTCCGGCGACGAGTCCGGCGAACTCGGAAGCGATCACGGAGGTTCGATCGGGTCGCAGGTTAGCGACGAGTCGGATGGTGGCGGGCAGTTCCTGGTCGAGAACGCGTCCGAGGGTGACCTTCTGGCTGGGCTGGGCGTCGGCGGCCTGGGTGAGCAGGGCGCCGCAGGCCAGCAGCCACGGGAGGCTGCGAGAGCGGAGCATGGGCATATCCTGAAACCGGGAGGGTCGTCCAGCCAGCATTTTCGGTCGCCGTGGGGAAGTCTAGGCGGGAGCGGCGGAAAACACAACAAGCCCGGGCCTGGTCGGAAGTTAGGTGTTGATGAATTCCGCGGGTGAAGGTCAGGCAAAGGTTGCTTTCGTCCGATCAGATCGCTATTGTCGTGCGGAATGATGCGTCGGACCGCGGCCCCGGCTGGGTGGTGGCGGGATCGATGTATCGAAACGTCTGCGGCCTTGGTCGCGGAGCCGATGCCGGATGACGGCATCACCCTCCGAATCGGCCGCGTCTCGCACTGCTGAGTCTCAGGCGGGACGCGACCTTCGCAGACACAGGCAGGTTGTTGGAATGGCCGCCCGGGAAGGCGGCCGGGTCGAGTTCTGGGGCGGAGTCGCCACGGACCGGCCGGGATGGATCAGGCACAGACCAGTCATGCATGATGGAAACAAGGCCATGGAAGCGATCGGCAAGTTCCGGAACATTGGTATTTCCGCCCACATCGACTCGGGGAAGACGACCCTGACCGAGCGGATCCTGTTCTACTCGGGTCGGATCCACAAGATCGGCGAAGTCCGCGGTGCGGGCGACGGCGCGACGATGGACCACATGGAACTCGAGAAGGAACGCGGCATCACGATCACCTCGGCCGCGACGCAGGTCGAGTGGAACAAGCACAAGGTCAACATCATCGACACGCCGGGGCACGTGGACTTCACGGTCGAGGTCGAGCGTTCGCTGCGCGTGCTGGACGGCGCGATCCTGGTGCTGTGCGGTGTCGGCGGCGTGCAGTCGCAGTCGCTGACGGTCGACCGGCAGATGAAGCGCTACAACGTGCCGCGGATCGCGTTCATCAACAAGCTCGACCGGACGGGTGCCGATCCGGCCCGCGTGATCCGGGAGATCGAGGAGAAGCTGAACCTGACGCCGGTGCAGTTGCAGCTTCCGATCGGCCTGGAGAACGACCACGCTGGGGTGATCGACCTGGTAGCGATGCAGGCGGTCTACTTCGAAGGCGGGATGGGTGAGGAGATCCGCCGGACCGAGATTCCGGACGAGATGAAGGACGAAGCGGATCGCGCCCGGCACGGCATGCTGGACGCCCTGTCGCTCTACGACGACGAGCTGATGGAGATGATCCTCGAAGAGAAGGAACCGGACGTCGACCAGTTGCAGACGATCATCCGCCGCCTGGCGATCGGGCGCGAGATCGTCCCGGTGATGATGGGCTCGGCCTTCAAGAACCGCGGCGTGCAGTTGCTGCTGGACGCGATCGTCCGCTACCTGCCGTCGCCGCTGGACCGGATGTACTACGCCCGCGACAACGACAACGACGGAGCCGAGGTGGCGATGACCGCCGACCCGGACGCCCCGCTGTGCGCGATGGCCTTCAAGCTGGTCGACGAGAACTTCGGGCAACTGACCTACACGCGGGTCTACCAGGGCACCCTGAAGAAGGGCGAGACGATCGTCAACACCCGCACCCGCAAGACCGCCCGCGTCGGTCGGATGGTGCTGATGCACGCGAACGACCGCGAGGACATCACCGAGGCCGGCCCGGGCGACATCGTCGCCATGATCGGCGTCGACTGCGCCTCGGGTGACACGTTCTGCGACGACAGCCTGAACTACGCCCTCGAGAACATCCAGACGATCGAACCGGTCATCTCGCTGGCGATCGAGCCGGCCAAGGGCGCCGACCGCGACAAGCTCGGCAAGGCCCTGCAGCGCTTCGTCCGCGAGGACCCGACCTTCCACGTACGCACCGACCAGGAAAGCGGCGAGACGATCATCGCCGGCGTCGGCGAACTGCAACTGGAAGTCTACGTCGAGCGGATCAAACGCGAGTACGGCTGCGACGTCGTCGTCGGCGCGCCGAAGGTGACCTACCGCGAAGCACCGACCCGCGAAGCCGAGTTCGACTACAAGCACAAGAAGCAGACCGGCGGTTCCGGACAGTACGGCCACGTCGTCGGACGGATGGAAGTCCTGCCTGAGGAGGCCGAGGAAGAATTCGAGTTCATCAACAAGGTCACCGGTGGCCGGATTCCGACCGAGTACATTCCTTCCTGCGAGAAGGGTTTCCGGGCGGCGGTCGCGAAGGGGCCGCTGGCGGACTACCCGGTCGTGCGGGTGCGGGTGGTGCTCGAGGACGGGACGACGCACGCGGTCGACTCGTCGGACATCGCCTACCGGATCGCGGCCAAGGAAGGCTTCAAGCAGGCCTACCTGAAGGCCAAGCCGGCGATTCTCGAGCCGATCATGAAGGTCGAAGTCGAGGTCACCTCGGAGTACCAGGGTGCCGTCGTCGGTGACCTGACCTCGCGGCGCGGCATGGTGCTCGGCACCGAGATGAAGCCCGACACGACCACGATCCTGGCCGAGGTCCCGCTGGCGAACATGTTCGGCTACGCGACCGACCTGCGCAGCGCAACGGCCGGCCAGGGCACGTTCAGCATGGAATTCGGCTGCTACCGCCAGGCCCCGCGCGACGTGCAGGAAGAAGTCGTCGCCAAGGCCCGCGACGGCAAGCAGACGGCGAAGAGCTAGCAGAAGGGAACAGGGAACCGGGAACCGGGAACAGGTTCGCCCGGGAGCGGGAGATGCAGTGCCTGTGATGGCAGATGCGGGTGTGGCACAGCCGTCCCGCCTGTGATGCGATTTCGAAATCGCGCCCCGCTCCCGACGGGCCACTGACAGTCTTTGTTCCGGGTGTCTTGACCCACCTGATCACAGGCGGGACGCCTGTGCCACAATGCTCCTGTTCCCTGTTCCCTGTTCCCTGTTCCCTGTTCCCTGTTCCCTGTTCCTGTTCCCGATTCCCTTCCTCAGAACATCTTCTTCGCCAGGTTCCAGAGGTCGTCGGTCACGCTGCCGTCGCCGTCCTGGTCGAGCAGGCTGCTGAGCAGGCCGCCGGCCTTCGCCTGCGGGGCGCCGCTGTTGCCGAGGCCGATCTTGCCGGCCCCGCGACTGGCCGAGCCCATCGCCAGGCCGGCCACCATCGGCAGCATCTTCTTGAGGATGTCGGTGCCGATGCCGGTGCTGGCCGAGGCCCGCTTGGCGACTTCGCGGCTGACATCCTTGCTGCCGAACAGGTGTCCGAGGATCGCGTTGCCGTCCTGGATCGCCTCGGGGCGGGTGACCGCTTCCGGCTGCTCGAGGTAGCGCTGGTGCCCGCCACCCTGCAGCGCCCGCAGCAGGCTGCTGAGCCCGTCATCGGTCTGGGCGTTGCGCTGCATGGCCTTGTTCAGCGAGGGAACCAGTTGTCCGAGCGCGGCCGTCGTCTGGTCCTGCGACAGCCCGAACTGCTGGGCGAGGGTCGCGACCGTCTTGCCGCCCTGTGCGCCGAGGATCTCATTCAGAATGCTCATTTCGTGTCTCTCCGTTCACCGTGAGGTCTTGCCCAATGGAATCTGTCCCGTCCCGCAGTATAGACGCGGACAGGTGACGGAGAGTGCACCATTCGGGGGATTCCGCGGAGAGATGCGGGGCGCCGGAGGGAACCGGCAAGAGGGACCAGGGAAGAGGCAGCAGGGACGAGGGGGCAGGGGAGTGGGAACCGGGAAGAGATGCACTGGTGTTGTGGCACAGGCGTCCCGCCTGTGATGGGGTTTCAGGAATGGGTTCGGCTATTCCGACGGGACATGGGCTTTGACAGTGTTTCTCAACCCATCACAGGCGGGACGCCTGTGCCACATGGCACTTGTGCCAAGGGACTGCCGTCAGAGGCCGAAGTCGATCAGCAGGCGCTGCAGGTCGTCGAGGTCGGTGCGGCCGTCGCCGTTGACGTCGACCGGGCAGTCCGGGCCGTCGCACGGCAGGGCGGCCAGCAGGATCGCAAGGTCCGTCAGGTCGACGTCGTTGTCCAGGTCCACGTCACCCGGCAGGCTGGCCGCGATGTCCCAGGCCCCGCGGCCCTGCGTTCCGACCACCAGGCGCGTGCGGTGCGGTTCGGCCAGCAGGTCGATGACCGTAGCGTGCGGCAGGTCGCGGCCGAAGCGGTGCCAGGTCCCTCCGTCATCGACCGAGCGGAACAGGCCCTGGTCGCTGCCGGCGTAGATCACGGCCTGGGCCGAGCGCGGGTCGACGGCCAGCGTGTTGACCGGGATGTCGGGGAAGTTCTGATCGAGCGGCTGCCAGGTCTGCCCGGCGTCCCGCGTGCGCTGGATCTGCGTCACCCCGAAAGCGGCCGCCGCGAGGTAGGCGGTCTGCGGATCGTGCGGATCGATGACGAGTTCGCGGGTGGTCCGCGGCCAGCCGGGGTGGTCTTCGAGGACCAGGGTGAAGTTGTCGCCGCGATCGCTGGAGACCTGGACGTTGCCGTCGTTGGTGACGGCGTAGACATAGCTGCTGTCGCTGGGGGCGATGGCGAGGCAGCGGATGGCGCCGTCGCCCTTGGTCAGGTCGCCGGTGATGCGGGTCCAGCTTGCGCCGCGGTTGGTGCTTTCGAAGACGCGGTGGGTGCCGTAGAGCATGCGGGTCGGGTCGCCGGGGTCGATCACGTAGGGCGGCAGGAAGCAGTTGCGATCGCCGCCGTTGATGCCGATGTTCGACAGGTTGTATCCGCCGCCGCCGCCGGTGGTCGAGCGGTAGAGGTTGCCGGTGCCCTGGAACTCGGCGTAGACGAAGCCGGGGTTGTCCTGGTTGATCTGGGTCCAGCCGCCGTCGCCGCCGAGCACCTGACGCCAGGTGATGCCGCTGGCCTGGCGAAGGTTGCTGCCGTTGTCCTGCGTCCCGCCGAAGAAGACCTCGGGGTTGTCGGGGTGGGTCGACAGGCCGGCGTAGAACTGGATCGTGCCGAGTCCCTCGTTGAGGGCCTGCCAGCGGTCGCCCTGGCTGCGGCTGCGGTGCAGGCCGCCGTCATTCCCGCACAGCAGGTGCCCGTTGGCGGTCCAGGCGAACGCGTGGATGTCGACGTGCGGCGTCGTCACGTTGGTCCAGGTGGACCCGCCGTCCAGGCTGCGCTGCACCGACAGCCCGCCGAAGTACACCTCGTCGGCATCCTCGGGATCAACCTGGATGATGCTCAGGTACCAGCCGTAGCTGGCCTGGATGTTCTCGAGCGGGAGCGTCGTCCAGGTGGCCCCGGCATCGTCCGAGCGGTAGGCCCCGCGCATCGAGGCCCCGCCGCCGTTCTCGTCGCAGCGCCGCGTGATCATCGCGTAGACACGGTTCGAATCGCTCGGCGCGACCGCCACGCTGATCCGACCCTGGGCACCCCAGTTGGCCGGCAGACCCTCGCTCAGCCGCGTCCACGAATCGCCGCCGTCGGTGCTCTTGTAGATCCCGTTGCCGTCCGCCCCGAAGATCCGGCCGATGCAGGCATACAGCACCTGCGGGTTGTTCACGTCGATCGCCACGTCGCTGCCGGCCAGGTCGGTCGGCAGTCCGCCCGCCAGGTGCGTCCAGGTCACGCCGCCGTCGGTCGAGCGGAAGATCCCGGCCGGGCCGTCGGCCTGCGGATGATTGCGGGCCGCCGCGCGCTCCGGGAATCCGCCGGCCCGGCCGATCGCGGCGTACAGCGTCTGCGGGCTGGCCGGATCGATGACCAGCTTGGCGAAGGTCCGTCCGGCGAAGACATCGGCGGCCAGGTGCTGCCACGTGGCGCCGCCGTCGGTCGACTTGTACAGGCCGAGCCCGTAGCGGCTGTGGTTGGCGTAGTTGGCTTCGCCGGTTCCGGCGTAGATGACCTGGTCGTTCGTCGGGTCGATGGCCAGGGCGCCGATCGCCTGCGTCGGCAGCGTGTCGGTCAGCGGCAGCCACGACTGCCCGGCGTCGGTCGTCTTCCAGACCCCGCCGTCGGCGGCCCCGACGTAGTAGACCTGGAAGTTGGTCGGGCTGCACGCGACCGCCGCGATGCGTCCGACGTAGTTGCCGTTGGTGATCGGGGCCGGGCCGAGTTCGATCGTGTCCGCCGCGCCGGCCGGCAGGGTCGCGCCCGCCAGCACCGCGAGGATGGGTGCGAGCCGTCTCATTCGGCACCTCCGAGGACTTCGAAGCGGAGCGTCGCGGTGTGCAGGTTCCAGTCCGCGGCCGCGTCGCGGGCGGGCCTCAGCCGGTGCCAGGTCAGCCGCCAGATGCCGGCCGCGTCGATCGGCAGGTTGCCGATGCCGGCCGCGTCGGTGGTCAGGACCCGCCGGGAGCCGGTGGTTTCGTTGTGGGCGGTGACGCGGACGTGCGGCAGCTTGTCGCCCTGCAGGTAGGTGCGGAACGGGAAGTCGGACCCGGGCGTCACCAGCGTCGGGTCGACGAAGGCGCGGATCTCGGCCCGCTGGCCGCTCTTGCTCTGGGCGGCGGCGGAGGAGACCTGCTGCACGGCCCCCGGCTGGGCGACCCGGACGATCAGCTTGGTCGAGCGGAACTGTCGCACGCGGACGGGCTGCTCGCCTGGCAGGTCGAGTTGCGCGACGATGGCGGTTCCGTCGGCCAGTTGTTTCGTGGCGAAGCCGGCCAGTTCGGCCGGCGCGCGTTCGAGAATCCGCGGGGTCTGGTCGAGCCCGATGACGGTCGCGCCGGGATCGGCCAGGCGGACCCGCATGCGTCCGGCGTCGGCGGCTGCGGGCTGGCGGCTGGCGAGGTTCTCCTGGGTGCCGAGTCCGCGGACGAAGAGCCAGTCGACCGAGGCCGGCCAGGCGGCGGGCTGCAGTCCGAGCGGACCGTCGGTCTGCCAGGTCAGCAGCAGGTCCTGTCCGGCCGTGGCGCGGAAGGCGTCGGGTTGCAGGACGGCGGCGGTCTGCGCCGCGGCGGTTCCGCCGAGCAGGAGACCGGTGAGCAGCGCGAGGCGGCTCGGCAGCCCGGTGCGATGGAACATGGGGCGGTTTCTCCGGTGGAACGAGACGACGGGCCGGGGACTTACGGTCCGGTGAACAGCGTCTGGAACGTGGTGAAGTCGGCCAGGTCGACATCGAGGTCGCTGTCGGCGTCGTGGTTGTCGCAGGCGCCGCCGGCGCCGCCGTCCGGCCCGGTCATGCAGGCGGCGAAGGTGGCGAACTCGCCGTTGGTGATCAGCCCGTCGCCGTTGTCGTCGAACGGGAAGATGCTGTCGGCGAGCACTTCGAACATGACGGTGATGACGTCGTCGCCGTCGAGCGAGCCGGTGCCGGTCCCGGCGCCGTCGATGTCGAGATTGTCGATCACGATCGTGTCGCTGTAGACGCCCGGCGTGGCGGTCGACGCGTCCAGGCCGACCAGCAGCGAGACGGACTGCGGGCTCTGGCGGAAGGCGTTCAGCCGGCCGGTGATGCTGGAGGTCGCGTCGCCGACGGCGGTGACTTCGTAGTAGGTCGGATCGCTGCCGGTCTTGAACAGGGTGACCATCTGCGCGGCCGGGGCGGGATCATTGACCTGCACCTGGCCGAGGTCGACCAGCAGGGTCGAGCTGCCGTCGGAGGCGGGGCTGCCGAGCGAGATCTGGCTGTTGTTGCTGCCGCCGGCGAAGATGCTCCAGACGAACTCGGGGTGATCGACGAACGGGTTGCGGTTGCCCTGCCAGAAGTCGTGAATGACATCGTTGCGGCGCAGCTCGAAGTTGTTGGGCGGGGCGGCGTAGTGGTATTCGAGCAGGCGGTCGAGGTCGCCAAGCTGGCTGCCGCTGGTGCCGGGGTTGCCGGCCACGAGCTGCAGGTTGGTCGTGCTGGAGTCCGAGCCGTCGTAGCGGGTCTCCATGTAGAACATCTGGCGGGCGATCTGCCCGGCGTCGGCCCCGGGATGCCACTTGGTGCCGCCGTCGCTGGTCGAGCCGAAGCTGCCGCCGAAGGCCCCGCCGAAGTTCAGGTTGCCGCGCGAGCCGTTCACGCCGGGGTCGCACGGCCGCAGGTTGTGCAGGTCGGAGTTGTCCGGTCCGGAGCTGTCGATGCCTCGGCTGCGCGGCCAGGTGTGTTCGCGGTTCCACGACACGCCGCTGTCCCAGCCGGAGATGCCGCTGGCCATCAGGCCGGAGACATCGAGGGAAGCGAGGCTGTAGGCCAGAATGATGCTGTCGGCATCGTTCGGGTCCATGTCGGTGTCCTGCAGGGCGATGCGGGCGTTGTTGTAGCTGATGACCGTGTGGGCATCGATGATGTCATGCAGTTGCTGCTGGAGGGTCGCCCCGGTGCCGGTGGCCGAACTGTAGTAGCCGGGCGGGGGGTCGTAGGGCCCGGCCAGGGCGGTTGCGGCGACGGCGGTCACGAGTGTGGCTACAGCGACAGCGCGGGCTGCCGCGACGCGGGTTGTCTTCATCGGTTGCCTTCCCAAGCTGGACCCGGTGCGGCGACCGCCGGCGTGGCGGTCGAATCCGGGCGCTCTCCATGCACAGATGATACCGGATCGGCGTACCGGGACCTAACGAAACCCGCCGCGCCCCGTGCCCGGGCGGACGGAACCGGCGTTCCCGGGGGCGCCGGGCGGATCGCCGATAACCCATCCGGGGGTCACTCGCGGCAGCGACCCCAGTTCCGCAGCAGGCCGGCCAGGTCGGTCAGGTCGACCGCGTCGTCGCCGTTGAGATCCTCGGGGCAGTCCGGACACGGGCCCCAGGCGGCCAGCAGCAGCGCCAGGTCGGTCAGGCCGACGCCGGTTTCGCCGGCGATGTCGCCGACGCAGGGATCGCGGCGGTTGATCAGCGTCGAGACGGTCTGGCTCGCGGAGTTGGTCACGATCAGGTCGCGGTCCAGGTCCCCGTCGAGATCGGCCGCGGTGATGAAGTTCGGCGTGGCGCCGACCGAGTAGGCCGCGTTGAACGTGAACCCGCCGAGGTTGTTCTGGTAGACGAGGATGGCGTCGAGGGTGTTGTCGGTGGCGAGCAGTTCGGGATAGGCGTCGCCGTCCAGGTCGCACAGCGCGATCGCCTCGGGCACCGCGCCGGTGGCGGTCGTCCCGCCGGCCGCGAAGGTCCCGCCGCCGTCGTTGACGAATCGCGTCACCGAGTCGTCGAAGCGGTTCAGGACGACCAGGTCCTCGTCGCCGTCATTGTCGATGTCGGCCGCCGCCACGTCACTGGGATAGTCGCCGACCACGTAGCTGCCGGCGTCCTCGAAGGCGCCGCTCCCGTCGTTGCGCAGCACGCGCAGACGGTCGGCCGACACGTCCGGCGCGGCCGCGTCGGGATCGCCGTCGCCGTCCAGGTCGGCCAGGACCAGGTCGAGCGTGTCGTTGCCGAAGCGGAACAGGCGCGGGCCTGCGAAGACTCCGCCGCCGAGGTTGCGGTGGATGATCAGTTCGTGCGACGAGATGTTGGTCGTCGCCAGGTCGATCTGCAGGTCGCCGTCCAGGTCGGCCGCGGCGATGCCGACGGTCGAGTAGCCGCTCAGCCAGGCGACCGGCGCGGCGAAGGCAAGGTTCGGATCCGGCACCTGCTGCAGGACGATCGCGCTGTCGCCGGCGGCCAGGGCGATGTCGGTCAGGCCGTCGCCGCCGAGGTCGGCCAGCACGACATGGCCGGCCCGGTCGGCCGGGACGTACAGCGGCGCGGCGAAGGTCCGGCTGCCGAGGTTGCGGAGGATCACGACCTCGTGCGTGCCGCTGCGGGGGACGACGATCTCGGGCCGGCCGTCGCCGTTCAGGTCGCCGATCGCGACGTCGCGGGCGTTCGTGCCGACGGTGACGTAGTCGGCGGCCTGGAAGTTGCCGCCGCCGAGGTTCCAGTAGATCGCGATGCGGTTGCCGGAGGTGTTGGTGGTGACGATCTCGGGCAGGTTGTCGCCGTCGAGGTCGCCGGTCGCGATGGCGTCCGCCCAGCCTTCGGTCGCGAGGATCGGACCGCTCGCGAAGGTGCCCTCGCCGGTGTTGATCCGGATCCGCAGTTCGCGGACATCCGAGTAGGGGCTGACGATCGCCATGTCGAGCGCCTGGTCGCCGTTGAGATCGGCCAGTTCGAAACTGACCGGGGCATTCCCGGCCGGGATGCTGAGCGGCGCTGCGAAGGACGCGCTGCCGTCGTTGGCGAAGATCCGGATCACATCGCCGACCCTGTCGACCACCGCGATGTCCGGGACCCCGTCGTCGGTCAGGTCGCCGATCGCGACGTCCTCGGCGTCGGCCCCGACCGGCAGCGTTCCGATGTTCGCGAACTGGCCGGTCCCGAGGTTGAGGAAGACCGTCAGGCTGCCGGGCGTGTCGTCGGCCGTGACCAGGTCGATCGCGCCGTCGCCGTTCAGATCGCCGGCCGCGATGTCGATCGGACGCGCTCCGGTTGCATAGGCGGGGGTGTTGACGAAGGTACCCGATCCCTCGTTCAGGTGGACGCTCATCGCGTCGCTGAGGCGGTTGCCGAACGCCAGGTCGAGGTCCGGGTCGCCGTTGACGTCGGCCACGGCGATGGCGCGGGGATCCGCGCCGGTCCGAACGATCGGACCCGCGGTGAACACGCCGGCGCCG
This sequence comes from Phycisphaerae bacterium, assembly GCA_030428945.1. Lineage (GTDB taxonomy): Bacteria > Planctomycetota > Phycisphaerae > UBA1845 > Fen-1342 > JAUIEC01. The sequence goes on along the minus strand of JAUIEC010000016.1, from coordinate 8,714 downwards.
TCGTTCAGCAGGATCCGCGCCCGCCGGTCCGCGTGCGGCACGACCAGGTCCGGATCGTCGTCGCCGTCGATGTCGGCGGCCGCGACCGCGAGGGGTTGCGTTCCCGGGCTGGGGATCGTTTCGGTGGTCCAGGATCCGTCGAGTCCGAGCCACATCAGCGAGAGCGTGTCGTCGCCGCTGTTGACCACGGCCAGGTCGGTGGTTCCGTCGTTGTTGAAGTCGGCCTGCGCGATCGGGCCCGGTGAGGCGCCGACCGGTTGCGGGGCGTCGTGCGCGAAGCTGCCGTCGCCGCGGTTGATCCGCACCGTCAGCACGTAGTTGAGCAGGTCGGCCGAGATCAGGTCGGGGAAGTCGTCGCCGTTCAGGTCGGCCAGGACCGTGTCGATCGGATTGCCGCCGGCCCCGAAGCGGTCGCCGTTGACGAAGGTTCCGTCACCGTTGTTCAGCAGAACGAAGGCGTCGTCGGTGTTCAGCGCGGTGGTGACGACGTCGAGATCGCCGTCACCGTCGACATCGCCGACCGTGGCCGCGTAGGGCCGGTCGCCGACGGGGTAGTCGACGGCGCTGAAGAACGTGCCGCCGCTGTTCAGCAGGACCGTCGCGGTGTCGTCGTTCTGGTTGGCGGTGACGGCGTCGAGATCGCCGTTTCCGTCCAGGTCGGCCAGCACGACCGAGCGGGCGCCGGAGCCGGTCGGATAGGGTTCGACCGCCGCGAACTGGCCGGTGCCGTCGTTGCGTCGCACGGCCAGGACCGAGTTGTACGTCGCGATCAGGTCGGCATCGTTGTCGCCGTCCAGGTCGCCGAGTCCGACGGACGAGACCGGCCCGGCGAAGCTCCAGTCGCTGCGCCCCGCCAGCGTGCCGTCGCCGTTGCCGGGAAAGACGGCCACGCTCTCGCCGGTGAAGACCGCGACGGCGACGTCGGGGTGGGCGTCGCCGGTGACCTCGCCGACGACCAGGTGCGACGGGCCGACCCCGGTGCCGTAGCGATCGGAGAAGTTGTGCACGAACGTGCCGTCCCCGTTCGCGCGCAGGACCGAGATGTTCGAGGACTGCGTGTTGGCCGTCAGCCCGTCGAGATCGCCGTCGCCGTCGAGGTCGGCCAGCGTCACGCCGCGCGGGACATCGCCGATCAGCACGACGCTGCCGGCGGTCAGGAACCCGTTGCCGTCGTTCAGGAAGACGCGGAAGCGGTCGTCGAAGGTCGAGATCATGGCCGCGTCGATGTCGCCGTCACCGTCGATGTCGCCGGCCGCGACGCCGTAGGGCCCCTCGCCGGCGTCGAAGACCGGGTTGCCGAAATAGACGTGTTGCGCGTGCGCGGCCGGCAGACCGAGCACGATCGCCAGCAGGCCCAGGTAGCGGGCCCCGTGCGAGGCCCCGAGTGGATTCGTCGTCACGCCTCTGCCTCCGGAAGTCGCTGAGTTTGCTTGCGGTCTCTCTAGATTAGCGTGGCCGGGACCGGGCGCCGGCGGCGAAATTCGCTTTTTTCGCCGCTTCGGTCGCCCGAGCGATTCCGCTGTCGGCGCATCGAAGACTGCAAGGCGCGCGTCAAGGATGTGCCGGAGTTTCGCAAGAGAGTGATCCGCGCGATTGAAGGCGCCTGACGGCGCCCGTGCACGCAACGTTTTGCGTTTTGTTTCACTTGGCGGGATTCGCTAGCATGCGATGGGCGGAGTATTGCATCCTGAGGATGCCAGCAACCAGATTTCAGAAGCAGGACCATTCCATGCGTTCGATCGGGAAGCGAGGCTGGGTGTTCTGTTGCCTGGCGATCGGGAGCGTTGCGCTGGCGCGGGCCGAAGTCATCTTCGTCGCGGCGGGCGCGACCGGCGCGTCAGACGGGAGCAGTTGGCTCGATGCGTATCCGGCACCGGACCCGGCGCTGGCCCGGGCGGTCGCCGGGGATGAGGTCTGGATCGCGGCGGGAACCTACGTGCCAAGCGACAACCTTGAAGATCCGGCTCGCTCGCGCTTCAGGATCGCGCAGGGTGTCGCGGTGTACGGGGGTTTCGTTGGATCGGAGGCCGGTCCCGAAGAGCGTCCGACGCCGCTGGCCGAGACCATTCTTTCCGGGGACCGAAACGGCGACGACCTGCCGGACTTCGTCGCGCGCGAGGACAATCTTGATGTGGTCGTGATCGTGCAGCAGGGTGACGCGAATACCGTGCTGGACGGCGTGATCGTCAGCGGCGGTGAGAAGCGGATGGGCGGTGAGTATGGTGCCGGCATTCGTGTGGACGCGGGCGATTTGCTGGTGCGCCGTTGTACCGTCCGCGACAACCGGGCAGCCCTTCCATCATCATCGTATGGGGCCGGCATCGCGTTGCGGAATGGCACGCTGTACCTGGAAGACTGCGTCATAGAAGACAATCGACTTCACGGCGGTGGCAACGTGTTTCAGCCCAGCGGCGGGGCAGGCGTGTATGTTCGAAACGGCGCCCTGTTCGCGAGCAACTGCCACTTTTCGGGCAATGTTACCAACTCGCCCGGCGCTGCAGTTGGCGGTGGCGTCCAGGTCAACGATGACCGGGACGGACTGGAGTTTCCGGTCGAACTGCGGGATTGCAGCTTTGTTGCCAATCGCGGTCCCTGGGGTGGAGGAGTCGGCATTACGCACGACGGAACGGCGCGGGTTCAGTTCCTGATGGAACGTTGCCAGTTCTTCGAGAACAGCGCTGTTCTCGGAGGAGGCCTGCTGGCGAATCAGAACAACAACATTCCCGGTCCTTTTCTTGAGACGGCCCGTTGGCGGTTGATCGATTCGCGGTTCGAACGCAATGTGGCGACCGGGGGACCGGCCGGTCTGTGCCTTTTCGGCGACGATTTTGCGAATCGGTCCCGGGTTCTTCACGTCGAGGACTGCCTGTTCCGCGACAATTACGGTTCCAACGCAACATCCCAGATCCTCGGCGGGGGTGGGGCAGGCGCATACCTCCGGGCGCGCGAGATTACGGTTCGAGGTTCGCGATTCGAGAACAACATACTCGACGATGACGGTCGCAGCGGGTTCTCAGGCGCTGGTGCTCATTTCCTGCCCGCCTTGACGCTGTTGGTTGCTGATACGGTTTTTCACGGCAACGCCATGATCCGCAATGGCGGTCCGAACCGACTGGAAGGAGGAGGCGGGGGCTTCTTCGTTCGGGACGCTGACCTCGACTCGCGTCTGGATGTCGTGCTCCGGAATGTCGCCAGCACGGCAAATCGATGCGCCACCTACGGTGGTGGTTGGATCGAAGCCCCGTTCACAGGTTCGCTCCACTCTGTGCTGCTTGAGAACGTCACCGTCGCCGGAAACCGCGTGATAGACGGCATCAGTGGACTACGCATTGAAATGCCAGCCGACATCAAGAACTCAGTCTTCTGGGGGAACCGATGGGGGCCGTCGCTGAACGATCCGGCCGGCCGCCAGTTGGGTGGCCGTGCGGCGGACTTCCAATTGCGCGACTGCGTGGTCGAAGACCTCCCGAGCAACTACGGCCTGGTCGAGCGCACGATTGATGTGAATCCGCGGTTCGCCGACCTGCTCGGACCTGACCAGACCTTCGCCAGCGGCGACGAGTCGTTTACGCTGCAGCCGACATCGCCGTGCATCGACGCAGGAAACAACGCCTGGCTGGCCGCGGATGAGTTCGACCTCGATCAGGATGGCGACGCGAACGAGCCGATTCCGTTTGACGCCGCCGGCGGTGCCCGGCTCGTGGACCAGAGACTGGTGGCCGACGGCGGGCTCGGAGACGCGCCGATCGTTGATCTTGGCGCCTACGAGTACCAGATTGCCTGCCCGGGCGACCTCAACGCAGATGGAGTGATCGGCATGGACGACCTGGGGATCCTCCTCGCAGCCTTTGGTTCCGCGGCTGGCGAGGATGGGTTCGACGTCGGTGCGGATCTGCAGCCCAACCGACGGATTGACATTTCCGACTTGGCGGCCCTGCTGCAGGGGTTTGGTTTCTCCTGCAACTGACCGATTCGCCTCTCGGAATCATCACGCCCGGCAGCGAACCACCTCAGACCTGGAAGACGCCGGTCTTCAGGGCGGGCAGGTCGCCGATGTAGGCGCAGGCTTCGAGCAGCACGCTCAGCCGCTGCCGCGTGTGGGACGGGGCGATGATCGCATCCACCCAGCCCCGCGCGGCCGCGTAGCGGATGTCCATCTGCGTGTCGTAGGTGCGGTTGACCTCGTCCTCGAGCGCCTTCAACTCGGCCGCGTCGGGCTCGTGACCCTTCTTCTTCATGGTCGCGATTTCGAGCGACAGCAGCGTCTTGGCCGCCGACCCGCCGCTCATCACGGCGTACTTGGCGGTCGGCCAGGCGACGATGAAGCGCGGGTCGTAGGCCTTGCCGCACATGGCGTAGTTGCCGGCCCCGAAGCTGCCGCCGGTGATCAGCGTGATCTTCGGGACGACGCAGTTGCTGACGGCGTTGACGACCTTCGCGCCGCTGCGAATGATGCCGGCCTGTTCGCTGTCGCGTCCGACCATGAAGCCGCTGACGTCCTGGAGGAACAGCAGCGGGGTGCGGACCTGGTTGGCCTTCAGGATGAAGCGGGCGAGCTTGTCGGCGCTGTCGGTGTAGATCACGCTCGGGAACTGCACCGGTCCGCGGGCGGGCTTGACGACCTTCTTCTGGTTGGCGATCACGCCGACCGCCCAGCCGTCCAGGCGGCCGAAGCCGCAGACGATCGACTGGCCGTACTCGGCCTTGAACTCGTCGAAGCTGTCGGCGTCGAGCAGGTGGCCGAGCAGGTCCCGCACGTCGTACTGCCCGTTCCGGCTCCTGGCGACGGGGTCGTAGATCGCGGCCGCCGGGCGGGCCGGGGCCTTCGGCGTGCTGCGGTCGAACGGTGTGTGCGGGCGGTGGCCGAGCTTGTCGACCAGGCGTCGCAGGCGTTCGAGGCAGATCTCGTCGTTGGGTTCGCGGTAGTCGATCGTGCCGCTGATCGCGGCGTGCATTTCGGCCCCGCCGAGTTCCTCGCTGCTGACGTCCTGTCCGATGGCGGCTTTGACGAGGGCCGGGCCGGCCAGGTACAGGCCGCTGCCTTCGGTCATCAGCAGCGAGTCGCACATGACCGGCAGGTAGCCGCCGCCGGCGACGCAGTTGCCCATGATGGCCGAGAACTGCGGCACGCCGTTGGCGCTCAGCACGGCGTTGTTGCGGAAGATGCGTCCGAAGTCGTCTTCGTCGGGGAAGATCTCGTCCTGCATCGGCAGGAAGACGCCGGCCGAGTCGACCAGGTACAGGATCGGCAACTGGTTTTCGAGGCTGAAGCGCTGGGCCCGCAGGACCTTCTTGCAGGTCTGCGGGAAGAACGCGCCGGCCTTGACGGTCGCGTCGTTGGCGACGATCACGCACAGGCGGCCCATCACGCGTCCGAGTCCGACGATCACGCCCGCGGCCGCGACGCCGCCGACGTCGTCGTACATGCCTTCGCCGGCCCACAGTCCGAGTTCGAGGAAGGTCGGGTTTCCGTCGCCGCCGCGGTTGGGGTTGTCGCAGAGCAGTTCGACACGCTCGCGGGCGGTCAGTCGTCCGAGCTTGTGCTGCCGGTCGATGCCGCGCTTCCCGCCGCCGAGTCGCAGCACGGCCTCCCGCTCGTCGAGGTCCCGGAGAAGCTTGTCGAGCGCCGCCTGGGCACCCGAACCGGCCGATGCATTCTTCTGTTTGGTAGCCATGGTCGGATTATGACCGGAAGGCGGCGCAGGAGCTAGAAAGGGCGGCACCGGTAGCAGGGAAGCCGGGGACCAATGCAGGGCATCGAGCGCATGGCACAGGGAGCCCGGGGGGTGCAGCGTGGCAAAGACGTCCCGCCTGTGTTTTGACCCAACCGATCACAGGCGGGACGCCTGTGCCACAATGCTTCTGTTCCCTGTTCCCTGTTCCCTGTTCCCTGTTCCCTGTTCCCTGTTCCCTGTTCCCTGTTCCCGCAATCCCGATTCTCGCGCCGAAGCGGTACTTTGTTACTTGGTCACGTGCTTACTTGCTTACTCAGAGGCATGATGTGGCACAGGCGTCCCGCCTGTGATGGGAGATGCAGGTGTGGCACAGGGGAGAGGCAGGTGTGGCACAGGCGTCCCGCCTGTGATGGGAGATGCAGGTGTGGCACAGGCGTCCCGCCTGTGATGAGAGATGCAGGTGTGGCACAGGCGTCCCGCCTGTGATGGGATTTCGAAATCGCCCCCCGCTTCCGACGGAGCACGGGTTCTGAGAGTCTATGTTCCAGGTGTCGTAACCCCGGGCGATCACAGGCGGGACGCCTGTGCCACACGCCTGACCGGGATTGCCGGCGCCACGATGTCCGGCCGATCACAGGCGGGACGCCTGTGCCACAACGCCTGACCGGGACTGCCGGCGCCACGATGTCCGGCCGATCACAGGCGGGACGCCTGTGCCACAATGCCCGACCGGGACTGCCGGTGCCACAACGCCTGACCGGGATTGCCTGGGCCGCAATGGCTCTCTTCCGCGCCATGGCTCCCCTTCGTCACCGCAGGGACTATCATGGCTCGCGTCCGTTTTTCCGCGTGTTCTCCGTGAGGCTGGAGTGCCGTCATGACGCCCGATGTCTTTGCCGAAGCAGCCGCGCTGATCAAGGCCGGCGATCGCGCCGCGATCGAGCAGATGCTGATCATGTTCCCGGAACTGCCGGCCGAGCACGACGCCGACGGGATCAGCCTGACGCTGCTGGCGATGTACCACCGCCAGACCGAGATCGCCGACCTGCTGGCCAACGCGCATCCCGGGCCGGGCTGGTTCGAGGCGGCGGCACTGGGCCTGGTCGAGCGGGTCGAGGAGATGCTGCACAACAAGCCCGAGCGGCTCGACTCGAAGGCGGCCGACGGGTTCACGGCCCTGCACCTGGCCGCCTACTTCGGACAGGAACCGGTGGCCCGCCTGCTGATCGCGGCCGGCGCCGACGTCGACGCGGTCTCGGAGAACCCGGCCCAGCTTCGTCCGCTGCATGCGGCCGCGGCGAGTCGCAGCGTCGGCATCGCCGAGGCGCTGCTGGAGGCCGGGGCGGAAGTGGGTGCCCAGCAGGCCAGCGGGCACACGGCGATCGACGCCGCCCGCCAGAACCAGGACCAGGCGATGGTCGACCTGCTCGGCCGCCGCGGCGCCTGAGCGGATCGCGCGATTCACCGCGCACCGGGGCGCTGGGTTCGCATCCCGTGGGAGGTTCGCGGTACCTGCTTCCCGTTGCCCCGCACCCTTCCTCAGGCCTTCGATTCGATCCAGTCGCAGAGCGGTTCGAGACCTTCGCCGCGGACGCTGCTGACCGGCCAGATCTGGCGGTCGTCGTCGATGCTGTCACGAAGGTCGCGGACGGTCAGTTCGGCCCCGTCGAGGTCGGCCTTGTTGACGACGAAGCCGGTCGCAATCTCGACCACGCCGGCCTTCGAGAACTGCACCCCGTCGCCCGTTCCCGGCATCATCAGCAGCAGCACTTCGTCGGCGACCGTGCGGATCTCGACGTCGTTCTGCCCGGCACCGACCGTCTCGATCAGGATCACCTCGAAGCCGGCCGCACGGAGCAGGTCGGTCACCTCGCCGGTCCGCGGGGCGAGCCCGCCGGCCTGGCCGCCGGAGGAGAGGCTACGCACGTACAGGCCGTCGTCGGGTTCGTTCTTCATCATCCGCAGGCGGTCGCCGAGCAGGGAGCCACCGGTGACCGGGCTGGTGGGGTCGACGGCGACAACGGCGACCCGCCGGCCCCGCTCCCGGAGCGTCTGGGCCAGCTTGCCGATGAAGGTGCTCTTGCCGACCCCCGGGGCCCCGGTGACGCCGACGCAGAGGGCCTTGCCGGTCCCGCCCTCGGGCAGGCGGCCGGTCTGGTCGTCGAGCAGGCAGGTGATCGCTTCGGCCAGACCCTGCGAGCTGGACAGGTTGAGCGGTTCGGTCCGGCGGGCCCGTTCGGCGCGGCGTGCGGCCGCCAGTTTCTCGATTTCGGTGATGATGGTGGACATCGGTGTGCCGGGGTTGAAGACGCCGGCGACGCCCATGTCGCGGAGCGGCTGCTGGTCCTGTTCGGGCAGGATCCCGCCAAGCACGACGGGCAGGTCGGCGATGCCGAATTCGCGGCAGTTGCGGAGTACCTCGGGCATGACGGTCATGTGTGCGGCCGAGAGCAGGCTGACGCCGAGGACGTCGACGTCTTCCTGCATGGCGGCGTGGACGGTGGAGACGGGTGTCTGCCAGAGGCCGGTGTAGATGACCTCCATGCCGGCGTCGCGGAGGTTCCGGACGATCAGCTTGGCTCCGCGATCATGTCCGTCGAGACCGATCTTGGAGATCAGAACGCGTGTGGGTCGCTTCATTTCGGGTATTCCGCCTGGCGAGACAGTTCGAGCCGCTCCGAATCGGTGAGTGTACTGGGGAGGGAGCGAGGGAGCTAGGGAGCGAGGAAACCGCGAACACCGGGAACAGCGGACAGTGGAGGAGGGAGAGGGGAGAGGCAAAAGGAAGAGGGGAGAAGGAGAAGGGATGTGGAGAAGGCACCGGGACCCTTTGGTTTTATGGCACAGGCGTCCCGCCTGTGATGGGAGGGGCAGGTGTGGCACAGGCGTCTCGTCTGTGATGGGGGAGGCAGATGTGGCACAGGCGTCTCGCCTGTGATGGGGGAGGCAGGTGTGGCACAGCATCCCGCCTGTGAAGCCAGATGCAGGTGTGGCACAGGCGTCTCGCCTGTGATGGGAGGGGCAGGTGTGGCACAGGCA
>JAUIEC010000015.1 GCA_030428945.1 Phycisphaerae bacterium | reverse complement strand
CGATGACAGCGACGGCGACGGTGTCTGCGATTCGGACGACATCTGCCCCGGTGGCAACGACAGCGATGACACCGACGGTGACGGCGTGCCGAACTTCTGCGACGCCTGTCCGCTCGATGCCAACGACGACAGCGATGGCGACGGTGTCTGCGACTCGGACGACATCTGCCCCGGTGGCAACGACAGCGATGACACCGACGGTGACGGCGTGCCGAACTTCTGCGACGCCTGTCCGCTCGATGCCAACGACGACAGCGACGGTGACGGTGTCTGCGATTCGGACGACATCTGCCCCGGTGGCGACGACAATGTCGACAGCGATGGCGATGGCACGCCGGACTTCTGTGACCCGTGCCCGCAGGACAGCGGCGACGACAGCGACGGCGACGGCGTCTGCGACTCGGTCGACCAGTGCCCCGGATTCGACGACAACGCCGATTCCGATGGCGATGGCGTGGCCGATGGCTGCGACGTCTGCACCGGCGATGATGCCACCGGCGATACGGACGGTGACGGCGTCTGCGACGACATCGACCCGTGCCCGCTCGACAGTGGCAACGACAGCGACGGCGACGGCGTCTGCGACTCGGTCGACCAGTGCCCCGGCTTCGACGACAACGCCGACGCCGATGGTGATGGTGTGGCCGATGGCTGCGACGTCTGCACCGGCGATGATGCCACCGGCGATACGGACGGTGACGGCGTCTGTGACGACATCGACCCGTGCCCGCTCGACAGCGGCAACGACAGCGACGGCGACGGCGTCTGCGACTCGGTCGACGTCTGCCCCGGTGGCGATGACAACGTCGACACCGACGGTGACGGAACGCCGGACTTCTGCGACGCCTGTCCGCTCGACGCCAACGATGACAGCGACGGAGACGGCGTCTGCGACTCGGACGACATCTGCCCGCTGGGCGATGACAACATCGACAGCGACATGGACGGCATCCCCGATGCCTGCGAGTGTCCGGGCGATGTGGACGGCGACGGCGACGTCGACCTGAGCGACCTGGCCGCCCTGCTGGCCGCCTTCGGCACCTCGGGCGCCGGCCTCCCGGCCGACCTGAACGGTGACGGCACGGTCGACCTCAGCGACCTGGCCGAACTGCTGGCCGAGTTCGGAACGACCTGCGACTAGGTCGCAGAACGTTCAGCTATCCAAAGGGAGCCGTCTCGCGATTGCGGGGCGGCTCCTTTTCTTGTTTCGGAGGTTTTCGGGAGGGCGGACCCCGGGAACTCAGTCTTCCGGCTCAAGCACCGTCATGAAGGCTTTCTGCGGAATGTCGACGCTCCCGATCGTCTTCATCCGCTTCTTGCCGGCCTTCTGCTTTTCGAGCAGCTTGCGCTTGCGGGTCACGTCGCCGCCGTAGCACTTGGCGGTCACGTTCTTGCGGAGGGCCTTGAGCGTCTCGCGGGCGATGATCCGCCCGCCGATCGCCGCCTGGAAGGCGACCTCGAACATGTGCCGCGGCACCTCCTGCCGCAGGCGCAGCAGGATCCGCCGGCCGCGACGGTCGGCGTTGCTGCGGTGCAGGATCACGCTGAGCGCGTCGACCGCCTTGCCGTTCACCAGGATGTCCATCTTGACCAGGTCGGCCTGGCGGTAGCCGGTCACGTGGTAGTCCATCGTCCCGTAGCCGCGCGTCACGCTCTTCAGCTTGTCGTAGAAGTCGTACAGGATCTCGTTGAACGGCAGTTCGTACGTCAGCATCACCCGCTTCGGGCCCAGGTACTCGGTCCGCTTGTAGATCCCGCGCCGCTGGTCGGCCATCTTCATGATCGCCCCGACCCCTTCCTCCGGCGTGATGATCTGGCACTCGATGATCGGCTCGCGCAGTTCGCTGATCCGGTCCATCGACGGCAGGTCGCCCGCCGAGGAAACCTCCGTCACGGTCCCGTCGGTCAGTTCGATCTCGTAGGTCACGCTCGGCGCGGTCTGGACGACGTCGACGCCGCACTCGCGCTCGAGTCGTTCCTGGACGATGTCCATGTGCAGCAGCCCCAGGAACCCGCAGCGAAACCCGAAGCCGAGCGCCTCGCTCGTCTGCGGCTCGTAGGTGAAGCTCGCATCGTTCAGGCTCAGCCGGGCCAGCGCCTCGCGCAGTTCCTCGAAATCCTCGCCGCCGGACGGGTAGAAGTCGCAGTAGACCATCTGCTTGGCCGGCTCGTAACCCGGCAGCGGCGCGGCCGCCGGGGCGAGCGCGTCGGTGACGGTATCGCCGACGGTCACGTCCTTGAGCGACTTGATCGCCGCGACCATGTAGCCGACCTCGCCGGCCTGCAGCGTCTCGCAGCGGGTCATCTTCGGGCGGAACTTGCCCAGTTCGCTGATCACGTAGTGCCGGTTGCGGCCCATCAGCAGGACCTTCTCGCCCTTGCGAATCGTGCCGTTGACCACCCGGACGTAGCAGATCACCCCGCGATAGTCGTCGTAGGTGCTGTCGAAGACCAGCGCCTGCAGGGGTGCCGCCGGGTCGCCCTCGGGCGGCGGGATCGTCCGGGCGATCGTCCGGATCAGGTCGGGGATCCCCTGCCCGCTCTTGGCCGAGACGAACTGCACGTGGTCCATGCCGAGCCCGAGCACCGACTCGACCTCGATCGCCGTGTCCTCGGGATGGGCCCCCGGCAGGTCGATCTTGTTGATCACCGGGATGATCTCGAGGTCGTTCTCGACCGCGACATAGGCGTTCGCGACGGTCTGGGCCTGCACGCCCTGGCAGGCGTCGACGACCAGCAGGGCCCCGTCACAGGCCGCCAGGGCCCGGTCGACCTCGTAGTGGAAATCGACGTGCCCGGGCGTGTCGATCAGGTTGAACATGTACTGCTCACCGTCGATCTGGACGTCGATCGTCACCGAGGCAGCCTTGATCGTGATGCCCCGCTCCCGCTCCAGATCCATCGAATCGAGCAGTTGCTCCTTCATGTCCCGTGCGGAGACGGCCCCCGAGACCTGCATCAGCCGATCGGCGATCGTGCTCTTGCCGTGGTCGATGTGCGCGATGATCGAAAAGTTGCGTATGTTCTTCTGGTTCAAGGGTTCCGGTCCTGCCTGGCGGGGCCGCGCGACGGAGCCTTCTCCATCCCCGCCGGGCCCGGTCGCCTGAGTCCGACAAGTATAGCGACACCGGCGCCCCTGCACACGCCGCCCGGGCCCCGGCACGCCAATCCGCCCCCCCCCGGCCCGCTTCCCGGACGCAATCGTTCGACACCGCCCCGGCCAAGTCGGTTATCCTGCATACAGGACCTCCGGGAGACTGCCATGGGCATCAACGCAACCCGGGCCTTCGCGGAAGCTCGTCAGCACCTGATCCGCAAACTGCGTGCGGCCGGCATCCGCGACGCCGCGATTCTCTCGCACCTCAACCGCCTGCCTCGGGAGAACTTCGTACCGGAGAAGGTCCGCGACCGGGCCTACTGGGACCGGGCCCTGCTGGCCGAGGGCGGGCAGACGATCTCGCAGCCCTTCGTCGTGGCCCGCATGACCGAACTGCTGGAGATCCACCCGGGCGACCGCGTGCTCGAAATCGGCACCGGGACCGGCTACCAGACGGCCCTGCTGGTCTGCCTGGGAGCCGAGGTGTTCACGGTCGAGCGCGACCCCGACCTGAGCGCCGGGGCCGCCGCCCGGCTGGAAGACCTGGACCTTGCGGGCGTGACCTTCCATGTCGGCGACGGTTCGGGTGGCTGGCCGGCCCACGCCCCCTACGACGGCATCCTGGTGACGGCCGCGGTCCCGAGCGTCCCGCGTCCGCTGGTCGAGCAGTTGGGCGACGGCGGTCGGCTGGTGGTACCGGTCGGCGACCGCGACACGCAGACCCTCGAACGCATCCGCCGGAACGGGTCGCACCTGGCGACCGAGCGGCACTTCGGCTGCCGCTTCGTCCCGCTGGTCGGCGAGTTCGGCTGGAAGTAGTCTCGTGGCCGGTCCGTCTCTCCGTTCCCGATGCGGGTGCCGATCATGCTGAACTACCACAACCAGCACGAGAACCTCGCGCCGGACACGAGCGAGCTGAAGGACAGCCGGACGCGGATGGTCGCGCTCGGCTTTCTGGCACCGCTCGTCATCCTGGCGGTCATCATCACCAACCTGGCGACCGGCCAGGTGGTAATCCTGAATGATCACCCGGACGCACTGCTGACGTACTTCCCCGTCGGCTGGATCTTCGCCGGCGTTGTCGCGATCAAGCTCGGCTTTGCCGTCGCGCTGTTCGCCTGGTACGGACTGGCGAACCTGGAGCCGGTCGAACACTACGCCCTGCCGACCGTGCTGGCCGCGATCGTCATCATCGGGCTCGGGGCGCTGACCTGCATCGTCTCGGTCCTGGTCTGACGGCGCCGCACCGCGCACCGCCCGCGCGTTTTTTCCTTGACGCGTGTGGTACATTCCGGCGGGCAACGGGCACCACACAACACCTTCACTTCTGCAAGCCGCTCAAGGAGGAGCATCATGCAGGGTACGTCTGATCGCGCCGCCGATTCGCCGACCACCGAACGCCAGATCCGCATCCGCTACCTCGTCCAGACCGCCGGCGTGCTCGCACTGGGCGCCGTGCTCAGCGTCGTCATCAGCACGGCCGTCGCCGCCCGGGCCTACCAGCAGCGCGGCCAGGCCGCGGTCGAGAGCGGCCAGACCCTGACGGTCAAGGGCTCGACGCGGCAGCGGATTCGCTCCGACCAGGCCGTCTGGCGGATCCAGGTGACCGCCGAGGGGGAAGTGCTGCAGGAGACCTACGGCCAACTGGAGGCGGCCGTGGACGAAGTCGCCGAGTTCCTCGGCCAGTGCGGCTTCCACGACGACGAGGTCGGCCTTTCGGCGATCCGGACGACAACCCACCACCGCCGCGACGCCAAGGGCAACATCACCCGCGACGTCTCGGGCTTCACGCTCGGCCGGACCTTTGCGGTCACCTCGCAACTGGTCCAGCGGGTCGACCACGCGGCCGCCCGGGTGACCGAACTGCTCGAACGCGGGGTCCGCGTGATTTCGAACCCGCCGGAGTATTACTACACGGGCCTGGCGGATCTGAAGCTGGACCTGATGGCGGCGGCCTCGAACGACGCCCGGGCCCGGGCCGAGAAGATTGCCAGCGCCTCGGGCTGCCGGGTCGGCGCGGTCCGCACCGCCCGGATGGGCGTCCTGCAGGTTACCCGTCCGTTCTCGACCGAGGTCAGCAGCTACGGCATGTACGACACCAGCACGATCGACAAGGACGTCCGGGCCGTCGTGACGATCACCTTCGGAGTCGGCACCTGAACCTGCCGCGTTCCGGCCGCGAAACGCTACCCGCCGATGTAGCGGGCGTAGAGCCCGCGGGCCCGGGCCTCGTCGTCGGTCCCCTTGATGATCGCCCGCCCGTCGGGGAACAGGGTGAACTCGTGCGCCTCGATCTCGAAGCGCAGCATGAACTCGTTCCGCTTCGGTCGGGCGTCGAACGGCAGACGCCCGGCGATCGCGGCCAGGTTCAGCGGGTCGGCTCCTCGCGGCGGACGGATCTGGACCGCGTTGCGTCCGCACAGGCTGACGGTCGCCGAGGTCCGCTCGCCGGCCAGGAAGACGAAGTCCCGCTGGCCGCAGCACGGACAGGCGCCTCCTTCGCGACTGGCCTGCATGTCGAGGTTGCGGACCCGGCCGGTCCAGACATCGATCGAGAACAGTTCGCGGTTCAGTTCCCCGTACGCGCCGATCAGCATCTTGATGACTTCCAGGGACTGCAGGCTGGCGACGATGTTGACCACCGGGCTCAGCACGCCGGCCGTGTCGCAGGTCGGTGACGTGCCGGCCGCCGGCGGGTCCGGCCAGATGCACCGCAGGCAGGGCGTTTCGTTGGGCACGATCGGCAGCACCAGTCCCTCGGCGGCGATGACGGCCCCGTAGACCCAGGGCAGGTCGGCCTGCACGCACAGGTCGTTGATCAGGTAGCGGGTCTCGAAGTTGTCGGTTCCGTCGAGCACCACGTCGGCGTCGCGGCAGAACGCGGCGATGTTGTCGGGGTTGGCGTCGGCCACCACGGGTTCGATCTCGATGGCCGAGTTGATCCGCCGCAGCTTCCGGGCGGCCGCCTCGGCCTTGGGCAGGCCGTTGGCGATGTCCTGCTCGTCGAAGAGCACCTGCCGCTGCAGGTTGTTGAGTTCGATGAAGTCGCGGTCGACGATCCGCAGGCTGCCGACGCCGGCCCGGGCCAGCGTGTTGGCGCTGACGCTGCCGAGCGCACCGCAGCCGATGATCGTCACGCTGCTGTGCCGCAGGCGCTTCTGGCCCTGCTCGCCGATCCGCGGGTACAGCATCTGCCGCGCGTAACGCTGCAGGGTTCGATCCGGTTCCGGGTTCATCCGCCCGCCTCCTTCCGCCGGCCAGCGGCGATCCTACCGCAAACGCGCCCGGGCGCTTGTTTCGCCGCCCCCCTGCATCTACGATTTCCGCATGAAAATCGCCGAATCACGCGGGTGGTCGGGTTGGCTGATCCTGGCCGTCACCCTGGCCGGCCCTGCCGCCGCCGAAGTCGTCCACCTGCGAGGGGGCGAAACGATCAAGGCACCGGTGCTGAAGAAGTACGCCGACCGGGTCGTGCTCGACCTGGGCTTCGACCTGCTGTCGGTTCCGCTCGACCAGGTCCGGCGGATCGAGGAGGACAGCGCCCCGGCCGACGCGCCCGCCCGCATCCGCCGCAGCGACGACCTGTACAGTTCGGGCGTCGACCTGCCGGAAGCGGACATCCAGTCGCTGGCGGCCCGCTTCGGCGAGGGGGTCGTGCTGATCTCGACGCCGTCCGGCACCGGCAGCGGGTTCTTCGTCACGCGGGACGGGCACGTCGTCTCGAACTTCCACGTGATCGAGGACGAGACCCGCATCGCCGTGACGGTCTTCCGCAAGGTCGGCAGCGAGTTCCGCCGCGAGAAGTCCGAGGACGTCGAGATCGTCGCGACCAATCCGTTCCTCGACCTGGCCCTGCTGAAGGTCAGCTTCGACGACGGCTACCGCCCGGTCCTGACGCTGCTGGACGGCGACGACGACCTGGCCGACGGCGACCAGGTCTTCGCGATCGGCAACCCGCTCGGGCTGGATCGCACCATCTCGGAAGGCATCGTCTCGCGCCGCAACCGCGTCAGCGAAGGACTCGTCTACATCCAGACCACCGCACAGATCAACCCCGGCAACTCCGGCGGACCACTGTTCAACACGCGCGGTGAAGTCGTCGGCGTCACCAACATGAAGATCGCCCTCGGCGAAGGCCTCGGCTTCGCGATCCCGATCCGCTACGTCCGCGACTTCCTGCAGAACCGCGAAGCCTTCGCCTACAACAGCGAAAGCGCGGCCGCCGGCTACCGATACCTGCAACCTCCGGGACGAACTGACTCCGGCCCGCCCGCGGGCCTGACACCTGACGACTAGGAAAGGCCGCCATGCCCCACCAACGCCCCGCCGTCCTCTGCCTGCTCACCGTGCTGCTGCTGACCACCCGTCTGCCGGCCGCCGAGAACGACCCCGCCCGCTTCGCCCCGCGCGACGCGATCGCCTACGTCGGCATCGACGACCTGACCGCCTTCCAGCAGCAGCTTGAACAGACCGCCATGTTCCGCCTGATGAAGGACCCGGCCGCCGCGGCGACCCGCGAGATGTCGCTGTTCAACAAGATCATCGAGCAGGCCCGCGAAGGCTTCGCCACCGCGCTGAAGACCGAGCCCGACAAGCTCCGCAACCCGTTCGGCGGCAACCTGGCGCTGTTCATGCACGAAACCAGCGACCCCGACAAGCCCGGCTTCGCGGCCGTGATCGGCATCAAGGACCAGGCCGTCATGCGCGAGTACTACGCCAAACTGCTCGACCGCTTCAAGGTCGCGGCCGACAGCTACGAACGGGTCGAGTTCTCCGACGTGGCCCTCGACGTGTTCACCGCCACCACCAGGACCCCGGAAATCGACCCGGAGGAACTGGGCTTCGATCCGAACTCCGATCCGTTCAGCCTGGGTGACGAAGCCATGGGCCGGATGGTCGACGCGACCTTCGGGCAGTGGTTTTCCGGAGAAACACTACCCGAGAACCTCGCCATGTGTCTGACCGAAGAGCATCTGTTCCTCGGCCAGACCGCCGACCAGTTGCGCGACACGATCCGTCGCGGCCGCGGCGCCGAATCGCTGACCGGACACGACGACTACACGTTCCTGCTGCGGCGCTTCCAGCCCGGCGGACCGTTGCGGGTGTTCCTCAACGTTCCCCGACTGATTGCCCGGAGCATGGCGGACGGGGACCCGAAGATGGCCAAGGCGTTCGGACTCGACGGGTTCGGCAGCCTGGTCGGCTACTCCGGCTTCGGCAAGCCGGGCGCGTACGAGTCCAAGTCCGAACTGCTGCTGCGGCTGCGCGGCGCGCGGACCGGCTTTCCGGAACTGCTCAGCATGGACAACGTCGAAATCGCCCCCGGCCGCAGCGTGCCCCAGGAGGCCTCGATCTACTTCAACCTGCACATCCAGCCGAGCCGGATGTTCGATGGTATCGTCCGGATCACCCGGCAGATCGATCCCGAAATGGCCGACGAAATGACGGCCGGCATGGGCCCGGTCGATACGCCCGACGGCCCGCTCAACGTCCGCAAGGACATCCTCGACAACCTCCGCGGCCCGCTGCAGTTCATGATGCTGACCGGCCGGCCGTACGCGCCCGAGACGATGCGGATGCTGGCCTCGTGCGGGCATCGCGATCACGGCGCGATGAGCCGCCTGCTGGAGATGATGCGGACCAGCCTGCCGGTCCCGCTGACCGATCGCGACTTCGAAGGCCAGACGCTCTACGAGGCCCCGATCGGCGGCATGGCCGTCTGTGCGGCCAGCGACACCGTCCTGATCGGCTCGACCGCGGCGGTCGAAGCGCGGCTGCGCGGATCGGCCGGATCGCCGCTCGAGGCCGGCGCGGCCTGGCGGAAGGCGGCCGGACATGTTCCCGAGAAAGCCTGGCTGGTGATCTTCGTCGACGCCCGCCAGATGTTCGAGGCCGGACTGGCTCTGGCGGCCCGGCGCGACCAGGTGATGGCGATGGCGATGACCAACCCGGCCGCCGCGGCGGTGCTGGGGATGGCCGAGAGCATGACGCTGGCCCCGCAGGACGACAAGATCGAGCAGGCCCGCCCGCTGGGCAAGTACCAGGCGGCCTCGCTGCTGACGATCTCGACCGACGCGGATGGCCTGCTGCTCACCCAGGTGCAGTTGCACCCGGAAGCAAACTAGTCTCCGTCTTCGGTTCACGGCGGTGGGCGACGCTTCGCCCGCCCGGGAGTCGAAAACGATTTGAGGAGCGCTTCGATGTACAGATCGACCACCTGGCGGCAGATCGCCCGTGAGTGGCTTGCGGCGACGCTGATCTTCTCGCTCGTGATCCTGACACCGGGCTGCCAGTTCCAGTTGAGCGGCGACGGGCTCGGACTCGACCTGGGCGATGTCGACACCAGCATCGATCCCACCAGGCTGAACGGCCTGCTGCTCGACGACGGGTCGGACGACGGCGCGATCCTCGCCGCCCGCGGCACGCTCGGGTCGTTCTTCGTGTACGGCACGCGCGATGCGGCCGGCGGGATCGAACGGGTCGACCAGATCCTGGTGATCGACAGCGACGGGGCCGAATCGTTCCTGGCGTTCGAGAGCGGCCGACCGGTGCACGCCGAGGGCCCTGACGGCAGCTACGTGCACGTGGTCTACGACAGCGTGTCGAGCCTGCAACTGGTCGCGCAGGTGCAGATCTACAGCGTCGCCAGCGACGAGGTCACCCGCTACACGGTCGAGATCGACCTGGCCGAGACCGCCCAGGCGATTGCCGATCGGGTTCGCGAAGTGACCGGCGTCGAACTGGCCACCACCGACGTCACCGCCGGCGTGACGCTCGAGAAGTCCGGCAGCGACCAGACCCGCGTCACGATCTTCAGCCCGCTGTTCTCGGCGATCGTGCTGCCCTTCGTCGCCCTGATGAACGCGATGACCGTCATCCTCGGCCAGATCCTGACCGCCCTGTCCGCCATCGTGACGGCCGTCGTGTACTCGGTTCTGATCGTCGCCCTTTCGCCGTTCATCCTCGTCGCGGAACTGCTCAGCCAGTCGATCGTCAACATCCGCGTCATCCCGCTGATCGACGTCTTCGGCGCCCTGCCACCGCCGAACGTGATCACCCTGGCATTCGAAGACTGATGGGGCAGCGGCACGCAGCGGGACAGGGACAGGCAAGTGTGACACGGGCGTCAGGTCCCTGTGGCTGAGACGACGGTCGCAGTCGTGCCCCTGCTCTTGAACTCCTGAGCAGTGTCTTCTCAGTGCCCGGAAAGCAGCCACGCCGCCCCACCGGCCCCCCCCGGAAACACACGCGGAAGTGACCTTTTTCACCCCGGCACCCTTTCACGTTTTCACCGCCCGCCCGGGTCGCCTATACTCCGCACCATGCGCTCGATTGCGATCATCAACCAGAAAGGCGGCGTCGGAAAAACCACCACGGCCGTGAACCTCGCCGCGGCCCTGACCCGTCGCGGCCAGCGGGTCATGCTGGTCGACATGGACCCGCAGGGACACGCCGGCCTGCACCTCGGGATCGACGGTGCCCCCGACGAGGACACGCCCTTCGCGACGGTCTACGACGTGCTCGTCGATCGCCGCCCGATCGCCGAAGTCGCCCAGTTCGCCGACGAGAAACTGACCATCGTGCCCTCCGACATTCACCTGGTCGGCGCCGAGGTCGAACTGGCCGACCAGGACCGCCGCGAACATCGCCTGCAGGAAGCCCTCGCGCCGCACCACGAAAACTACGACGTGCTGATCATCGACTGCGCCCCGTCCCTCGGCCTGCTGACGATCAACGCGCTGGCCGCCGTGCGCGAGGTGATCATCCCCCTGCAACCGCACTTCCTCGCGCTGCAGGGACTCGGCAAACTGCTCGAAACCGTCACGCTCGTCCGCGACGGCATCAACCCCGACCTCCGCATCAGCGGCATCCTGCTGTGCATGTACGACCGCAGCACGCGCCTCGCGCAGGAAGTCTCCCAGGACATCGCCGGCTTCCTCGAGAGCGCCGAACCCGACGCGGCCTGGTACCGGGCCCGCCTGTTCAACGCCCGCATCCGCCGCAACATCAAGCTGGCCGAAAGCCCCAGCTTCGGACAGTCCATCTTCCAGTACGACCCGGCCAGCCACGGGGCCGAGGACTACAACGAACTGGCCGTCGAGTTGTTCGAGCCCGCCGACCCGGTCTCCGCCGCCGTCGAGCAGGCCCCCGAACTGCCCCCCGAACCCGACCCGGCCGACCAGCCCGAAAGCCAGGCGGAAGGCGACGCCGACCCCGCCGTCATCGCCGCCGGCGAGGAACCGGCCGGCGCCAACCCGCAGACCGCCGAGAGCGATCCGCCCGGTGCCTGAACCGGCATCCGGCAGCCACCCGGCGTGGCGGCACTGGTACCACCGGGCCCTGCCGGCCTACTGGATCTTCCTGTTCTTCAGCACCCACCTGCCCAAACTGCAACTGCCCGGACCGCCGCGGGCCGACAAGCACGTCCACTTCATCGCCTTCGGGCTGCTGGCATTCCTGTTCTGGCGATTCTTCCAGGTTTCCGGGCCGCTTTCCGCTGGTTTCGTCTGGCGGGCCGGCATCATCCTCGGCTTCTACGCCGCCCTGGACGAGTACCTGCAGCAGTTTGTCGGCCGCGGAACCGAATGGGGTGATTTTCTGGCCGACCTCGCGGGCATCGTGGTCGTACTGACTGTGTTGGAGGTGTTCCGCAGACGGCGGCCTGCCCGCTGACGGGCGCCGGGGTTTTTCGGTGCCGGTGGAATGGTCACTTGCCGATGGGATATAATGATTCGTTTCGAGCAACCCGCGCGGCCTGAGTGACATGCTGTACCAACTGCCTCTCCCCAGCAAGTACAATGACCTGACCGAGGCCGAGTTACGCGACGGCATCCTCAACCTGAAACGCCAGCTCGGCACCCGCCTGGTGATCCTCGGCCATCACTATCAGCAGGACGAGGTCGTCCAGTTCGCCGACTTCACCGGCGACAGCCTGAAGCTCTCGCAACTGGCCGCCGCCCAGACCCGGGCCGAGTTCATCGTCTTCTGCGGCGTGCACTTCATGGCCGAGTCCGCCGACATCCTGACCTCCGAACGCCAGCAGGTCCTGCTGCCGGACCTGTCGGCCGGTTGCAGCATGGCCGACATGGCTCACATCGACCAGCTCGAGGAAGCCTGGCCGCTGCTGACCGACATGGCCGGCGGCAAGCTCGTGCCGATCACCTACGTCAATTCGTCCGCCGCGGTGAAGGCGTTCGTCGGCCGTCACGGCGGCGCCTGCTGCACCAGTTCCAACGCGCGGCTCGTGCTCGAATGGGCCCTGGACGGCGCGGCCCCCGGCAACGGTACCAGCGGCAACCGCGTCCTGTTCCTGCCCGACCAGCACCTCGGACGAAACACCGCCCACGCGCTCGGCTGGCCACTGGAGAGCATGCTGGTCTACGACCCGAAGAAGCCGGACGGCGGCCTGCGCCCGGACGAGCTGGCGACGGCTCGTTTCTTCCTGTGGCGCGGGCACTGCTCGGTGCACCAGCTCTTCAACGAGCAGCACGTCGAGGCGATTCGAGCCCTCGACGAGCCCTACCGGATTCTCTGCCATCCCGAGTGCCGCTGGGAAGTCTGCCAGGCGGCTGACGAGGTCGGCAGCACCGAGTTCATCATCCAGGCCGTCGAGCAGTCGCCGGCCGGGTCGCACTGGGCGATCGGCACCGAGATCCACCTCGTGCACCGCCTGGCCGCCGGGAACCCCGACAAGCAGATCCGCTCGCTGGCCGGCATTCAGTGCCTCTGCACGACGATGTACCGCATCGACATGAAGCACCTGTACTGGACGCTCGAGCAACTGGCCGAAGGCAACGTCGTCAACCGCGTCACCGTCGATGCGGAAACCCGCCGCGATGCCGTCACCGCCCTCGACCGCATGCTGCACCTGGCACCCACGCAGCCGATCGCGGCCCGCTGAAACAGCAGGAAGCACGCGAGCAACCAGGCAGGCTCCCGCTCCGGGGCCCCACCGTTTACGTGGCGGACCGCTCTTGCGCGTCTGTCATTTCCGGCGTCTCGCCAGGGCCTTCTGGATCGCCGTCCTCGAACCCGGCCTACTTCGGCTCGGCTCACCTGCTGACCAGCGCAGCCCGTAACTGTTACAAGTCCCACGGCCGGCCGATCCCTCTTGCCGCCTACTCCGCGCCTGCCTACATTCGACGCGCTTGGCCTGTTCAACAACCCATACGCAGGAACCCAACCGATGACCCGCGCGCAAGTTTCCGCCTGCCTGGCCGCCGCGCTGGGCGGAGCATTCGCCATGGCTGCCGAGACCAACCCGATCGCCCATCCCGCGGCCGTCGTGCAGACCGCCCACGCCCGGTTCACGATCCTGACACCACGCCTGGTCCGGATGGAATGGTCTCCGGAGGGCCGCTTCGAGAACCGCGCTTCGCACGCCTTCGTGCACCGGGCCACACCCGTCCCGACCTTCCAGCACGGCACCGAAGGACAGCGGACGACCATCACGACCGACGCGTTCCGCCTGGTCTACACCGATGATGGCCAGCCGTTCGCGCCCGGCAACCTGCAGATCAGCTTCGACACCGCCGGAAGGACCGGTACCTGGAAGCCCGGGCAGAAGAACGCCGGCGACCTGCGCGGCACCTGGCGCACGCTCGACGGCGTCTCCGGCCCGAGCAACCTCGAACAGGGCATCCTCTCACGCGAAGGCTGGACGCTGATCGACGACAGCGACCGACTGCTGTTCGACAACAGCGACTGGGCCTGGGCCGTTCCACGCCAGGACGACGAAGCGCTCGACTGGTACTTCTTCGCCTACGGGCACGACTACCCGACCGCCCTGCAGGACTTCACCCTGGTCGCCGGCCGGATTCCGCTGCCGC
Organism: Phycisphaerae bacterium; assembly: GCA_030428945.1. Classification (GTDB taxonomy): domain Bacteria; phylum Planctomycetota; class Phycisphaerae; order UBA1845; family Fen-1342; genus JAUIEC01. Next base: position 136,393 of record JAUIEC010000015.1, on the reverse strand, counting down.
CGAAGTACACCTTCGGCGCGTGGTGGTCGCGCTACTGGGCCTACAGCCAGCAGGAACTGCGGCAACTGGCGACCGATTTCCAGGAGAACAACGTCCCGCTCGACGTGCTGGTGATCGACATGGACTGGCACCTCGACGGCTGGACCGGCTACACCTGGAACCCCGACTACTTCCCCGACCCCGAGGGCTTCCTCCGCTGGACCGCCGAGCAGAATCTCAAGGTCCCCCTGAACCTGCACCCGGCCGACGGCGTCGGCCGGCACGAACGGGCCTTCCCGCAGGTGGCGGCCGCCATGGGCCTCGACCCCGCGACCACCGAGAAGATCCCGTTCGACTGCACCGACCCGGCGTATGTCGAGGCCTACTTCAAGTACCTGCACGCACCGCTCGAGAAGCAGGGCATCGACTTCTGGTGGATGGACTGGCAACAGGGCACCGACTCGAAGATCCCCGGCCTGGACCCGCTCTTCTGGCTGAACTACCTGCACTGGACGCACTGGGAACGCGACAGCGGCGCCAAGGCCGAACGCCCGCTGGTCTTCAGTCGCTGGGGCGGACTGGGCAACCACCGCTACCCGGTCGGCTTCTCGGGCGACACCTACTGCGACTGGCAGAGCCTCGCCTTCCAGCCCTACTTCACCGCCAACGCCGGCAACGTCGGCTACGGCTACTGGAGCCACGACATCGGCGGGCACCAGCCCGGGCCGGTCGACCCCGAACTCTACCTGCGCTGGATCCAGTGGGGCGCGTTCAGCCCGGTCCTGCGAACCCACACCACCAAGAACCCGCTGGCCGAACGCCGCATCTGGGCCTTTGACGAAGAATTCTTCGAGCCGATGCGCGACGCCTGGCAGCTTCGCTATCGCATGATGCCGTACATCTACGCGATGGCCCGCCGGACGACCGACACGTCCCTGCCACTGTGCCGCCCGCTCTACTACCACTGGCCGGAACTCGACGAAGCCTACCAGCACCCCGAGGCCTACCTGTTCGGTGACGACCTCTACGTCGCCCCGGTCGCCACGCCGGCCAACCCCCGGAATCGCTGCGCGACCATCTCGGTCTGGCTGCCGCCGGGCGACTGGGTCCACTGGTTCAGCGGCAGACAGTACCGCGGCAACACCAGCCACGAACTGCTCGTGCCCCGGCACGAGATGCCCCTCTTCGTCCGGGCCGGCGCGATCATCCCCCAGGCCACCCTCGCCAGGACCACCAGCGACATCACCGACGGACACCGCCGCCTGCTGGTCTTCGCCGGGTCCGACGGAAGCACCGAACTCTACGACGACGACGGCCTCAGCCAGGGCTACACCCGCGGCGAGTCCATGCGGACCACCGTCTCCAGCAGGCGCGAAGCATCCGACCAGACCGTCCGGATCGGCCCCGGCCAGGGCAGCTACGAAGGACGCCCGCTGGCCCGCAGCTACGAAGTGGTCCTGCGCGACACGCTGCCGCCGCAGTCGGTCAGCCTCGACGGCAGCGACCTGCCCCGCATCACCCCCGACGACACGCACCGCGGCTGGTTCTACGACACCCGCAGACTGTCGACCGTCATCCGCACCCTGGCGCTGCCGCTCGACCGCGAACACAACATCGTCGTCCGACACCGAACCCACGAACGCCTCGACACCTACCTCGCCCGCGGCCTGCGCGGTCAGGTCAGCCTCGGCCGGCAGATCGACGAGGCCGTCGCTCGCCTGGCCCCGCCGCCGATCGAGCAACTCGCCGAGATCGGGCAACGAATCAACGACAACCCGGACAAGGCGGCTGACGAACTCGATCACACCACCAGGGTCATCTACCGCGTCGCGGCCGCCATTCAGAAGGTCAATCCCGACAACGCCGAACTGGCCGAGTTCGTCGCCCGCCTGATCGGCTATCGGGCCCGACTGGACCTCGAACCCGGCCAAACGCCGGGCACCCTGCTGGCGGTCGCCCGGCTCGGCACCGGGCCCGGGCTCGGCAACACGGCCACGATCCGTCGCAAGATCGACTTCCTGGCGCCCGACAACTGGCACGCCGCGGCGCCGAGCCAGGCCTCGTCCCGGACGCCCGACGGCGATGAGATCCTGACCATGCGAACCGAACTCCGCGGCCGGCACGAGGATGTGCTGCAGCCCGCCCGTCTGGCGGCCGAACTGACGATCGACGATGACGCCGCGCACCTGGTGCTTCCGGTCGCGATCGACCTGCTGCCGTCGATCAACGCCTGGTGGCTGGCCGGTCCGTTCGAGCGTGAAGGGATGGACGATCTCGATGCCGGCTTCGCCGCGCTGACCGAGATCGAGCAGGACGAAAGCTGGACCGGCAAGGACGGCCGGCAGGTCGGCTGGCGGCCATGGGTGCGGGAAATCACGCCGCACCAGGACCTGACGACCGAGTTCTTCGTCAACTTCACCGACGTCTACGAGGGGCGGGTCTACGACACGGTCGCCTACGCGATGATCTTCCTGCACAGTCCCGACGCGCGGACGGCGCAGATCGCCCTCGGCAGCGACGACGGCGTGCGGGTCTGGCTGAACGGCACCCGCGTGCACGACAACCAGGTCGGCCGCGCCTACAGCCCGCGCCAGGATCGCTTCCCGGTCGAACTGCGGGCCGGGCGGAACGTGCTCTGCATCCGAATCGACCAGCAGGGCGGCGACTGGGCCTTCGGCGCACACCTCGAGACTACCGATGGCGCGCCAATGCGAGACGTCGAAGTCCGGCTCAAGTAACCAGCCGCGGATCTGCACGCGGAGAAGACACCGCGAACGCGCGGCAACACCGTCCGCCGACCCGCGCAACGTCCCCGCGCTCACCTGCTTACTTGCTTACTTGCTCACTTGCTTACTTGCTGACCCGCTTACTTGCTCACTCATTGCACCGTCCGAGAGCCCCGTAGGGTGCGTCATCGACGCGGCAGTCCGCGCTCCCATCCGACCCGGAAACCCCAGGCGTCGATGCCGCACCGCGCGGCAACCCCATCCGCCGACCCGCGCAATGTCCCCCGCGCTCACCTGCTTACTTGCTCACTTGCTTACTCGCTTACTCGCCCCCTTTGCTGAAAAAGAAAAAGGCAGGCCCCGCGGCGGAACCTGCCTCCTTCACTCGTTCACAAGATTACTGTTTCACCGTCAGGCCGGCAGATCCTTGATCGCCTGCTTGGCGATCTTGGCCGCGGCCGAGTTCGGGTGTTCGGCCAGCAGTGTCTTGTAGGCTTCGCGGGCTTCTTCGTACATCCGCTGGCGGGTGTACTGTTCGCCGATGCTCAGGTAGCGGTCGGCCATCCGGTCGGCCCGCCTGGCGGCGATGACCTTCTGAATGTCCTTGTCGCGACTGATCCGCAGGATCGCCCGCTTGGCGTCCTTCTCCGCATCGGTGTCCTCGAAGTCCAGCAGCATCTGCTCGTAGATCGCCAGGGCGTCTTCGTACAGTTCGGCCTCTTCCAGTTCCGCCGCCTCGTCCAGCTTGATCTCGGCCTTGGCGGCCTCGACCGCGTCGCGAATCTCTTCCTTCATCGCGAGCTTGCCGTTCATCCGACCGATTTCCTGGGCCGCGTCCTGGGCGACCTGGACCTGCTTGTCCTTGTCGGTCTCGCCGTTGTCGAAACGAACGCTGATCATCGCGACGATCCGGGCAGCCTCCGCATTCTCGCCGTTCTGCTCCAGCCGAATGGCGTCCTTCAGCAGCTTGCCGGCCTCGGTCTCGATGGTCGTCTTCAGCGTAATCGCCTTGGCATTGTCGGGCGTGTTCTCGTCGGTGTACTTCTCAAGCTGGCTCGCCAGCGTGTACGCCCGCCCCAGTTCGCCCTTGTCCATCAGCTTCTGGGCCTCGCGGGCCTTGGCGGCCAACAGGCGGTCGTCCCCGGCCGGCGGCGGGTAGAGTTCCAGCAGCCGCTCGATCCGACGCTCGAGCTGATCGTTCGGGTGCCCGCGCCAGCGAATGATGCCGCGCGGATCGATCAGCAGCACCATCGGCTCGGCGACAATCCCGTACTCCGCCTGGAAGGCGCGAAAGCTGTACAGCCGGCGACTGAAGCCGCCGAGGGCGGTCGGGTTGGCGTTCTGCCAGTCCTCGTACTTGTCCTTCGGATCCGCACAGACCGGGATCACGATCAGGCCCTTGTCCTTGTATTTCTTGTAGACCTCCGCCATGTCCTTGAGTTCTTCGGTCGACTCCAGGCTGGTGGTCCGCCAGAAATAGAGCGCGAGCAGGCGCCCGCGGTACCGTTCGATCAGCAGCCAGTTGTCCTTGTCGCTGTTCTGGTCCTTGCCTTCGAATTCAATCTCCGGCGCGGGCTTGTCGATCGACTGTGCATGCGCGACGGTCGCAATACCGGCCAGCAGTGTCACCAGGGCGATGGCGCGTACCATGAACTCCTCCTTCGATTGGTCCAGTCGGCTGAGGGGTTGATTCTCTTCCTCAGGATCGTAACCCACCCGGGGGCGACGGGCACGACCGGCGGGGCTCGCGCGGCGGGTGCCTCGAGCCGATCCCTTGCCAGGTTTGCTCGCGGTGCTATTCTACCAGCGTAGTCCCGAAACAGGAGGAATCGCGATGAAAGTCAGCATCAAATACTGCATGCAGTGAAACTACGAACCACGGGCCTCCAGTTTGGCGGCCGAGATCAAGGAAACGTACGGCTTCGACAGCGAACTGATCGAGGGCGCCGGCGGCATCTTCGACGTGACCGCCAACGGCACGCTGGTCTTCAGCAAGCACGAAAAAGGCCGCTTCCCGGAACCGGGCGAGGTCCTCGAAGCACTCTCGTCGATCCAGCAGAAATAACCGTAACGATCACCCTGATAGACACTTACTGAAAGCGCCGCAGGTTCAGCCGCGGCGTTTTCCGTTGCGCGGCGGGAGGCCTCGATGAAGATCGCACTGACCGGCGGAACCGGCTTTCTCGGCCGCTACCTGCTTCGCGACCTGGCCGAGGCGGGCCACACCCTGCGAGCCTGGGCCCGCCCCACCAGCGACCGGACCGGGCTCGGGAATCTGTCCGTCGAGTGGGTCACCGGCGACCTGGCCAGCCCCCAGGGCAACCCGGAGTTCGTTGCCGGCTGCGATGCCGTCGTCCACTCCGCCCTCTACCGCCCCGGGGCCGGCTTCCGCGGGGCCGAGGGAGACGTCGCCACCTTCCTGGAAATGAACGTGCTGGGCACCATCCGCCTGGTCGAAGCCGCCCGCGCGGCCGGGGTCGACCGGTTCGTGTTCATCTCGACCTGCGCGGTCCACGAGGTCATCCGCGAGGACCGCCCGCTTGACGAAGCCCACCCGCTCTGGCCGCTGACGCACTACGGCGCGCACAAGGCCGCGATCGAGAAGTTCGTGCACAGCTACGGGCTGGGCCAGGGCTATCCGATCTGCTCGCTGCGGCCGACCGGGATCTACGGGCTGGCACACCCGGCGTCGGCCAGCAAGTGGTACGACCTGGTCCAACGGATTGCCCGCGGGGAAAACGTCACGGTCAGCCGCGGCGGCAAAGAGGTCCACGCCGCCGACGTCGCCCGCGCGACCCGCCTGCTGCTTGAGGCCGAACCGGATGCGATCGGCGGCCAGGCGTTCAACTGCTACGACCAGTACATCTCGGAGTACACCGTCGCGCACCTCGCCCGCGACCTGAGCGGCAGCGACGCGGACATCACCGGCGAACAGAAGGCTCCGAAGCACCAGATCGAGACCGGCAGGCTGCAGGCCCTGGGCATGCGGTTCGGCGGCACGCCCCGGCTGCAGGACACGATCCGGGAACTGCTCGCGAACTGAGAGAGGAACGGGGCGGACGGAAGACGGCGGGGCTGCGTGTTCACCCGGTTCGTGTGACGCTCGGGATCACGGTTCGTCTGCCGGGCGATGACGCGCTGCGACCTCGCTCCCCCGCCCTAATTCGAGACGAGCTTCTCTTCCGATTTGCGGGACGGTGGGTTGACCGGCGGCGTGCTGCTGACCGGCGGGGCCTCGTTCTGCTGCTCGTCCGCGTACTCGGCCTCGACCCGTGCGGCCTCGAGCTTGGCCCGGCGGTGAATCTCGTACCAGATGTACCCGCCGATCGCGAGCACGCCGACGCCCAGCAGAATCAACTGCATGTTGCCGAGATAGGTCTTGAGCGTTGGCAGCATGTCGGCGAACGCATAGCCCAGGCCGATGAAAATCGGGATCGTCAACGCCGCCCCGGCGAAGTCCGCCAGGAAGAACTTCCAGTACGGGAAGCGGGTCACGCCGGCCGAGATGCACATCACCGCCCGGATCCCGACGATGAACCGCCCGAAGAAGACCATCCAGACGCCGTTCTTCATGAAGCGGCGCTTCATCATCCGCAGGCGGGCCGGCGTGATCAGCCAGCGCACGCTGCGATGCGAGAAGACGTCATCGCCCCACATCCGCCCGGCCGTGTAGAGGATCAGGTCGCCGCTCATGATCCCGATCGCCGAGACCAGCAGCGTCGGGCCCCACGAGGCGATCTCCGGGTGCGTCCGCAGGATCACCCCGGCCAGGATCAGCGGAATGTCTTCGGGAATCGGAACGCCGAGGCTGGCGATCACGAAAACGCCCAGCAGCGCGGGGTAGAACGCCGTCTCCAGGAGCGCCTGGATCGTGTTCTCGAGCATGCCGCTGGCCAGCAGGTCCATCCGGGTCCGTCGCCTTCCGTACAGGGCGACGAGACCGCCTGGTTTCGCCGCGCCAATCCGTTGACAGCAGATTAGAGCCGAGCCGCGCGCTTCCCGCAACCGCGGCCGGAACGCGCCGATACTGGCTCATCGACCGCCCCCGCCACCCTCTTCAGCAACGCCACACCCGTCTGATAACCCCAGCGGCTTTTTGGGCAGACGTAGCCACGACGCCCGGGCGGGTCGTATGATGAGGATAGAAGGCCGACCAGCCCGACGGGAGCATTCTGATGATCTTTCGCAACGCCGCCCGCACGCGGGCGTCCGTACCCCTGCTGACCGCCCTGCTGATCGCCACCGCCACCACCCGGGCCGGAGGCGTGGCCGAGCACGCCCTGCTGATCGTCGATCCGACCGATCCCGCCAGCCTGTACCTGGCCAACCACTATCGGACCGCCCGCCAGGTCCCCGACTCGAATTTCCTCTACATCTTCCCCACCACCGGCGACTACGCCGGTTTCGTCGACGGGCAGATCGCGGCCACCTTCGCCCAGATCGACCGCCAGCAGATCGGGGACCACATCGACTACATCATCCTGGCCCCGACCGAGGAATTCTTCGTCGACGTCGGCGTCGCCGGACTGATCACCGACAGTTGCTCGCCGGTGACGCGCTTCTCGCTGACCGGCGCCTATTCGATGGCCCTGATCGCCAGCGAGGTGCAGGGCGGCCTGAATGTCCTGGCCGAGAACGAGTACTACCGCGCCACGCTCGGCCCGCGGGCCTTCTCCAGCAGTACGGCCTGGCTCAACGGCCAGCCCAGCACGGCCGGCGCGGCCCGTCGTTACTACCTGGGGGCCCAGCTCGGACAGACCGGCGTCCGCGGCAACACGGTCGGCGAACTGATCGCGATGATCGACCGCAGCGCCGCCGTCGACGGCACGTTCCCGGCCGGCACGTTCTACTACTGCGAAACCACCGACACCGCCCGCAGCGGACCGCGCGACAGCGACTACCCCGCCCGCGTGGCCGACATCATCGCCGACGGCGGCAGCGCGGCGCACCTGATGGACAACCTGCCCGGCGGCACCAGCGACGGGCTCGGCGTTATGACGGGACTGGCGAACCCGCCCTTCAGCACGGCCGGCATGACTCTCGTGGCCGGCGCGTTCGGGGATCACCTGACCAGCTACGCCGGCACGTTCGACAACGGCGCGCAGACCAAGATGTCCGAGTGGATCAACGTCGGCGCATCCGGCAGTTGGGGCACGGTCGAGGAACCCTGCAACTACTCGCAGAAGTTCCCGAACCCGCGGATCCACGTGCTCTACAATCGCGGCCTGCCGCTGGGCGACGCCTGCTTCCGCGCGATCCGGGCTCTGCCGTTCCAGGGCATGCTCTACGGCGATCCGCTGACGCGACCGTTCACGCACATTCCGGCCGTGTCGGTCGGCGGCCTGCCGGGCGGAACGATCAGCGGCACGATCGTCCTGACGCCGAGCGCAACGACGACCGACGGCACCGCCACGATCGCCGAGCATCGCCTGCTGGTCGACGGCGTGGTGGTCGACACCATCGCGGACGGCGCGACCTTCACGCTCGACACCACCACCCTGGCCGACGGCTGGCACGACCTGCGGGTCCTGACCACCGACGACCGGCTGCAGGCCGCCACCGGGCGCTGGCGCGACGCACTGCTGGTCGACAACACCGGCCGTGGCGTAACCGCCTCGGCCCTGCCGACCTCGGGCGATCACGCGACGACGTTCGACTTCACCGTCGGCACGACCGGAGCCGGATTCAGCGAGATCCGCCTGATGCACAACGGACGGATCGTCGCCGCGGCGGCCGGCAGCAGCGGAACGCTCTCCGTGACGGGGCTGGCGCTGGGCGCGGGCCTGGTCGAGGTCTATGCCGAGGGCCTGCTGAGCGACGGCACGATCGTCCGCAGCGCACCGCAGACGCTGAACATCAGCTTCACCAGCGGGACGCCGAGCGGCAACCCGCCGCTTGCTTCGAGCTACACCAGGTACATCGACGTGACCGGCACGACGCTGGTGGAACTGCCGGGCGGACACGACAACGACGCCGAGTCGATCAGCTACGTCGTGACCGGTTCACCGAGCCAGGCCACCATCAGCGGCGGCACGCTGTTCAACTACCGGCTGGTCACGCCCGATGTCGGCGCGTCGGGAACGGACACGCTGACGTTCCGGATCGACAGCCCCTCGGGCAGTTCGACGACCGAGACCGTCACGCTGATCTACTCGGGCTGCCTGGGTGATGTGAACGGCGACGACCTGATCGACCTCTCCGACCTGGCCGTGGTCCTCGGCAACTTCGGTCTGACCGGCGGCACCCTGGCCGACGGGGACACCGACGGCGACGGCGACGTGGACCTGTCCGACCTGGCGACCGTGCTGAGCGCCTTCGGTAGCGCCTGCCCGTAGAAAAACACATTTTTGCTGGCCGCTGCGGCGTCCGCGTGTCTACAGTGTTCTCGGCAGCCAGCGTCGCCAACCGCCCCAGGAGAAGCCGCATGGCTCGAATGCTCGCCCTCGCGCTGACCAGCACGATGCTCGGCAGCGCCCCGTCAGCCGGCGCTCAGGACGCCCCGCCGGCCCGGACCCCGATCGTGGAAGAGGTGCCGACCCGCGTCACCCCGCCGCCCAAGGCCGCACCGGACACGAAACGTGACGCGCGCGTCCGGGTGGTTCGGGCCCAGTCCGCCACGCCGATTCGCCCCGGTGTCCCCCTGCCGACGCAACCGCAGCGGGTCGATGTGCTGCACCTGTACGACACGCCGGAGAACATCCACCTGCGCTCGGACCTGCGGACCTTCTATCTGCCGCACGGAATCTACGCGACCGTTCCGACCGACAGCGCCGCCTGGGCGCTCGAAGCCGCTCACCTGGCCCGCCATCCCTACGATCGCCGGCAACTGCTCGACCTGTACCGGTATCGCGCCGCCCGCGAACGCCGGGCCGGCGCCCAGACGCGCCAGGAGCAGGCGCTGCGATCCGGGCTGACCGAACTGAAACGCGGCGACTTGGTCCGCGCCATCGCCGCCCTCTCGCTCGCGGCCGAACTCGACCAGGGCGACCCGGCCAGCCGACTGCACCTGGCCCAGGCCCGACTGCAGCGCGGACACTTCGAAGAGGCGGCCGCCGCCCTGCGCAGAGCGCTCGAACTGCAGCCGAAGCTGGTCTTTCTGGATCTGGAACTGGATCGCTACTACGCCCGACCGGGCACGCTGCGGGCCGGCACGCAGAGACTGGCGCAGTGGCTGCGATCCAACCGGGCCACCGCGGACGCCTACTTCCTGCTCGGCTACCTGTCGTACCAGTTGGGCGAATACGAAGATGCGCATTCGGCCTTTCAGCGGGTCCGCAGCGTCCGCCCGCGCGACGAGCTGACCCTGCGGTACCTGTCCGTCACCCGCCCGTAAGCAGGCGAAGGCGCGTGACGTCGGTGATTGCGCGAACGGAAACGAGATCGGCCGATCCATGCACCGCTCCGAACACGAGCGTGGACCGTTCGGGTGTCGTCCGGGGGACGGGGTGAGCGCTTCCTAGTTCCCGCCGGGCGGCAGTCCGTCGTGTGAGCGGATCCCTTTCCGCAGTCGCACCAGGGCGACCCGGACCTTTTCGAGGAACTGGTCAACCTGCGCGTTCGCGTGTCCCTGTGGATCGTCCAGGTCTTCGAGAAGTGAATCGAGCTTCATCATCAGGCTCGCGAGCCATTCGCGATCGTGCTCGAAGACGGCGGCCACCGCTTCGCGGTACGCCTTCTCAGCCTGCTTGTAGACCGGGCTGTCGTGACCAAGCCGCTTCTCGACCTTGTAGAAGCGATGGACCATCGCGGCCAGGTGCTTGATTTCGCGAATGACCGCCTGCTCCTCGGCAATGATCTCCTGATGCACCTGCTTGTTCTCGAAGCTGGCGACGCCGGCCAGCACCTCGTCGCGCATCCCTTCGAACACACTGGTCGGCAGGACTTCCGGCAGCATGTCATGCAGCGCGCTCAACCGCCGGGAGATCCAATGGGCCCGGTTGGCATCGCCGCTCGCCGCGGCCGCGGCCCCCTCTTCGGAGAGCTTCTTCAACTGCACGCGAAACGCGGGCAGCCGATCGGCAAGCTGGGCGACGCGGGCCTCGGATCCGTAGATGTCGGACTGTTTGAGCACGTCCGGGTGCAGCTTGTTCAGGCGCTTCAGTTCATCCACGGTCCGCCGGGCACCGCCCAGGTCGTAGTGCGCCAGCGTCTCTTCGAGTTGCAGCAGCAGGCGCGTGGCGGCCTTCTGCACCCGCCGGCGTTCCGCTTCCTTGTCGATCTTCCGCGGGGCAACCGTCGATACCGGCCTGGCAGTCCCCTGCGTCTCCCATTGCCTGGCGCGGCTGTATTCGCGGGCCCGCACCTCCGACTCGCGCTGGGCGACGAATCCGTTCAGCATGCCGGCCAGGGTCGGATCCGAACGCACTTCCGGATCGTTCAACACGCGGGCCGCCGCGGCCTGGAGCGTCGGGATGTCGTTTGTCTCCCGCAGGATGCTGGCGCACAAGCGGTCGTAGACGGCCTGGCGATGTTTGTTTTCGTGGGTCAGCCCTTCGCCCCGCGGGCCGAACAGCGCCAGGCGAACCCACTCGCGCTGGGCGGGATGCAACTCGCGCAGGACCGCGTCCCGGTCGAGGACGTCGAAGGACAGGTGCGCGCCCGGCTCATTCCAGCCACGGGCGGCGATCAGGCGCCGCAGAGCCTGCACGCAGACGCGGGGGGCCCCGCAGGAAGCGACCGCGAGGACCTGCCGCGGGTCCAGGTGCGAACGCCGCCGCAGGCACGTTTCGAGCGCGGCGTGCCGATCAACGACCAGGCGTCCCCAATCCCAGGATACATAAGGAACGGACAGCGGCTGAGTCTGGTTACCGGGCATCTCGCGACTCCTGCAACCGATGTGACATACTCAGATTACCACCGTTCGACCGGCGGGGCGATGAAAAAAAGAGGGCCATTCTTCAGCCGCGAAGGGGGGGGCGTGAGCGGGCCCCGGAGGCGAGGGGAGCCTCGAAATCGCCCGTGGGCGGAGAACCGCACGCGCGAGGTCGAACGGCGATCGCGAGTTCGGGGGGAGAACGCGAGTAAAGGGGCAGGGGTCGCGGTCAGAAAACTACGGCGGCCCTCTTCGACGAGTCTTGGGAGCACACCTCGCCGAAGAAGGGCCGACCTTCACCCGCAGTTTTTATCGCGTCGTCAGAGGCTCGACAGGAACGTCAGCAACTGGGCCCGTTCGAACTCGCTGAGCCCCTCGTACGCCGCGCGAATCGCTTCCGCTTCACCGGCGTGAGATCGTACCGCCTGATCCAGGGTCTCCGCCGAACCGTCGTGAAAATAGGGCGCTGTTCTGGAAACTCCCCACAACGGGGCCGTCCGGAACTCCGTCTCCGTCGCGGAAGCCGAGGTGACGCCCGGCGAACCGGCCGGCATGATGTCGTGCAGCAGCAGGTCCGAATACAGGTTCGCCTGACCTAAACTGCTGTCAAGACTCGGGATATGGCATTTCGAACAGCCGACCGAGGCGAACAGCGCCTCACCCGCCGAAACCGTCGCCGGATCCAGCCCCTCCAGCGAGCGCGGCGGGCCCGCCATCATCCGCATGAAGAACGCCAGGTCTTCCGCCTCCTCGACCGACAGTTCCGGGTCCGCGATTCCGTCGTCGTCGCCGGTGATGCCGAACGTCAGCCCGGGCTGCGCGCCCACCGTCAGGCCCAGTTCCGCCGCCATGGCGTCACGGACGAACTCGGCCACGCTGGGGACATCCGCCTTCCAGCCGAACCGGCCGATGCGACCGTCACCCAGACGGTTGGCCCGTCCGCTGATGCCGTCGGCATCGCTGTCGTCAACGTCTTCGTTGGCCAGGATCGTTTCGTCCGAGATCGCCTCGACCAGTCCGGTGCCGAAGACGTGCGGAGTCTGCCGCCGTTCGAACAGGTTGGTGCCGGCCTCGGCATCGATCGCCCGTTCACCCAGGCGGGTCAGCTTGTGCAGGATCGTGTTGGCGGTGTTGGACGGCGCGGTGAAGTTCCCCTCCCCGTCCACCGACCCGTGCCGCAGGACGTTCAGTCCGAGCGGGCCGGCCCCGCCCAGTACCGGATCAAAGTGACAGGCCCGGCAACTGTCGCCGTTGAAACGGGCGTCGTCGCCACCGGTCAGTCCGCCGACTCCCTCGACGAAGCTGAAATCGTGATCGAACAGCCGCATGCCACGCTCGAAGCGGTCCATTTCGTTCGCGGTCAGATCACGGACCGGACCACCGTACTCGCCCGTTCCCGGCGTAACCGCGTCCGGCGGAACCAGGCCGCTGGTCGCCTGGCTGCGGCCGCCCAGGGACAGCAGGAACTCCTCGACCGCAAGCTTCTCGTCTTCGCTGAAGCCGGCGTAGACGTCGCGGCTGGCCTGCGCCTCGCCGGCGTGGGCCAGGATCGCATCCTCCAGCGTGCTGGCGCGTCCGTCGTGCAGGTAGGGACCGACGGCCGCGATGCCCCACAGCGGCTGCGTGCGGAACTCGCTGCCGGAGGCCAGGCCCTGCACGACACCGTCGGCCAGGTCCTCGCCCATGTCATGCAGCAGCAGGTCCGAGTACAGCGGCAGCGGGCCACGCGGACCTTCGAGACGCGGCACGTGACAGGCGTGGCAGTTGGCCTGTCGGAACAACTGCCGCCCGCTCTCTCCCTGCTCGGTAAGTTCGTCGAACTCGGGAATCGCCAGCAGCATCGAGAAACTGATCAGGTCGAACAACTCGTCGGTGCTCATCTCCGGATCCGGCACGCCGTCGTCGTCGAAGTTCGGACCATCCGGCGCCGCCGCCTGCATGTGCGGACCCAGCTTCGCATCCGCGGCGAAGCCTTCGAGGCCCTTGCCGGTCGTCGCGGCATCACCGGCCAGCGAACTGTCCACCGGCAGCGCCGCCCGTTGAGCATCGCTCAGCGGATTGGTCGTGATGCCCAGGTGGTTGAACAGCGGACCGCGAATGAAACCCTCGATCGAAACCGTCTGCGACTTGCGTCCGAAACGTCCGACGAAGCCGCGGTCGATGTTCACGCGCCCGCTGATGCCATCGCCATCCGCGTCATCGGGGTCGGCGTTGGCCGTGATGACGCTTTCGGGCAGTTCGGCGATCAGGCCGGCCCCGAAGAACGGAATCGGGTTCCGCTGCGCGAAGATGGTCGTGCCTTCCTGAACCTCCGGGCGCGTCGGCGCATCGGCGTCCAGGTCGAACAGGCGGATGACCCCGCCCGCCGGCCCGGCCGATTCGGCCGCGATGAAGGCACCATCGCTGGTGGTCCGTCCGGCCAGGTTGAAGTTGCGATACAGTCCGGCACTGCCGCCGGGGACCGGCTTCTCGTGGCAACCCCCGCAGAACGTCACGTTGAACGCCGGCCCCAGCCCTTCGCTCGGCGCGAAGCGCCGCAACGAGACGGCCTTGCCGCGCTCGAAAGTGGCCAGTTGCTCGGCCGTCGCGCTCGGCATCGGTTCGCCCAGCACGCCCGAGATGCCTTCGGCGATCGGGCCGTCACCCGTGGTGGTCGGGATCAACCACGGGCATCCGGGTACGGTCAGGACCAGGCTCGCCAGGGCACCAAAGGTGCCAATCGTCCACGCTTGTCGCATCCTTCGATTCCTTCCAGCTAAGACATGCCCCGCGATTCTACGGGCAGAGCGTTGCATACGGTTCGGGCCGGAGCGTCACGTAGATCTCACCGGTCGCCATGTCACCCGTAATCGCATCTTCGACGATGATCTCCATCCGGGCCGGCGCGTCGCACAGCGGCAGCGGCACCTGCGGTACGAACTGCACGGCCGCCAGGATCTCGATGGCCGGGAATTGCTGGACACCCGACTGCGGATCCGGTTCCAGTCGCGTCAGCCAGAGCCCGTTACCGATATCCGTCGTCGGATCCGACAGCAGGTACAGGTTGACCTCGACGAATACCTGCGCGTCGGGGTTCAGGCCCGTGACCCGCCCGCTGATCCAGAAGTCGTACAGGGCGGCCGACTGGAAACCGCGGAAAATCTTGAGATCGGCAAAATCGTCACGGACCGTGAACGGCGCGTTCGGATCCCCCTCGTCAACGAAACCGATTTCGACATCGTTCCCGACCGCCGGCTGACAGGTGCCGTTCAGGCAGTCCTGCCCGATCGGACAGTCCGAATTGAAGCAGTCGCAATCGTCGGGGATCCCGTCGCCGTCCCGGTCAACGTTGTCATCACCGCCCGGACACTGGTCGGCGGTGTCGCAGACGCCATCGCCGTCGCTGTCGTCGTTGGCATCCAGCGGGCAGGCATCGCAGAAGTCCGGATTGCCGTCGCCGTCGGTATCGACGTCGTCATCACCACCCGGGCAGACGTCGCAGCCATTCGGCACGCCGTCGCCGTCGGTGTCGACCGCATCATCGTGCCCCGGACAGATGTCCTGGCAGTCGATCACGCCATCGCCATCCGCGTCGGCCGTGTCGCTGGAACCCGGGCAGATGTCGCAGCCGTCGGCCACGCCGTCGTTGTCGCTGTCCTGGTTGTCGTCATGGCCGGGGCAGACGTCGCAGTCGTCCGCCACGCCGTCGTTGTCGGCGTCGGCCAGGTCGTCGCCAACGCAGTCGTCGCAGGCATTCGGCGTGCCGTCGCCATCGGTATCGATGTTGTCATCACCGGCCGGACAGATGTCACAGCCGTCCGCCACACCGTCGCCGTCGCTGTCGATGTCATCGTCGGCGCCGGGACACTTGTCGCAGCCGTCGGGAACGCCGTCGCCGTCGGCGTCGTCACGATCGTCGCTGCCCGGACAGATGTCGCAGGCGTCCGCCACGCCGTCCTTGTCGGTGTCGATCGCATCGTCTCCGCCGACGCACTGGTCGCAGGCATCCGCCACGCCGTCCTTGTCGGTGTCGATCGCGTCGTCGCCGGCCGGACAGGCATCGCACCCGTCCGGAATGCCATCGCCGTCGGTATCCGGGTCACACTCGTCCGGGACTCCGTTGCCGTCACAGTCCTCGGCGGTCCCGGCCGCGATCTCGTCGGCGTCTTCGGTGTCGTTGTCGTTGCAGTCGACTTCCGGCGCGGGAGTGGTGGTGGTGTCTTCGATCACCTGGCCCGGGACCGGGGCGACAGCCGGGGCCAGGTCCTGGTCGTCCCGAACCAGCGCGAGTCCCGCGTACGGAGGTGAGAAGCGTCCGCCCACACCGAACTGCACGCTGTCAAAACCGAACAGGGCATGCACGTCCAGGCTGGCACCCGAGGACTCGTCGGTCAGTTCGCCCGTCTGCGGATCGAACACCCCGACATACCCGTTCTGCCCGCCGACGACGGCCTGGTTCTCGGCCGTCATGAAGACGGCGTTCAGCCCCGGCGCGGTGCCCGGCGCGATCGTCGTCCAGGAGGTTCCATCGTAGGTCGCGATCCGGGCCGAGGTTCGGCCGCCGACCGCGACGATGTTGTTCTCGCTGGTTCCCCAGAGCGAGACGAAGTCTTCGTTGGCGCTCGCACCGGCCGGGACCTGTGCCCAGTTGGCGCCATTCCACTCGATGATCAGGCCCTGTTCGCCGACGGCGAAGACCTTGCCGCCGATCCCCCAGACCTTGAACAGCGAGGTGGCGTTGCGGTCGTTGGCGGGGACGTCGAACGGGGTGAAGGTGCTGCCGTCGTAGTGCAGGATGACAGGTTCGCCGACGCCGGTGTTGCCGCCGACGATCCAGATGTCGTTCGGGGCCGAGCCCCAGACGCCCCACAGGTCCTCGGTCGTGCCGGCATCCAGCCGGGTCCAGGCCGTGCCGTCGTAGTGCAGCACGCCGCCGCCGACGCCGACCGCCCAGACGTCGTCCGGTCCGAAGCCGAAGACCCAGACCAGCAGAGGCACCTCGGGGGTGGTCATCCCTTCCCAGCCGCTGCCGTTGAAGCGGTATACTTCGCCCTGCGTGTCGTCGCCGCCGACGATGAAGACGTTGCTCGTCGATGAGCCCCACACGCCGGACAGCGCTCCGAGCCCCGAAGCCTGGAACGCGAGGCGCCAGGCGATCGCCTTCGGCGCGTCATTCGGATCGGTCGTGGTATCGGGGGGCGGACAGCCGGTGGTGCTCAGCAGCACGCCACTGCACAGAATCAGACCAACCAGCCCGTGGCGGGCAAACGTGGTTGCAGACATGGTTACGATCGCTCCCGGTCCCCGCTCCGGAGACATTGGACATCCGGCCCCGCATCCGTGTGCCGAGCCTGCTGTTCGAGACATCCGGGCACCGGAAATGAACAGAGGCGGTGCCCAACGAGCGATTATAGAACGCCCCCGGGTGCGACGGAACACCAATCCCGCTCCGGGGGCGGGCGCAGCGCGGGATCCCCGAAGGCCCGTCGCGGAACCTCGTCTTATCGGAACAACCGTGGAAACGAGCACGCTAAAGCCCGCGTGAATCGGACCTTGCCGATCGGAGTCGCCCCGCGTGCCGCCTGACCTGCTGACCTACCTCGCCGCCGTCCTGATCCTGGTCCTCTCGCCCGGTCCGAACCTCGCGATCGTCCTCGGCAACGCCGTCGCAGGCGGCCGCCCGGCCGGACTGGCAACCGTCGCCGGAATCGTGGCCGGTTTCGGGCTCTATGCGCTGGCGACCGCCGGCGGACTGGCGTCCCTGCTCGTGGCGGTCCCGGGCATCCTTGGCGGGCTTCGCCTGGCCGGCGCGGCGTACCTGGTCTGGCTGGGGATCCGCGGCCTGCTGCGGGCCCGGACGGCGGCCGCCCTGCCAGCGGCCAGCCCGCACGCCGGCTGGCGCGATGCGGCCCGGGACGGCCTGGTCACGAACCTGCTGAACCCGAAGGTGGTGCTGTTCTACGTGGCGCTGGTGCCGAACTTCATCGACCCCGCCGGCAGCGTCTTCCACCAGTCGCTGGCGCTGGCGAGCCTGCACGCGGCCGTCGCGGCGACCTGGTTCACGCTGGTGACGCTTGCCGCCGCGCAGGTGGACCGCGGCCTGCACCGCCCGCGGACCGTGCGGCTCGTGCAGACGATCAGCGGAACCGCGCTGATTCTGTTCGGTCTGCGGATGGCGCTGGGGTAGCCAAGGGAGCGACGGAGCCACGGAGCGAGGGACCACCCCTGGGGCCGCGTCGCCGGGCAGACGCGCAGCGCGGCAGGCCGGGCGGCTTCAGTCCCACTCGATCCGGGCGAGCCCGAGTTTGCGTTCGGTGCCAGCCTGGAAGCAGTCACTCTTTTTCAGCACGTCGGCCAGCGAGAAGCGCCCGCTGACATACCCGTTGCAGACGTTCGACGGGACCACGATCGCGACGGCCTCGATCCCGATCGGCTTGCCCCGGTCATTGTCGGGCAGGTTGGCCGGCCCGTAGTAGAGCAGGACCCCGAAGGCGGTCGATTCCGAGTCGGCAAATGCCCGCTGATACGCCTCCAGCAACGGTCCCAGCGTTCGCATCAGGACGAACCGGCCGCGATTGCGAAGCAACTGCCGCTTCTTGGCGGGAATCTGAAAGTCGCTCGAGACCCCCGTCACCAGGAAGACGGGTTCGCCGGCCCGCCGGGCGATGAACGTCGACCGCCCCTCGGCGTTGAAGACCAGTGGCTGCCGGGTCGATTCGCGGACCAGTTCGAGGAAACGCTCGATCCGCGCGGCGTACCGCCGCAGTTCCGGCCCGAGCCCGGAGGCGTGGGCGGCGTTGACTTCCAGCCATTCGCGCAGGGCCCGTTGTTCCTCGGCGGGCGTCCGCTGCGGAGCGGCCTGCATCGCCTCCGCCCGGCGCTCGGCCGCGCGGGTGAACACGTCAAAGAAGGCCGGGACCTCGGATTCCGGCTGGCGGAGCGCGTTGCGGCGCTGGCACCGCGGGCAGGGAATCAGCCCCTTCGTGCAGGCCGGGCAGGGACCTTGCCGGCGCACCACCTTGCGTCCGTCGCAGGTCGCGCAGACCGTGGTTCCGCGCTGGTTGCAGGTGGGACAGCCGACCGAACCCTTGCGGCAGGCGATACAGGGATGGCGGCCGACGCGTCCGTCGCCGTGGCATTCACGGCACCGGACGCGCTTGTCGCCCTTGCATGTGCGGCACAGGATGCCGCCCGTGCCGCCGCATTTTTCGCATTCCACGTCGGCGAGGACGCTCTCGTAGTCGCCTTCGCACAGGGCGCAGGTCAGCAGTCCGTCACCCAGGCAACGGTCGCAGTTTTCGTCAAGCGGTGCCGCCAGCAGCAGCGCCCCGGCAATCATCGCCCACATCGCGAACAACTCCCCGCGGTTCCATCCGGCGGCACGCGCGACCGCATCCACCGGCGGCCCTGCCACTGGTTGAGATGGTACCCCGCGGCGTGGCAGATTCGAACCGTTTCCGCGAACCCGACCGGCGGGGCGGAGGGCGGCCGAGGAATTCGGAAATCAACTTTGTGGGTGCCAGGGGTCCGGCGCGTTTGGTAGCGTGCAGTCACGGGTGTCGCAGACGGGGCCCGGACGACGGGAGAATCGGCTTGCTGCGCAGCGCTGCACAAGGCCTTGCCGTGCCATATGACCAGACCGCGGAACCGCGGGACGTGCTCGAAGCGGAATACGACCGCTGCGCCCCCGCTCTGTACCGCTTCTTCCTGGTCCGCACGGGTGGCAATGCCGATCTGGCCAGCGACCTGATGCAGCAGGTCTGGCTCCAGGCCCTCGCCAGCGGGCGGGCGGTTCCCCCCGAACAGCTTCCGCACTGGTTGCGGGCGATCGGGAAGAACCTGCTCAACACCCACTGGCGGCGGATCGCCCGCCGGCCGGCCCACGTGCCGCTGCCGGACCCGGACCTGGCGGTGCAGGTCGCCGACCGGCTCGAATCCGAGCGGATTCCGCCGGACGAACTGGCCCGCCGCGAGGTTCGCGACCAGTTGCTGCTGGCCGTGGTCGAACTCGACCCGCCCGAGCAGGAACTGCTGGTCGAGCACTACTTCGCCGGGGCGTCCTATGACGAACTGGCGGACCGGCACGGCTGCACGCGCCGCGCGATCGAGGGCCGGCTCTACCGGGCTCGAACGCAACTCCGGGCGCGACTGCGAGACCTGGACTGAGGCCGCGACAACGGGTCGCCCGGCCACAGTTGTTACGTACGAATGGAACCGAAGCAGGCGGATGGGTGACGCAATGATGCCCGACGAACCACAACGCGATCGCTACACGGATGAGAATCTGCAGGCACTCGGCCAACTGGTTGAACTGCCGGAGGCCGCGACGCCGG
Organism: Phycisphaerae bacterium; assembly: GCA_030428945.1. Lineage (GTDB taxonomy): Bacteria > Planctomycetota > Phycisphaerae > UBA1845 > Fen-1342 > JAUIEC01. Next base: position 116,564 of record JAUIEC010000015.1, on the reverse strand, counting down.
TGGAACGGGCCCGCTGGAAATCCGCCCGACCTGCCCGGAGGTCACTACGCATGCCACGCTTTGTCAGCTTTGCCGCCGCCGCCGCGGTCGTTCTCTCGGTCGGCTCGTTCATCTACTTCGGCCCGACCACCAGCCGTGTCGAAGCCGCCACGATCCTGACCAGCCTGCGCACGAGCCTGTGGGACTCGCTGCGGATCGAACTGCGCCAGATCGAAGCCGACGGTGTCGCCGTCGACGGAGAAATGGAAATCCACTTCGAACAGCCCGTTTCGATGGCCGGCATCTTCGACGGCAGCCAGGATGTCTCCGTCCGCTCCGGTTACGGCCATCTCGCGATTCTTGCCGGCGATGACGCCGAGCCCGACATGCTCGGCCTCGACATGACGATCGAGGGCGGGTTCGGGGCCGACGCCACCTGGGCCTTCGTGGACCTGCGCGGACTGCCCGAGGAACTTCACGAAGAACCCGGAGCCGCCTTCGTCCTGGGCATGCTGCAGGGCGGCGTGCTGTTGCAACTCGACGGCCTGCTGGACGGAGACGACACCGACGACGCCGCGCCGGCCGACGACACGCCGCAGCCGGGCAGCGACGACGGCCTGGTGATCGACATGCGGATCAGCACGGACGACCGTGACAGTGCCGGCGCATCCGACGAAAGCTCGCTCGTCGTCAAACCCAATGTGACCCTCTCGTTCGACGACGGTGACGAGCAGCTTGGTGAACTGGTCGAGACGCTCCTCCGCGGGCGGGCCAGCCCGGAAGACCTGCTGGCGCTGGCCGACCGGCTCGAGGACTCGGCCGACATCACCGTGCTGAACATGGGCGACGGCGCGTACGTCCTGCGGGCCGAGAACATCGAGGGCGACGAAGACACGGCCGACACGATCATCGAGATCGGCTACGCCGAGGGCACCGGGGTCGAGTGGCTCGAAGTCTCGAACGTCGAAGGGACCAACGGCGTGGTCCGGGTCGCGCTGAGCGACGCGCCGCCGACCGACCACGTCGCGATCCGCGACGAGATGCTCGAAAACGGCGTGCGGAACCTGGACATCGCCGCCCTGCTCCGCAGTTTCGGCGGCGACGATTAGGCTCTGTTTGATGGATCCAGTTGCGTTGTTGCCGCGGTGAAGAAGTGAAAGAGTGAAAGGGTGAAAGGGTGAAAGAGGGAAGAACGTCGCGAGACCGCCCTCTTTCACTCCTTCACATTTCCACCTTTCACGGCTTGGCAGCTCATTTGCATCCGTCAAACACGACCCAGGCGACCTCTCCGGTCTGCGCATGACGGATTGCGGATCTGGCTGACGCCGGTCCGCAATCCGTTTTCTCATGGTGCAGGAAGTTGCTTCGCAATGTGATCGCTGCGGGTACCATGTCGGCTCGTCCACGCACCCTGCGGGAGCGCTCCGATGAGCCAGGCCGAACAGACGACCAACCGCCGCCCGGTCGGGATGCGCGACAGCGGCCTGATTCAACGCCTCGCCCGTCGGTGCGCCCGGGCCGGCATCACGCCCAACGCCGTTTCGCTGACCAGCGTGGTGTTCTCGGCCGCGGCCGGCGCCGCCCTGATCGCCACCCGTTTCGTCGAAGTCCCGCTGGCCGTCGCGCTGCTGCTGCTGGTTCCGGTGCTGGTCGCCCTGCGCGGTCTGTGCAACCTGATCGACGGACTGATCGCGGTCGAAGGCGGGCGCCGCACGGCCTCGGGCGAGGTCTTCAATGACGTGCCCGATCGCGTCTCGGACCTGCTGCTGTTCGTCGGGGCGGGCTACGGGGCGGTCGAGACCTGGGGCATCCCGCTCGGCTGGGCGGCCGGGGCGGGCGCCGTCCTTGTCGCGTACACGCGGATGCTGGGCGGCGCGCTCGGGACGCCGCAGTTCTTTGACGGACCGGCCGACAAGACCGGGCGGATGGCGCTGCTCTGCATCGCCAGCGTGGGGGCCGCGATCGAGGTCGCGCTGCGCGGCAGCACCTGGTCGCTGACGATCGGGCTTGCCGTGCTGGTCGTCGGATCGCTGCTGACCGCCGCACGGCGCGTGATCAAGATCGTCCGCACACTGGAAGCGGCATGATCGCGACGCTCCTGGCCGGAACCGCCCGCCTGCTGTGCGGCTGTCATGCCCGCTGGCTGGCGCCCCCGCCACCGGTCGGACCGGCGATCTACTTCGCCAATCACGCCAGCCACCTGGACCCACTGATGATCTGGGCCGCGCTGCCCGCACTGCTCCGCCGGCGCACGCGGTTCGTCGCCGCGGCCGACTACTGGCAGGCCGGCCCGCTGCGGCGCTGGCTGGCCGGCGACATCTTCCGGGCGATCCTGATCGAACGGCGAACCGTCACCCGCCGGAACAACCCGCTGGCGGCGTTGCGGGCCGCGCTGGACGACGGCGATGCGCTGGTCATCTTCCCCGAAGGCGGCCGCGGCAACGGCGAGACGCTGGGCGAATTCCGGGCCGGCGTCTGGCACCTCGCCCGCCGCAGTCCCGACCTGCCGCTGATCCCGGTCTGGCTCGAGAACCTCGGCCGCGTGCTGCCCAAGGGCGAACTGCTGCCGATCCCGCTGATCACGGCCGTCCGCTTCGGTCCGCCGCTCCACTGTCCGGACGGGACCCGCAAGGAAGTGCTGCTGGAGCGGATGCGTGCCGCGATCCTGACCATGCGGGAGTCGGTCTGATGCGCGATCCGTACCTGTTGTACCTGCTCGGCGGCATCGCCGCGGCCCTGCTGCTTGGCACGCTGGCGGCGGTGGTGACGTCGTATCGGGCGACGGGCGAAAAGGCCCTGGCCCTGGCGGCCGACCTGCGGGCCCGGATGCGGGCGTGGTGGATCATGGTCGGGGCCTTTGCCGGGGCGCTGCTGCTGGGGCGGATGGCGACGATCGTGCTGTTCGGTCTGTGTTCGTTTCTCGCGCTGCGCGAGTTCATCACGCTGACCCCGACGCGCCGCGGCGACCACCGCGCGCTGTTCTGGGCGTTCTTCGTGATCACGCCGCTGCAGTACTACCTGATCGTGATCGACTGGTACCCGGTTTTCGCGATCTTCATTCCGGTCTACGCGTTCATCCTGATTCCGATCCGCATCGCGCTGGCTGGCGACACGACTCGATACCTCGAACGCACGGCGAAGATCCAGTGGGGCCTGATGGTCAGCGTGTACTTCATCAGCCACGTGCCGGCGTTGCTCCTGCTCAGGATCCCGGACTACGCCGGGACCGCCAGCCTGCTGCTGTTCCTGATCCTGATCGTGCAGTGCAACGACGTGTTCCAGTATGTCTGCGGCAAGCTGCTCGGCCGCACGCCGATCGCGCCGACCGTCAGTCCGAAGAAGACCGTCGCGGGCTTCGTTGGCGGACTGGCCCTGAGTACCGCGCTGGGCGCGGCGCTGTCGGTCGTGACGCCGTTCGACGTCCCGGTCGCGGCCGCGATGGCCGGCACCGCCGCCCTGCTCGGCTTCGCCGGCGACCTGACGATGTCGGCCGTCAAGCGCGACCTCGGCGTGAAGGACTACAGCAGCCTGCTGCCCGGCCACGGCGGGGTACTGGACCGATTCGATTCGCTGGCGTTCGCGGCGCCGCTGTTCTTTCATCTGACGCGATATTTCTATGTGGCCTGAAGAAGGGAACAGGGAACCGGGAACAGGGAACAGGGAACAGGTGGGACAGGGATCGGGCGTTTTCGCGTGCTGCGAGCGGGTACACGGATTATTAGGGACAGCCACGTGGCTGTCCCCCTTTTTCGGACGACGATGCTGCCACGCGGTGCGGCATCGACGCCTGGGGCTTTCGCGATTCACGGGAGCGCGGTCTGCCGCGTCGATGACGCACCCTACTCCCTGAAGAAGGGAACAGGGAACCGGGAACCGAGAACAGGTGGGAGAGCGCGGTCTGCCGCGTCGCACCCTAATCCCTTGGAAAGGGAGCAAGGAACAGGGATCAGGTGGCTGTCCCGGTCTTCGCATGTCTTTCGCAGACCCGCGATCGGCTTCGTTCTGCGCGGCCCCGGGTGCGACGCCGCGGGCCCCCTGTTCCCTGTTCCCTGTTCCCTGTTCCCTTCCTAAAGCAATGCCGTCGGATCCACTTCGCTGGTCAGCGAGAAGCCTGCTTCGCCGCTGCCGGCGGTGCCGGGGTCGTTGGGCTGGCCGTCTTCGAGGCCGACGCCGCCGCCGCTGCCGCCCTTGCGGGCCGTCGCGCCGCCGCCGCCGCCACCGGTTCGCAGCGTGTCGGTGATCGAACCGGCCGCGCCGCTCGCGCCGGCCGCGCCGCCGTCGACGACCACCACGCCGGCATCCGTCATCGTCGGAGCCAGCATGTGGACGATCCCGCCGCTGCCGCCGCCGCCCGGGGCCGAGCCGCTGGTCGCGCCGCCGCCGTCACCGCCGGTGGCCGTGATCATCCCGATGCCGGTCTGCTCAACGCTCGTCTTCGAGGCCAGCACGACCACGCCGCCGGCACCACCGCCGGCACCGTCCGTGGCGCTCTCGCCGTCGGCCATGATGAGGCCGTTGTTGACCAGCGGGCCGGAAGACATCACGACGAACGATCCGCCGCCGTCACCGCCCTCGGAATTGAACGACGCCCCGCCGCTGCCGCCCGCCTTGATGCCCGGTACCAGCAACTGCCGCGATTCGAACTCCGACAGACCGATGCCCGGAAAGCCGCCGCTCTGCGCGCCGCTGTCGTCGCCGACCTCACCGCCGGCGGCCGCGAGCGTCGAAGCGCCCGGCTCGGCCGGTTGTTCGGCTCCCAGCACGGTCGAACTGCCGGTCCCGGTGCGCGTGCCGCCCTCGGTGCCGTTCTGCACGATGATTTTGCCGTGGTTCTCGAACTTGCCGGTGCAGCGAATCACCGTTCCGCTCTGGACCGTCAGCGTGACGCCCTCCGGCACGATGAAATCCTCGTACTGGGTGTTGATGTCGCCGTTGTCGCCCAGGCGTGTGTCGCCGCCGACCATTCGCGAGCCGGCCGATCCGTCGCCGTAGACGCGGGCCAGGGCCGCCTGCTCGATCGCCTCGGCCACGGCTGCTGCGACCAGTTCGCTGGCGACCTCGCTGGCGATCGTCTCGAACTCGCTGCCGGCATCGGCCAGGGCCTGGTCGACGATGTCCTCGGCAATCGTCTCGACCTGCCCGGTGGTCAGGCTGGTGCCGTTGTTGTTCTGCGACATCCCGGAACCGGGCATGTTCGGGTCGACGTCCATCACCGGACAGCCACCCAGCAGCAGGCTGATCGAAAACAGGCCGGTACCATGCACGAAACGCTTCATCGCTGTTGCCTCGCAGTCGTCCAAAACAGGGCCGCACGGTTCCGTGGCCACGCACGCCCGGCGGGCATTGTACGCGCTCACAGGGTGCCGCAACGGCCTTCGTCCACCCCTGTCACGACCGGGACCGGCGGGCGGACCATGAAATCTCAGAAAAGTGCCGGGCCGCTGCCGATGAAATGCAAAGCCAACTCGCGGCAAGGGTTAGCGGACTCGCCCTTGACCGGGTGGCGGTCTCGTGGTGCGATACGAACCTATGGCTGAGACGCCGACCGATATCGAACTGCTCGAAGCCCTCCGCGGCGGCGACCGCACGGCGCTCGACGACCTGACCAGGCGCTACTGGGACGCGATCCAGCGCTACTGCCGGACCTACCTCGGAGATCCGGCCCGCGCTGACGACGTCGCCCAGGAGACCTTCGCCAAGCTGGGCGATCCCGACAAGGCCCCGACCGGCGACGTCCGGCCGTGGCTCTATCGCGTCGCCCGCAACCGCTGCCTGGACATCATGCGGCACCACAAGCGCAGCCCGACCCACGCCAACCGGTTGCAGACCGGGTTCGAGGCCGCCCGCAGCGAGGCCGGCCCGCGCACGCGCTTCGCCAGGACCGAGCGGGCCGAACTGATCCGCGGCATCATCGACCAGATGCCCGAGGAACTCCGCAGCGTGCTGATCCTCAAGTTCTACGAGAACCTCTCGCGCAGCGAAATGGCGGGCGCCCTCGACGTGACCGAGCAGACCGTCAAGGGCCGCCTCGTGCGGGCCAGCCGCCAGCTTGAAGAGGAACTCCGCCGGATCACCGGAAGCTGGACATGAGTTGCGCCGTCTCGCGCGACGACCTCTGGGAATGGCTGCACGGTGATCCCGACGATGCGGAGGCCCGCCGCATCGCCGACCACGTCGCGTCGTGCGGCACCTGCGCCGAAAGCGTGGCCGGGATGCGCAGCCTGCTGGGCGACCTGCACGACCTGCCCGCCGCCGCCCCGCCGGCCCCGCCGTTGCCGGACGCGATCGGCGACTACCGCATCATCCGCAAGATCGGCGAGGGCGCGATGGGCCTGGTGTTCGAGGCCGAGCAGCGGACGCCGCGGCGGCGCGTGGCCCTGAAGGTCGTCCGCGGCGGCGTGGTCGATGATTTCCGGGCGCGGCTGTTTCGCCGCGAGATGCAGACGCTCGCCCGCCTGAACCACCCGTCGATCGCCGCGATCTACGACGCCGGCGTGACGCCCGACGGGCAGACCTACTTCGCGATGGAACTCGTCAGCGGAATTCCGCTGAGCGCCTACGTCAACGGCGAGCACCCCGGCGGAAGCCGCCCGCCGCTGCCCCTGCGGGCCCGGATCGAGCTGTTCCACCGGATCTGCGCCGCTCTGAACTACGCCCACCAGCGCGGCGTGATCCACCGCGACCTGAAGCCGGCCAACATCCTGATCGACGACGACGGCAACCCCAAGGTGCTCGACTTCGGGCTCGCACGGGCCAGCGAATCCGAGGGCCCCGAAGCCAGCATGGTCTCGGAAGCCGGGCGACTGCTCGGCACGCCGGCCTACATGAGCCCCGAGCAGACGCGGGCTGAACCGGATGCGATCGACGTCCGCAGCGACGTCTACACGCTCGGCGTGATCCTGTACGAACTGGTCACCGGAACGTTCCCGTACGACGTGATGAAGCCGACCCTGCTCGACGTCGTCCGCGAGATCTGCGAAACGTCGCCGCGCCCGGCCCACGCCCTGGCCAGCCAGGTGCCGCTCGACGTCAGCACGATCGCCGGCAAGGCCCTCGAGAAGGACCCCGCCCGCCGCTACCAGACGGTAGCCGAACTCGAAGACGACGTGCATCGCTACCTGAACCGCTACCCGATCCAGGCCCGTCCGCCGAGCCTGGCGTATCGCGTCAGCCGCTACGTCAGCCGCCACAAGCTGCCGGTCGCGCTGCTTTCGACGATCTTCGTCGGCGCGCTGGCCGCGGCGGTGGTCTTCGGCGTGCTCTACGACCGGGCCCAGCGCGAGGCGGACAAGTTCGAACGCATCAACGAGATCCTGACCGGGATGATGCAGTCCAGCGACGTCTGGGAACAGGGCGACAAGGACACCAAGGTGACCGACGTGCTCGACCGCATCGCCAGCGAGATCCAGCGTGAACTCGGCGATCGCCCGCGGGTCGCCGCCGCCCTGCAGTACACCCTCGGGCGGACCTACTGGCGCCTCGGCCGGCAGGAGCAGGCCGCGGATCAGCTTCGCAGCGCATACGAGATGAACCTGCGCGAACTCGGCGGCGGGCACCTCGACACCGTCCGGGCCCTGAACGACCTCGGCGAAGTCACGGTCGAACGCGGCGACCTCGAAGCGGCCGAACCGCTGCTGCGCGAGGCCCTGCAACGCCGCCGCGAACGCCTCCCGCAGGGACACCCCCTGATCGGCGAGACGCTCAACTCGCTCGGCGTCGTCCGCAAGATGCGCGGGGCCCTCGACGAAGCGGAGCAGCTTTACCGCGAAGCCCTGCCGATTCGCCAGGCTGCCGCCGATGCGACCGTCGCCCGCGGCGCCCGCCGGAAGGACCAGGCCGACGCCCACGACGCGCTGGCCCAGACCCGCAACAACCTCGGCGCGCTGTATCGCACGCGGGCCGGGCAGACCGATGACCCCGACCTGCGCCGGGAACTGCTCGAGCGGGCCGAGGGACACTACCAGGCGGCCCTGCAACTGCGGCTGGCCTGGCTCGGCCGGGCGCACCCCGAGGTCGCCAAGATGCACAACAACTACGGCAAGCTGCTGGTCAGCCTGGGGCGGCTCGATGAGGCCGGACCGCACCTCCGCGACGCGCTCGACATCCTCGAGGAAGGGCTCGGCCGGCAGCACCAGTACACGGCTCGTGCGATGTACAATCTGGCGGACCTGCTGGCCCGCGGGCCGGACGGACGCGGGGAAGCCGAGTCGCTCTGCGTCGCCGCCCTGGCCGTCCAGCAGAAGCTCCTGGAACCCGACCACGCGCACACCGCGGACTCGCGGGCCCTGCTGGCCACGCTCCGCGACACGCCCGGAGGATCACCGTGAAAACGCTCGCCGCATTCGTCAGCCTGCTGGCCGGTGTCGCCCTTGCGCAACAGCCCGCGACGACGCAGTCTCCCGCCAGCCAGCCGTTCGTCGCCAACCTGGCCGAACGCTATCCGGCCGGCAGCGGGCAGGAAGCCTGCAACTGGTCGTTCGGTACCGAAGACATCTTTCACCTGTCCCGCTTCTACTTCGAGGGGCCGGACGGGCTGAAGCTCAAGACGGGGCCGGCCGACCTCGGCATCGGGCACTGCGCCGAAACCGGGGCCGTCTGGGCGATCGTCATTCCCCGCCGGCGCGGCCAACTGGTCAGCAGCGCCGCCGACGTGATGGAAACGTTCGAGCATGCCTGGCTTCGCTTTCACCCGGACCGCCTGGGTGAACTCTTCCCGGCCGACACGGTGGTCGGTCCCGGCCAGTCCCTGCGTCACTTTCACATGTCGCGCATCGCCAACGACAAGATCCGGGCCAGTTTCCACGTCGGCCGGCGGGCGAGCCTGCCGCCCCGCCACCAACTGGTCGTCGATGTCGACACCTCCGCCGGCGTTCGCCGCTTCTTCGCCGTCGACACCACCACCGAGTGGGTGCAGTACCTGCCGGTCTTCGAACGCCGTACGCTCCCGCCGGTGCGCCCGGTCTCGGCCGACAAGGCCCGGGCCGTGTTCGACCGCGTCTGGGAAGAGTTCGACCGGCAGTACGCCGGTTTCGGACTGCGCCCCGAAGTGGACTGGAACGCCGTCCGCGAGACTTTCCGGCCGCGACTCGGCGAGGTGTCCAACACGATCGAACTGGCCCAGGTGCTGGCCGAGATGCTTCGCCCGCTGCGCGACCTGCACATCTGGCTGCGGGTCGACGGTCAGCCGGTACCGGTCTACCGGCGGCCGCGAAGCGTGAACGGCAACGTGATGGCCGCCGGCGGGCTGATCTCGAACCTCGAAGCGGGCAACGACCTGCGCTGGGGGCGAACGCCAGGCGGCCTGGGATACCTGGCGGTCGACGCGCTGCGCAACCGCGAGATGGTCGCCGCCTTCGATGAAGTCCTCGCGTCCCTGCGCGACACGCGGGCCCTGATCCTCGACCTGCGCTTCAACGGCGGCGGCAACGAGCGACTCGCCCAGCAGATGGCCGGTCGCTTCGCCAAGACGGCCGTGCCGTACGCCTCGGCCCAGGTGCGGACCGGTCCGGCCCACACGGACCTCGGCCCGCGCGAGACGCGAACCCTCGAACCACGCGGCCCCTGGACGTTCGAACGACCGGTGTACGTCCTGATCGGCCCGCGGTGCATGAGCAGCGCGGAGGCCTTCGCCGGCATGCTTGGAGAACTTCCGCAGGTCAGGCTGCTGGGCGTCCCCACGGCCGGCTCGAGCGGCAACCCGCGTGAACTGGAAGCCGGCGAGGGGATCGTCGTCAGCGTGCCGCAGTGGCTCGCCTTCCGCGCGGACGGACAGGCTCTCGACGAACGCGGAATCGAGCCCGACCTGCGGGTCGACATCCCGGCCGAACGCTTCCAGGGCCGCCAGGACGGCCTGCTGCAGGATGTGCTTCGCCTGGTCGACGCCGAAGTGAAGGCCCCGAAGCAACCCGACAGCCCGTAACGAGCGAAACGAGCCGGCACAGCCCCGGCCTGCACGGCAACCCTGCGGACCTGCCGACTCGCCCACTGCTGACTTGGTTACTTGCTCACTTGGCCACTGCGCCGGCGGAGCGGGGACAGGACGCCCCGCTCCACTCGACTTCACTCCTCTCCCTGCTTTCAGTTCTCATCGAACCAGGCTCAGGGTCCGCCGAAGCGGCGTTCGGCGCCGGTCACATCGACCGAACTGGTGCCGAGGTCGACGCCCGCCTCATCCGGCGTCGAGATGACCTCCACGTCCCGCAGGTCCACCTGGCAGTCGCCGTTCGTATCCCCGGCCGGGCAGGACCCGCTGATGGTGACGCGGTCGGCGTCGTAGGTGACCTGGAACGTGCCCGGGGCGATCACATTGTCGAACGTGCCCGTCACGGTGCCGGCCGTAAGCACGACATACTCCTGGTCCGCTTCCCACGAGTAGCCGTCGACGAAGCTGATCTCGAGCGTGCCGCCGAGGCTGGCGACCCCGCTGACCGCCAGTTGATCGTGCCCGCTTCCCGGAACCGGACCGCCCACCTCGATCCGCAACGAACCCGGCCCGGCCTGCTCGTACGTGCCGGTCAGGTTCAGCGTGCCGACCGCCACGCCCGGGGCCACGGCCGCCTCGCTGACGAAGTCGACCCCGCTGACATCCAGCGTACCACCGCCGGAGATGATCCCGGGGCCGGTGTTCAGCAGCGTGCTGCCGCTCACGGTCAGCGTGTTGCCGGGCTGAATCCGCAGCGTGCCCTGGTTCGTGTAGGTTCCGTTGGGCGCGTTGAAGCGACTGAGGCGATCGATCTCGACCAGGCCGAGGTTGTCGAAGTCGGCCGTGATGAAGCGGATTCCGGCGTTGCCCCGCAGGAACATGCTGCCGGTGTTGGTCAGGCTGCTGCCGGGCGGAACGGTCAGCGTGACGTTCGTTCCGTTGCAGCAGGCGCCGTCCATCGTGATCGAACCGGCGTTGGTGACGTCGCCGACGGTCGTGACCGCGCCGCTCTGACCGGACGTGCCGAGCGCCCAGATCAGGATCGACTGGTCGGGGGCGATGTCGCCGGTCAGCGTGTTGGCATCGCGCTGGAACCGGAAGCGGCCGGAACCCGAGGCGTTCGGGTCGATCACGAGGTGCGCATCGGTCAGCAGAACCTCGCCGGTTCCGGTGATGTCGCCGCCGTTGAAAAAGAACGTGCTGCCGGGATCGAGCGACATCCGGGCCGTGTCCTGCAGCATGAGCGTGCCGTCGTCCTGGACGAAATCGGCCGCGACCCGCAGGCTGATCGAACCGGGCAAGGCAACGCTGATGTCCCCCGCGTTTCGATAGGTGCCCTGGACCTTGTCGAAGACCGTGGCCCGCGCAATCGTCAGGGCCCCCTGGTTGTCGAAGTCACCGGCGATGCTCTGCACGCCGAACGCCGCCTGCAGGTCCATCAGCCCGGTGTTGGTCAGCACGCTGCCGTCGGGCACGATGATCCTCGTGTTCGAACCGTTGCAGCAACCGGAGGCGGTCGCCAGCAGGCCGGCGTTGGTGACGTCGCCGGTCGTGGTCACGGTCGCGTTCATCCCGCTGAAGCCGGTGGCGAACAGCGTCACGGACTGGTCCGCGCCGACGTCGCCCGTCAGCGTGCCGGCCACGCCGCGGAACTCGAACGCGCCGCCGACCGAGGCCGGGGCCAGCAGCAGGTCCGCGTCGGTCAGTCGCACCTGTCCGTTCAGCGTGCCGCCCGTGAAGGTGAACGCGCCGCCCGTGTCGATATCGATGTAGGAACTGGCCGGCATGTCGATCAGCCCGGCCGACTGCGTCAGGGTGGCGCCGTTGTCGAAGTTCAGCACGACCGATTCGCCGAAGTTGATCGTCCCGCTGGTCGTGTAGAGCCCGTCCGTCTTGTCGAAGAAGGACGTCTGCCCGAGGTTGATCACCCCCTGGTTGTCGAGGTGCGCGTCGATCCGGCGAATCCCCGGTCCGGCCAGCAGGTTGATGCCGCCGGTGTTGGTCAGCAGATCGCTGCCCGGCACGGTCAGGATGGCGTTGTTCCCGGCGCAGCAGCCGCCCTGGAACTCCATGACGCCATGGTTGGTGAAACTGGTGTTGACGGTCAGTTCCGCGTTCCCGCCGACACCGGCGGCCACGATCCGCAGCAGGTTGTTCTGCTCGAAGCCGGCCAGGTCGATCAGGTTGGCGCGGTACGTGGTCAGCAGGCCGCCGTTGGTGTACACGCCGGTGCCGCCGACGAAGCTGGAACTGGTCATCGTGACCTCGGCCCCGGGCACCACGTTGAACGAGAAGGCCGGGTTGATCGCGCGGCCGCTGATGCTCATGCGGGCTTCGGGCGAGGTGATGTTGATGGTTCCGAAGGTCGCGTCGACATCCATGTTGACCGTGTAGGGCATGCCGAGGTTGTCGAAGTCGATCGCGCCGGCCTCGCCCGGATCGGACGGGATTCCGTCGTCCCAGCAACTGCTCTCGCTGTAGATCCCGTCGTCGCAGATCCAGTGCGAGAAGTCGGCCGGCGCCAGGGTCGCCGTCGCGACCGCGAACACCGGGAGCGTAATCCGGCGCGAAAGAAAGCAGTTCATACCGTCGATCTCCAGCAGGGTTCGGTATCCGGGGCCGCAGTCACACCGCAGCCGGCCGGTTACCAGATCAACGCGAAGAACCGCCGCCGCGCGCCGGGAGAAATTCGAAAATGGAGCGCACACGGGATGGAGAGGGGACCGGCGCGGGGTGCGTGACCAACGCGGGAGACCGCGGCCTCGCGAACCGGAATCGGGCCAATGCGGCAGAACGCAGTCCCCCACCCTTCCGTTCGCTTCGCTCACTCAAGAATGGGGCACCCGAGTCAAGGATCGGGCACCCGGGGCAAGGATGGGGCACACGGCTCAGGGATGGGGCATCCGGGTCAAGCGTGGGGCACCCGGGTCAAGGATGGAGCACACGGCCCGAGAATGGGGCACACGGCACAAGGCTTACTCTTCGAACGAGAGCAGCGGGCGGTCGGCCTTGATGCGGTACTTGTTGATCAGCGAGCGCAGGTGCGGCTGCGACGGGTCGATCTCGAGGCTGGTATGCCAGGCTTCGACCGCCTGGGCCCGCAGATCGGTCTTGTCCGGATCGCCGAGGTAGCGCGTCATCAGCACCACGCCGAGGCCCGCGAACGCCCGGCCGTTCTTGTCGTCCAGCGTCAGCGCCCGGCGGTAGCTGGCTTCGGCCTTGTCCAGGTTCTGCTCACGCCAGTGGCAGTAGCCGATCCGCTCGTGCCCGACGCTCAGGTCCGGATCCTGCTCCAGCGCCGCTTCAAGCGTCCGCCGGGCAGCCGAGAACCGCTCCTGGTTCAGGTAGACCGTCGCCAGGTTGACCAGCACGATCGGCTGATCGGTGGACAGTTCCAGCGAACGTTTGTAGGCCCGGATCGCCGCGTAGTACTCGCCCCGCTGGTCGTGCACCGCGCCGAGGTTCGTCCAGGCATGCACGCTGCGCGGATCAAGCTCCAGCGCCGTCTCGTAACTGCTGATCGCATCCTCGGTGTCACCCAGGTCGTGGTAACAACTCGCCAGCCGGAAGTGCGCGTCGAAGTCCTTCGGACGCAGATTGACGGCCAGGGCGTACGCCCGCACCGCGTTGCGCAACTGCTCCAGCAGGCGGTACACCTCGCCCAGTTCGAACAGCGACACGAAACTGCGCGGATCCAGCCGCACCGCCGTTTCGAGCGATTCGGCCGCCTGGTCCAGTTGACCCTGCTCCTTGTAGACCACGCCCAGTTGGCTGTGCGCCTCGGCCAGTTGCGGGTCGAGTTTGACCGCCTGACGAAACTCCTCCAGCGCAGCGTCGTAGTCCTTCCGCGCCAGCGCCGTCTCGCCGGCCGCCAGGTGCGTCTTGGCCGCCGCGCCGGTGGCCGCACGCGTCGCGCAGCCGGTCGAGGCCAGCAGCAGCCCGGCCGCGAGCGCGATTCCGGCCAGTCGGACGATACGATGTCGCACGGCAACCTCCCAGACGGTTCGATTCTGCAGACTTGTACTTGTATCGGGCGCTCTGCGTCAAATCACACAGCCCAATCCGGTCAAACGGCCGGCGGCAGGCGATTTTTATCGGCGAACCTCGCCGGAACCGGTCACGGCCGCGACCCGCCGGCCCCGAAACAGCCGGCCATCGCCTTGACCTGCGGATCGCTGTCCGACGCCGCGATCCGCGCGGCCTCGTCCGCGAAGTCGGCGCCCAGACGCTGCCCGAGCAGGCGGACGGCCATCATCCGCACCAGCCAGTGCTCGTCGGTCAGACAGCCGCGGACAGCGTCGAGCAGTTCCCGATCGAAGCCCGTCCAGCGGAGGCCTTCGAGCGCCCGCGCCCGCACCTGCCAGATCGGCGAGCCGACAGCGTCACGCAGGGCCGCGTGGACCTTCTCGCGCGGAATCGGGGCCGGCTCGTACCGCAACCGCCCGAGGCGGGCGTACTGCGACTCGGCCAGCAGGCCGCCCAGGGCCCGGATCGAACGGTACACGGTCGGCGCGTTGGGCGAGTCCATGCCGGCAAAGATCGCGGCCCAACTCTCGCGCGTCGTGACCATCGGGCGCCGGTTGAAACTGACCTTGGTCAGTTCCTGGCCGGTCGCGCTCGCCCGCCAGGTGCCGCCCTGCCGCTGCGGATCCAGCCAGCCGCGAACCGTGATCCGCTGCAACTGCTGCGGCGTCCGGTCGGCCGCCTTCCGCAACGGACCGAGATCCAGCGCCCGTCGAACGGAAACCGATTCCCCCGGGCGCAGCAGGCGCCGCTGGTCGACGCTGATCGTCAGCAGCCCCGGATACATACGGTCCTTGTCACCCCGCAGTTCAAACGACAGCAGGAAGGTCGGGTTGACCATCTGGTCCGGGCCGAGCGAGATCGGGAAACCGCCCTTGTTGGCCAGCACCAGGTCGACCTGCCACGGCTCGCCCACCCCGGGGCTCAGGTCGACCGGCTTGACCGTGGCCGACAGGAACCGCCACGGCGCGCGGTGGAACAGCAGCGGCTGCCGGTCGAAGTTCGCGATCGCCTGTTGCAGTTCCGAGGTCGGGTGGGTCACGACGGCATCCAGCCCCAGCGACGTCAACTGTTCCGTCACCAGCCCGGCCACCGGAATGTGTCGCACCTGCCGGATCAGGGCGGTCGCCTCGTCGCCGCGGCCCTGGTTGACCAGCAGTTCCGCCAACTTGACCGCCGCCCACGGATCCTGGACCGCGATCGGCGTCAGCGTCTCCTCGGCGCCCGCTTCGTCGCCCTGCAGCATCCGGGCCCAGCCCAGCACCCGGCGGACGAACGGGTCGTCGCCGGCCTGCGCCGCGGCCGCCTCGGCCAGCAGCAGGGCCCGTTCCGGCTGCGGTTCAATCGCACAGTGATACCAGGCGACCGCGGCGACCAGGTCGACCGGCCAGTCCTCGGGAGCCTTGACCCTGGCGAAGCGTTCCTCGAGTTGGGCCTGGTGCACACGGGCCTGCCCTTCCTGCCCGGTCGCACGCAGCAGCCACATCAGGTAGAAGCTCGACGCGTACGAACTGCGATCGGCACCGGCCGCCCGCTTGCCGTAGGTCAGCGCGGTGGCGCGGTCGCCGCGGGCCAGCGCGTTGCGCGACAGTTGCCGCAGGTACTCGGCCGGGGCATCGGAGTCGGGGTCGGTCGCCTCGTGCACCGACACCGCGTGCTCGTAGAAGATGTGCGCCAGGTCCGGCAGCCGGGCCTCATCCAGCAGCACGCCGATCTGCCAGGGGGCATCGACCTGCACCGGGTTGGCGGACACGGCCCGCAGCAGCACCGCCAGGCGGCGGGTCGCGGGTTCGCGCTCGTCGAGCAGTTCCATCTCCAGGCGGGCCAGGCCGGGCAGGTCCCGTTCGAGCCGCAGCGCTTCGCCGACGTGCCGGCGGGCCGTGGTCACGTCGAACCGCTGCCAGGCGATGCGGGCCAGTTCCAGGTGCACCTGGGCCCGCTGCACGTTGGTGGCCGCCCGACCAAGCTGCTGGTTCAGCCAGGCCGAGCGTTCGCCGAGGGCCCGTTCGCCGGCTCCGGACTGCAGCCACTGGTGCCAGGCGGACTCGTTCTCGGGTTCCAGTTGGACGAGCCGATCGAGGTGCCCGCGGGCATCGGGGGTGCGATCCTGCAGCGTGTCGAGTTCGTACAGCCAGCGATGGGCCATGGCCTGGTCGGGGTCCAGCCGCAGGGCCGCTTCGAGCAGCGTCCGCACGTGCGTGACATCCGCCGGCGTCTGGCGGCCGGTCAGTCCGACCGCGTGGTCGCGGGCGAGGAAGACCAGCCACTCGGGCGTCGGCGGGGGACTGGCGGCGGCGGCGGCGGCCAGCAGGCCGGCCAGGGCGAGAGCAGCAAGACGAGCCACGGGCATGGGGCATGGATCCTTGGAGTTTGATACCGGACGCTGTCAGTCGTCCGCCGGTTCGATCTCTGCTGACATTGAACCCGCGCAACGCTCCAACCGCCAGTCCACCCCGTAGGCGTGAATCTGGTCGCGCTTCAGTTCGGCCCGTTCGAGCGTGGTCGTCTCGACGATCACGCGGCCGTTCTTGTCCACTTCGCAGGCCAGTTGAAACGCCTTGTCCAGGTCGTGATTGAACAGCTTCATCAGCATTTCGATCACGTAGTCGTAGGTGTGGTCGTCATCATCGAGCAGAACCACGTGCCAGCGGGGCGCCAGCCGCTGCCGCGCGGTGACCTCGGTCGTGGTCTCCGGCGGCGTCTCGGTCTCCGTCGCCAGGCGGGGGGCCGCGACCAGAGCGGGCAGACCGGTCCCCCGGCCAGGGTCGCGCAGGTTCTCCGGCTTGGTTCCAGCGGCTATCATTACTGATAGTGTATCGACCAATCCGCCGCCGCAGGAGCAGTTCCGATGGCCGAGTCGCCCGCGTCTGACCGCCACTTCAGCCCGATTGACGAAATCCTCGAGGAATTGCGGGCCGGGCGGATGATCATCCTGGTCGACGACGAGGATCGCGAGAACGAGGGCGACCTGGTCTGCGCGGCCGAGACGATCACGGCCGACGACGTCAACTTCATGGTCACGAACGGGCGCGGAACGCTGTGCGTGCCGCTCAGTCGCAGCCGCTGCCAGGCCCTGCAACTGCTGCCGCAGGCGCAGCAGAACACGACGACATACGGGACCGCCTTCACGGTGACGATCGACGCGGCCCCGCGGTTCGGGGTGACGACCGGCGTCTCGGCCAGCGACCGCGCGATCACGATCCGCCACACCTGCGCGGAAGAGGCCGTGCCGGAGGACTTCGCCCGCCCGGGACACGTCAACCCGCTGATGGCCCGCGACGGCGGCGTGCTGGTGCGGGCCGGGCAGACCGAGGGCTCGGTCGACCTGTGCCGCCTGGCGGGGCTGATGCCGGCGGCCGCGATCATCGAGATCCTGAACGATGACGGCACGATGGCCCGGGTGCCCGACCTGGTGCGGTTCAAGGATCGCCACAACCTGAAGATGTGCACGGTCGCGGACCTGATCGAGTACCGCATGCAGCGCGAGCGGCTGGTCGAGCGGGCCGAGCGGGTCACGATCCGCAACGAGTTCGGCACCTGGCAGTTGTGCGCCTACACGACCAACGTCGACAACGAAACGCACGTCGCGCTGTCCTTCGGCGAGAAACTGCCGGGCGAAACCGGCGACGATCCGACCCTGATTCGCGTGCACTCCGAGTGCCTGACCGGGGACGTGTTCGGCTCGCACCGCTGCGAGTGCGGCGAGCAGCTTGACTCGGCCATGGCCCAGATCGCGGCCGCCGGTCGCGGGGTGCTGGTCTACCTGCGGCAGGAAGGTCGCGGGATCGGGCTGATCAACAAGCTGAAGGCCTACCGGCTGCAGGACGAGGGGATGGATACGGTTGAGGCCAACCTGGCCCTCGGGCTGCCGGCCGACCGGCGGGACTACGGCGTCGGCGCGCAGATCCTGCGGGACCTGGGCGTCGAGCGGGTGCGGATCCTGACGAACAACCCGAAGAAGGTGAACCGCCTGGAGGTCTACGGCCTCGAGGTGGTCGAACAACTGCCCATCGAGATGAAGCCCAAGGACGACAACCGCCGCTACCTGCAGGCCAAGAAGTACAAGATGGGTCACAAGCTGCGCGAAGTCTGAGGGCGCCCGGACCGCCGCCTGTGCGGGAGACACCGCCCACAGCGTCACCGGACACGCGCGCGCTCCGTCGCCTGAGAAGACACTGCTCAAGAACTCAAGAGCAGTGGCACCATCCGCTACCGCACGGTGGCGGTGCCGATCAGGCGCGGGTGTCCGGCCCGCGACGATTCGTCGAACAGCCAGATGCCCTGCACGCTGTCCATGTTCAGCAGCAGATCGGTCCCGGCGTCGGGCTCGAAGCGGCGTTGCGGGGTGAATGCCTCGCCGCGGTAGCGGGCCACGTGCGACAGGCGGACGGCGTCGATCTCGCCCTGGAAGAATGACACCGGGGCCCCCTGCCCGTCCACGTCCGCGCCGATCATCAGCGGATGCCCGTTCGTCCTTCGCGTCCCGCCGCGCGCCTCGGTCGCGATCAGCCGGCCGTCGACGTACAGGCGGGCCGCGCTGCCGTCGTAGACGCCCGCGATGTGGTGCCACGTCCCGGTCTTCAGGACCGGCGATTCGGACGCCACCTCGAGGTAACTCTGCCCGATGAAGATCGAGAAGTTCGGCACCCCGTTGCTGACGAAGATCCCGTACTCGGAACTCTCGGCCTTGCTCAGCAGTCCGACCCGGCGCCCGAAACGCTCGGCCCGGAACCAGCATTCCAGCGTCAGCGGACCATCCGGCAGCGAGGCCACCTCGGACGCCACCCGGGCCGCCTGGCCGCGTCCGTTCAGCGCCAGCACCCGCTCGACGGCCGGGCGCGGCACCGGCCCGAGCGTCGGCCGCATCGGCATCTCGACCCGCAGATCGGGAATCGGATAGCGGGCGCCCTCGGCGAGGTACTCCATGCTGGCGACCAGTTCCGGAATGCGGAAGGCCTGGTCCAGCGAGGGGCCCGCCCGCAGCACCTGCACCTCGGCCGTCCAGGTCGCACCGGCCGCGAGGGTCTGATGCTGATGATCCGGCGCGAACCGCCAGCGACTGTCGGCACTGGTCGGGACCAGCGTCGCCTCGACCGGCCGGCGGGTCGGATTCCGCAGCGTCAGCGTGACCGTCCCGGCGGCCGCGCCGTCGGCGTTCAGTTGCAGGTGTCCGCCGATGCCGGGCTGCTGCTGCGCGAGGGCGACGGTCTCCTCCATCATCGCGCCGGTGATCTCGCGGACATCCATCACCTGCCCGACCGGAATGCTGGCCAGGGCGATCTGCTGCCTGCGGACGGTGACCAGTTCGAAGTGATGCAGAAAGCCGGCGCTCGGCACGATCCCGGGCTGGTGCCCGCCGACGGTCGCCAGCGTGACGTACTCGATCCCATCCCGGGCGTCGCTCCGCATGCGGTGAATGTGCCCGGCGAAAACGGCCGTCACGTTGCCGGCCTGCACCAGCAGGTCATGCACGCGGTTCCAGTCCTCGCCGTAGTTGCGTCCCAGCCAGCGCGGGTGGTGCACGAACAGGAAGACGTGGTCGGCGTCGACGGCGCTGGCGAGCGTTTCGCGGAGCCAGTCGAACTGCCGCTGGCTCATCTTCTGCGCGTCGGGCTTGCGGAAGGTCTTCTCGCCGGTCTCCGGGTTACCCTCGTCGGTGTACAGCACGATGAACCAGCAGTTCTTGTGTTCGAAGGCGTACCACAGCGGGCCGAAGTGCATCTCGTAGTTCGATTCGTGTTCGCCCTTCGGACGGAACATCTCGGGCCCGCGATAGTAGACGTCGTGGTTGCCGGCCACCGGGAACCACGGGCAGAGCAACTGGTCCATGATCCGGCGGAACTCGCGCATCTGCTTCAGCCACGGGCCTTCGCGGTCGTAGCCCTGGATCAGGTCGCCGACCGTCATGACCAGGTCCGGCTCGAGCAGGTTCACGTCGCGGACCGCATCAGCCAGGACGGCCACACCGCTGGCCGGCCCGCCGGTCCGGTCGCCGAAGACCGCGAAGGTGAAGGCGTCGTCTTCGACCGGAAGGTGCAGGGCCCGCCCGTTCCGGTCGGTGACGAAGCGGGCCGCATCGGCCGGCGTGGTGGCGTGGGGCTGGTTGTGTCGATGCAGGTGCCGGCGGTGGCCGATGTTGTCGCCGGCGGGTTCCTGGGCGGTGGCCGCCGGGGTCATCAGAAGCACGATCAGCAGAAGCCGAGCCATCGGGACATTCTCCTTGGCGAAGCCAGTCTTGCAGCGTGTGTGTTGTACCCGCGATTTGTGCGCGTTTCATGTCCGGGCGTGCTGATAACAACCGCCCCGTCGCCAGCGGGTCGTCGGTCGTGCGGCGCTGTTGAACCCGGCCGCCCGGGAAGCCGATGCCTGACCCGGGAGTCGCGCGCGTTGCAACACCAGGCCCGGGAACAACTCGATCGCCAGTTGGGCAAGATCCGCCGGATCGGCGAGCCCGACACCTTCAGCGGCAAGCGGGCCTGGACCCGCTTCCAGGCCGACCGCCCGGTCGAACTGCGAACGACCCCCGACGCCGAACCCTGCACGGCCCGCCTGCACAACATCAGCGGCGGCGGGATCGGCATCTGGTCCCAGACGAACATGGCCGAAGCCGGCCGGGTCGAGATCCGCCTGTCGGGCGCGGACGCCTGGCTGCCGGGCGAGATCGTCAGCCGCTCGGTCGGCCTGCAGGGTTACCTGCTGGGGATCCGTTTCGACCATCCGCTGCAGACCGAGGACCCCGCGCATCCGGAGCCGCAGCGGGCCGCGCCACCGGCCCGTCACACGCACCTGCTCGAGTCGCTGCTGGCCGCGGTCCTGATCGCGATGACCGCCAGTCTGCCGGTGCTCGGGCCGGTCTGGCTGGGCGCCCTGCGGTGGGACTTCACGACGACGATGATCGCGCAGTTCGGCTGCATCCTGCTGGCGGGCATCTGCGGGCTGCTGGCCCTCCGCCTGGCGACGCGCACGGACCGGCGTTTCGAACTGGAGATCGCCCGCACGCTGACCGGCATCGCCCGCGGCTCGCAGCAGAGCCTGGTCCCGTGGGCCCCGTCGCACGCGGCCCGCATGCTGCGGCGCAGCGTGATCCGTTTCCGCGACACGCTGCGGCAGCGCGAGGACGACGAGCGCCAGCGACGCCAGAAGCTCGAAGAGCTGAACCTGATCAAGACCAACATCCTCAGCATGGTCTCGCACGACCTGCGGACGCCGCTGACTTCGATCCTGCTCTACACCCAGATGCTGCGCGAGGATCTCGGCAAGCTCTCGATGGATGACCAGCAGAAGTTCCTCGGCGTGATCTCCTCCGAGTGCACCCGGCTGACCCGCCTGGTCGACGACCTGCTCGAAGCCCAGCGGCTCGAGTCCGGCCGGACGCGCTGGAAGATGGCCAAGGTCGACCTGGCCGCCCCGATTCTGAGCTGCGCGGAAGTCTTCGTGGTCATGGCGCAGGCCAAGCAGACCGCGATGACGATCGACTGCCCCGAGAGTCTGCCGCCGATCGAGGCCGACGTCGACAAGGTCTCGCAGATCCTCAGCAACCTGCTGTCCAACGCGGTCAAGTACACCCCCGACGGCGGCGCGATCCACCTGCAGGTCATGCGGCGCTCGGACGAGATCGTCATCAGTGTCCGCGACAACGGGCCCGGCATTCCCCGCGACCAGTGGGACCAGATCTTCGACCGCTTCTCGCAGCTTTCCGCGACCCAGTACATCCGCGACCTGCCCGGCGTCGGGCTCGGCCTGTTCATCGTCAAGCAGATCGTCGAGCGGCACGGCGGACGCGTCTGGGTCGACAGCGAAGTCGGCCAGGGCAGCAGCTTCAGTGTCGCCCTGCCGATCGCCCGGGACGAGTCGGTCGAGCAGCACGAAACCGGCGAGAACTTCCTGGCCCGCGTGGTGGTCTGCGACGCCGACCCCGAGGTCGCCACCCGCATGGCCCAGATGCTGCGGGCCCAGCGCTACGACGTCCGCATGGCCCACTCGGCCTGCCGCCTGCTGGCCCACGCCGAACAGGGCGAGTGCGACGTGATCGTCACCGACGTGCTGCTGCCCGACATGGACGCCCCCGAGGTGATCGCCGGGCTGACCGACCGCGGCGACCGGCCGTACCGGATCGTGCTGCACAGCTTCGCCGGCGACACGGCCGACCTGCGGAGCCGCGGGATCGACATCGTCCTGCGGCGTCCGGCCGGGCGGGACGAACTGCTCCAGGCGGTCCGGATGGCCTGCCTGAATGCCCGCAACGCGAGCACGGTGCTGGTGGTCGGCAACGACGGCTGGCGGACGGAACTGCTGCGGCACGGCATCGCCGAGAAGGGCTGGATGCCGATCATCGTCGACCGCCTGGAGGAGGCCGAGGGGTTCCTCGGGCGTTACCCGGTCGACATGCTGCTGATCAGCGAGGACGCCCTGCACGGCGACCGCCTGGGCGAACTGGCCCAGGAGCACCAGGAGACCCGCTGCATCATTGTCACCGCCGGCAAGCCGAGCGCCGCGACGCGCCGTCTGGCCGATCAGAAGGGCTGCGAGATCGTCACGCATCGCCCCGGAGAGGAAACCGAACTGCTCGAGCGCATCTCGCTCGACGGCGCCAGCCTGGAGATCCCCCAGTGAAGCGGATTCTGATCACCGATGATGAACACTACGTCCTCGAAGGCCTGCGGTTCCTGCTCCGCGGACCCCAGCGCGAGATCGAGATCGCCCGCAACGGTCGCGAGGCATACGAGAAGATCTGCCAGAGCCCGCCGGACCTGCTGATCACCGACGTGATGATGCCCGAGATGAACGGCCTCGAACTGGTCGCCAAGCTCCGCGAACGCGAAGAGACCCGGCAACTGGCGATCATCATTCTGACCGCCAAGGGACAGGCCCAGGACGCCACCCGCGCCCAGGAAAGCTGGGGCGCGCTGGTCGTCGCCAAACCCTTCGATCCCACCACCGTGCGCGAAATGGTCACCCGGGCCCTGGAGAACGGATCGTGCCTGAACCTCTGATCCAGATCTGCGCTCCCGAGCCGCTGGGCGAATTCGTCGAAACCGCCCCGTTGCAGAACGCGCTGACCGCCCTGGCCGCCCTGGTCGGCAACCGGGTCGAGATCACCCGCGACGACGGCGACCACGGCGACCTGCAGATCACCCCCGCAGCCGACGCCAGCCCGCAACTGGCCGCCGCCCTGCAGGGCACCCTCGGACACATGCTCGACCGCGAACAGGCCCTCAACGGCGTCACCCGGGCGATGCTCGAGAGCTTCGAAGAACTCAACCTGCTCTACGAACTGATCCCCAGCGCCGCCACCAAGACCAACCCGGCCGAGATCGCCCAGTGGCTCGTCGACGAGGCCGCCCGGATCCTCCGCTGCCGGCGGGTCTCCCTGCTGATGGTCGAGGAAAACCAGGACTGCCTCCGACTGGTCGCCTCGCGCGGCCTGCCGGCCGACATCCCCGACGTCGCCATCCCGATCTCCGGCACCATCGCCGGGCACGTCCTGCAGGAGAAGGGCCTGCTGGTCTGCAACCACTCCGGCGAGGTGCCGGCCTTCCACTCGCTCGGCACCTACGACAGCGACGTCTTCGCCGTCGTCCGCGTCCCGCTGGTCGCCCGCGGCCGGGCCCTCGGCGTGCTGACCGCGACCGAGCGTGACGGCGACGCCGAGTTCACCGCCCGCGACCAGAAACTGCTGCAGAGCCTCTCGACCGTCAGCGCCTCGGCCCTGCTGAACTGCCGCCTGCACGAGAGCGTCACCCAGCAGATGCTCAGCACGATCCGGGCCCTCGCCTCGGCCGTTGACGCCAAGGACCACTACACCCACGATCACTCGACTCGCGTCGGCCAGTTGTGCGTGGCCACGGCCCGCGAACTGGGCATCCGCGGATCGCGGGCCCTGCACCTGGTGGAACTCTCCGGCCTGCTGCACGACGTCGGCAAGATCGGGGTGCCCGACGCGATTCTCGCCAAGCAGAGCGGCCTGTCCGAGGAAGAGTACCTGCTCGTTCAGGATCACACCCAGATCGGCGCCCGCATCGTCAGTCACGTGCAGGGACTCGAAGAAGTCACCGAAGCCGTCCTGCACCATCACGAACGCTACGACGGACTCGGCTATCCGGCCGGGCTGCGCGGCGACGAGATCCCGCTCAAGGCCCGCATGATCTCGGTCGCCGACGTCTACGACTGCATCACCTCGGACCGCCCCTATCGCAAGGGCAGCCGGCCGGCCGAAGCGCTCCGCGAACTGCAGGCGCACGCCGGAACGCAGTTCGATCCCGAGGTCGTGGCCGCCTTCGTCCGCGTCATCGAGGCCGAACTGCACACCCGCCCCGCCGATCCCGTCCCGACCGGGTAACGTCCGCCGCGCCCGGAGCGTTATACTCCTCCACGCGTAGGACCCCGGCCGCGGCGGAAGCATGACCCAAGGCAAACCCGAGCAGTCTGATTCCGCCCGCACGGCGCGGATCGATGCGCGCACGCCCGATCAGTGCGCCGGGGCGGCCGCCTCGGACGTCGGCGGCCTGGAGGTCACGCCCGACCTGCCCGATTCCCTGCCGGCCGGTCCGATCCCCTACCAGGTCATCGTGCTGGCGCTGCCGATGCTCGGCGAGCAGCTCGGCAACTTCATGGTCGGCTTCGTCGACATGTGGCTGGCCGGCACGCTGACCAAGGAGGCCTCGGCCGCGGTCGGCACGGGCGGCTACCTCGGCTGGTGGGTCTCGCTGGCGTTCTCGCTGGTCGGAACCGGGACGGCCGCCCTGGTGGCCCGCAGCTATGGCGCCGGGGACCGCGAGACGGCCAACCGGGCCCTGCACCAGGCCCTGGTCCTGGCGCTGACGCTCGGCCTGCTGGTGGCCGGCAGCGTGTACGCGGCGGCCCCCGCGCTGGCGGAGCAGTTGCTGCAGATTCCGGCGGCCCGCGGGTCGCTGGTGGAATACATCCGTATCGACGCGATTGGCTACATCCTGTTCAGCATGCTGCTGATCGGATCGGGGGCGTTGCGTGCGGCCGGCGACATGCGGACGCCGATGGCGATCATGCTGGTGGTCAACGTGGTCAACGCGGTGGTATCGGCGGCGCTGGTGTTCGGCTGGTGGGGTCCGCTGCTGGGGGTCAGGGGGATCGCGATCGGGACGGTGGTGGCCCGCTGCCTGGGCGGGGTGCTGACGCTGGTGATGCTGTATCGCGGGCTGCGCGGGTTGCGGCTGCGGATTCCGCTGCTGCGACCGGATCCGGCGATCCTGGGGCGGTTGATGAACATCGGCATTCCGGCGTTCCTGGACGTGCTGATGCTGTGGGGCGCGCACTTCGGCTTCGTGCTGGTGGTGGCGAACTCCGGGCGCGGCGAGGCGGCGACGGTCAACTACGCCGCGCACCTGATCGGCATGCGGATGGAAGCGATCTCGTTCCTGCCGGCCGTGGCGTGGATGACGGCGGCCTCGACGCTGGTCGGGCAGTACCTGGGGGCCCGGCAGCCCCGCCTGGCCAGTCGCAGCGGGCACCAGGCGGCGTTGCAGGCGGCCGGGCTGTGCACGCTGATCGGGCTGGGTTTCTTCCTGCTGGCCGGGCCGATCTACGGCGCGATGACGCGTGACCCGGCCGTGCAGGAGGTCGGGGCCCGTGCGTTCCGGCTGATGGCGTTCGTGCAGCCGATCCTGGCGGCTGCGATCGTCTACACCGGCGCGCTGCGTGGGGCGGGCGACACGCGGGCGACGATGGTGATGCAGTTCTGCGGCGGCTGGCTGCTGCGTCTGCCGGGGGCGTGGCTGTTCGGGATCTACTTCGGCTGGGGCCTGATCGGCTGCTGGTGCGGCATGTGGCTGGACAACATCGCCAAGTTCCTGATGAGCTGGCTGCGTTTCGTCCACGGCGGCTGGAAGAAGATTGAAGTGTGAGGCGAAGGGAGCGAGGGAGCCAGGGAGCAAGGGAGCAAGGGAGCGAGACCGGAAGCCGACAGGCACCCGCACCTGCAGGTCGCGACCTTCCCTGTCAACGCCTACCGGCAGACGCTGCATCCCCGCATGTTACTGCACTGACGTCCGCCCCCAGCCTCTGAGCCTGCACCGACAACGGCGAAAGCCGGCTCGTCCACCTTCGCCCTGATCCAGGCGGGCTCTGCACTCGCTCCCTTGCTCCCTGGCTCCCTCGCTCCCTTCCCCCAAAAAGACCTGGGGCCGGATCCCGTGAAGGATCCGGCCCCGTTGGTTGTGACGTTGCCGTCTACCGCGCCTTACGGCTGGTGGACATCGGCGACGTCGGTGTTGGCGTTCTGCCCGCTGGCGGGCAGCGTGACCGGGGTCATGTCCGTCGGGACGCCCGGCGCGGCGCGCCGCAGGCAGTCGTAGGCAACGAACGGCGTGCCGTTCGTCAGGAAGCCCTTGACCACCAGCGGAATGTCCGTACCAAGCGGCACCGAGGTGATGTCGATCCCGTTGCGGAACGGGTTGCGACTGAAGTTGATCACCAGGTCATCGAACCCGTCACCGTTGGCGTCATGGCAGTCACAGCCATTGTCCGGGAACGGAGTCGCGACGTCGGCGATCGACGAGTTGAACAGGACCGTCGGCGAACCGGCGCCATCGACGCGTTCGATGGTGATGCCGGCACCCACGTCGATGTCGTTGACATCGAAGCTGGCCGAGCCGAGCAGGGCCCCGGAGACGATCCGCGGCAGACCGCTGAGCGGCCGACGCAGAATGTTCGGGCAGCTGCCAGGCAGCATGTCGAACTCGATCGTCTCGACGCACGGGCTCGGCACGACGGTCGGCTCGAAGCGGACGCAGGTGCCCGCCGCAACGCCGGTCGCATCGACTTCGATGCCGTCGGTACCGTCGGCGTTCTCGATGCCGATCGTGTAATCCCCGGCGAAGCCTTCCGGCGTGACCGACTTGTAGCGGATCTCGATCGCGTTGCTGCCTTCGTAGAGGACCACCTGGAAGGTGTTGTCATCCGTGTTGGCAAACTGCGGGACGCGATCCCACTGGACGGTGAAGGTCCGGTTCGGCGCCATGCCCGACGTCTGGTAGTAGACGTTGGCGTTCGGATCCGAGTTCGGCGCCAGGTCGTCCCACAGGCCGGCGATCATGTCGTTCGGCAGCGTGGCGGTCGGGATCGGATCGTTGCTCAGGTCACTGATGTCTTCACCGAAGGTCAGGTACCCGTTCGAAGCGATGCCGATCGCGCCGTAGGTGTTGCCGAAGAACGTGAAGTCGAAGCCGATCGGAACGTTGGCGTCACCGTTGTCATCCGAGCTGCTGGCGGTCGGGGCCAGGGTGCCGGTGCCGGCGATGTCCTCGAAGAGGCTGTCGCAGGTCGCCAGCGTGTAGACCAGGCCACCGCAGTCGGTGCCTTCACCCTGGAACGAACCACCCTGGTCGGCACAGGCGCTGGCGGTCGTGATCTCGCAGGAGCCGTCCATCAGGCAGCAGGCACCCTGCGGGAGACACTCGACCGTCGCCGTGCAGGCGATGCCGTCTTCGCTCAGTTCGAGCTCGAACGGACCGACCGCACTGCTGAAGCCGTGCACCAGGATCAGGTAGGTCGCACCCGCCTGCGAGCACCACGAAACCTCGGACTGCAGGCCGCACGTGTCGTCGTTGCCGACCACGCACACCAGGCTGTCGCAGTCACCGCAGTACACGCTCAGCTTCGAGTCGTAGCCGGTGTTGCCGTTGCACAGCGAAGCCGTGATCGTCGTACCGGTACCCTCAACGCTGTACCAGACACCGGCCGAGGTGACCGAGGTGTCACAGAACGGAGCGGTATCAAGCTGCGCCAGGGTCGTGTCACCGGCCGTCAGCGACGGAATCGCAACCGCCTCGGCATCCTCGCAGTCATCGTTGGCCGGCGGCTCAGGCGGCGCCGGGCACGGGCACTGCAGGCTCAGGGTGTAGGAACCCTGGTCGGCCGCACTGAAGGCCGAGAGCTGGATGTAGTAGGTGTTGCCGACCGTCAGGCCTTCGACGCAGACCTCGGACAGCAGCCCGTCGCCTTCGTCTTCGCTGCAGGCGATCTCGACCAGGCTGCCGCAACTGCCGTCGTAGACGGCGATCACGCTGTCGCTGGCCGCACTCGAGTTGGTGTCCAGGAAGGCCGACGTGTCGGTCGCCGTGAACGTGTACCAGACGCTGCCGGCACCCTGACCGGGGCCGTTGAAGATGCAGCTGTAGTCCGGATCGTCCACCGCGGTCGTCGCGAAGGTGGTGTCCACCGTCACCGACGCGTTGCACGGCAGGTCTTCGGCGTTGACGCATTCATCGTTGGCCGGCGGCGGCGGCAGGCAGTTGCCCGCGTCACCGAGACCGGTATCCAGGCAGAACGACAGGTCGCCGACGATGCGGTCCGACTCGTCGTAACCATCCGGCGGCACGAAGCCGTCACCGTCCTGGAACGCGATCCCGTTGCCTTCCGAGGACGTGCCCCAGAACCAGTTGCAGCCGGCGGCCGCGTTGGTGATCTCGATCCAGTAGCAGGTTCCGTCGCCGAGCGTGACCGGGGCGTGGGCACCGGTGTACTCGATCTCGGCCAGCGCCCCGGCGATCAGCAGGCCGGTCGGGCCGGAGTCGACCGTCAGGCTGCCACCGCTCTGCGAGAAGCTGGCGATCACGCTGCCCGGCATGCCGCCGGCATCGTCGTAGTACGTGACCGTGAAGTCGTCCGCACCGCTGCACGGACCACCCGTGGTCTGATCCTGACCGCCACCGGTCCAGCAGACCGAGCTGAGGACCGCCCGCGAGGACGGCGTCTCGAAGTCGTCGGCGACCGTGAAGATCGTCTCGGTGCTGGTGAAGGCGTTGATCTGGTCGGCACCCTGGCAGTTCTCGTCCGGAATCTCGCAGGGCGTGTCCAGCGGCGCCGGGGCGCAGTTCGGATCACCCAGTTCCAGATCCAGGCAGAACGCCACGTCGTTGACCACCGCGTCCGTCAGGTCGTAGCCGTTCGGCGGGTTGGTGCCGTCGCCGTCCTGCAGCACCCGGCCGTTGCCGGCGCCGCTGATCTCCCAGAAGAACGAGCAGCCACTGATGTTGTTGCTGATCTCCAGCCAGTAGCAGGTGTCGGCCGTGACCGCCACCGGGGCGTGCGTCGCGCTGATCAGGTACTCGGGAATGAAGCCCGCGATCTGACCGCCCGTCGCCGTCGGACCCGACACGTTCAGGCTGCCGCCGCTCTGCGAGAACGAGGCGATCTGCGTGCCCGGGAAACCGTCGTTGTTTTCGTAGTAGCTGACCGTGAAGTCGTCGCTGATCAGGCTCGAGCAGTCGCCGAACCCGTCGAAGTACGTGCCGAACCAGCACAGCTCGCTGATCGAGCCGTCCGCCGTCGTCACGAAGTCTTCCGCCACCGTGAAGATCCCGCCCGTCGCGTTCAGCGCGTCGGCCGGATCACCCGCCTGGCAGTTGACCATCGGCTGGTTGCAGTCGGCCGGCTCCGGCGGGGGCTCGGCACCGCTGATCGTGAACTGCCCGACACCGCCCGAGGTCACGCTCGGTCCGGGGTACATGCCGATCCGCAGCAGGTAGGTCTGACCACCGACGGCCGAGAAGTTGACGGTCGACTGCAGCGAGCAGGTGTCGTCGTTGCAGCCTAGCAGCGTCGAGTCGTCGGTCGGGCAGACACAGCCGTCGTAGACCGCGATCTTGGTGTCCAGGGTCGTGACGTCGCAGGTCGCCAGCGCGTAGTCGCCGTCGGCCGGCGCGGTCCAGCAGAACCAGACGTCAAAGGCGATGCTGTCGAAGCCGAAGGCCAGGCAACCGGGGTGGTTGGGGCCTTCGTTGGTCGCCGTCGTGTTGTCGAAGTCGAACGTGCCCAGGCCGGAGATCGCTTCCGCGCCCGTGCAACTGTCCGAACCCTGACGCAGACCGCGACTGATCAGCTCGCCGGTCAGCCGGGCCGACATCGGCTCGAACTCCGTCACCGCCGTGATCGCGTCCGCCCCGACCGCCGGGATGCCGGCCGTGCGCAGCGCCTGGCCGAAGCCGACCTGCGAGACGAGCTTGGCCTGCCCGCGGGTGACGTCGATCAGCATGTTCGTGCTGTCCGCTTCGAGGTTCAGTTCGAGCGGCGCCTGGCCGTCCAGCCCGATCGTGACCCGTTCGGCCCCGTCGGTGTTCAGGATCAGGGTGCCGTTGGCATCCGAGACGGCCTTGTAGAGTTGTCCGTCGATCTCATACGTCAGTCCGATCGGCGCGGTCAGCGTGCCGCCCGCGTCCAGTACGGCGACCCGTACCTGTGCCGGACCATCCGCCCATGCCGGGATGCCGAGCACCCCCGCACACAGGCCGATCAATCCCAGCCGTGTCAACTTGCGCATCATGCTTCTCCTTGAGAACTCCGAGATGAACCAATCGCTTGGTCGGAACCAGGCAAAAGCGCACCCCGAGTCGGCACCTTCGCCAACAACTCGCGGGCCGCCTTTGTGCTTCTTTCGCACTTCACGGGAATGAAGTGCCTCCCTGAACTGTCGGAGCAGAACACCCGTGGCGCTGGAACGCGCCGGAAAACGTGATGGCTCTGGGTGCCCGTCCCTCCGATCCTTGCTTGATGAGTATCCCACCACACGGCTGGATTGCAAGCCCAATTCGTGCGCGGTTGTGGCCGCCCAAACAAGCGGCCGGGCGGGAAGTGCTTGCACCTCGCAGAGTTGCGTCGGGATCGATCCGGGGAACCTTTTTTTGCGCTTCCTCCCCGGCCACTTCCCGGCAACGAAAGACCACCGACGTCCGCGCCGCCAGGCGGAACCCGCCGCGCGCGACGGCCCGCTTCCAGCCCCCCGCCCCGGCCCGGCTTCCGCCGCCGCCCGCTTTGCGGTTAAGCTGAGGCCGGAAGGGGTCGACATGCTGAGCGTGCTGCTCAAGATCGCCGGACTGCTGGTCCTGGTCGCCGCCGGTGCGATCGGTTTCACCCTGCACACCACCAGCGAAATGATCACCGTCGTCGAGCGCTTCCAGGCCGCCGCCGTCGCCAGGACGCCCGCCGACGGCCTGGCGCTGCTCTCGAAACGACGACGCGGCTGGGGCCCGGACGCCCTGTCGAACTTCTGGACCGTCACCCGGCTCGACCAGGCCGGTGAACCGACCTGGCAGCGGCGGGCCTACCAGGGCGGACACGGCCGACTCGTCGGGATCGCGCCGCTTCCCGGCGAAGGGCAGATGCGGGTCGAGTTGCAGTTCCGCCACAGGGCCGGGCAGTGGCACATCGATCGCCTGCTGACCGAACTGGCCCCCGGAACACCACCCGCCCCCGAAGCCGCCGCCCTGTTCGCCGAGACCCGCCGCCGGCTGGCGGAGACCGTCCGCGAGGGCAGCTACGCCGCCCTGCTGCGCGAACTGAGCAGCTCCTACCAGCAGCAGATGACCACGGTCGGACTCGAACGCCTGCTGCGGCAGGTCGCCGCCCGTTCCGGCGTCCTGACCAGCACGGCCCAGCCCGCCGGCCCGCTCCGCACAATCTTCGACACCGGACTGCTCGACCTCGGGCAGTCCCTCCGATCGGTGCACGGCCGCTATGATTTGCGCATCATGTTTGCCTACCAGGAAGGACGCTGGAAACTCGACGGCCTGCGGGTCGACCGGCTGGAGGAAAGCCCATGACGAGTGAGCAGGTGCTGAGCCGGCTGAAACGCGCCGGCACCGCCCAGAATCGGAAGGTCTACGCCCGGCACGGCGTACAGGGCCCGCAGTTCGGCGTCAGCTACGCGGAACTCGGGAAACTCGCCCGCGAAATCAAAATCGACACGGACCTGGCCGTCGCACTCTGGGAGTCCGGCAACCACGACGCCCGCATCCTGGCCACCATGATCATCGATCCGGCCGACTGCAGCGCCAGCCGACTCGACGCGTGGGTCAGGGAAATCGACAACTACCCGCTGACCGACGCCTTCAGCCGCCTGGTGGCCCAGACCGGCTTCGTGCTCCGCAAGGCCGACCAGTGGTCGCGCAACCAGGGCGACTTCATCGGCCAGGCCGGCTGGAACCTGATCGGCGCCCTGGCCACCGACGAACGCTGCTCGGACAAGTGGCTGGAAACGCGACTCGGCGAGATCGAGGAGACCATCGCGACGCGCAGCAACCGGACCCGGCACGCGATGAACGGCGCCCTGATCTGTATCGGCATCGCCCGCTCGAAACTGCGGGACCACGCCCTCCGCGTCGCGGCCGCCATCAGCCCGGTCGAAGTCGATCACGGCGAGACCGGCTGCAAGACCCCGGACGCGACCGCGTACATCCACAAGGCACTGACCCATCGCGGCAACGAAGTCCGCAAGCACGCCGCCAACCGGGCCCGCAGAAAAGCGCGATGACTCGATCCTCGCGGCCGGCAACGCGCGAACCGAACCGCCGTGCCGCCCCGCGTTCCTGCTGACCTGCTCACGGAGGAGAAGCCCGATGCGCGACTGGCGCGGGCAGCGCGTCACGGTCTGGGGCCTCGGCCGATTCGGCGGCGGCCTGGGCATCACCCGCTGGCTGCTCGCCCGGGGCGCCGAAGTGCACATCGTCGATCAGGCCGGCCGGGACGCCCTCGCGGCCCCGCTGGCCGAACTCGCAGGACAGCCCGTCCACCTGCACCTCGGCGGCCAGGAAGCGTCCGACTTCCCCGACTGTGACGCGCTCGTCGTCAACCCGGCCGTGCCCGAGCGGCACCCCCGCCTGGTCGAGGCCCGCGCCGCCGGCGTTCACCTGACCACCGAGATGAACGAGTTCCTGCTCCGCTGCCCGGCCCGCGTCATCGGCGTGACCGGCACGGTCGGCAAGAGCACCACGACGGCCATGCTGGCGGCCGTGCTCGAGGCGCAGGTTGACTCGCGTGTGTGGGTCGGAGGCAACCTCGGGCGCTCGCTGCTGGCCGACCTGCCGCGGATCCGGGCCGAGGATTACGTCGTGCTCGAACTGTCGAGCTTCCAGTTGCAGCGCACCGCCTGGATCCGCTGGAGCCCGCACGTCGCCGTGCTGACGAACCTGGCCCCGAACCACCTCGACTGGCACGGAACCTTCGCCGCCTACGCGGCCGCCAAGCTCAACATCGTCCGCTACCAGGACCCGCAGCGGGACCGGATCGTGACGCTCGACGACCCGCAGTGGTGCGACGCGTTCATGCAGATGTTCGGCGACCTGGCGGGGATCTGGCGGTACGGGGTCGACGATGGCGGCACCATCGCCGCGCGCTGCCAGACGAACTCGGCGGTCGAGTCGCCCGATGCCTTCGCCGCCTGGCCGGACGTCACGCTCGGCGTGCCCGGCCGGCACAACCGTCTGAATGCGGCCGCGGCGCTGACCGCCGTCCGCGCGCTCGATCTCGGGCGCCCGGTCGACCCGGCCCCGCTGGCGACCTTCGCTGGTCTGCCGGACCGTCTGGAGCGGATCGGCGTGTTCGACGAGGTGACCTACTTCAACGACTCGAAGGCCAGCACGCCCGAGGCCGCTCTGACCGCGCTCCACGCGTTCGATCAGCCGCTGCTGGTGATCGTCGGCGGATTCGACAAGGGCGTGTCGCTGGAGGCGTTCGCACGCCAGGTCGCGGAGCGGGCGCGCGTGGCGGCGTGTATCGGGGCGACCGGACCGGGCCTCGCCGCGGCCATCCGAACGGCCGGCGGACAGGCCGAGGAGTGCGGCACGCTGGAGCAGGCCGTCGCGCACTGCCACGGCGCCGCCCGTCCCGGCGATGTCGTGCTGCTGTCGCCGGCGTGCGCATCGTGGGACCAGTTCGAAGACTACCGGGCCCGCGGGTCACGCTTCCGGGCGCT
Source organism: Phycisphaerae bacterium (assembly GCA_030428945.1). GTDB lineage: Bacteria > Planctomycetota > Phycisphaerae > UBA1845 > Fen-1342 > JAUIEC01. The sequence goes on along the minus strand of JAUIEC010000015.1, from coordinate 82,917 downwards.
GGTGACGGGCACCCCGTGAGCGACGCGGCCCGTGGTGTCAGCCTGCCCGGTCCCGCCCGCACCGCCCTGCGGCGCAGCCTGCTGGCGTGGTTCGATCGGAACGCGCGCGACCTGCCGTGGCGACGAACACGCGATCCGTATCACATCCTGCTGTCGGAACTGCTGCTGCAACAGACCCGGGTCGAGGCCGCCCGCCCGTACTACGATGCGTTCCTCGCCGCCTTTCCGAATGTCCACGCGCTGGCCGCCGCCCCATTGCCGGACGTGCTGAAGCTGTGGGCCGGGCTCGGCTACTACCGGCGGGCCCGCCACCTGCACGCCGCCGCCCGGCGGATCGTCGGCGACCATGACGGACGCGTCCCCGATCGCAGCGCCGACCTGCTGAAACTGCCCGGTGTCGGCCGCTATACCGCCGCCGCGGTGGCGAGCATCGCGTTCGGCGAACCGGTGGCCGCACTGGACGGCAACATCAAGCGCGTGCTCGCGCGCCTGTTCGCGGTGGACACGCCGATCGACGACCGCGGCTGCGAACGGGAACTGTGGCGACTGGCCGACGCACTGCTGGCCCGTCGCCGGCCGGGCGACTTCAACCAGGCGCTGATGGAGATCGGCGCGACCCTCTGCACACCGAAGCGCCCGCGCTGCCCGGACTGCCCGCTGCGTCGCTGGTGTAGGGCCGCACGCGAAGGCTCCGCCGGGCAACTGCCCCGTCGCCGTCCGAAGGCCGTCCGCCCGCACATCGAGCAGGTCGCCGCGGCCGTCGTCCGTCGCGGACGCCTGCTGCTGGTCAGGCGCCCCGAGTCCGGGCTGCTGGCGGGCATGTGGGAACTGCCCGGGGGACCGCTGCTGGGCGACGAGTCTCCGGCCGCGGGCCTGGTGCGCGTCGGACGCGAGCGCTTCGGCGCCGAACTGCACCCCGGGCCGGTGCTCGGGCAGGTCGAGCATGTCTTCACCCACCGCACCACGCGGATCACGGTCCTGGTCGCCGAACAGGCCGGCCGGATGCGGCCGCGGGACCACACCGCCCGCGGGTGGTACGGACCCCGGCAGCGCTCCACCCTGCCGATCGCCACACTGGATCGAAAGGTGCTCGCCCTGCTGGCGGGTGAAGGGGCGGATTCGTGAAAGGACCAGGCGGTGGCCCCGGAGACCGCCACACGCGTTCTCCTGACCGATTATCCGGCCGTGGAAGCCTGCTTGCCGGTCCGACTCGGGGGCGGGAAAAAAGGTCAATCGTTTGAAATATGGGCCTCCGGCGGCCGAATGAACCGTTGAGTCCGGGCCCTCGGTCCCGGACCGGACTTCCAGGAGCGCACCATGACCGCTGTCGAGATCATTAACGCCGTCGCCGAGCACTGGCTGCTGGTGGTGGTCATCGTGATGTTCACCTGCTGGGCCGTGGTCGAGATGGTCCGGGTGGTGGCCAAGAACTGGCGGCGGATCGCCGAGGCCCGCTACCAGGCCGCCGTCCTCGAAAACGAAGCCAAGCTGAAGGCTCTGATGCTGCAGCGCGGCATGCCGCCCGAAGAGATCGCCCGCGTGCTCGCTTCGGGCAGCGGATCGATGAAGGCCGACGACGCCGGCAGCGGACAACTGGAGAAGATGCTGCTCGAACACGGCATCGAGGCCGACGAAATCAAGCGGGCCCTGCACGGCTCCGGCGAGAGCGGCAGCCACGAAACCGAAATCGTCGAGAAACTGGTCGAAGCCGGGTACGAGGCCGACGACATCGCCGGCATCCTGACCGCCGCCCGCATCAACAGCCAGATCGAGGCCGACGCCGTGCGACTGGTCAAGGTGATGGCCGACAACGAGATGGATTCCGACGACATGGAACGCGTCCTGCGCGCCCGTCGCAGCGGCAAGGTCGTCTCGATCGATGTCGCCGCCGCCCTCAAGGGGGCCGGCGTGGGCAACACCAAGATCGACCGCGTGATCCGAGCGGTCCAGGGAGACGATCAGGCCGGACCGGACGCTCCCACCCGTTCGGCCTGAGTTTCACGTCGCGGACCGCGCCCCTCCGCCAGTGCTACCAGCCAGCACGGTGGACCCGGAGCCGAGTGCATCGCCCCGATGCCTCGGCTCCTTCTGTAGCCTCTCGAGCCTTGGCGATCCGCCTTCACTGATGACGGGCGTACAGTTCCAGTTCGGCCAGCACCGCGGTGTTGGCGGCCGGCATTTCGAGCGTCCGGATCTGCGTGAGTGTCACCCAGCGGCATTCCTCGGCCTCGTGCGGGACGGGTTCGCCGCGGATCCAGTCGCAGATGACGGGTGTCAGGTGCACGATCCGCTCGGGATAGGTCTGGGTGACGACCGGCAGGATCCGCTCGGCCCGGGCGTCGACGCCGCACTCCTCGTGCAGCTCGCGGATGGCGGCCTCGCGCGGCGTTTCGCCGTCCTCGCACTTGCCTCCGGGGAATTCCCACAGGCCCCCGAGGTGGACGTGCGGCGGTCGGCGGGCGACGAGCCAGAGGCCGCCACGATGCACGCAGGCCAGCCCGATTTCGAACTCGTCCGGCGATGAGGACATAAGACATTTCCCGGAAGAAACTTAGCCCCTCAGGGGCCGTTTGTTCATAACTTGTTCGGGTGTCAACCGGAGCGTCTCCGGCCGCTCGGATCGGGCTGGAACCGCCCGGCGCCCAAGTTGTAACACTATACCGGATAAAGCCTTAAAGAAATAGCCCCGAATGCCGTGATTTCGATCCGGCGTGTGGACACCCCCTTCTGGATGCGGTATAGTGCTCCCGAACAGTGATCCAGACTGAACTTGCGGCTGTTCTAGCCGTGGCGCGCTTCCGGGGCCGACCAGATGGTCTGGTCCCGGAAGTTTATTTGCACCCGGATGACCGCTTCCAGAACCACTCCGATCTGCAGCCTTCCGGCCCGGGTGACCCGTGTCGACCACGTCTGTCGTGAACACGTCATCGTCACCGCCGAATCGGACCAACTGCCGCCCTCACAGCCCGGACAGTTTCTGCAATTGCAGTGCCGCGATACGCTTGCGACCGACCCGTCCATCCACGCGTGGGGCCCGCAGACGTGGCCGCGTCTGAACCTGCTCGATCAGACCGGACCGCCGATCCTGCTGCGCCGCCCGTTCAGCATCGCCGACCGGGCCGACGACGGCACCGCGAATCGCTTCTCGGTCATCTCGCGCGCCATCGGCCCGGGAACCCGCTGGCTGGACCGACTCGAGGCCGGGATGGAACTGAACGTGACCGGCCCGCTCGGACGCGGCTACGCGCTTCCCGATCCGGACCAGACCGCCCTGCTGGTGGGGGGCGGTGTCGGGATTCCTCCGCTGTTGTACCTGGCGCGGACCCTGCACGAACGCGGGCACCGCGACGTGCGAGTCCTCTTCGGTGTCCAGACGCACGACCTTCTGCCGGTCCGCCTGAGCGATGACCTGCCGACGAATGGCCATGCCACGCCGTGCCTGCGGCTTCCCGGTGAAGCGTCGTTTCCGGCGCTCGTGGCGACCGACGACGGGTCGGCCGGCTTCGCGGGCCGGGTCACCGATGCGCTGCGCGCGCTGCACGCGCTTGAAGGAGATCGCTGGCGGCGGCCGGTGATCTGCACCTGCGGACCGGAACCGATGCTGAAGGCGGTCGCGGCGGCGAGTCGCGCGATGGGCAGCGACTGCCAGGTGTGCCTGGAACGTTTCATGGGCTGCGGTCTCGGCACGTGCCTGTCGTGTGTCGTCCGCGTGCATGCCCCCGATCAGGAGAAGGGCTGGCGCTGGGCATTGTCCTGCCAGGAAGGCCCTGTCTTCGAACGGGACCGGGTGCTGGACTACGACGGCTGACTTTCACTCACCTTCCGCCGCGCCGCGGGTCGATTCGCATATGATAAGGCAGCCAAACCACAAGGAGGTGCGCGGATGCGAACGCAGCAGGCCTTCGCCGTTGTCCTGACAACGGCGCTCGTGGCGACTCTCGGATGCGCCAGCGGCGCGGTTCGATTCCTGAACCTGATCGGCCTGAGCGAACGACCGCTGGTCGTGCTGCACGTCGCGGCGCAGCAGCGCGAGACCGGCGAAGGGACCGTCGCCAAGCTGATCGATCCGTTCGCCCCCTACCGGGGGATCCGACAGGCGCTCGGCAAGGACATCCAGCGCACCGTCGTTCCGGAGTTGTGCTTCTCGTTCCAGATCGAACCGAGCCTGCGGGTCGGGACTTCGCACCTGGCCGTGGTTTCGCCGCTCGACTACGCCAGGCTCGGCAACAAGGACGACTTCCCGATCGTCGCGGTCCCGGTCGATCGCAGCGGACAGGTCGCCCGTCCGGCCCTGCTGGTGGTCAAGCAGGACAGCCCGATTCAAAGCGTGCCGGAACTCGCCCGGAAACGCGTCGCCTTCGGCCCGGCCGATCACCCGCGCACACACATCGCCGCACTGAAACTGCTCCAGGAAAACGGGGTCACCCGCAGCAACCTGTCGCTCGAACTGCTGCCCGTGCCAGGCACCCTGCGGCACCGCGAGTCCGCCGCGGACATCGCCCGCGACGTCGCCAGCGGCGCCACGGCCGCCGGCTTCGTTGATGCCCACGACTGGGATGCCCTGCCCGAAACCAGCACCGACAAGCAGATCGGTCGCGACAGGCTGCGGATCCTGGCGAAGACCCAGGAAGTCCCCTACCGCCTGATCATCGCCTCACCAACGCTGGAACGACAGACGGTCGTCGCCGTCCGCGACTTCTTCCTGCGGGCCGGAACCGAACATGCCGACGCCATGCCCCTTAACCTGAGCGGCTTTGCCGCGGTCGAACCCGACCAGGTCGCAAGCTGGCTCGAAGTCGTCCGACCCGCCACCTCCCAGACCGGTCGCGTCGTCCTCGTACAGGACCAGGTGCTGGCCGACGGGCAATAGTGCCAAAGGGAACAGGCCGGCCGGACAGGCCGACCTCGCTTGCCGCCGCGCCTGCTTAGCTGCCTGCTTGTGCGCGTGCGGTCGGCGACGACGTTGCCCGCTGACCTGCTCGAGTGCGGAACCACGTCGCGGTGGTCAGTCCCCGCCGGCGGGTTGTGACGCCTGCGGCCGGGCGGCGTACCAGGCCCGAAACGCCGCGATGCCCTGCTCGCGCCGATCGGTCGACTCGAACCCGAAGAAGCTGCCGTTCTGCTCGGCCAGCAGTCCATACGCGTCCGGCTCGCGGTCGAAGATGCGAACCAGCGCGACCAGGGCGGCGTCGGCCGAGGTCCGCGTGATCCGGCGACCGTCGGCGGTGCGTCCGTGCCGCAGCAGGACCGGCTCGCGCAGCATCGACAGCAGCAGCGGGACGGCCCGCTGGTCCTTCATCCGTCCGAGGGCCTCGAGTACGTCGGCGATCGGCCACATGTTGGGATCGTACCGACGGGCGAAGTGTGCGGTGAGGGACAGGACGACCGGCGTGGCTTCGGCATACTCGGCCGCGCCGACGGCCCGGATCGCCTGGTGCACGTACTGTCCGACGACGAGTTCGATATCGGGATGCTTGTCCGCGAAGAAGCCCTGGTCGATCAGCCGCTGGATCTTCCGCAGGTAGCGGTGCAGCCCGCGGCCGATCACCGGACCGCCCTGCGCGGCCGCGAGTTTCAGGGCCCGCTCGACGACCTCTGGCGCGCCGTCCTCGGCCATGGCGACGAGGACCACGGCCGCACCGCTGTTGGGCACGGTCGGGATGCGTTCGAGGGCGGCCAGTCGTTCGTCGGTCGAGGCGTGGAACAGGCGGCGAAGCAGTTGCGGGTAGGTTTCGGCGAAGCGGTCCAGCAGGGCCCGGTCTTCGGGCGGCAGGTCGTGGCGGACCAGGCGCCAGCGAACCTCGGCGTGGGCCTGCTCGAAGGCGTCATGCAGTTTCGTCTGGGCGGCGAAGTCGAGCGGACCAAGCTGATCGACCGCGGCCAGGGCCTCGCGGGCGTAGGCCTGGATGAAGCGTTCGCGGGCATCCTCGGCCAGGTAGCGATCCTCGCCGAGAACCTGGGCGAACAGGTCGGCGTAGCGAACCGGATCGGCCGCGGGTTGCGTGGCCTGGAACGCGACGAGCAGCAGGAGCGGCAGGAGCGGGATCATGGATCAGCGCTCCCCGAGCCTGGCCGCCAGCGCGGCGGCGACGTTTTCCGGAACGAGTCGTTGCAGGCGGTCGATATCGCCCCCGCCAAGCTGGTAGACCTGCTTGACGAGCGAACTGGAGATCAGGGCGTACTTGTCGCTGGTCATCAGGAAGATCGTTTCGATGCCGCCGATCATCTCGTTGACGGTGGCCTGCTGCATCTCGCTGTTCAGATCGGCCGCATCGCGGATTCCGCGGACGAGCACCCGCCCGGCGCAGTGCCTGACGAAGTCGATCGTCAGTCCGGCGTAGCTCTCGACGCGGACATTCGGCAGCTTGTTGATGTGCGGGGCGAGCATGTCGCAGCGCTGCTCGGCGCTGAACAACTGCCGCTTGTCCGGGTTCTGCCCGACCCCGATGACCAGTTCGTTGAACAGGCGTGAGGCCCGCTCGATGACATTCAGGTGTCCGTGGGTGGGCGGATCGAACGACCCGGGATAGACCGCGACAATGTGCTTGCGGGTTTCCGGCATGGCGGCCTCTCCACGGCGACAGGCTTCGGGCTCACGTGTTGTAGCCGACCCGCCACCGGGAGCCAAGCAGCAAGGGGAGCGGTCCTGCGACGCGGTCCGCTACGCGAAATCCGAGATCCGCTTCAGTTCGGCCAGTCGCTCCTCGATCTGCTCGCCGGTCACCGCCGCCAGGGCATCGACCGAGAACGACTCGATCACGAAACTGGCGATCACCGAACCGCGGGCCATCGCCCGGCGCAGCGTCGGTCCGTCGCAGCGGCCCTGCCCGGCCAGGTAGCCCATCACGCCACCGGCGAAGGTGTCGCCGCAGCCGGTCGGATCGATCGTCTTCTCGGTCGGGTAGGCAGGCAGCACGAACAGGTCGTCCTCGGCCACCAGCAGGCTGCCGTGTTCGCCCTTCTTGATGATCGTGAAGCGCGGGCCCATTTCGAGGATCCGCCGCCCGGCCGTGACCAGGTTGTGCGAGCCGGTCAGCAGGCGGGCCTCGCCCTCGTTCAGCACGAGCCCGTGCACGGCTCGGAGCGTGTCGCGCAGCGCGTCGGCCTCGTTCTCGATCCACAGGTTCATCGTGTCCATGACGATCAGTTCGGCCGACGAGAAGACGCCGGCGAAGTGTTTCTGCAGGGCCGGGTGCGTGTTGGCCAGGAAGATGTGGCGGCTGTCGGCGAAGGCCTCGGGGATCTTCGCGCCGTCCTCGCCCAGCACGTTCAGTTCGACGCCGACGGTCTCGGCATCGTTCATCGCGCCCTGGTACTTGCCCTGCCAGCGGAAGGTCCGGCTGCCGCTGCGGACCTCGACGCCGCCGATGTCGATCCGCTTGCGGCGGAGCGGGGCGAGCATGTCCATGTCGAAGTCCTCGCCGACCACGCCGACCAGGCGAACGTCCGCGAAACAGGCGGCCGAGAGCGAAAAGTAGATCGAGGATCCGCCGAGGACGTTCTCAACCTTGCCGTGCGGCGTCTCGACCGAATCAATCCCGATCGAGCCGGTTACCAGAAGTGACATCTGCAATCCCTCCGCTGCCTGTGCGGTTCCCTGGTTCCTCGAAACGCCCCACCCGTCTGCGCGGCGCAAGACCGGCGATCCTAACCAGCCCGGCCGAGGACGCCAAGCTCAGCCGCCTCGCGAGGTCGTCTGGGGCGAGAATGCCCGCCGCCCGGCCCGGTCGAGTTGCAGAACCAGGTGCCCCCCGTCGATCAGGTCGACGACCGTCCCCGAGAACGCCCGCCCGTCCTCCAGCACCTCCACGCGGGTGCCCAGATCGGCGCTGACCTCGCGCCACTGCCGCTGCCAGGCCGCCCGGTCGGGGGACTGCACGCAGCGATCGAGTTCCGCCAGCAGCGCCGCGGCCACCGGACCGCGCCGCACGGCGGTGCTGCACTCCAGGTCGAGCGACGTCGCCCGGTCGCGGATTTCCTCCGGAAAGTGCCCGGCGTGCTGCAGGCAGTTGATCCCGACGCCGACCACCAGGCCCCGGCTGCCGTCCGACAGCGGGCGACTCTCGGCCAGCACGCCCCCGAGCTTGCGCGGCCCGACGTACAGGTCGTTCGGCCAGCGCAACTGCACCGGGCAGGCCGTAGTCCGCTCGACCGCCGCGCGGGCCGCGAGGGCGGCGGCCAGCGTGATCTCCTCGACCAGCACGCTCGGCAGACGTTCGCGCAGCAGGACGCTGAGCAGGATCGACGCCCCGCGCGGCGCCTCCCACCGCCGTCCGCGCCGCCCGCGTCCGGCGCTCTGATGCTCGGCCCACGCGATCGCCCCGTCGGCCAGGTGCTCGGCCGCATCCAGCAGAAAGGCGTTGGTGCTGCTGACATCACGGAGCCAGTGCAGCGAACTGCCCAGCCGCAGCAACGGCCCCTCCGCCAGCAGGTCCGTCTGCGTCAGCGGATAGTGCGACAAGTCCAGTCTCCCGATTCAACCCGGCGATGGGCCGCGTGCCGCCCTGCTCACCTGCTTACCGTGTGACCTGCTGACCAGGCTGCCGCTCGCGCACCGCGTAGACACCCAGCACATCTCCCAGCGTCGCCGGCAGCAGCAGGCCGCCGGCGTGCCCGGCGTCCGCGCGACCGGCCAGCGTCTTGCCGAGTCGCTCGGCGATGTAGCCGCTGGTCACCCAGTTCACTTCCCGCCGGATGCGGATGACGCGGCATCCGGCCCGGGCCAGCAGCAGTCGCAGCGCCTGGGGCGAGAAGAAGAACAGGTGTTCGGGGAAATTGTACAAGTGCCAGCGGCGTCCCGACCAGCGGGCACACAACGAGGTCACGTCGCCGGTCGACAGCGCCAGCAGCCCGCCCGGCCGCAGTCGGCCGGCCAGCCCGGCCAGTGTTCCGCGCGGGTCGGGCAGGTGCTCGATGCAGTCCCACAGCGTGATGCAGTCCTGGTTCGGGTCGACCTGGTCGAGGCCGCGCTCGATCGCCACGGCGGCGACGTCATGCCCGCGCCCGCGGGCCTGCCCGGCCGCGAAGGGGCTGGGCTCGATCCCGCGCACGGTCCAGCCCTTCCGCCGGGCGGCGTCCAGGAAGACGCCTGTTCCGCAGCCGACATCCAGCAGGCGGCCGCCCGCGTGTCCCAGGCGCCGCAGCGTCGCCAGGCGGGCCGCCGCGGTGCGCAGCAGGCCGGCCTCGAGTGCGGCGTAGTCGCGGTATCCCTTGGCGGCCGACGTGCCCTGGAAGTAGTCGCGGTCGTAGAAGTCCTCGGCCGCAAACGCGGGCCAGCGCCACCAGGCCAGGCGACAGCGCGGGCAGCGCAGCAGGCGCACCCGGCCGACCCGTTCGGCCGCGCGCGGCGCGTGGTCACAGGCGATGCAGCGGTTCGGAGGCTGCATCTCAGGACGGGGTCGCGGCCTTCCGCATCCCGTAGACGTGTTCGGGGCCCGGGTAGGTGCCGTCGCCGATCTGCTCGACGTAGGTGGCCATCGCCGCCTCGATGTCGCGGCCGACGGACGCGAGGACCGGCACGAAGCGGGGCGGTCGGCCGTCCCCGATGCCGAGCATGTCGTGCGTCACGACGACGTGGCCGTGACAGGCGGGTCCGGCCCCGCAGCCGATCACGGGAACATCGACCGCTGCGACGACGGCGCTGGCGGCCTCGTTGGGGACGGCCTCGAGCAGAATCATGTCGGCTCCGCGGGCGACCATTTCGGAGCAGTCCGCAACGAGGATACGGATCGCCTCGGCGTCACGGGCCTGGGCCCGCAGTTCGGCCCGCGTCTCGACCTGCTGCGGGCACAGGCCGAGATGCGCGATCACGGTGAATCCGTCCGCGTGGAGTGCGGCGACGCTGTCGGCGTCGGCCCGGCCGGTCTCGAGCTTGACCGCATCACAGCGGGCTTCGTCCCGGAATCGCCGGGCGGCCGCGAGAATGCTGTCCCGGCCGCCCTGCATCGCGACGTAGGGCATGTCGCCGACGAGGTAGACCTGCGGGGCGCCGCGTCGGACGGCCTCGGCCAGCGTCACGATCAGGTCCAGCGGGACGCCGCGGGTGGACTCCTGCCCGAGCAGCACGCTGCCGAGCGAGTCACCGACCAGCAGCACCGGAACGCCGGCGGCCTGGGCCTGGGATGCCATCGCGAAGTCGTACGCGGTCAGCATGGCGAAGCGTCGCCCGCCGGCCGCGCAGGCCTGCAGATCGGCCAGGGTGATCTTGTCCCGCCGCGGATCGAGCTTCACCAGTCAGTCCCCCTGCTGCGTCTTGGCATCGTCGTCGTTGCGAAACTGGTCGTGACAGGCGGTGCACTGCTGATCCATCTGCCGCAGCAGGTCCTTGGCGGGATCGAACTTCTCGTCCTGCAACGCCCCGGCCGCGTCGGCCGCGAGTTTGCTGAGCGAGGCGGCGAAAGCCTTGTAGCGCGGGTCATTGTTGTGGCCCTGGTTGGCGTTGGCGAGTTCGGCCAGCAGCCAGGCCTGTTCGACGCCGCGCTGGGCCTTCTTCTTGAGGATGGCGAGTTTCAACTGTCCGTAGGCCCGGTCGTGCCAGAGCATCAGCATCTCTTCCGGGGCGACCGGCTGGCCGGGGCCGAGCAGGCCGGCGGCCGAAGCGGTCGCGTCGCGCGGAACGACGCTGATGATCACCATTACCAGTCCTGCCAGCACGAGGGCTGCGAAGGGTCGCATTGCGGGATCTCCTTTTCGTGGTCCGCCCGGACCTCGAATTATAGGATCCAGAGCCCAAAACGGGGGCCGGCCGCGAAATTCCCGTCCGGGGGGCGGCACGTTTTGCACTCTTGGGATAGTGAAGAGCCGCTGACCTCGGGCCGCGGGCCGCCTCCGCCGCAGCGCCATCCGCACGGTCAGCACAGGACGCGACAGGGCAGCACCGTGAACAACAACGCGATTGACATCTGCGTCGTGGACGGAGATTCGGAGCAGCGCGAGACGCTTCGCCGCAGCCTCGAACCGCACGGCTACTCCATCGCCGAAGCCGTCGACGGCCCCGAAGGTCTCAAGACCATCTACCAGGAACGTCCGAAGGTGGTCATCTGCGGCCTGCAACTCCCCTCGCTGAGCGGACTGCAGATCTGCCGGCACCTGCGGGCCGACCCGACGCTCGACGGGACCTACGTGATCGTCATCGCCGGCCAGGAGCGACCGGGCAACAAGACCCGCACGCTGCAGGCCGGCGCGGACGACTACATCCAGAAACCGCTGCACATCGAGGAAGTCCTGGCCCGCGTCCGCAACGGCCTGCGGTTCCACCGGCTGCAGGAGCAGTTGCGGCGGAATGCCCTGGTCGACGGCCTGACCGATCTCTGGAATCACGCCTCCTTTCGCGATCAGCTCGAAAACGAATTTCAGCGGACGCGACGTTACGGGGGCGAGGTGACCCTGATGATGGTCGACCTGGACCACTTCAAGGCGATCAACGACACCTACGGACACGAGGTCGGTAACTCGGTCCTCAAGCTGACCGCCCGGCACCTCAAGAACGGTGTCCGCGAGACCGATCGCGTCGCCCGCTACGGCGGCGAGGAGTTCGCGGTCATCTGTCCGGAAACCAGTCTCGACGATGCGGCCGGGCTGGCCGAGCGGCTTCGCGAGACGCTGCCGATTCACGTGCAGTTGCCGGCCCAGCCGGACCTTCTGATCCACGCGTCCTTCGGCCTGGCGTCCTCGTCCGATCCGCGCGTGCAGTCGGTCAGCGACCTGATCAACCTGTCCGACCAGAGCCTCTACCAGAGCAAGCACGCCGGGCGCAACCGGGTGACGCGCTGCGACCGGCTCGACGCCGCCGACCCGGATCCGGCCATGCGGGCCCCGGAGGTCGAGCGGCTTCGCAAGGAAGTCGTCGCCCTGAGCCTGCGGGCCAAGGAGTACTGCCTGCAGAGCGTCTGGGCCCTGATCCAGGCCCTCGAAGCCCGCGACGGCTACAGCGCCTGGCACTCGCGGAACGTGACGCTCTACACCAAGTGGCTGGTCGAGGACATGGGCTGGCCGAAGCAGCTCAAGACCGCAATCGCCAACGCCGCGATGCTGCACGACCTCGGCAAGATCGGCCTGCCCGACGACCTGCTGCTCAAGCCGCAGTCGTCGAACCCGGCCGAAGCGGCCCTGCTGCGGGAAGTGCCACTGGTGACCTGCAAGATCCTCGAACCGCTGCGCGTCTTCGAGACCGAGACGACCATCATCCGCCACCTGCGCGAGCGCTGGGACGGAGCCGGTTTCCCGGACGGCCTGCGCGAGACGAGCATTCCGATCGGCTCGCGGCTGCTGGCGATCACCGAAGCGTTCGACTCGATCACCTGCAACCGCGGACACCGCGGCGGCAAGTCGATCGACCAGGCCCTCGACGCGATCGACGCCGCGGCCGGCACCCAGTTCGACCCCGAGTTCTGCCAGCGTCTGCGGGCCAGCGTCAACCGGCAGCGCGAACGCTGGCAGCAGCAGGTCAACCGGGCCCGGATCGAAATGCCCGAAATCGTCGCCGCCCAGCACGGATGACGCTGAAAGGGAACAGGGAACAGGGAACAGGGAACAGGGCTCGCACACTGCGACCTGCGATCCCGTGCTCGGATCGCGACAGACGGAAGAAACCGGTGATGGTTTTCGGTTAAGCCGCCCGCCCGGGCGGCGTTTGTGTTTCTGCGGCCGGTTCGTTCTCGCGGTTGCTCCAGAGGGGGGCGCCGGACGGTCACGAACGGACCCCCGCCCCAGGAGCACACGCGATGAGACCACTTCGCCTGCCAGCGCTTGCACTGCTGCTGCTTGGAACCGCTGCGACCGCATCCGCGCAAAGCCTGCCCGGACCGTTCGCGTCCGGCACGAGCTGGACCAACCCGATCGGCACCGACCCGACCGGGACGCAGTACATCATCAACGGCACGCAGTACCCGATCCCGAGCGACTACATCGGCGGGACCTCCTTCCTGAACAACGCCGGCGACATCGTCCGCGCCTCGCGCAGCGCCGCCGGCGACTGCCCGGCCGCCTCGGTACCCGGGCGCACGCCGGTCGAAGTCAGCTACCTGCGGGTCGAGCAGAATCCCGACCGCCTGACGCTGCTGCGCACGGTCTGCGTGCCGGAGACGATCGCGACCGAAGGCTACTACGACGGCCTGGCGGCCGGTTCGCCCCAGCGGATCGCCTACCTGGTGACCCGCGGCAACATCTCCAGCCAGCAGTTCATCGAATGGATCGACCTGAACAGCGGGGCCCACAGCACCTCGCCGTTCCCGTTCAACCCGAGCGTCGAAGCGGTGCAGTTCGCCCCCTCGGGCACCATCGCGCTGATCCGGCACGGCGTCGCCGCCACGGCCGACTACGACCTGGTCGACCTGTGCCCGGGCGTCCTCGGCACCGACCTGACGCCCGGCACCTCGCTCGATGACCTCGGCGCCGGCGTGACCGCCGCGGTCCAGAACGTGGCCGGCGGCGTGTTCGACGTCGTACTCAGCCAGGGCGGCAGTCCGCTGACCACCCTGACGGGAATCCCCGACTGCCTGGCAAGCGGCCCGGCGCAGGGTCCCTGCTGCCTGCCCGATGCGACCTGCGATCTCCGCACGGAAGCCGACTGCCTGGCGGCCGGCGGCAACTGGCTGGGGGCCGCGGCGACCTGCGGCGACTGCCCGCCCCCGGAACCGACCGGGGCCTGCTGCATCGGCCAGAGCTGCGTGCCGGACGCGCCGCAGTCGCTGTGCGAGAACGCCGGCGGAACCTTCAACGGGGCCGGCACGACCTGCGACACCTGCCCGATGCCGTCGTTCACGCTCGACCTGGCCGCGCCGTCGACGATCAGCGAAGGCGGTGACCTGACCTACCAGATCACCTACGCCAATACCGGCGACGCCGCGACCGGCGTGCTGCTGCAGGACTTCGTGCCGGCCGGCGCCACCTTCGTGTCGGCCAGTCACGGCGGGACGCTGATCGGCGGTGCCGTCGAATGGCAACTGGGCGACGTGGGCGCCGGATCGGGCGGTGCCGTGACCCTGACGGTCGCGGTTCCCTGCGGGGCGACCGAAGTGGTCAACAACAACTGCACCATCCGGGCCGGCATCGTGGTGCAGTCCGCCACGCCGATGACCACCACCGTGCAGGGCGGACCGACCACGCCGCTGGACGTCACCATCACGGCCCAGCCGTCCGCGACGCCGCTGCTGCGCGGCGATCGGCTCGGCTATGCGATTGCGCTGACCAACACCGAGCCCGTCGCGCGACCCGGCGTGAACTTCAGCCTGAACCTCGGCCAGGCGGTCAGCTTCGACCGCGTGGTCAACGACGGCGGCGGCACGGTCCAGGTCCAGGGTGTCAGCAACCTGAACTGGAGCGGCAGCCTGCCGGCGAGCGGCACCGTGACGGTCGCGTTCGACGTACTGGTCGATGCCTGCACCACGCGAACGGACACGCAGTTGAACTTCGGCAACAGTGTGCTCGTCCGCGACGGCTGCGGCGTCAACCTCGGCCAGCCCGCGCCCCCGGCGGCGACGCCGATCCAGTTGCCGGTGACCTCGCACCTGCAGGTGCTGGGCGTCTCGCCGCCACAGGGGATCTTCAACCAGACGATCCAGGCTGTCCGGGCCGGCGGGATCATCGACGTCCAGCTTGTAATGGCCAACAACGTGCAGTCGCCGCAGCCCGTCAGCGGGTTCGCCGTGCTGCCCCCGGGCTGGATTCCGCAGAGCGATCCGCCCTTTGTCGCCCCGACCGATCCGGGCGCCACCTGGGACGCCGCCACCCGCGAAGTCCGCTGGAGCGGCACGCTCCCGGCCGGCGGGCAGGCGACGGTCACCTTCCGCGTGCAACTTGACCTGCCGGACGAGTGCCGGACGCTGCTGAGCTTCCTCGGCAGCACGGCGGGATGTTCGGATGATGCCAACGCGGTCGTGCAACTGCTGCTGGTTCCGGCCCCGCCGACGGGTGGGCAACTGCTCGCGCTGCGCGCGTTCGAGGGCATCGTGCAGCACCTTCCGCAGAGCGAGGACGTGCTGTGCCTGACGCCGGAGATCTATACCGGGATGGGCAGCGGACCGAACGGCGACATCTGGCTGTGCGGACTGCCCAACCTGCGGATCAACCCCGAAACGCTCGCGTTCGACATCTTCGACGGCAGTGACTTCGGCGGCGTCATCTTCCCGAGCCGGGTCCTCGGCGTCAGCAACGCGCCCTTCCTGAGCGACGTCGCCGTCGATCCGCGCGACAACACCGCCGTCTTCCTCGGCTTCTCGCAGGGGACCGGCGCCATCGGGGCGATCGGACGCTACGACGCCGACACCGACACGGCCACGCCGCTGCTGCAGAGCGCCGCCCTGCTCGGCCTGCGCCGCATCGACGTCCGCAGCGACGGGCTGATCGCGGCCGTGGGCGGATCGGGCGTGACCGTGATCGACCCGGCCGATCCGAACGGCGTGCAGGTGCTGAGCGATCCGAACATGACCGCGAGCGTGCTGGCGTTCGACCCGAACGACAGCCTGCTGGTGCTGGGGACCGTTCCGCCGCGCCTGGCACGGGTCGATCTCGACACGGGCGTGTACTCGGTCGTCGCCGACCTGACCGGCCTGCTGTCGGCCGCAAGTTTCCCGACCGGGCTGGCGACCGACGGGCAGCGGGTCTGGCTCTCGCTGCAGTCCGGCGGCGGTCTGCAGATCGACCTGACGACCACGCCGCCGACCATCGGCCTGCAGGGACTGGGAGGATCGGCCGACCTGACCTACCTGGCCGGCAGCGGTCCGTGTCCGGATACCGACGGCGACGGTTTCGTAACGCTCAGCGACCTCGCGCAGGTCCTGGCCGACTACGGCAACCCCGGCCCGGCCGCGGCGGGCGATGCCGACGGCGACGGAGACACCGATATGGACGACCTGAGCCTCGTCCTGGCCCGCTTCGGAGCGCGATGCTGATGGGCTGAATCGGAAAGGGAACAGGGAACAGGGAACAGGGAATCCGTTCCCCCGCTTCCCTGTTCCCTGCTTTTCGCCCGGTGTTGAGACAGCTTCGGGGACGAGTCCGACCCCAGTTCCCGGCGTGGCGATGAACCCTGTTCCCTGTTCCCTGTTCCCTGTTCCCTGTTCCCTCCCGGATACCCTGTTGCCAGTCGCGGGTCGGCCACGCATGATGAGGGCATGTGTCCGACCTGCCGAGTGGCTGCACCATGACGGTTCGCCAGCATCTGCCGCGTGGGAACCCGCTGATCGCGGCGGCCGCGATGGTGATCATCATCGCCGGGATCCGTGCGGCCCGGACGATCGTGGTGCCGCTGCTGCTGGCGATCTTCATTTCGGTGATCGCCGCGCCGGTTTATGTCGGCATGCGGCGTCGCGGCGTGCCGGCCCTGGTCGCCCTGTCCGTGCTGGTGGTCGCGCTCAGCGGACTGTGCTTCGCGACCGTAATCATCGTCAGCACCTCGTTCGAACAGTTCTCCGCCAACCTGCCCGCCTACCAGGCGGCCGCCCGAGAACAGACCGACCAGTTCCGGGCCTGGCTGGCCAGCAAGGGAATCGAGACGGCCGACGAACGCTGGACCGAGGCATTCAGTCCCAGCGCGGCCATGGGGATGGTCGGCAGCCTGGTGAACGGCGTCAGTGAACTGCTCGGCAAAGCCCTGCTGATCCTGCTGACCGTCGTCTTCATCCTGCTGGAAGCCTCCGGCTTTCCCGCCAAGCTGCGGGCGATCTCACCCGAGGCCGAGAATCGCCTGCACAGCGCCACGCACATGCTCGACAACATCCGCCGCTACATGGCCGTCAAGACGATCACCAGCGGCGTGACCGGCGGGCTGATCGCGGTCTGGCTGATCCTGCTGGGCGGGTCGAACCCGCTGCTGTGGGGCCTGCTGGCCTTCGCCCTGAACTTCGTGCCGAACATCGGGTCCATCATCGCCGCGATCCCGCCGGTGATGATCGCCCTGCTGCAGAATGACCCGCAGGGGGCGGTCTGGATCGCCGGCGGCTACCTCGTCATCAACCAGATCATCGGCAGCCTGATCGAACCCCGCGTGATGGGGCAGAGCGTCGGCCTCTCGACCCTGGTCGTCTTCGTTTCGCTGGTCTTCTGGGGCTGGGTCCTCGGTCCGATCGGCATGCTGCTGTCCGTTCCGCTGACCGCCACCGCCCGCATCGCGCTCGAACAGGACCCGCGCACCCGCTGGGTCGCCGTCCTGCTCGGCTCGCAGGTCCCCGATCCGAGACCCCCGCCCGCCACGCCGCCCCCGGCAATCCAGCGTTGACGCCGAACAGTTGTGCGTTACGCTACGAGCCATGTTGCGCCGCAACGCCATCCTGCTGCTGGCCTGCTGGTCCCTGCTGGCTTCGCCCATGTTGTGCCTGGCCGGGGCGATCGAACATGCCTGCCACGGACCGGCCGAAGCGGCGGACGCCTGCGCAGACGCCACGCCCGCGTGCGACTGCGATCCCCATGGCGGGCCCTGCTCGCATGACACCGACTGCTCCAGCGATCCCTGCAGCCTGCTCGTCGTCGCCAAGTCAGCCCGGTCGACGCCCGACGAAATCGCACCGCTCGATCAGCATGCCCGCCTGGCGACTCGTGCCTTCGGGGCCGCTCCGGCTCGCCACCGCCCCGGCCGCACACCCTGGGACGCCGACGTCGGCCCCCGCCTGCCGGTCCACCCCAGCGACCTGCCGCTCCTGAACTGATCCCCGACAGCCCGCACGCGGCCACGCAACGGCGGCGACGGCCACCCGGTCGGCGCCGGTTCTCGGAACGACTGTATCCCAACGGGAAACCACTGATGCCCACGCCCCCTGCGCCCCGCGCGGCGCGACTCGCGCTGCTGACCGCGCTCGGCACGCTCTGCGGCTGCGCGACCGTCGACCCCGGCCCCGACTTCGAGCGGGTCGGCACGCACGTCGCCCGGGCCACCGGACAGACGCAACTGTTCGACCCTCGACAGATGCAGGCCGGCCAGGACTGGATCACCGCCGCCCTTGCCGACGGCCTGACCGCATCGGAAGCGGCCCAGATCGCCCTGCTGAACAACCCGACGCTGCAGGGTGCCCTGTATCGCATCGGCATGGCGAGGGCCGACCTCGTACAGGCCGGCCTGCTCAGCAACCCGACCCTCGGCCTGGCCCTGCGTCTGCCGTCGGCCGGCGGCCTGGCGAATCTCGACTTCGACCTGGCCCAGAACATCGCCGACCTGTGGCAGATTCCCGTCCGCGAACGGGCCGCCGCCCGCAACCTCGAGCAGACGATCCTGCAGATCGCGCACCTGGCGGCCCGCACGGCGGCCGACGCCAAGGCCGCCTGCTACGAGGCCGGCGGGGCTGCGCGGCGCCTCGCGATCACGCGTGAGAACCTCGCGGTCAGCGAAACGGTGGTCGACCTCACCCGGCTGCGCCGCCGGGCCGGGGCCGGCAGCGAACTGGATGTCAACCTCGCCCAGGGGGTGCTGCTGCAGGCCGAACTGGCGGTCAAGCGGGCCCGCCTGGCCGAAGCGACGGCGATGCGTTCGCTGGCGACGATCCTCGGACTGGCCGACGACCCGCAGCGCATCAGGCTGGCCGAACCTCTCCCGCTGCCGCCGGGCGACACCTTCGATCCCGATCGTCTGACCGCCCTGGCGCTGGACCGGCGGCTTGATCTCCAGGCGCTCCGGGCCGCGGTCGCCTCGGCCGACGAGCGACTGCAACTGCAACGCCTGCGCGTCTTCCCGACACTCTCGGTCGGCGTCGCCTTCGAACGCGAAGCGCGCGAACGCGCCACCGGCCGCAACTTCGTCGTCGAGACCGCGCTGGCCTCGGCCGCGGCCGGGCAGTTGACGCCTCCGGATCCCAAACCGCGGGCCGGCGATCTGAACACGGACTTCGTGATCGGGCCGATGATCGCGCTCGAACTTCCATTGTTCGACCAGAACCAGGCCCGCATCGCCCGGGCCGGGTACGAACTCGCGCAGCGGCAGCGCCTGCTCGAAGGGCTCGAACGATCCGTTCGCCAGGAAGTCCGCCAGGCGACCGACCAGGCCCGCACCGCCTGGGAACTGGCCCGCTTCTACGCTGAGAAAGTCGTCCCCCAGGCGCACCGCAGCCTCGAAATGTCGCGCGACTCGTATCGGGCGGGCAAGTCGTCGATCCTCTCGGTGCTGGATGCCGAGCGGGCCTACCTCGCCGCCCGCCAGGACCAGGCCGCCGCGCTGCAGCAGGCGGCCGCGGTCGTCCCGGTCCTCGAACGCACGGTCGGCCTGCCGCTGGCGGACCTGCTGCCGCCGTCCGACGGCAAACCGCCGACCACGACCCGACCGACAACGATCACCGATGTTCCGATCGAGGGCCAGTCATGAAGACATCCCCCCTGCTCTGGCTGACCGCCGGCCTGGTCGGCGGCGTGCTGCTTGCCGGCGGTGCTCTGCTGATCGCGCACCGGCAGGGCGCTCTGCACACCTGGCTGCCGGGGCCCGCGTCGACCGCCACTCACGATGCGGACGACCACGACGAGATCGACGACCACGCGGATGCCGACCCGCACGATCACGCGCATGACGCCGGGCACGACCACGGGTCCGCGGCGCACGAGGACGAACCCCCGATCGAGATTTCCGAGGAGGTCATGCGGGAGGTCGGCGTTCGCGTGCAGGCGGCCGGCCCGCGGACGCTGCAACTGACCCGCAGCCTGTCCGGCGAAGTGCTGCTGAATCCCGAACGCCTGGCCCACATCGTGCCGCGCGTTGGCGGCATCGTCCGCGACGTTCGCCAGGGCATCGGCGACCAGGTCGCCGCCGGTGACGTGATGGCCGTGCTCGAAAGCCGGGAACTGGCCGAAGCCAAGGCCCGCTACCTGGCCGCACGCCAGCGGGCGACGGTCGCCGAGGCCACGCTGCGGGCCGACCAGGAACTGCGGGCCCGCGGCGTGGTGGCCGACCTGGATTTCATCGCGGTCGAGCGGGACGTGGCCGAGGCCCGCATCGCCCTGCGGGCGGCCGACGTCCGCCTGCACACCTACGGCCTGACGCATGACGAACTGGACCTGATCCTGCAGCAGGACGAGGAAGAACTGCTGATCTACGAACTGCGGGCGCCGTTCTCCGGGCGCGTGGTCGAGCGGCACATCGCGCTGGGCGAACTGGTCACGACCACGTCCGACGTGTTTCTGCTGGCCGACCTGCGGACGGTCTGGGTCGACCTGACCGTCTACCCGCAGGACCTGGCCCACATCCGGCCCGGCCAGACCGTCACGGTCACCGCCCCGTCGGTCGGACAGACGACCGCAACGATCGAGTACCTCAGCCCGCTGGTCGAGGAGACCACCCGGACCGCCAGCGCGCGGGCCACGCTCGCCAACCCCGACGGAACCTGGCGGCCGGGCCTGTTCGTCACCGCCGAAGTCGTGGTCGAGCGCGTCGACGCCGCGGTCGCGATTCCGCGCCAGGCACTCCAGATGCTGGATGGGCAGACCGTCGTGTTCGTCGAAGTCCCGCGCGGCTTCGCGCCGCGGGCCGTGCGACTGGGGCAGGTCGGCCTGACGCATGTCGAAGTCCTTTCCGGGCTGGCGGCCGGCACGCGGCTTGCGACCGAGGGCGCGTTCCTGCTCAAGGCCGAACACAGCCGGGAGAGCTTTGCCGGCGACGGCCACGCACACTGAACGGAGCGCGCATGATCCCGCCCCTGATTCGATTCGGACTGGAGAACCGCCTGCTGGTTCTGCTGGCATCCGTCCTGGTGATGGCCGGGGGGTACTACAGCTATCGGCAGTTGCCCGTCGACGCGTTCCCCGACGTCTCGCCCAACCTCGTGCAGGTCTTCACGGTCACCGAGGGGCTGGCCCCGGAAGAGGTCGAGCAGTACGTCACCTATCCGGTCGAAGCGGCCATGGCGGGCCTGCCGGGCGTCGAGCGGGTCCGGTCGGTCTCGAACTTCGGCCTGTCGGTCGTCAACGTCTACTTCGAGGACGGGCTGGGCATCTACTTCTGCCGGCAACTCGTCAACGAGCGCCTGCAACAGGCCCGCGGGCAGATTCCGGACGGTTTTGGCGAACCGGAGATGGGGCCGATCTCGACCGGCATGGGCCTGGTGCTGTTCTACTACCTCGAGGACACCACCGGCCAGTACGACCTGACCGAACTGCGCACGCTGCAGGACTGGATCGTCAAGTTCCACCTCCAGACCGTGCCGGGCGTCACCGAGGTGCTCGGGATCGGCGGGTGGGAGAAGCAGTTTCACGCGGTGGTCGACCCGGCCGCCCTGCTCCGCTACGACGTCACGCTCGCGGAGGTGATCGACCAGATCCGGGCCAACAACCTGAACGTCGGCGCCCAGTTCATCGAGAAGAACGCCGAGGAGTTCGTCGTCCGTTCGTTCGGCCTGGCGACCGGGATCGATGACCTGGCGTCGATCGTGATCCGCACGGTCGACGGCCGCCCGGTCTACCTGCGCCAGATCGCCGACATCCGCATCGGCGGCGCGGTCCGCCGCGGCGTCCAGACCCGCAACGGCACCGGCGAAGTGATCGCCGGCATGGTGATCAAGCTGTTCGGCAGCAATTCGTCGTCGGTCATCGATCGCGTCGAGCGCAAGCTGGCCGAGATCAACGGCATCCTTCCCGACGGTGTCCGCATCGTGCCCTACTACGAGCAGAAGAGCATTGTCCGGGCCGCCGTCGCGACCGTCAGCAACGCCCTGGTCCAGGGCATCGGCCTGGTGGCCCTCGTGCTGCTGGTCTTCATGGGCGCCCTGCGGCCGAGCATCGTCGTGGCCCTTTCGATTCCGTTCTCGGTCCTGTTCGCGTTCATCCTGATGCGCTACCTCGGCATCTCCGCCAACCTGATGTCGCTGGGCGGACTCGCGATCGCGATCGGCATGATGGTCGACGGCACGATCGTCATGGTCGAGAACGTCGACCGCCGCTTGCGCAACGCCGACCCCGATCAGCCCCATCCACAGGTCGTCGCCCGCGCCTGCAGCGAGGTCGCCCGGCCGGTCGCCTTCGCGATCGGCATCATCATCATCGTCTTCCTGCCGCTCTTCGCCCTCCAGAGCGTGGAAGGCAAGACCTTCCGACCCCTGGCCTCCACGGTCGCGCTGGCGATGCTCGGTTCGCTGATCTTCGCCCTGCTGATGGCCCCCGCGTTCTGCACCTGGCTCGTCGGCCGGCCGAGAAGCCCCGCGACCCGCGAGCCACTGGTCGTGCGACTGCTGCTGCTGCCCTACCGGCCGGTGCTGCGGTTCTTCGTCCGCTTCCGGGCCGCCGCGGTCGGCCTGGCGCTGCTGCTGCTGGCGGTTGGCGCGTGGATCTACCCGCAACTCGGTTCCGAGTTCACTCCCCGGCTGCGCGAAGGCACCCTCGTCGCCCGCCTGACGATGGCCCCCTCGATCTCGCTCGTCGAAAGCACCCGCCTGACCATGCTGGCCGAACGACGACTGCTGACCCTGCCGGTCGTCCGCGAAGTCGTCACCCGCATCGGCCGCGGCGAGGTCGGCGCGCACACCGATCCGATCAACAGCGCCGAGATGTTCGTCCTGCTCGGGCCCGACCGCGAATGGCCGGCCGGAACCACCCACGCGTCGATCGAGGACGCCATCCGCGACCGCCTCGCCGGTCTGCCCGGCGTCCTGGTCAACCTGACCCAGCCGATCGAAATGACCGTCGACGAACTGCTCGAAGGCGTCCGGGCCGAACTGGCGGTCAAGCTGTTCGGAGAGGACCTCGACCTGCTCCGCGACCGGGCCGATGACATCGCCGCCGTCGTCGGCCGACTGCGCGGCGCGGCCGACGTCCAGGTCGACCAGGTCTCCGGCGCTCCCCAACTGCTGATCCGGGTCGACCGCGACGCGATTGCCCGCTTCGGCGTCAACGTCGCCGCCGTTCAGCAGGTCATCCGGGCCGCCGTCGGCGGAGAGGTCGCCGGACAGGTCTTCGAAGGCATCCGTCGCTTCGACATCCTGGTCCGCTACGCACCCGCCGCGCGCAGCACGCCCGCCGCGATCGGCCGCATCCTTGTCAGCGGCCCGGACGGACTCCGGATCCCCCTGGCCGATCTGGCGACCATCGAGGAGATCGTCGGCCCGCGACAGATCACCCGCGAGCAGGGCCAGCGATTCGTGACCGTACAGTGCAACGTCGTCGGACGCGACATCGGCAGCTTCGTGCAGGAAGCCCAGGCCGCGATCGACGCCCAGGTCGATCTGCCGGCCGGCTACCTGGCGACCTGGGGCGGCCAGTTCCGCCTGCAGCAGGAGGCGAACCGTCGGCTGGCGGTGGTCGTGCCGGTCACCCTGATCGCGATCTTCGTGCTGCTGTTCAGCAGTTTCCGGTCGGTCCGCAACGCGGTGCTGATCCTGCTGAACATCCCGCTGGCGCTGGTCGGGGGTGTGCTCGGACTGTGGCTGGGCGGCGAGAACCTGTCCGTGCCCGCGTCGGTCGGCTTCATCGCCCTGTTCGGCATCGCCCTGGAGAACGGCATGGTGCTGATCACCTGCCTGAACCAGCTTGTCCGCGACGGCGCGTCGATCGACGATGCCTCGATCCGCGGCGCCTGCCTGCGGGTCCGGCCGGTGCTGATGACCGCGATCACCACCGGCCTCGGGCTGATCCCGCTGCTGCTGTCGACCGGGACCGGCAGCGAAGTGCAGCGGCCGCTCGCCCTGGTTGTCATCGGCGGGCTGGTGACCTCGACGATCCTGACCCTGCTGGTGCTGCCGAGCGTGTACCGCTGGTTCGCGCCGGCAACGGACGAAGCGCCGGCAGAATCTGCCCGCTGATCGGACGCGACGAGGAACCCTCCAGCCGCCCGCCCCGGCCGGCCGATAGACTTGCGGGAAACGCATCCGCCGAAGGAGGCCTCCGAATGACGCGCACCATCCTGCTTCTCGCGACCCTGCTGCTGCTCGGCGGCTGTCCGCAGACCAGCGGCACCGACAACGGCGCCGGCACCGGCGACGGCGGAACATCCGGAACGAATACCGATACCTCGGGCGCCGGCTCGACCGACATGACGACCGACACCGGCTCGTCGGACACCTCGACCGACACGACGACCGGCGGCGACACGACCATGTCGGGCACCTCGATGTCGACCAGCGAACTGGAACTGGCGATGGATGCCCTCGCCGAGATCAACACCCATCGGGCCGGCAAGGGCCTGCCCGCCCTGACCTGGTACGCCCCGGGCGGCGAGGTCGGCTACGCCCACTGCCTGGCGATGAAGGAGGGCGGCTTCTTCGAGCACACCGACCCGATCACCGGCAAGGACCCCGCCACCCGCGCCCAGGAGGCCGGCATCGTCCACGATCCGGACGGCCTGATCGATCCGACCAGCGGCAACCCGTTCGTCGGCGAGAACCTCTACACCGCGATCGGCTCGATCCCGTCCGGCAGTGCGGCCGTCGACGGCTGGATCAACTCGGCCGGGCACCATACGCAGATCGACGCCCCTCTGCCGGTCAGCGGCGCGCAGACGATGCCCGCCTGGACGCATTGCGGCATCGGCGTGCACGTCAGCGGCAACCAGAGCTGGTGGACCGCGATGTTCTTCAAGGACCCGCAGTAACCCGGACCGCCTCGCGATTCCTGCGTCGGACGCTCCACCTTACCTGCCGTTCTGCGGGCGGTCCCCGGCCTGCGGATTCGTGATCAGCAGCGATGCGGCCATCGCGACGATCGCCAGCACCAGGGCCGCCACCTTGACCGGCAGGTAGCTGCCGGACAGCACCGCGGCGCGGGCGAAGATCACCGGACCGATCGCGCTGGCGAAGACGATCAGCGACGTGACCAGCGCCGAGATCGCGCCCAGGTGCAGCCGGCCGTAGAACCGCGGCCACGGCACGGTCAGCAGGCACCCGAAGATCCCCAGCGATGTGCCGTAGCCGGCGATCATCAGTCCCCGCCCGAGCGGATCGCCGAACGACATCAGCCCCAGCGTGCCGACCGCCTGGGCCCCGCACTGCGCCAGGAACAGCCACTTCAGCGCGCAGCGGTCGCTGACCCAGCCGGCCACGAAGTTGGCCGTGATCCCGTAGAACGACATCGGCCAGAAGATCGAGTACGCGCCCGACTCGGGCACCGTCAGTTCGGTGCCGAGGTCGGCGATGTGGAAGGTGACGGCCGTGACGACCAGCGCCTGGGTGGCCAGGGCGAAGTTGGCGGCCCAGAAGGTCGGCGTGCGGAGCGCCTCGCGGCGGGTGTACTCATGCCGGATGCTCGGCTGCCGCTGCCGCATGCGTTCCTGCCAGGCCGGATCGCTGATGCCGTCCATCACCAGTCCGCACGCTTCGGGCGTGTCGCGATAGAAGACCCAACTGAAGACCGCCATGCCGATTCCGATCGCCGCGGCCAGTGCCAGCGCCGCCCCGCGCCAGGTCAGCAGTTCGACCAGGTTGTGCATCATCACCGGACCGCTGTTGAACCCGAACGAAATGAACACGCCCGCGATCCCGACCGCCAGCCCGCGGCGGTAGTGAAACCAGTTGCTCAGCGTGACCCGCGCCGTCAGCGTCAGGCAGCCCTGCCCGAAGAACCGCAGCGGCAGGAAGACCAGCGCCGCCGCCACCATCCCGGCCACCGCCGGTCCACCGGGCAGCGCGGCCGCGATCCGGTCGCTGCCGGCCAGCAGCACCAGGGCCAGTCCGAGTCCGACCGAGGCGACCACGGACATCGCCCGCGGGCCGAACCGGTCCACCACGCGTCCGACCAGCGGCAGCAGCAGGCTGCTGCCGATCGTGCCGATCATGTAGGCGGTGCTGAGCCGCACCCGGTCGATCGCGAGGGCCGCAATCAGGTGGTCGGTGAAGACCCCGACGATCATCGTCTGCCCGGGCAGGCTGGCCAGCGTCCCGATCGTGGTCGCGACCAGAATCACCCAGCCGTAGAAGAACGGCCAGCGACGCGGGGCGAACGGAATGTCACTCCAGGTCCCTGGCACGCGGCGAATCGTCCCCGAAACCCGGCCGGCTGTACAGTCACCCCGCCTGTCAGGCGGTCCGCGCCGCGAGCGGAGTTCGCGCCGACGGGATCGCTCAGTGCCCGTAGCCGGCCAGCAGGATCGCAAGGTCCGAAATGTCCGTCCGGCCGTCGCCCGAGATGTCGGCCGTGCAGTTCTCCGGGCAGCCGAATTCGGCGAGGAGAATCGCAAGGTCGGTGACGTCAACCCAGCCGTCGCCGTTCAGATCCCCCCGGACGAAACAGACATCCAGCAGACCGTCTTCGTCGGCGTCGCCGCCCGCCTCGATGTCGCATTCGTCCGCGAGACCGTTGCGATCGCAGTCGGTTTCGCACGTGTCGGGAATCCCGTTCAGGTTGCAGTCGGCGATGGCGTAGCCGTTGCCATCGGGATCACCGGCCGCAACGTCGCACTCGTCGGGCACGCGATTGGCGTTGCAGTCCGCGGACACGAAGCCGTCCCCGTCAGGATCGGTCGGGTCGATGTCCAGGTCGTCCGGGATGCCGTTTCCATTGCAGTCCGGATCGCAGCCGTCGAACCGGGCGTTGGCGTTTTCGTCCGGGCCGTCCTGGCAGATATCGAGCACGCCGTCCTGGTCGCAGTCATCGACCACGGTGATCTCACGAATCCGGCCGTACAGGCGCAGCAGCAGGTTGTTACCCTGCAGGTGCAGGTCGGTGGTCCCCTGGTCGACGATGTCGTCGTATTCCCACGACTGGCCGACGCGCGAAAACAGCAGGAAGGCGTCCAGGCTTCCGAAGATCGCCCGCCGCCCCGACAGCGCAATCCCCCGCGCGAACAACCGCTTGGCCGATGCGGGCGGCCGAATGCGCGAACCGACCTGCCATTGCAGCCCGTCAAAGAAGAACGGGAACGCGGTCCCGATTTCGCCTTCGCCCGGAACACCCACGATCAGTTGATCGCCGTCGAGGGCGAGCGCCGCGCCAAACCGGTCCCCGGCCTCCGCCGTGGGGTGCACGAGTCGTTGTTCGTGCCGCCAGTCTCCATCCCGGCGTCGGTAGAAGTCAGCCGCCCCCCGGCTCTGGTCAAGGCTGGGATCGGACACCAGCAGCAGATCTCCCTGAAGCTCCAGTTGCACCGGCGAGCCGGAAAAGTTCCTGGTCCCCGTCGGAAAACGAGTCTCTTCGACCCAACTGCCCGACACCCGGCGATAGATGATCGTGTCGCCCCGCTCGAGAAAGAGCGGCCCGAAGACGAGCGTATCATCCTCGAGCGCGATCTGGCCGCCCTTGCTCTTGCTGAACGGCAGGCCCGTCGGCCGGATGACCGCTTCGGGCTCCCAGGCGGTACCGGTATGACGATAGGTCCAGACGGCGGCCTGCGTCTGTCCGTCCGGGAACTCCATGAAGGAAGCCATGACAGCGACTCGGTCGCGATGAACCGCGGCCGTGTCAGCGTACCCGACAACGTCCTCCTCGAAGGTCCATTCGAGGGTCCACCGCCCGTCGATGTACCGGAACAGATCGACACGGCCGAGTGTCGGAAACGTCACGGTCGCCAGGTCGCCGCGGACCGACAGATCGCCAAACAGGCTGGTTCCCGGGCTTTGGACCACCTTGCTTCGGGTCGTACCCAGGTCGCAGACGTCGATGACCTGGTTCAGGTCGCAATCGTCCGCGACGATCCCGTCGCCGTCGGGGTCGTTCGGATCGAGGTCGCAGGCGTCGAGGACACCGTTGCCGTCGCAGTCCTCCTGGCAGTCATCGGGCAGGCCGTTGCCGTCGCAGTCCGCAAGGACCACGCCGTCGCCGTCAGGGTCGGCCGGATCGATATCGCAGTCGTCCGGCACGCCGTTTCCGTTGCAGTCAGCGTCGCATTCGTCCGGCAGACCATTGCCGTCGCAGTCGGCCGCCACCGCGCCGTCGCCGTCGGGGTCCCCCGGATCCACGTCACAGTCATCCGGGACCCCGTTGCCGTCACAGTCCGCCTGGCAGGAATCCGGCACCCGATCGCCGTTGCAGTCGGCGACCGTCTGGCCGTCGCCGTCCGGGTCATTCGGATCCGTATCGCAGATGTCGGGGACGCCGTTCCCGTTGCAATCCGGATCGCAGGCATCCGGACGCTGATTGCCGTCGCAGTCGGCGGCCACGCGTCCGTCACCGTCGGGATCGCCGGGGTCGGTGTCGCAGGCATCCGGCACGCGGTTCCGATCACAGTCCGTGTCAAAGCCGGTCTCGGCGTCGCACGCGTCCGATTCGCCGTTCCCGTTGCAGTCGGCGAAGCCGGCCGACTCGTACGCGCCGATGTCCACGCGGCACTGCTGGACCCGATCGGACAGGGCCAGGTCAAGCGCCGACTGGCTGGCGTTCGGATCCCCACCGTTCGCGCAGGGCGAGTCATCCAGAAGGCGATAGTCCGCCTGGTTCGGATCGACGAACCGCGGGTTGCGGTCCACGTTGAAGCTGCCCCAGGTCAAGGCGGCGCCGTCCGCCAGAAACACCGCGTCCTGTCCCCCGCGCAGATCGCTGGAATGCACCGCGAGGAGGCCGTCGGCGGCGATCGCGGCCTCCGCCCCCTCGCCGCCCGAGAGATTCCCCCACATGATCGTGTTCCGCAGCGAGAACTCTCCGGTCACCACGAAGGTACCGCCACCGCGATTGCCGGTGGCCTCGTTGTTGACGACCGTGCAGTTGACCAGGTCGATGCGTGCCTCGGGCGCGTCCACCCTGAGCCCCGCCCCGTTCACGGCCCGGTTCGCGTGAATCAGACTGTCCTCGATCCGCAACGCGCCGTCCTGGATCGAGGCAACCCCGCCGCCGCGGTCGGCCCGATTGGACTCGATGCGGCAACGCTGAATCAGACCGCCGCGAGAAAGCACGCCGGCCCCGTCCGCCGCTTCGTTGCCATCGACCAGGCAGTCCACCAGCGTGGCCCCCCACAGCAGCACGCCACCGCCACGGCCGTCGTTGGGGGCCGTGTTTCCGCTGATCCGGCAGCGTGCGACGAGGGCGTTGCTTCCGATCGCATAGACGCCCGCCGGGCCGCCGAACTCGATGCCGGAGATGTTGTCGCGCACGACCGAGTCCAACAACTGCGCGTCCTGGGCCAGGTAGACCCCGGCCGCCCGCTGGGCGCGATTGCCGATGATCTGGCAGTTGCTGATCACCGCACGATCCTCGGCGAAGACGCCGCCGAAGCCCAGGGTCCCCTGGTACCGGTTGTTCTGCACCAGGCTGTCCACCAGGCGGGCATCGTCGTGCAGTCGGATGCCGCCGTCCCGGACCATGTCCTCGATGATGCAGTTCTGGATCAGCGTCGTTCCGTACGCGTCGATGCCGGGGCCATCGAGGTTGTTGCGGACCGTCGAATCGCGCAGCACGCCGCCTTCCAGGTAGGCCCGCGAGCCCGCCAGCACGACGTCGGCGATCAGCGGACTGCTGTCATCGATGACGCGCACCCCGTCGGCCCCGGCCGCGCCACCTCGCGTAATCGTGAAGCCCTGCACAACCGTCCCGGAATCGGCCCCGCCGAGAATCAGGAAGCCGCGTCCGTCTCCGTCCAGTTCGATCGTGCAGGCAGCCGGGCCGTTCTCGCTGCGAATCACAACGCTCTTTGCGCCCGGGCTCAGGTTCTTGTTCTGATCGCCAGCGTAGGTCCCGTCCCGAACGATGACCTCGTCCGTGTCGCGCGCGGCGTGGATGGCCGGCTTGATCGCCTGGAACGGAGCCTCGGCGCTGCCGTCTCCCCCCGCCGCGGCCGCGGCATCAACGTAGAGCACCCTCGGCTGGTCGCACGCATCCGGCACGTTGTTGCGGTTCAGATCCTGGTTGGGATCGGCGGCGATCTGGCAGCCGTCCGGGACACCATCGTTGTCGCAGTCCGCCGGGTCCGTCGCCGCGGTCGGCGCCTCGTAGCAGCCCATGTCCGTTCGGCACCCGGCCACACGTGGCTGCCCGAGAAGATCGACGGAACCCGCATCCGCGTAGGCGTCGCCGGCGTCGATCGCGGGCGAGTCCGGCTGCAGCCGCCAGTCGGAGGCCGACACGAAGCGCGGGTCGCTATCGAGATTGCCCGCCATCCAACTGATGACATTCTCGCGGTCTTCTGCCAGTCGAATCCCATCCAGCCCGCCTCGGACGAGGCTGTTGCTGACGAGAATCATCGCCGCGTCGACCGTCCCGAACTCGATCGGCGGCTCGTCCTGGTCCGACCACAGGATCGACGCACGCACCTCCGCGCTCGGCACCCGCACGGCGCCCGGGCCATTGTCCACCAGTGTCGCGTTGATCAACTGCAGGGCAAACCGCCGTGAATCCTGGCGTTCGACGCGGATTGCGCCGCCGAAACTGGCCGTGTTGCCGACGAACAGGCCGTTGCGGATGATCCCGCCGTCCACGATGTTCACCGCACCGCCGAATGTGGCCGTGTTGTGGAAGAAGGAGCAGCGCTCGAGCGTGGCGAGGTCATTGCTCGCGTCGTAGTACAACGCCCCGCCGTCTTCCGTCGCGGCGTTGCCGACGAACTCGCAGTCCCGCACGATGCTCCTGGCGCGGCGAAGTCGAATCGCGCCGCCGAATCCGCTGGAGTCGTCGACCGCCTGGTTGCCTTCGAAGTAGCAGCCTTCGATCACCGTGTCCGTCAGCCCGGAGTAGATCGCACCGCCGTTCCCGGCCTGGTTGTTCAGGAACCGGCAGTTGCGAATGGTCGGCCGGCCTCCGCGACAGTCGAGGGCGCCGCCGCCGGACGACGCCAGGCCGTTCTGAAACGTAATCCCCTCCACGACCGTTGCGTTCGTTTCTCCGTCGTTCAGGACGATGTGGGTCTTCTGCAGGTCAATCGTGCAGGTCTCCGGCCCCGCGACGGACGCGAGCGTCACCGCCTTGCCGGCGAAACGCAGTTGGATGTTGCCGGCGCCCCGGTACACCCCCGGCTGAAGGGAGATCCGGTCTCCATCCACGGCCAGGTCGAGGGCTTCCTGAATGGCGTCGAAGGGGTGCGCCGGCGTCCCGTCCTCGGCCGGATCGCTGACCAGCGGATCACCGGGCGCCGGATCGCCCGGCGCGTCATCGTCGACATGCCAGGTCGTCTGCGCCGCCGCCACACTCGCCAGACATCCCATCAGCAGCAGGCAAAGAGCCGTTCGACGCATGCGTTGGTTCCTCGGTACCACGGTTTGCAGGTCTTTACTATAGAAGACAGGCCGGGCATCCGGGCCCGTGACTACAGATTTCGATGGAAACCAACTGCCGGGCCGGAAAGCCCGGTCAGCGCTCCGGGCCTCTCCTGCGGCCGGAGCCGCGGGCCTTCTCGCGCACTTGTCGGGACACCGGGGTGCCTCGTAGGATGAACCCGGGGCGTGCGCATCATGCGCGGCCCGCGCGCAGGTTTCCGATCCTGTTCCGCTGCGGAGACCGTCATGGCAGTCGCGACGCGAACCCGCGGCGAAGGCGCGATCCAGAGACCCCGTCGGACACTCGCGTGCCTGGCGAGCCTGCTCCTGCTATGCGGCGGGTGCAACCTGTTCGCCCTGCCGGACACGCCGCCGCGTCTGCTTCTGCTGCTGGAGAACGGCGACATCATCGCCTACGACCCGGCCACGGACTCGACCGAAACGGTGGTGGCCGGCGCCGAACTGGATCGACTTCCGTATTCGTTCTACTGGGATGCGCAGGGCGCGCTCCAATTGGTCCTTGACCCTCCGCGACCACCTGCCTTGCCGACGCCGCGGCTGCTCTGCCCGCCGCTGTATCGCCAGGTGTCGAGCACGGCCTGCACTCGAATCTCGATCCCCGAACACCCGGGTGCGATTCAGGTCGGTCGGTTCTGTGATCGGAGCGACAACTGCGTGGTGCTGCCGCTCGAACTTGCGGACGCATGCGATGACGTGGCCCGGCTGACCTCCCGCACCTGTCTCGAGGTGACCATGGAGGCCAACTACCTGTTGACCCGTGACGGCCGCGTGCAGCGGGTTCCGATTCCGTCCCGGGACTCCGTCCATGGTGTCCGGGGAGACGGTGAACTCGCTACCTCGCCGGCCTTCGTCGCGTGGGAACCGTCGCGCGGACGCGTGCAGCTCTCTCCCGCCCACCCGATGGCCGGAGCCTGGCACGGTGAGGTCTCGGTCATGGACGAGAGCGCGGGCGCGACCGTCGTGACCCGCGACCTCTCGCTGCGAATCAGCAACAACGGCTACCTGGTGTCGATCAACAAGGCCGAGGTCGGCGGCGTGCCGGGTGATCGCTTCACCTATCGATCACTCGAGAGCGTCCGGACAACGGACGCCGCGGATCTGCGGGTCGTCTCGTCGGAGTCTTCGGACCAAGACGTCACGATCGCGCTCGAGACATGTTCGACCATCAGGGCGGGCATCGCGGGTGGCCACATCGAACGGGCCTCCCGGCGGATTGATCTGCACCTGGCCGACGACCGGCTCCGTTACAGCGAAACGCGCGTGGTCAGCGTGCGGATCTTCCCCGAGGACGAAACCACGACGCACGAGGTGCAGGTCACCGGCACGCTGCAGCGCTGGCCGGACAACCGCTGACCCGCGCACGGTTTCCTGCTGACCGGTCTACGGCTGATTCGCGCACTGCCGTCGCGACGCGGCAGGCGCGGACGCCTTTCGAAAGGCGAGGTGGGCCTCGACGACCACGAAGATGCAGAAGGGAATCTCGACCAGTCCGCCGCGCGCGATCACCGACAGCACGACCATCGTCGCCAGGCAGACCCAGGCCACCAGGACCAGCACCAGCGACGCCAGCGGGTTCGGACGACCGGATCCGCCGACGACCAGGCACAGCACGCCAAGCGCCGCGAGCAGAGTGGTGACACCTGCCATGACCCACCCCTGCCCCTGCCAGGCGGCCCCCAGCAGCGGCGCCCACGTCCCGCGCGTCGCCCGCATCCCGAGGCTGGCGAGCGCGGCAACCAGGCACATGATCCCGGCCAGGCAGAGTTGGCACCGACTACTGAGGACGATCCGCTCCACGAGAGAACGGGGCCTGCCATCACTGTCCGCCATCCGCCCTGCTCCCGCTGCAGCCGCCCGGATCGTCGTCTGACCGGGCCGCGATCGATCATACTGCGCGGCGACTGCAATCTGAATCAGGGACTTGGGATCCGCTTCGGGCCTCTGCTCACGCAGAGTCGCTCAGCACCGGCTTCGCCTGGGACGCGGTCCCCGCTGATGCGGACTGCGCCCGGATGCGGCGCGAGAGGCGGAACAACTCGCCGAAGGCCCGAAGGATCACGCTGAGCCTGGCGCCCGTCTGGGTGCCGGCCGTGCGCGGGTAGTGCGTGACCGGCGCCTGGCCGATCGACAGGCCGTGCGCGCGGGCCTTGGCGAGCATCTCGGTATCGATCAGCGCGCCCTGGCTCCAGAGTTCGATGCGATCGATGAACGATTTCGGGTAGATCTTGAACGCGCCGTCGATGTCGCGGACGCGGATGTCGAACAGACGGTTCACCAGCGTGCCCCACAGCCGGGCGTTGAGTTTCCGCAGGAAGCCGTCCTGCCGCGCCTCGCGGTAGCAGGAGATGACGTCGTGCTCGTGCAGCAGCGGCAGGACCTTCGGCAGTTCGCCGAGATCGAACTGGCCGTCGCCGTCGGTGTAGAAGATCCAGGCCCTGGTCGCCTCGCGAAAACCGCGGATCAGCGCGCCGCCGTAGCCGCGGTTGGGGCTGTTGTGCACGGCCCGGACCTCGGGGATCTCGGCCGCGAGCGCATCGGCGATCGCGCCGGTCCGGTCGCGGCTGCCGTCGTTGACGATCAGCACTTCGAGGTCATCGGCGACCTGCCGGCCGACTTCGACCGCCTGGCGCGTGACGCGTTCGACGTTGGCCTCCTCGTTGTAGGCCGGGAAGAAGATGGTGAGCGCGGCGAGCGGGCGTCGGGCGGTATCGATCATGGCAGTGACCTCACGGATGCGACCGACCGACCGGCCGGGCTCGTCCTATCGTGGCTCGACACGACTGCCGAGGCTGCTGAGCAGAGGCCGGGGTGCGGCTCGCTGATACGTGATTCCGGCCGGCCGGATGTGATCGGGCGGTGACGCGCGATCAGCACCTCCCTGTCCGGCAGGGACGGTGACCCGAGACGTCTCGCGAGCGGCTTCGGAACCGGACTGGCGGGTTTGGCGCGGCGCAGGTCATCGAGGCGGCGCGGGCTGCCGTCGCGAAGTCAGGTTGCATCGCGGGCAGTGCCGCTTCTTCAGCCAGGCCCCGATCAGGCTGAGCAGCGCAGCGGCAACGACGACCAGCAGGCACGGCCCGGGGGCCACCTGGCTGCCGATCGCCGTTGCGATTGCCGCGCTGCCGACACCGCCCCACATCAGCCACATTCCGAGGCGGTGCATCCTGATCAGGCCCCGAAGTTGGCCAGGACCGTCGCCAGGTCGGACAGGTCGGTGTCGCCGTCGCCGTCCGTGTCGCCGGCACAGCCGCCCGTGCAGCCGTAGTCCGCGAGCAGCGCGGCCAGATCGGACAGGTCGACATCGCCGTCACCGTCCATGTCGCCCGGCAGCGCCGTCCCGGTCACCTCGACACAGGCACTGAACTCCGAAGTCGCGCCGAGCGGTTCGAGCGTGGCGGTCGCCGTCGCCACCCAGCCGTCGGGCACGCTGGCCGGAATCGTCACGTCGAACGTCGCGTTGCCGGTCGCGTCGGTGCTGACGCCGGTCGCGCCGAGGTACATTTCGCCCTGGCCGAAGCCGGACGGATCGCAGGCGGACGAGGCGAAGAACTCGATGGTGTAGTCGCTGCTCGCGGCGCTGTGCAGCGTCCCGGTAAAGCGGGTCGCGATTCCCTCGCGCTGGGCGCCGGCGATCTCGGGGAAGTTCTGGACGTCGTTTCCACCCGTGTCGACGTCAAGCGCGTCGTTCGGACTGACACCGGAGGAAAAGTCGTCCGGGATCAGGTCGATGCCGGACCAGCCGTTGTCGTAGATCTCGTTGCCCGTCAGCCGCATCGTCGCCGTCGGACCGACGCGGACCCCGTCGAAGATGTGCCCGGCGATCACGTTGCCGACCAGTTCCACACCATCGACGGTGTAGAATGAGAAGTTGTCAACATTGACACCCCAGACGCTGCCGAGGCTGGGGCTGCCGGCCGCGTCGAGTCCGATCGTGTTGCCTTCGATCAGGATGTCGGTCGTCGATCCCCAGAAGTAGATCGCCCAGCCGAAGAGCTGGCCGGCGTGGTGCGGTCCCTGCCCGTGGCCGAGGATACCGGCGATCAGGTTGTCGCGAATCGTGACCCCGTGGTTCTCGGTCTGGAGGTTGACGCCCATCGTACAGGCCAGGTTGCCCTGGGCCAGTCCGTCGGTGGTCGTGCCGATCCGGTTGTTCTCGATGGTCGTGCCGCGCGTCCAGGCCAGTTGCACGGCCGCGCCGGAGGGCAGCCCCTCGCTGTTCCAGGTCCCGTAGCCGGTCAGGTGATTGCGTTCGGCGAGCGTCGAGCCGCCGATGCGGTTGTTCTCGGCCAGTTGGCTCGAACTGCCCCCGAGGACGCGGACGCGCTGACAGGTGTTGCCGATCACGACGTTGTCGCTGGAGCGGTCGATCTTGATCGTGCCGCAGTCGTTGTTGCGAACGATGCTGCCGCCGCCGCTGAAGAGGGTGATGTGGCCGCCGATGTTGTCCTCGATCAGGCAGTTCGCGCCGCTGACATCGATGGCCGTGTCCTGGAATCCGCGCACGGTGCTGTTGTCCTGGTTGAGGAAGAACGTCGCGCCGTACAGCAGGACCTCGGCACCGTCCGGGTTGGTGTCGCCGGCGAAGGCCGTCTGGCTGCCGCCGTCGATCGTGACCTCGTCATTCGCCCGCCAGTAGAATCCGGTGATCGAATGAAAGACCGCCACGCCGTCGTACGCCGGACAGCACCAGCCCAGTTCACCGGCCGGGATGGCGAATTCGACCTTCTGATGCCCCGGCGTGTTGTTGGTCGCGATCATCGCCTCGGAGAACGAAACGAGTCCGTCGGGGCCGGGCAGGTCGGCCACCGACGCGGTCTGCCAGTTGATGTCGACCGTGTCGGCCACCGTCGTGACGGTCACGGTCTGGGCGAGGGCCGCGCCGGCCAGTGCCGGAAGCAGGCAGAGTGTCAGGCTGGTGCGAGGTCTTGCGTTCATGCTGGTCTCCTTCGAGCCGACCCGGCGGTGCCGGGCTCTTTATGGGTAGGCGTCAGTCAGACGCCGAAGTTTGCGAGCACGATGGCCAGGTCTGACAGGTCCGTGTCCCCGTCACCATCGGCATCACCGGTACAGGCCCCGCCCGCGCAGCCGAAGTCGGCCAGCAGCGCAGCCAGGTCGTTCAGGTCAACATCCCCGTCACCGTCGAGATCGCCGCACGGTCCGACCGGCACTTCGACATCGGTCAGCACCAGCCCCCAGGATGTGACCTTCGGGTCGGCCAGGAACGCTGTCAGCGTCTCGACCTCGATCGTCCAGGTTCCTTCCCGCGGCAGTCCATCGAAGGCGCTCAGCGGCGCGTGCGGACGGTAGGACGGCGGGGACTCGATCGGTTCGAACGGCGAGCCGAAGTTGCCGACGTCTTCGATGTTCGGTCCGCTGCCTTCGTCGTCGAGCGTGATCCGGTAGCCGAGTTGCCCATTGCCGAGCGAGTTGTCCGGATACCCGGGCCGGTCCACAAGCGTGACCGTCTGCCCGGCGTGGCTGAGGCGCACGATCAGGTCGCCGATCCGCCAGTCCAGGTTGAGAGTCACATCAACGTCGGCCAGTTCACCCGGGTTGGTGACCAGGACCGAGTCGGTGAACGTGTTGTCCGGGATCAGCAGTTGCGGGGGATCGTAGAGGGCCGTCGACGTGATCGTGTCGGCGGCGTCGCACTCGTCGAGAATCCCGTTCAGATTGCAGTCGGTCGCGGTGCCCGCCAGCAGGTCGCAGTCGTCAGGCGTGCCGTTGCCGTTGCAGTCGGCCTCGCATTCATCGGGCTGGCCGTCCGCGTCGCAGTCCGGCTCGCACTCGTCGGGAATCGCGTTGCCGTTGCAGTCGGCGCTCGCCGCGAACAGCACGTCACAGGTATCCGCGGCGCCGTTGGCGTTGCAGTCCTGCGGGACGAGGCCGAGTGACGCGAGGCGATCGAGCAGCCATTGCTCGTCGTCGCCATCGGCGTCACCGTCGCCGTCGAGGTCAACCGGGGCCGCGGTCCACGCGCACAGGTCGTCCAGCCGGACTTCGGTGTCGCCGTTGACATCGCCCGGGATGATCATCTCGCCCAGCGGCGTCAGGACCGCCGCCGGAGAGGTGACCACCTGCCGGTTGTCGTTGATGTCGTGGACGCCGCTGAAACTGATCGGCTGGGTCGGTGTGATCAGATCGTTCAGCAAATGCAACGACTGCTCGGCTTCCAGCCATATCGCCGGCCGAATCGCGGCCGAGATGCCCAGCAGCCCGACCACGTCGCCGCCCTCGTTCACGCCGCTCCCCAGATCGAACGCGCTGTTCGCCCAGACCAGCGACCAGCCGCCGCCACCGTACCAGGCCGCGCCGGCCACGCGCCGCCCGGCTCCGTCGGAGAACGGCATGCCGACCGACGCCGATGCCTGCCCGCCGTCGGTCAGTTCCGTGATCCGGGCCGAGTTCGCGGTGTCCGGGTGTCCCACCGGCACAGCGCTGCCGAGCAGGTCGCCGATGTACTCGCCGCCGGCGACCTGGTCGAGGTTGTTGAGCGTTGTCGGCGTGACCGGAAAGCTGAAGGCCGCCAGTTGACCGCTGGCGAAGTCGTATACGATCGGCGACGAACCCGTCGGTTGGCTCGACCACCCGATCGCAACGCCGTTGTTGTTTACGGCGTACATCTGCGAGATCGTGCTGCCGGGCAGCCCGCCGATCTCGCCGAACGCGAGCACCATTCCGGAAGTTGTCGCGTAACGCCAGTAGACCGCCACCGACCCGGCCGGGTTGGTCGGGTCGAAGCTGGAGAACCCCGCGTCCCCCACGATCAGCACCGTGCCGTTCGGGTCTCGTTCGGTCACGTCGTTGGCCCGGGCGGTCGCCAGCCCGGGGATCGCCGGGAGAAACTGGGCCCCGTGCTCGTAGGTGTAGACGAACGCCAGCGTGTTCGAGCCGAGGAAGGCGTCGCCGACCGCATCGCCGTCCTCGCTGACCGCCCGGGCGTTGCTGAGCGTGTTGGCCCCGAGCTGGTCGTGGATGTTGACGACCGCGTACTCGGGTGTTCCCGCGGCCGCGGGGATCGCGACGGCTGCGACTTGGACGATGCGGAAGATGAAGCCGTGTATGCCTGTCATGACCTGCCTCGTCTGGCGGATGTTCGAATTGTCGGGCCCGCGGCCCGGCTCCCTATGGAGAAAGAGGGCGTCACCCCGGTCGGTGATACATCGCCGGCACCGAGGCGAGTCTGCCGGCGATTCTCTGCGCCGACGCCACCCGGGTCTGTAACCGCGGTCACACTCGGGTGTCTTTTCGCGGCTTTTTATGGGAACTGGAGGGCGGTCCCGGATTGCCGCAGATCCGCCAGACCGGCCGGGTCCAGGATCTCGACCTGGCCGCGCCGCAGATGGATCACGCCGCGGAGTTCGAGACTCTTCAGGATCCGGCTGACCACTTCGCGGGCGGACCCGACTTCCTGGGCCAGCGACTCGTGGGTGCAGTGCACCGTGGACCGTCCCGACGACCCTCCCGACGCAAGACGCAGCAGGCAGTCCGCGAGACGCTGGTCAACCCGGTGGAACGCCACCTCCTCAACCAGCGTCATCAGGTCGACCACCCGCTCGAAAATGCGCCCGAAGAGGTAGTCATGCAGCGACTTCTGTTCACGCACCCACGCCCGGAAACGGGTCGCCGGCAGCACCGCCGCCTCGACTTCGGTTTCCGCCACCGCGGTGGCCGGCGAATCCAGGTCGAGGAACGCGCACAGCACGTTCACCAGGCAGACGTCGCGGGATCCGACGTGGTAGAGCGTGATCTCGCGGCCGGCCTCGTTGAGCTTGAACACCCGCAGGTCGCCGGCTGCGACAAACGCCACCTGCGGGCAACGGCCTGCCTGGCGATAGAACACGGACCCGGCCGCAAGTCGCACGGTCTGCATCTCGGACGCAAGGGTCGCGCGGGCCGACGCTGGCAGGCTGCCGAAAAAGGCGAACGTGGCGAGCAGATCACGGCAACGGGCGGATGACACAGGTACCTCTCTTCTTCACCGGCCCCGGGGGGCCGGCGGCCAGCTTCTGAAGAGAGGAGTCACCGCGGCGAACGGCTGATACAGTTATTCGACGTGGATCTGAATCGCGTCAGAAGGCGCTCAGCAGGATCGCCAGGTCGCTGATGTCGACCCGGCCGTTGTTGTCCAGGTCCGCGGACGAGTGCACCAGCCCGTAGTCCTTCAGCAGCAGCGCGAGGTCCGTCAGCGTGATGTTGCCGTCCCGGTCCAGGTCGCCCCGGATCGGCTGCGGCGGCCCCGCGGCGACGACCGCCGCGATATCGAGTCGGCCGGCTCCGAGTTCCTCGTCGTCCGCGTGCGCGGGGTTCTGGGCGTAGATGTTCACCGCGGTGTCCTCGAGACGCGCGACGACGCGATCCGCCGTCGGTTCGCTCGGCGCCCACTCGGGATGCTGCCCGCGGATCAGCGCGGCCGTTCCGGCGACCCAGGGAGCGGCCAGGCTGGTGCCCTCCCAGACGCCGAACGAGCCGTCGGGCAGCGCGCCGAGGATCGCGGCGGCCGGGTCATACCCGGTGGGGTCGCCGGCATCCGTTTCGCTGCCGCCCGGCGCGGAGATCGTCATGCGGTCGTTGTAGTTGCTGAAGTCGCTCTTGCGGTCGTCGATGTCCACCGAGACGACGCCGACCACGCCCCGGCGACTGGCCGGGAATTCGCGCTCGGACGTCTGGCAGTTGCCGGCCGCCGCGACCGCGACGATGCCCAGCAACTCAGCTTCGTCGAGCGCATCTTCGACCGCCTCCGAGTTGTAGGTCGACCCGAAACTCATGTTGATGACTTCGACGCCGCGATCGACCGCGTAAAAGACACCCTTGGCGATCCGGAAGTTCCCGGTCCGGCCTTCGGAGTCGAGCACCACGACCGGCAGCAGGGCCGCATCGGGTGCCACCCGGTGAATCAGGCTGGCGACGAAGGTCCCGTGCCCGACTCCCTCGTCGGTCTGCCCGTCACCGTCATTGTCGGCCCCATCGCCGAGATCAGACGTGCTGGTCGTTTCGGTGACGAAGTTGAAGCCGGCCAACACCCGGGCGCCGGCCAGTGCGGGGTGATCGACGGCAATGCCCGTGTCGAGCACGGCGACCGCCACGCCCGCGCCCTGGGCCCGGGCATGGGCCGTGGAAACGCCAAGCGTGTTGGTTGCGTACTGATCGGCGAATGCGGCCATGTTCAGGGCCGGACCGGAGACGTATCCGCTGCCGGTCTTGCTTTCGGCCGTTTCGGCGGCGTATTCGAGTTCACCCCAGGACAGCGGGCGGGCCGGATCGCTGCCGTCGCCGATCAGGCTCTGCCCGCCGGCCGGGTTGAAGAGGTTCAGTTCGAGGTCGGCCGGCGTCGCCCCGTCCGGCAGCGTGAAGGCCACCAGGTGGATCGGCCGCCCGGGGATCGCGTCGACCGGCGCCACGGTCAGGCCGGGAAGAGCCGCTTCCATCGCCGCAAGGGCTTCGGACAGCGAGCGCCCGGGCGCGACGCGGAACACGGCCTGGTCCTGGATCAGACCGTCCGGATCGCAGGTCTGCGCCCGGCCCGGTGCGATCAGGCCAACAAGTCCGATTGTGACTGCCAGGATGCGAATCATGGTAAACCCACCAAAGTATGGCCCCCCCACTCGAGCGGACCGGCGCCAGCGTCGCATTGCGTACGCTGCGCGGCGGCCAGGGCGGCGAGTGGTTCGGCCGGCCCGTCGATCAACTCTCGATAGAAATCCGTTGCCAGTTCCGTCGCGGCTGCGTCGCTGACCGGCCAGAGCGTGCAGATCACGGCCCGGACGCCGCAGCGGAGGAAACCGCCCAGCATGCCGAGGATCTGCTCATCGCCGCCGACGGTTCCCCGTCCGGTCTCGCAACCACTGAGCATAACAAGTCGGGCCCGCAGCCTGTGACGATAAAGTTCGCGGAAGCCGAGCCATCGGTCGGCGAGGCGCAGGCCGGCCTGCGTGGTTAGCGTCTCGTCAAAGTGCCCGTGACAGGCCAGGTGAATCAGCCCGGCGTCCCCGGCGGCCTGTTCGAAAGCCGAGGTGGTGGCGTCTTCGCCGACCAGGCCGCGGGCACCCGGGACCAGATCGATCACGCGTCGGGCCTCTTCCTCGATCTGCGGGGCGTGGGCATCGGCGCGTCCGAGAATCAGGGCCGCGTCGCGCCAGTTCCCGTCGCACGGGATCTGCCGCAGGCGGGCCAGGATGCTGACCCCCGGGGTCAGGAACACATCATGGTCACGAACCAGG
This sequence comes from Phycisphaerae bacterium, assembly GCA_030428945.1. Lineage (GTDB taxonomy): Bacteria > Planctomycetota > Phycisphaerae > UBA1845 > Fen-1342 > JAUIEC01. Next base: position 41,669 of record JAUIEC010000015.1, on the reverse strand, counting down.
TATTGCTCGCGCAGGCGCAGACAGGCGAAGGGGACCGCGTACAGCCCGCCGAAAGGCACGAACCCGAGGCGGGCCGCGCCGGCGATGAGCGGGTGCACCGCGCCGAGCAGTCGCAGGCCGAGCCAGTCCAGTTCGCGCTGCAGGTCGGTGGCAATGCGGGCCCTGAGGGCGGCCGGACCGTGCCCGCGCTGCGCCCGGTCGATCTGAAAGCGAAAGCGCTGCAGGCGGCGCTGCAGTTCGGCGTGCTCGAGGCCCAGGTCGACCAGGTGCGCTTCGTCCCCCCGCAGCACCATCGCCCGCACATCGTCGCCGACCGGCAGGTAGGACACGACGACCTCGTCGCTCGTCAGATGGCGCCGGGCATCGTCGAGGGCCAGCGGCGCGGCCGAGAACTCGCGCAGATCGGCCGTCGATTCGATCCGCTGTTCGACCGCGTGCAGGGCCGCTTCGCGGTCATGCAGCGTCTGGCGGAGTGCCTGGGTCTTCGACGACTCGGCCGGCGAGAAGTGCAGATCGGCGAGGCGGCTGTAGAGACCACTGACCTCGGCCCGCAGGCCGCGGGCCTCGCTGCGCAGCCCGGCCGCATCGTCCGTGCCGACGTCCGCCTCGTCGGACTCGGAGGCGTGCGCGCGGTCCAGCAGGTTGCGGCTGCGGGAACGCTCGAGCACGTCGAAGACGCGGGCGAGCCGGTCGCTGCCATCGGCCGCGAGGAAGATCTGCATCGCGTCGGCGAAGACATCGGCCCGATGCGCGGCCAGCGCGGCCCGGAACCGCTCGCCGGCCAGCAGGCCGCGGGTACGCTCGAACTGTTCGATCGCGCGGCCGATCGTGTTGGCGGCGGCAGGCAGTTCCCCGAGTCGGAATTCCGCCAGGGCCTTCCGTCGCAGCAGTTCGGTCGCCAGCGGCGCGAAGGGCAGATCGGCGAGATCGGCGAGACCGCGGGCCGCCTCGACCCGGGCGTCCACGGGACGATCATCCGCCAGGGCGATCTGCGTCGCGACCGCCGCCAGCGCCGCCCGGTCGAGCGGGCGCCCGCCCAGCCGATCGCGCAACTGCTCGACGTTGGCGGTCGCGGCCGTCGGGTCGCTGTGCGCGAGCAGTTCGGCCCGTCGCAGTTCCACCAGGGCCGCCGCGCGGACCTGCCCGATCGAGCGAAAGTGGGCCCCGGCATCGCGAACCGCCTGTTCCGCAGCGACTTCGTGTCCGAGCCGGGCTTCGACATCGGCCAGGGCCAGTGCCGCCCGGGCCAGTTCGGCCACCTGGCCATGCGTCTCGAGTTGTGCGATCGCCGCGTGAAAGGTCCGCCGCGACTCCTCCAACAGGCCGAGCGCGGCGAGCACCTCCGCCTGTTCGGCCAGCAGGCGGGCCTGGTGCGAACTGGCGGTGTCCTGCTCGAAGGCCCGCCGGGCCATCTCGAAGTGCCGCAGCGCCTGTTGCAGTCGCCCGCAGCGGGCGTGCAGGTCGGCCAGGTTGCCTTCCGCGAGCGCCCGTGCGAACGGCGCTTCGAGCCGCTCGGCCTGCTCGGTCGCGACTCGGAAAGCCTGTTCGGCGCCGGCGAAGTCGTTCAGCAGCAGCAGGGCCTCGCCGCTGTTGTTGGCCACGAAGAACGGCAACTGCCCCGCCTCGGCGGGCAGCGCCTCGCTCGCCCGGCGGAAATGGAACAGCGCCTGCCGCGGCGCATCGCGGTTCTGGTGAATCACGCCAAGGTTGATGTCGGCCCGGGCCTGCAGGTCGGGCTCGGAGAATTCGACGAACGTCTGGTACGCGGCCTCCCCCGCCGCGATCGCCTCGTCGTAGCGACCCAGTTCACCGAGCGCGTGCATCGACGCCACCCGGGCTCGGGCAGCTTCGATTCGCTCTCCGCACTGCTCGCCGATCGTGACCGCCTCACCACAGGTGGCCAGCGCCGCTTCCATCTGCCCGCTGTATGCCAGGGCCTGGGCCCGCGCCCGACGCGCCCGAACGCGGCCGCGGGCACGCCCGAGTTCATCAGCCAGCAGCATGACCAGTTCCGAGGCGCGCAGGGCCCGCTGCACTTCGACGACGGCCAGGCGTTCGGCCTCGTCGCCGAGCGCCACCAGCAGCGCGTCGGGATCGGGCTGCGAGCGGATCCGTTCGGCTTGCCGGCCGGGCGGCAGGCTGGTCAACTCGTCGAGCAGTTCGGCCGCGCTTGCCATGCCACTATCCGATGCTGATGTCCGTGGCCGTGACCACGCGATCCTGGAGCAGAACCCGCAGGTCGTACTGCCCGGCGGGAACATCGGCAGTGAACCAGCCCTGCTCGTCGAGTTCGAGTTCGACGCAGTCCCCTTCGTTCCGGAGCACGGCCGTCGTGGGCGTCGATTCGGCCGAAATCTGCCCGGTCACCCGCCGGGTTTCGCCGGCACCCTCGATCCCGAGTTCGATCAGCACGCCGTCGGCTTCGTAGACGACCTGAATGGCGCCGACGCCGCGAAGTCCGGCCACCGCCGGCTGCGTGCGGCTGTCGAACAGCAGGCGGGCGACCTGCTCGACGAGGTCGAACAGGCTGGTGGCCGGGGCCTCCTGGTACTGCTCACGAAAGACCGCCCGGTAGCGGGCGAGGCTCTCGGGCGGAACCGGGGTCGAGGAATCGGTCCGCATCGTGGCGATCGCCGCGGCGATTCGGGCGACCCGGGACGCGAGGCCGGCGTCCGACGCGATGGCGTCGGCGACGCGCTGGCGATCGGTGCCGGTCAGTTCGCCGGCGGCGTAGGCGGCGATCTCTTCGAATGTGATTTTCGGTGCGGTCATCGCGGAACCTCTTACGTTTCACCCCGGCAGAGCGGCCGTCGGTCGGGCGTGATACTAGGAATCCGGTTCGAGGCCGAGTTTTCGGAGGATCGGCTCGAGTTTCTGCAGGCAGCGGGCGCGGGTTGGTCCGATACTACCGACCGGGATGTCCAGCTCGGACGAGATTTCGGCGTAGCTCGGTTCGGTCGGGCGGAGGAAGATTCGTTCGAGGAGGCGGGCACAGATTCCGCCAAGCCGGGCCAGAGCATCTCTAACCATCTGGCATCGCTCAAGTTGCGCGATTTCTTCTTCGGGGATATCACCGTCTGCGGCGGCGTCGAGTTCCTCGGGGAGTTCGAGCTTCCGGCGGCGGCCGATCCGCCAGGTCTCGCGGTAGGCGGTGGTGATCAGCCAGGACGAGAGTCGCTCGGTCTGGCGAAGCTGGTGCAGATTCCGGAAGAGCGAGATAAACACGCCCTGGGCAACGTCTTCCGTGTCGGCCTGGTCGAACCCGTGTCGGCGGGGAATCGACTCGACCAGCCGGGCATAGCGGTCCACCAGCGTGTTCCAGGCGGGCTCACTGCCGGCCAGGCACCGCTCGATCAGGGTGGCATCGGGTGTTGTCGGCACGCTTCCCACGGGTGATAGCATGGCCAGCGGGGCGCGGCCGAGTCAACTCCCGGGCGGGCATCTCCACCACTTTCTGGGGCAAACGGGAAAAATCTGCCGGTCGAGGTATCAGACCCGCAGATCGACCGCTCTGCTCCCCCGAAGTCACCAATCGAGTGGACAACCACTCAGCTTGGCGGGCCTTCGCTCACAACGAAAAGCGGGACACTGCGGACGTCGGCGGGTGCCGGCCAGTGACTCGCGGCCCCCGGAAGGCAGGAGTGTTGAGAATGAAGTGGTTCAAGTGGGTATCGATGGGCGTCCTGCCCGCGGCCGCGATGATGGCCGGCTGCGTAACGGACGTCTCGGATCTTGGGATCGACACGAAGGACGACGGCAGTGCCCGTCCGTACGAGATCCTGCTCGGTGCGGGTCCGGGTGTGGGGCCGGCCGTGACGGTGGGCAGCGCGACCGGTTCGGCCTCGAACGAAAACGGCAACGACAACGGCGGCAATACCAATACCAATGACAACGGTGGTGGAAACACCAACGACAACGGTGCCGGTAACACGAACGACAACGGCGCTGGAAACACCAACGACAACGGTGCCGGCAACACGAACGATAACGGCGCTGGCAACACCAACGACAACGGTGCCGGCAACACGAACGACAACGGCGCTGGCAACACCAACGACAACGGTGCCGGTAACACGAACGACAACGGCGCTGGCAACACCAACGACAACGGCGCCGGCAACACGAACGATAACGGCGCTGGCAACACCAACGACAACGGTGCGAACGGCAACGACAACGGCAGCGACTGCCCCGGCGGCGCGTATGGCGTCAAGACCGATCTGATGGGCGGCGGCGAAGGCGATATCCGCTACGAGGAACTTCCCGGCGGCTGCAAGAACTTCCGGGCCCGCGTCGATGATGGTCTTTCGCAGGGCGTCTACGAAGTCCTGGTCAACGGCATGGTCGTCGGGCACATCGTCGTCGACAACCGCGGCCGCGGCGAACTCGAGTACGACACCGAGGATGGCTCCTTCCCGGCCGGTTTCCCGCGTATCAACGTCGGCGATGTCGGTGAGATCGGCAGCCTGATCGGCGACTTCCGCGGCGACTGCCCCGAACTCGACAGCTGCAACGGCAACGGAAACGGAAACGGCAACGACAACGGTGCCGGCAACACCAACGACAACGGCGCCGGCAACACGAACGACAACGGCGGCAACACCAACAACAACGCCCCGTAACCGGGCGGCCCCTCGTTGTGAGCGGAGACCAGCCCTGAGCCCGGCTGGCCCCTACCGGGCAGTGGCCTGCACTACGCAGGCCGCTGCCTTTTCTCTTCCCCCGACCGCGGGCAACCTGACCGTCCCGGAGGAGGCACGATGCCGGACCTGACCGAGAGTCAACGGCGACCCTGGCACCAGCGGATCGAACTGCTGCTCGTCTTCCTGGCCGGCTTCGCCCTGCTCAGCCACATCTACGCCTGGGACCTCAACACGCCAATGACCGAGATCGGCGCGCCAGGCAACGACTCGTTCTACCACACGCGCATGGCCGGCCTGTTCCCCGAGCACGGTCTGCTGCACGAATTCCCCTGGTTGCGCTGGACCTGGTTCACCCAGGACGACAACCGCTTCGTCAGCCATCACTACGGCTTCCATATGCTGCTGCTGCCGTTCACCAGGGCGGCCACGCTCCTGGGCTACGACGAACTGACCGGCGGACGCTGGTTCATGTGCACCATGCTCGGACTGCAACTGGCGCTGCTCGATGCGATCCTGATCTCCGCCGGCGTGCGCTTCCGGATCCTCTGGCTGGCGCTGATCCTGCTCTGGCCGCACCAGTTCTTCGAACGACAGGCCTTCGTCCGCGCAATCGGACCGACCACGGTCGGCCTGCTGACGCTGACCTGGCTGATGCTCAACCGCCGCTACGTGATCATGATCTTCGCCATCGCCGCGTTCCTGCACCTGTACCTCGGCGCGGTCCTCTACGTGCCCGTCCTGATCGGCGCGCTCGTGGCGGCCGAGGTGCTGCACGCCCGCCGCTGGCGCGAACTGCCGTGGGCCCTGACCGGCTGCGGCCTGCTGGGCTGGGCCCTCGGCATCGCGACGCACCCGTACCAGACCGGCATGTTCGAGTTCCTGCAGATGCAGGTGTTCGGCACCGGGCTCTCGCCCGACATCGAGGTCGGACGCGAGTGGCGACCGTACAACGATGTCTGGTGGTTCGCCGGCTACCTGGCCGGCCCGCTCCTGCTGGCCCTGACCGCGGCCGTGCTGCTGCGGCTGCGGTACGGACCGCGGCTCGAACCGCGGACGCTCGCGATCGTGCTGATCCAGACCGGCTTCCTGCTGCTGATGTTCAAGGCGCGCCGCTTCGTCGAGTTCTGGCCGCCGTTCGCGCTGCTGGCGGCGGCGATGCTGGCGGGCCCGCCGCTCGAACGCCTCGGGCACCGGTTCGCCCGCCGTCCGACCTGGCAGCGGGCGCTGCTCCTCGCGACCGGGTGGGCCCTGGGCCTGGCGATGGCGGCCGCGCTGCTGCTGAAGTGGGGGCGCCTGCCGATGATGCCGCACGCGACCTGGCTGGCGATCGCCGTGGTCCTGCTGTCGATCATCCCGCTGCTGCAGATCGACACGCGCCGCCGTGGCCTGTACGTGCAGGGCGCCCTGGCCGGGGGCCTGCTCCTGACTGTCGCGACCGGACTGGCCGCTCCGCGACTGGAGGAAGCCCGCGGCAGCACGCGATGCCGTTACGACCTCGCGACCCTGAACGAGATGATGGCGTACCTGCGCGAGAACACGCCGCGCGACGCGATCGTGTTCACCGACGACTGGGACGTGTTCCCGGTCTACTTCTATCACAACACGCACAACCGGTTCGTCGTCGGACTCGACCCGAAGTTTACCCACGAGCGCCGGCCGGACCTGTGGGACCGTTACGTCAGGATCACCCGCGGACAGGTGCCGGCGACGATGCGGACGCAACTGGTGACCGCGACCGGGCGACAGGAGCACGACATCGACATCGCCCTGTCCGACATCCGCACGCACTTCCAGGCCGAGTACGTGATCGTCGATGACGACCACGACCGCCTCGCCGATCTGCTCGACGGCGCGTGGAACCTGGCCGAGCCGTTCTGGCCGCGCGACCCCGACGACTTCCGCCGGGCCGACTACCGCGTCTACCGGATTCGGGCCGCCGAGGAGGCGATCCCGCCCCGGCCGCGGCCGACGGTCCCCACGGCGGTCGTGTACCTCGACGATCTGCCGCTGCGGCCGGTGGCGGGAACGGACGTCTTCATCGGGACGCGCCCGGACGGCAGCGAGCTGGAAGCGTCGGGGCGCAGGCATCTGCATGGCTTCAGCATTCGCGGCCAGGGGAGCATCGAGGTGACGCCGCCGGAGGGAGTCTGGCGGATGCAGGCGACGCTGGCGCTTGCCGTTGCGGAGGACGGCCCGTGCATCGCGCGGGTCTTCGGCGACGGCAAACTGCTGCTGCGCGAGGAGGTCACGGACGAGGCCCGGACGATCGACGTGACGATCGGCACGCCGGAGGTGCTGACGATCGAGACGATCGGCCCGTCCGGCGCGGTCTTCCAGGCGGCCAGCCCGCTACTGATTCGCGCGGTCGAACTGGCCGGCAACTGAGCCCGATCAGGCCGTCTCTGCCGGATCGGACCGACGGCGGTGCCGGCCCGGAGGAGGCGGCTGGCGGTGTCGGGACCAGCCCCTGTTTCGACGACCCGGCGTGGTGCAACCGGGGGCGCGCTCACCGGCAGCCATCCCGCGCTGTCATGCATCCGCCGCTGCTGATAGTCGGTCCGCAGGAGCATGCTGACGATCGAACGGCTGCGCGGACGGCCGCGGCTGATCCTTGAAGTTGCCGGCGACCGGATCCTGCCAGCCCCAACTTCACGACGGACAGCATTCGTCGTTCGCGGCAGAAAAAACAAAGAGCCGCTGACACAGGATGTCAACGACTCTCGGATCTCGGGGCGACTGGATTCGAACCAGCGACCTTCTGCACCCCATGCAGACGCGCTAGCCAGGCTGCGCCACGCCCCGGGAAATCAACGACCCGCGTGGGGTTGGCCGTTAACCCCTGAAAGATAGGCACTTCGTCCGGTCCGGTCAATGATTCCCTGCGGGAGCAACACAGCCCGGGAGCACACACCGGGAAAACGGGCCGGGCGAACTTCGCTGCTCACTGTTCCTGGTCCCCCGCTCACTCGCTCCTTTTGGCTCCCTGGCTCCCACGCGCGCTCCTTCGAAACTGCGGACGGGATTGGAATGTCCGGCGTGGGCTTCGCCGACTAGGGTGCACGCCATGCTCACCTGGAAACACCTGCTCCTGCGGATCGGCCTCTACGGGTTCGTGATCGCCGTCTTCTGTGGGCTCGGTGGCCTGCTCGCGATGTTCCTGCCATACCTGTTTGAAGCCGACTGGGAAACGCGACGGGCCTGGCAAAGGGACACGCCCGAACACTTCTACGGACGCTTCCCGTTCGGCGCGGTACCCGGCGGCATCATCGCCCTGCTCGCGATGCGCAAGGCCGAGCGGGCCATCCGGGAACACTTTGCGGATCTCGAGAGACGGACGGGTGGGCACTGAGCGCGGCCGGCTATTCCGTCGCGCCTGACTCGGACGCCGGCGGGGGGGCGTCGGCCGGGGGATCGGCTGACTGCGCCACCGGTTCCGGCTCCGGCGGACGGTCGCGCCACAGGTGGATCGCCAGGATCGCCACGCCGCCGACCAGCAGCATGTCCGCCACGTTGAACACCCACGGCCAGAGGTCCTGCTGGCCGAAGATCTTCGTGGGAATCTTGATGAAGTCGCGGACGTAGCCGATCGTCTCGGGCGGCGGGTCGAGGGTCATCCGCGCGCCACCCTCGGCCAGCGGAAACGCCTGGAAGACCGTCCCGGTCGGCGTCTGCTCGACCTGCTGCATGTAGGCCCCGCGGTCGGTCCGGATCAGCCGGACGTTGACCCGGTCGTACATGTTGCCCAGCGCGCCCGCCAGGATGCCGCCCAGCGCGATCTGCAGCAGCCACTTGCGACGCTGCGTGTGCGTGAACATCCACCCGACCAGCACCAGCGCGAACACCGACGCGATCAGGAACAGCGTCGTGCGGCCGTTGCCGATCCCGAACAACGCGCCCGGATTCAGCATCGTCTGGAACTCGAGGACGTGCGGGATCAGCACCATCGGCTCGCGCGTTCCGAGCCCCAGCGTCGCGAACGCCCACTGCTTCGACCACAGGTCCAGCGCCAGGCCCGCTGTCCCCACCCCCAGGAAGCGGACCCACGACGGCACATGCGTCAGCGGCGAACCCTCTCCCTCTGGCGGTCGGTGCGCTGCGGCGGAGGCCGCGTCGCCGGCCATGCTGGACGGGGAATCTGTCAAAGCGTCAAAGTCCGCGGATCTGACCGGTTTCCAGGGCCAGCACGTACTCGTAGCAGTACTTCGCCCACGGTTTGGCATTCAGCCGCTGCTTGCCGATCGCCTTGCCGGTGGCCGCGCAGATGCCGTAGGTCCCGTCCTCGATCCGCCGCAGGGCTTCCTCGATTTCGTTCAGCACCTTGCGCTCTCCCTCGACCAGCATCAGCGCGAACTCCTGCTCGTAGTTGTCCGAGCCCAGTTCGGCCATGTGCTGCGGCATGTTCGAGAGATTGCCGGAAGCCTCCTGGCTGGTGGTGTGCAGGGCCTCGTCACGCAACGCGTTGACGTCGCCCGAAAGCTCTCTCCGCTTCTCCAGCAGCAACTGCCGGTACTTCTCCAGGTCCTTCGGCGTCAGCCGCGACGACATCCGCCGACCGCTCGCCGCCTTCAACGTCGGAGCCTGGCCGACCGCCTTCTTGCGGGTCGCACTCGCGGCCTTCCTGCGGGTCGCGCCCGCGACCTTCTTGCGGGTCGGGCCCGCAGCCTTCTTCCGGGCCGGCGCCTTGCGGGCCGCCTTCTTCTTGGGAACGGCCTTCTTCGGGGTGGCCTTCTTCCGGGCGACCTTCTTCTTGACGGCCTTCTTCCTGCTCGCCGTCTTCTTGGCCGCCGACTTCTTGCGAGTGGTGCTGCTGGAGGCCGCCTTGCGGGCGGTCTTCTTCCGGGCTGTCTTGCGGGTGGCGGACTTGGCGGCCTTCTTCACGGTCTTCCGGGAGGTCGCCCCGGCCGCCTTCTTGCGGGTGGCTTTCCTGCGGGCCGTCTTTTTCGTGGCGACCTTCTTGCGAGCCGCCTTTTTCTTCGCCACGCCCGAGCTCCTTGAGAGTCGTTAAGTCCTGAAAACACAAGACAATACGACTTTAGGCCAATTGGGAGCCGGGATGATATGCGGGCCCCGATCCGGTGTCAATGGCGACCGGTCGGGGGCGCGAACGCGCGGCAGTGATGATCAGCGGGTTCAGGCCAGGGCCGGCAGCGCCCGGGGCCACAGCACGATCGAGTTCGGATCGCGATCGACATCCACCGGCGTGCCGTCCGTTCCGTCATTATCAGACGCCGTGCCGTCGTCGGTCGTCGACGTGCCTTCCGGCGTAATCGCATCCACCAGGAAATCGACGAACAGCGACGAGTTCAGCGTCGTCGTCAGCGCGAAGAACATCTGGCTGAGGATCGAATCCGCCCAGCGGACCATGAACCGCGGTTCCTCGGTGGTCGCATCCTGCGTCACCTGCTTCACTTCCGGCGTCTCGCGCGTCTGCGCGAACAGTTCGTTGACGTCGAACCCGTTGGCCTCCAGCAGAGCGATCGCCTCCGGCGTGATGTTCGAGGGAATGTTGCCGGTCCCGCCGGTTGCCTCGCCGGTCGTGCCCGTCCCGGTTCCGGTCGTCGTCCCGGTGTTGCCGGTCAGACCGCCCAGCAGGCCGCCGAGGTCAAGCCCCGTCACGCCGCCCAGCAGGTCCCCGACCAGGTCGGTCAGGCCGCCATTCGAGCCGCTGCTGAACGCGGTCGCCACCTCTTCCGGAGCCAGGACCGACGTGTCGCCCGCCCGCTGGGCCGCGAGGCGCTCGGCCGCCCGCTGGGAATGGGCCGCCCGGGCCGTGTTCACGATCAGGCCCGGGGCCCGCCCGCGGACCGCGCCGCCGGTGACATTCTCGGCCGGCGTCTGGTCTTCCAGGCCGGTCTCAACCTGCGCAAAAGCGGCTCCCGCCATCGCCAGCAGGCCCGCCGTGATCGTCAATCCGAACCGAAGCATACCGATTCCTCACCATGCGAACTCGACATCGCAGTCAGAAACAGTATACCTCAAATCGGAATGTCCCGGGGAGCAAGCTGAAATGATCCTGAGAAACCTGCTCATCGCCGTCGCCCTGGTCCTGCTGTGCGGCCCGACCGGCGGCTGCGAGGCCCGGGATCCGCTCGAACCGACCTTTCCCGAGGACGGGCTCCGCCTCGCCTTCCTGCCCCCCGTGACCCCGACCCCCGAATGGGAGTTCGTCGTGGCCGGCGCCCGCCGGTACATCAGCACCCGCGGGCAGATCCAGATTCGCGAAATCTCCAGCGACGCCTACCAGGCGGACCTCGAGGGGGCCCTCGGCATCGGCACCGACCGGCAGCCGCACGCCGTCGTACTCGGCGTCTGGCACGGACCGCGGGCCAGGCCGGTCGCTGAAGCCCTGCTGCACTCGGGCATCCCCGTCCTGACCTACGGCAACCGCGTCCCGATCGAAGGCATCTACGGACACGTCCAGGTACAACGACTCGACGGGGCCGAGGCCCTCGCCCGGGCCCTCCCGGAAATCGTGGCCCCCCGCCGCAGCTACGTCCTGGTCCACAACCGCTCGGACAGTGCGTTTGACGAGGAAATCTATCACCGGTTCCGAGGGACCGCCTCCAAGGCCTTCTCGGTCACGCAGCTTGCCGCGGCCGACGCCTACGAACGCGACCTGCCGCCCTTGCAGGTGGCCGAACAACTGCTGCAGGAATATCCGCATGCCGGCCTGATCGTCAGCCTGACCAACCGCTCGTGGACCGAGACACCCTACGAACGAATCCAGCAACTGCCCTGCCGCGTGGCGCTGCTGACCGCGGTCCCCTCGACCTGGCGCTGGGTCCGGTTCGGACAGGCTCCGGCCGTCGTCGGCGGACTCGACGGACTTGGCGGCCACAAGGTCGCCGCCCTGGCGATTGCCGCGGCGACCCGCAGCCGTAACGCCCCGCTGTTCGATGTCCTGCCGACCGAGCTGGTCACGGTCGACAACCTCGACGACTTCATCGAACGCTACTCCGCGGCGATCGGTGCCGCCCCGGGCCCCCTGGCCGAGACCGGCCACTTATCAGCCCCCTGAGCCCGCGCCACGGGCAGAATCCCGGCCGCGCCCGGCATGGGCGTGGCCGACGTGCGACCGTGTCGGGTTGTGCGGGGGCCGGTCCGCGTCCGGGAATGGGTGGCCGCGGCGCGTGCAGGGGGCGATTCCGCGAACTTCGCGCCTCGGCGGTGGTCACCGGGCCGGCAGATATTGCATAGTCGCTCTGGAGCGGGCGTTGCGTTGCGATTGTCGGCCGGGGCATTGGGGTTGAAGCGTTCCCGCCGGATTGACGATGCCACTGACGCCGAGCGCCGCGCCGGACGCTGCGCCTCGCCGGACCACAATCGACTGAGGGACAGCCAAATGCATCGTGCCAACGTTCGCCGGGCAAGTCTGATCACCGCCGCCGTCACGGTCGGCATGGTTGCCGTTCCGCAGATCGCGGCGGAAACATACGTCATTCGCGAGTTGGAAACCGACGGCGGTTCCCTCGCCCGCGTATACGGCATCAACGAGACCGGCCAGATGGTCGGCTGGAGCAGCACCGGGGAGACGACCCACTCGTCGCAGTGGCTCAACGGCACGTTCTCGGATCTGCACGGCACCGTGCACTTCGAGCTGCTGCACCCGACGCTGTTCGACGCGGACTACAGCGAAGCCTACGCGATCTCCAACGCCGGGCAGATCGTCGGGACCGCCCGGGACGTGATCGAGTGCCTCGACTTCACGACCACCGTCACCAACGGCTACATCCTGCAGCCGGCCGTCCTGTCGGATCTCGGCACGCCGTACCCCGGCGACGCCCTGACGCGCCTGCTCAGCTTCGGCAACCTGTGCTCGGAGCACGACAGTGCCGCGATCGCGATCAGCAACGCCAACCACGTGGTCGGCTGGGCCGACTTCCCGGGCGGCGCGATCCACGCCTTCATCGTCACGGCCGGCAGCGGCTCGTGGTCGCTGGTCGAGGACGGTGACCTCGGCACGATCGACGGCAACGCGACGGTCAGCAGCGCCACCGCGGTCAATGACAGCGGAATCGTCACCGGCTACTCCTACGTCGACCCGGTCAACAACGGCGGCGAGGCGGCCTTCCACGCCTTCCGCGTGGTTCCTTCGGGCGGCGCCTGGTTCCAGGATGACGGCAGCGGCGGCAACGCCCTGATGGAAGACCTCGGCACGCTCGGCGGCACGAACAGTTGGGGCCGCGGGATCAACAACGCCGGCCAGATCGTCGGCGAAGCCTCGACGGCCGACGGCGACACGCACGCGTTCCTCTGGCAGTCGGGCGTGATGATCGACCTCGGCACGCTCGGCGGCGAGAACAGCAGCGCCTCGGGCATCAACGATGACGGCGACATCGTCGGCTGGGCCGAAGACGAGAACGGCGAGCGCCGGGCCGTCATGTGGGTCAACGGCGAGATCTTCGACCTGAACGAGATGCTGCTGCCGACCGCTTCGCCGGCCATCACGATGGCCGAAGCGCGCGACATCAACAACAGCGGCCAGATCGCCGGGTGGGGCACCGTCAACCAGGGCAGCGGCCAGTCCGACGCCGGGTTCTTCCTGCGGATCGCGACGCAGGATGAGGTCGACGAGGCGGACGCGATCATCGCGGCCCAGAACGGCATCGACACCGGCGACGGCAGCACGTCCGTCGGCAGCGGCGGCGCGAGCGGCTCGGGCGGCGGCCTGTTCGGTGGCGTCCCCCTGCTGACCGATGCGGGCAACGCGGCCAGCGACAGCGGCACCGACGTCGGCGACGACACGGCCGACGGCGAAGTCGTCCCGATGATGTGCGGAGCCGGCGGCCTGGCGTTCCTCCCGCTGACGATCTTCGGGCTCAGCCTGATGCGGCGGCGGAACTAGCATAAGGGAACGGGGAAGCGCGTCCGCAGACCGCTCCCCACGCGAATCGTACTGACCGGGTTCCCAGACCGGACGGGCGAGCCAGCACGGCTCGCCCGTTCTCTTTTCGTAAGCAAGTGAGTGAGGGAACAGGGAACCCGGAGCACGTGGGACGCGCACGTGCCAGTGCTCCTGAGCTCTTGCGGAGTGTCTTCGCCGCGCGGCGGCGGATGGAATTGCCACGCGGTGCGGCATCGACGCCTGGAGCGTCCGCGTCGAACCGGTCGCGGACTGCCGCGTCGATGACGCACCCTACGCCGCTGGTTCCTGTTCCCTTTTCCCTGTTCCCTGTTCCCTGTTCCCGTCCCCCGTCTTCCCTTGCTCCCTTGCTCCCGGGCTCCCTCGCTCCCTCCCACCTACTCCGTCGCCTTCGAGTAGTGATACCGCCCCGTTTCGCGCACCCAGCCGCGCCGTTCGTACAAGGCCTGGGCCGGACTGTTGGTCACGTCGGTCTCCAGCGTCAGGCCGGCGGCCCCCTGTTCGCGCGCGAACGACTCGGCCGCCTCCAGCAGCGCGTCCGCGACGCCGCGACGCCGGAACTCCGGATCGACGAACAGGTCGTTCAGGATCCAGATCCGCGCCAGCCGCACCGTCGAGAAACTCGGGTAGAGCTGCGTGAACCCGGCCGGGGCCTGGTCGCAGGTCGCCAGGAAGATGACGCTCTGCCGCCCCGCCAGCCGCTGCGACAGGAACGTCCGGCATTCCTCGACCTCGAGCGACTGGCTGTAGAACGCCCGGTAGGCGGCCAGCAGCGCCGCAAGCTGATCAAGCTGCTCAGAGCCCGCTCGAATGATGCTGCAGTTGCTCGATGCCATCGCCGTAGGACCCCGAAATGCGCACCTTGGTTTCGTCGCTGCGCTTCCGCAGCTTCATCAACGCCTCGTAAGCCCCCTGCACCACCAGTTCGTCGCCGTCGTCCAGCCGCGTCTCCGGCGGCGGAAACAACTGCGGCGCTCCCGTCGCCGGACGCCGCTCGACGATCCCGAACCCGTACTCGCGCAGCACGTCCGCGACCGTCCGGCCGAAGAGCGGACCGTTCGGCCGCACGAACCAGCGCTGCATGATCACCAGGCAGTCGTCGACGACCTGCGTGCTGATGATCGAACCGTCAACGGCCGCCATCGCGAAGCTGGGGGCCGAGAGGGCCGACTGGGACATCGCGATCTGAATGTCGAACCCGCCGCGGACCTTGTCGGCCATGTTCTGATCGAACATCCGCAGGACGACCCGGATCTTCGGGTTGATCTTGCGGGCGTCGAGCGCGATCTCGAGGTTGGCCAGGTCGTCGGTGGTGCACAGCACGATGCTCTTGGCCTTCTCGATGTTCAGGTCGTGCAGGACGGCCTCGCGGCGGCCGTCGACGATGAACAGGGGCGAACCGTCGCGACGGACTTCTTCGAGGAACTGGTTCTCGGGCGAGCGCTCCAGCACGACGACGGGCTCGCCGAGCTTGCGGAGCATCTGGAACGCCTGGAACCCGAGCCGGCCGAGGCCGACCAGCACGATGTGATCATCGAACGTCTGCGCCATGGTGGTACACCAGCTCCGTTCGGAGCGTTTGCGATCGCGGACCAGCAGCGAGAACTCGACGATGCCGTCGAGAATCACCAGCAGGCCCAGGACCGGCACAAGGAAGAACAGCGTCTGCAGCAGCCAGTGCTGCGGAAACGCCTCGGGCGGTTCGCCGAAGATCAGGCTCCAGGTGAAGTACAGCGCCCGCGAGAAGGAATGCTGCTTCTCGGGCTCGAGCCAGACGAACGCGGCCGCCCCGACCACCATGATCGCGATCAGCAGCAGCCCCAGCAGCCGGAACCGCCGGCAGACCACGCAGACAAAACACCACTCGCGCCACAGGCGCGTCGTGGCGGGATGCTGGCGAACCGCGGGCACCCGGAGATTGTCGATCCGAAACGTCGGCATGGGGGAATGGTAGGGAGCAAGGGAGCGAAGGAGCAAGCCGGGGGAAGGGAGCGAGGGAGCCAGGGAGCGAGGGAGCTAGGAAAGACGGGGGGACGGGAGCGAGGGAATCGGGAACCGGGAACCCGGAGCACGTGGGACGCGCTCGTGCTCAAGGATCGGGGCACCCTGTACAGATCCGCCCTACGAGTGTGCCACTGCGATTTTCGCAGTGTCTTCTCCGCGCGGGTTGTCGACCGGCGGATGGAATCGCCAAGCGGTGCGGCATCGACGCCTGAAGCGTCCGCGTCGAATTGGTCGCGGACTGCCGCGTCGATGACGCACCCTACCCCGCTGTTCCCTGTTCCCTGTTCCCTGTTCCCTGTTCCCTTTCCCTTTTCCCTGTCCCTCGCTCCCATCCCCCCGTCTTCCCTCGCTCCCTCGCTCCCTGGCTCCCTCGCTCCCTTAAAGAAAGTGGGACCGACCCGCGAAGGGCCGATCCCACTTGCCTACCTGCTTACCTGCCGACTTGCTAACGGCTAAGCCGCGTCGCTCTTGAGCTTCTCGGCCTTTTCGGCCGCTTCTTCGATCGCGCCGACGTACATGAAGGCCTGCTCGGGCAGGTGGTCCCACTTGCCTTCGCAGAGTTCCTTGAAGCTTCGCAGCGTGTCGTCCTTCTTGGTGTAGTTGCCCGGGAAGCCGGTGAACTGCTCGGCCACGAAGAACGGCTGGCTCAGGAAGCGCTCGATCTTGCGGGCCCGGCCGACGATCAGCTTGTCCTCTTCGCTCAGTTCGTCGACACCCAGAATCGCGATGATGTCCTGCAGGTCGCGGTAACGCTGCAGAATCGTCTGCACCTGCCGGGCGATCGCGTAGTGCTCTTCGCCGACGACACCCGGGTCGAGAATGCGCGAACTCGACGCCAGCGGGTCGATCGCCGGGTAAATGCCCTTCTCGGCGATCGAACGCTCGAGCACGATGAACGCGTCCAGGTGGGTGAAGGTCGTGGCCGGGGCCGGGTCGGTCAGGTCGTCGGCCGGGACGTACACGGCCTGCACACTGGTCACCGCCCCCGCCTTGGTCGAGGTGATCCGCTCCTGCAGTTCACCCATCTCGGTCGCGAGCGTCGGCTGGTACCCGACCGCCGACGGCATCCGGCCGAGCAGCGCGGACACTTCCGAACCGGCCTGCGAGAAGCGGAAGATGTTGTCGACGAACAGCAGCGTGTCGGCACCGGTCTGATCGCGGAAGTACTCGGCCATCGTCAGCGCGGTCAGGGCCGCCCGCAGACGGGCGCCCGGCGGTTCGTTCATCTGGCCGAAGATCATCGCCGTCTGGTCGATGACGGACTTGCCGGTGTCACCGATCTTGGCGGCCTGCATTTCGAGCCACAGGTCGTTTCCTTCGCGGGTCCGCTCGCCGACGCCGGCGAACACGGAGTAACCACCGTGCTGGGTCGCGATTCGGGCGATCAGTTCCTGAATGACGACGGTCTTGCCGAGGCCGGCACCGCCGAACAGGCCGATCTTGCCACCGCGGACGAACGGGACCATCAGGTCGACGATCTTGATGCCGGTCTCGAACTGCTCGGTCTTCGGCGTCAGGTCGGCGAACTCGGGCGGCGGACGGTGAATCGGGCGGGTTTCCTGGAAGTCGACCTTGCCGCGGCCGTCGACCGGCTCACCGACCAGGTTGAACACCCGGCCGAGCGTGCACTCGCCGACCGGCACCGAGATCGGCGCGCCGGTGTCTTCGATCGTCGTGCCGCGGACCAGTCCGTCGGTGCTGCCGAGCGAGACGGCCCGGACGCGTCCGCCGCCGAGGTGCTGGGCGACTTCGCACCAGAGGGTCTTGGTCCCGTCCGGCGTCTCCACGTCGCAGCGCAGCGCGTTGTAGATGTTCGGAAGGTTGGCCTCGGGGAACTCGGCGTCGAGTGTCGATCCGATGACCTGCGTAATCCTGCCCACGTTATCCGCCATGACCGGCTCCGCTATCCTGGGGTCTTCTGCCCATGCGTTGTTATTCCACCGCCGCCGCGCCGCCGACGATGTCGGCCAGTTCCATCGTGATCTGGGACTGCCGCGCGCGGTTGTACTGTCTGCTCAGGTCCTTGATCATGTCGCCGGCCGCGTCCGTGGCCGCCTTCATCGCCACCATCCGGGCGACCTGCTCGCTGACGATCGCGTCGTTGAAGAACTGGTACAGCCGGATCTTGACCGTTTCGGGAATCAGGTTGGCGAGCAACTGCTCCGGAGGCGGGCTGAACTCGAAGTTCGCCCCGCTTCCGCCGCCGCCTTCGCCGTCCTCGGTCTCGGGCGGCTCGATCGGCAGCAGTCGCGCGACCGTCGGGACCTGCTGCCCGACCGAGACGAACCGCATGTACGCCACGTCGACGCTCGCGATCCGCCCGCTGGTGTAGGCCTCGATGTAGCGGTCGGCCATCTCGGCCACCCGGACGTAGTCGATCTGGTCGTCCACGTCGGTGATCTCGCGGCTGACCGGCTCTTTCAGGAACTTCAGGAAGGCGAGCCCCTTCTTGCCGACCACTTCGAGATCCGGGCGGATCCCGGCGGCGGTCGAGGCCTTCTGGAACTCGCGGGCCTCGCGCAGCACCGAAACGTTGTGGGCCCCGCACAGGCCGCGGTTCGAGGTCAGGATCAGCAGGATCCGCTCGCCGGCTCCCTCGTTGCTCTGCAGCAGCGGGTGCTCGACGGTCCCGTCGCCGCCCGACAGGGCTCCGATCATCTCGCTGATCTTCTCGGTGTAGGGCTTGCTGGCGGCCGCGCGACGGAAGCACTTCTGGAAGCGCGCCGTCGCGATGAGCTGCATCGTCTGCGTGATCTTCCGGATGTTCCGGACCGCCTTGCGGCGTTTCACAATGAGCCGGGCATTGGCCATGAGGCAACTCTCTCGCTAGCTGGCGAAGCGGGTCTTGAAGTTGCCGACGATCTTCTTCAGTTCGGCATCGAGTTCGTCGGTCAGCTTCGCACGTCCCTCGACCTTGGCCCGCACCTCCGGGAACTCGTCGCGGTAGTGCTTGAGCAGTTCGGCTTCGAAGCGGGCCACCTGGTCCAGCGGCACGTCGTCGAGGAACCCGCGGGCACCCGCGTGAATCGAGAGGATCTGGTCGACCACGTCCATCGGGGCGTACTGCGGCTGCTTGAGCAGTTCCACCATCCGCCGGCCGCGGTCAAGCTGCTTCTGGGTCGCGGCGTCCAGGTCGGTACCAAGCTGGGCGAAGGCCTCCAGTTCGCGGAAGGCCGCCAGGTCCAGTCGCAGCGAGCCGGCGATCTTCTTCATGGCCGGAACCTGGGCGTTGCCGCCGACGCGGCTGACCGAGATACCGACGTTGACCGCCGGACGCACGCCGGCGAAGAACAGGTCCGGTTCGAGGTAGATCTGCCCGTCGGTAATCGAAATCACGTTGGTCGGGATGTAGGCCGAGACCTCGCCTTCCAGCGTCTCGATCACCGGCAGGGCCGTCAGGCTGCCGCCCGAGGCCTTCACCTTGCGAATCTCGTGCTCGCCGCCCAGGGTCGCCAGGTCCTGTTCGGCCCGGGCCTCGTCCTGCTCGCCGACGTAGACCTCGCCGTTGACCGGCGTCTCGTCACCCTCGGCCGCCCCCTTCTTCACGATCACCCGCTTGACGGCCATCTTGCAGGAACGCTCGAGCAGGCGGCTGTGCAGGTAGAAGACGTCGCCCGGATAGGCTTCGCGACCCGGCGGACGTCGCAGCAGCAGCGAAAGCTGGCGGTACGCCTGGGCCTGCTTGGAAAGGTCGTCGTAGACGCACAGCGTGTGGCCGCCCTCCTCGTACATGAAGTACTCGGCCATCGCCGCGCCAGCGTACGGCGCGATGTACTGCAGCGGGGCCGGATCGGCCGCACTGGCCGAGACGATGATGGTGTAGTCCATCGCCCCGTTCTCGCGGAGGATCTCGACCAGGCTGGCGATCGTCGATTCCTTCTGCCCGACCGCCACGTAGACGCAGACCACGTCGCTGTGCCGCTGGTTGATGATCGTGTCGATCGCGATCGCGGTCTTGCCGGTCTTGCGGTCGCCGATGATCAGTTCGCGCTGTCCGCGGCCGATCGGGATCATCGAGTCGATCGCCTTGATGCCGGTCTGCAGCGGTTCGGTCACGGGCTGCCGCTCGGCGATCCCGGGCGCGATGATCTCCATCGGGCGACGATGCGAGGTCTGGATCGGGCCCTTGCCGTCGAGCGGGCGACCGAGCGGGTCGACCACCCGGCCGATCATGGCCGGACCGCACGGCACGCTCAGCAGTTTCTTGGTGCAGCGGACCTGCTCGCCTTCCTTGATCCCGAGGTAGTCGCCGAGGACGACGGCACCGATCGTGCTTTCCTCGAGGTTCAGCACCACCCCGGTGGCGCCGCTGGCGAATTCGAGCATCTCGCCGGCCTGGGCCTGGCTCAGGCCGTAGATCCGGGCGACCCCGTCGCCGACCTCGAGGACCTTGCCGACTTCGGCGACGTCGAGATCAGCCTTGAACTGGCTGATCTCATCCTTGATGATCGTCGCGATCTCATCTGCCTTGAATTTCATCGCTTGCCTTCCAATACCTTCCGTCTTTCCAGAACGCCGCTAGGCGCCGCCGGCTTCGATGCCGCGGGCGCCGCGCTCGGTCAGTCCCTGCCGCACCCCCCGCAGGTGACGCCGCACGGAGTTGTCGTACCGCATGTCCCCGATCTCGAGCACCAGGCCGCCGAGCATCTCCGCGTCCACCAGGTAGGTCACCAGCGGTTCGCGCCCCGACAACTGCCGGGCCGTCGCGGCCACCTCCGCCTGCTGCGACGCGTCCAGCGGCACCGCGCTGATCGCGGTCACCTCGATCTCGCCCGAGGCCTCCTCACGCCGCAGTTCGAACGCGCGGGCCAGCGCCGCCGTCAGGCCGAAACGCTCGTGCCGGTTCATCACCAGCAGCGTGTTCAGCACGTCATCGCTCAGCCGGCCGCGGAAGATCTTCTCGAGGCCCGCCTCGCGCTTGTCGGTCGACAGCGCTCCGGACGCCATGAAGGCCGCGTACCCGGGATCGGCCTGCTCGGCCCGGACCAGTTCGTCCAGTTCGGCCTGGTAGGCTTCGATCTGCCCGGATGCTTCCGCCAGTTCGTACAGGGCTTGGGCGTAGACCTCTGCCACCGGCAACTGTTGATCGACTGCGTCTGCCATCGCTCACTCGACTTCGCCGCCCGTCCGGGCGACTAGTTCAGGTTCGCCTGCTGCTTCATCCGCGCCAGGGCTTCGCTGACCAGTTGCTTGTGGTCGTCCGGCGAGAGCTCCTTGCGGATGATCGCGCCGGCCGCCTGCACGGCCAGTTCCGAAGTCTGGTCGAAGATCTCGGCCTTGGCGGCGTCGGTCGCAAGCTGGATCTCGCGCTTGGCGCGCTCCAGCATTTCGGCCGCCTCGCGGCGGGCCTCTTCCTGCAACCGGGCCCGGACGGCATCGCCGTCCCGACGGCCCTCGTCGACGATCGCCGTGGCTTCCTCGCGGGCCTTGGCCACCTGCTGGCGATACTCAGCCAGCAGCGCCTCGGCTTCCTCACGCTCCTTGCGGGCCTGCTCGAGCGCGCCGCGGATCGAGTGCTCGCGCTCGTCGAGCGCCCGCAGCAGCGGCGGCCAGGCCTTCGTGCCGAGGATGTACACGACCACCGCGAAGATGATCAGTGTCACGATCGCGTTGCCGATCCCGCCGGCGAACAGGCTCGCCTGTCCTTCGGCCGCCAGAACCGGGGTCGCCATCGCCGCAGCCAACAGCACGCCGGAAAATGCGTGTCGTAGCACGGGTGTCTCCCGCTGGGGACCTGTGATTAACCCTTGGCGAACGCGGCAATAATCGCGAACAGCGCGGCACCTTCGATCATCGCCGCCGTCAGAATGCCCGGGGTGAACATCGTCCCGGCCGCTTCCGGCTGACGGGCGATCGACTCGACCCACGCGCTGCCGACGCGACCGATGCCGATGCCGGCACCAATCAGGGCCAGGCCGGCACCCACCACGGCCAGGCCGGGGATCAGCGGAGCGGCCGCGGCGCCGGCGGCATCACCGTCGGCGGCCATCGCGGGCATTGCCATGAGACCAAGGACGAAGGTCAGGGCCAGCAGAGTCTTTCCGTTCATCTTGCTACAACCTTTCGTGAGAAACAGGCCGTGCCCCTGCGGCACGGAAGTTATTCATCTAATGCGAGGCACCCACCGGGCCCGCATTGTCCTCCGCATGCGCATCGTGCTCGTGATCGTCGTCGTGGTGCATGTTGACGGCCTGCCCCAGGAAGACGGCCGTCAGCGTCGTGAAGATGAAGGCGTGCAGAAACGCCACGAGCAGTTCGAGAAACATGATCGCGATCGAGACCACGATCACGGCGACCGCCACCGGCAGGCTGCCGGTCAGCCCGGCGCTGTCGTGGGCCGCCTGGATGAAGCCCAGCAGCACGGCCAGCAGGATGTGCCCGGCGACCATGTTGGCGAACAGTCGCAGGCACAGGGCGGTGTGCTTGACCAGGAAACCGATCACTTCAAGGATCGCGATGAACCACGAGATCCACCACGGCCCCATGAAGGTGTGCTTGGCGTATTCCACCCCGTGCAGGGCCCAGCCGTTGTAGCCGACCATGATCAGCGTGACGATCGCCAGGGCCGCCGTCACGTAGATGTTGGCCGTCGAGGTCCCGCCGATCTGGTGCCCGGGAATGAAGTAGAACCAGTCGCCCAGCGGCAGCAGGCCCAGCAGGTTGCAGGTCAGGATGAAGAAGAACAGCGACCACAGGTACGGCGTGAACGTGTTCGAGTACTTGCCGAGGTTCGGGTCGAAGATCTGACCCTTGAGCGTCGTGCAGAGCGCCTCGAGCGCGTTGCCCCAGCCCTTCGGCACCAGCCGGTTGATCTCGTCGTCGCCGGCCCGCCGCATGACCCACTTCGGGATCAGCCAGACCAGCAGCGCCGCGGCGACCACTTGCATGATGATGTGATTGCTGATGATCGGGAACGACCAGAGCCCTTCGCCAATGCCCACCGAAGTGTGCTGGACCACGTGGGCGATCGGGTCACTCGCGGCGATCAGGAAACTGTCCATCGTCTCACCCGTCTCAGGCTGCCAGGCGGCGAACCAGTCGGATCTGGTGCCCGACGTCCACACCCAGCAAAACAAACTGCGCGATGCCGATCCAGACCAGCATCACCAACCGATCCGCGCGCCGCGTCTCGGGTATCGTCTCGGACAACACCAGCGCCAGCAGGGCCGTCACGAAGAACCGCACACCCAGGCCGGCCAGCGCGCCGCTGGCCTGCCGTTGCGGATCGCCCCGCATCAGCAGCGCCGGAGGCAGACTGCCGAACCAGGCACCCACCAGACCGCCCGCCAGACCAAGCTGGGCCGCCTGCCAGGAACCCGCCGATCCCCGGTGCCACCACCAGGCCAGCACGCCCAGCAGCACCGCCGCCGCCAGCGATCCGCCCGCCAGTCGCGCCAGCAGACCAACCGGCTCAGGATCCAGACGTCGGGTCATCTTCAGACCGCCGCTGTCTGTCGATCCGGTCCAGCTCACGCTGCACCCGGTACGCCTGACGGATGAAGTTCGCGAAACCGCCGACCAGCCCCAGAACCCCGAAGGTGATCAGGCACGTCGGCTCCGTCCCGGCCCAGCGATCGATCAGATAACCGATCAGCGTGAAGCCGGCCACCCCGGCCGTCAGTTCGGTCCCCATGCCCGCGAAACGGTACATGATCCGGGACTGGTCCGACCGCTCTGGAGTGCCGCGCGGGGCCATCGCTACGCCCCTTGAAACGCCCGAAAGCCGGGCTGTGAAACACACTTAGCGCTTCACCCGTCACTCGCCAAACCCATGCCCTCTGCGAGCATTGGGGCGGGCATCCTAGCGAACCCCTGCGCCGGCCGTCAACCAAGCCAAACCCGTATTTTCCATCGCGCCAGGAGGAACCGCCGCGCCGGTCAGATGATGCACCGGCCAAAGAAGTGAAAACGGCGCGAATCCCCGACAACCACCCTCTTTCACCGCTTCACGATTTCACTCGCTACCCGCCAGCCGCTCGCGCATGCGGACTCAGTAGGCCGCCTCGCCCGGCATGGCCCGGTCGCGGATCTTCAGCCGCCGCTCGATTTCCTGCTCGAGGTACAGCACTTCCTCGATCTCGCGATACCCCGTCAGCAGCTTGACCCGCTGCCGGTCCTTCAGCAGCGCCAGCAGTTCGTAGCTGATCGACGTGCCGTTCTTCCCCCGACTGATCCGCTCCTTGCAGAACAACTGCTCGATCTCGTGCCCCGCGATCGTCCGGTTGCCCGGCACCCACAGCGGACCGTGCCGGATCGAGAGGCTCCCCTGCTCCAGCCGCACTCGCGTCGTGTTGACGAACACCGCCACCGTGTACCAGGTCAGCCCGACCCCGGCCGCCACGTGCAGGATCGGAAAGACGAAGAAGATCACCCCGACCCCGCCCATCTCGCGGAACTGCGTCGCCCCGATCGCGTACCACGCCACCAGGAAACCGTCCCAGAACAGGCAGAACACCACCAGGAAGAACGCCACCGGCGAGAACCAGCGGCGCCGCACCTCCCAGACACCCCCGCCCTCCCTGACCTCCAGCCGCCGCGGACGACCGATCACCGCCTGCTCGCGCCTCCGCCGGTCCGCGCGCCCCGGACCCGCCCCCCGCCGCCGGGCCGCGTCCTGGTCCATCGCATGCGCGAAGCTGAAGACCGCGTCGCAGCCGCAGCACTTGGCCAGTTCGTTCTCCAGGTGCATGTCCTCGGCCGGTATGTCGACCCCGCAATGCGGACAGTTCAGGTGCACCGGCAGACCTCCCGTCGGCCACCGCGGCGGCGGGCGCCCTCCGCCCGGCCGGCCCGGTGGACGGACCGACGCGGATTCTGAACCGCCCGGTGCCAAAAATCCACAAACCCGAATCCGCCGGACGCAACCAAATCGGCCTTTGTGGTAGACTCCCCGCTTGGCTGGTTCTTTCAAATCTGGCAAAGGAGCTTCGGGATGGCTACGCGTGTTGAGGTTGATTCCATGGGGGAAATGGAAGTCCCCGCTGACGCTTACTACGGCGCCCAGACCCAGCGGGCCGTACTGAACTTCCCGGTCAGCGGATATCGCTTCGGGCGCGAATTCATCAAGGCCCTCGGGCTCGTCAAGTTCGCGGCCGCCGAAGCCAATGCCCGCCTCGGAAAACTCGACCAGAAGCTCGCCGCCCTGATCCAGAAGGCCGCCCGCGAAGTGATGGACGGCGCTCTCGACGACCAGTTCCCGGTCGACATCTTCCAGACCGGCAGCGGCACCAGCACCAACATGAACGCCAACGAGGTGATCGCCAACCGGGCGATCGAACTGGCCGGCGGAAAGATCGGCTCGAAGGACCCGGTCCATCCCAACGACCACGTCAACATGGGGCAGAGCTCCAACGACGTGATCCCGACCGCGATGCACATCGCCGCCGTGCAGGGGCTGCACCGCGTGCTGATGCCGTCGCTGCACCGCCTGCACAACGCCCTGAAGAAGAAAGCCGTCGCCTTCGAGGACGTCGTCAAGGTCGGCCGCACGCACCTGATGGATGCGACCCCGATCCGGATGGGGCAGGTCTTCAGCGGCTACGCCGCCCAGATTTCGCACGCCGACCGCCGGATCATGCAGAAGGTCATCACGCTCCGCGAACTGCCGATCGGCGGGACCGCGGTCGGCACCGGGATCAACACGCACCCGGACTTCGCCAAGCAGGTCTGCGCGATCATCAACCACGAAACCCACGAGGCCTTTCACGAAGCCCCCGACCACTTCGAGGCCCAGCACACCAAGGACGGCATGGTCGGCGCCTCCGGGATGCTCAAGACCGTCGCGATCAGCCTCAGCAAGATCGCCAACGACATCCGCTGGCTGAGCAGCGGACCGCGCTGCGGGATCGGCGAACTGAAGCTGCCCCCGGTCCAGCCCGGCAGCTCGATCATGCCCGGCAAGGTCAACCCGGTCATCTGCGAGAGCGTCCTGATGGCCTGCACCCAGGTGCTCGGCAACGACGCCACGATCGGCTACGCCGGGGCCCTGCTCGGCAACTTCGAACTGCACGTCGGCATGCCGGTGATCGCCTACAACTTCAACGAGTCGGTCCGGATCCTCGCCAAGGCCTGCGACGTCTTCACCGACAAGTGCATCGAGGGCCTCACCGCCGACGAGCAGCGCTGCAACCAGTTGATCGAACAGTCGCTGATGCTCTGCACGCCGCTCGCCCCGCACATCGGCTACGACAAGGCCGCCAAAATCGCCAAGGAAGCGTACGAGACCGGCAAAACCGTCCGCGAAGTCGCCATCGCCCAGAAAGTCATGCCGGCCGACAAGCTCGACGAGGTCCTCAACGTCCACAGCATGACCGCCCCGAGCGCGTAACGGCACGGCACGCCCGAAGAGGTAGCTGCAGGAAGGAGCGGCCTGATGCGCGAAGGCACAGGCCGCGAAGCGCCCGCAGGGTGCGTCATCGACGCGGACGACCGCGCTCTCTCGACACGCGGACGCCCGGGCGTCGATGCCGCACCGCCTGGCGCAGGCTTGAAACGTCAGGCGGGGGCCGACTGGCCACACGCCTTTTCGTATCCAACGCAGTCCCCCACCCTTCCCCTCGCTGCGCTCGCTCAAGGATGGGGCACCCGCTTACTTGCTTACTCAGAGGCTTTTGCGTTCTGACGAAAAAGCCTCGCGAAGGCACAGGCCACGGAGCGCCCGCAGGGTGCGTCATCGACGCGGACGACCGCGCTCTCTCAACACGCGGACGCCCGGGCGTCGATGCCGCACCGCCTGCCGCAGGCACCTGCGCGGCTACCGCCGCCGCAGCAGGCCCGCCAGGCACAGGCCGAGCAGACCCAGCGAGGCCGGTTCCGGCACCGTCACCGCGATGTTGTCGACCTGCACGTCCCAGAACGCGTTCGTGAAGAAGAACCCAGGCACCGCGCCGGTGATCCGGAACTCATCCACGCCCGCCAGCACCGACGCGAACGTCGCCCCCGCCGGCAGCACCGGCTCGAACGTGCCAGGATCCTCGTCGCCGAACCCGATCCAGCCGGCCGGCAGCGTGGTCGAGGTCGGATCCGCGATCGTGGCCGACATCGTGGTCCAGTCCGGCGTGAAGTTGACGCCCAGGATGCCCGTCTCGATGAACACGCCCGACGGACCGCTCGGTCCCTGGATGTCGCGGTCGATCAACATGATGCCGACCGGACGCGCGATCGGGTTGCCGATGAAGTCGTCCAGCATGTTGGTCTTGACATCGAAGCTGAACTCGATGTTGTTGTACGACGAGTAGTCGCCGAGGAAGTCCGCGTTGGCCGGTTCGCCGACGCCCCCGGTCCGCAGATCGTTGAAGAACAGGTCCGTGACGTGCCGGGCCGCACCGCCCGGATTGCCACCGGTCGCCTCGAACAGCGCGTTGCCGGTGAACCCGCCGTTGTCGCCGCCGTCAAATCCCACCACCGTCGTCGATGCCGCCTGGGCACCCGTCGCCAGGACCAAGACGGCCGTCGTCAGGGCCAATCCTCTCATCGCTTCCTCTCCTTTGCGAACGCCCCCGGCGTCCGGCCCCCCCAACCCACGTGCTCGAGCCGGTCACCCCGACCGACCCATCTCCGCCACTCTAACCAACGTATCCCGCCAGTGTCAATGCAGTTTCCCGGAAACTCTCATGTAACCGTTGTGATCAGCCCGGCGGCTGGTTATGCTAGGTCCATGTCAACCGAAACGACCAGCAGAAACGCCCCGAATCTCGAGGCACGCATCAGCCAGACCGGGGCCGCCCTGCTCGATACGCTCTACCAGGTCCTCGACGACCTGCCCGACCGACCCCAGGGACCGCAGGCCCTCGCCGGACGCATCAGCATCGATAAGGTCCTTGCCAGTCGCATCTTGAAAGCCCTGCGGTCACCCGACTCGATGTCCGTCATGCACCGCATCCCCGGCCCCGAACCGCTCCGCCGCTTCCTCCGGTCGATCGCCCGGCACGGCGTCGACCCCAAACTGGTGCAGGCCGCGGACCAGGCCGTCGACAAGTTCGCCGCCCTGATCCGCGACGATCTCGGCGACCGCGGCGCCCTCGACGCGATCGTCTCGGCCTGGGTCCCCGAAGCCCGTCGCGAATTCGAACTCCGCAACAAGCAGGCCGCCTATCGCTCCACCAGCCAGTTGCGCGGCGCCCAGGCCCGGACGATCCT
Source organism: Phycisphaerae bacterium (assembly GCA_030428945.1). GTDB lineage: Bacteria > Planctomycetota > Phycisphaerae > UBA1845 > Fen-1342 > JAUIEC01. The sequence continues at coordinate 14,021 of JAUIEC010000015.1, read as the reverse complement.
GGCCACCGCCCTGCTCCACCCGGCCGAGGACGCGGACCGCCTGGACCTGGTCTGGATCTCGGGCCTGATCGGGCTGCATCGCCTGCGTCCGGACGCGGCCGTCAAGCTGGCGACGCGGCGGATGGTCCGAAGCGATGACGGACGCCATCCGCAGACGCTGAACGGCGACCCGAGCGAGGGGATCGGCGATGCCTTGCTGGCGGACTTCAGCACGTCGCCGGCGCCATCGTTCGACGTGCACCAGGCCGGCGAGGTCGTGCACTACACGCTGGCGGACCCGGGCTTCGGGCCAGGCTCGGCGGTCGACATGGTCTTCGCCGAGGTGAATCGCAGCGAGATGCGGCGGTTCATCGGCCCGGACGAGCAGCGGAAGGGTTTCATCTTCGCGGAGACATCCGTTCCGGCGAAGACGCTGCAGTTTGACGCGATCATTCACCGCGACGTGTACCCGGGCGCGGCCCCGGCGCTGCGGATCTACGACACGGCCCTGGAGGGTGTCGCCGACGTCAACGACCGGGCCCGCGACATCGACCAGTTGTCGACGCTGGAGACGATCGAGGCGCTCGGTACCGGCGTCGAGCGGATCGGGTCCTCGTCCGCCCCGCGCTACAGTCGCCTGATCGCGCACGTCTGCGAGCGGCTGGACTGGGACCGCAGCGCGTTCCGAGCCTACCGCTGCCGGATCGACTACCCGATCTACGGCACGCAGGTAGCCATGTGCTTCGACCCGCCCCGCAAGAGCAGCGAGTAGTCGAACCGGCCCGGACGTTCAGCAGCGGCGGGGATCGATACCGACGGCGTGGACTTTCACGCCCTGCGGCACACGTTCGGCACCAACCTGGCCCGGGCCGGAGTCTCCCCGAAGCTGGCGATGGACTTGATGCGGCACAGCGACATCAACCTGACCATGCGGCTGTACTCGCACACCCTGATCAGTGAACGTGCCCGGGCACTGGATGCCATTCCGGACTTCGGCCAGCGGGAGCGGGCCAGCCAGCAGGCAGCTGAGAGCGTCACCTTCGGATCGCTAGGTCGCGGCCACCCTCACTCTCCTGCGGAGCCACCGAAGGCGTCCAACACGAGGCGGAACATCGATCGGTTCTCGGCGTTAGCGGCGAGTATCAACCACTCGTCGTGAGAAGCGGTCAAACCAAACCGTCCCTGACCATCGACGATCTGGCAATCCCAGTGATTCCAAAGGCAGAGAACCAGACTGCATCGCAGCTCGTCTTTATCCCCAAGCGTATGCAGTTGGCCCGGCATTGCTTCCAGGCCTTCGGTAATCCCGAGGCCCTTGCGGAAGTAGGCGAATAGTTCGGGGACCTCACCCGATTCCCACACACCAGTCTGCGTCACCATCAGCAGTGCCTCTCCCGTTGCCGGAAGCGATGACACGATCCAACCGCTCAAGGCCGCGAGGCGTCCGCTATCCGCAGGAAGCCACAACCGGAACTCGTCGGAGATGTTCCCGGCACTTGCTAGCGGCCGATGTCGCTCCAGCCATGAGGAGCAACTGGGTTGGCTCATGCCGATCGCCATCGCGTCCTCCATTTCACACCTGTGGGGCTACCGTTGGCGTCAGTGTAAACAGGTGTCGACCATTGCTCGTGACGTTTCACCGCAGCCGCGTGCAACCCACTGCAGCCGTCTGCGAGCGATCAAAACCGCAGGTGAGTCACGCATCTACCGCCCCAACAAGGGCCAACGGCCAGCAATTGACCGCCTTTGCGGGATCTGGAGAAACACGCCCGGCAAGACTCGAACTTGCAACCTGCGGATTAGAAGTCCGCTGCTCTGTCCAGTTGAGCTACGGGCGCTCGGCGTTCGGGCGCATCATAACGCCGCTGGCGCTGGTCCGCCCGCGCCGCGCAAACAGGCGGCCCCGCGACAGGAACTGCCACCGGGGCCGCCGGAATCTCTCGCTGGTCACCGCTGGAACCTCGTCGGCTCGCGCGGCGCCGCGCCTACGCCGGGCAGGCCGTCCCGAACAACGCCAGCACGTTCGCCAGGTCCGTCAGGTCCACCATGCTGTTGTTGTCCGTGTCGCCCGGCAGACCCGCACCGGCCGCGCCGAAGTTCGCCAGCACGTCCGCCAGGTCGGTCAGGTCCACCACGCAGTCGCCGTTCGTGTCCGCATCGCCGCCCGGCACGTCGCAGCCACTGCCGCACGCCACCGACGACGAAACCGTGATCACGATCCGCCGGGCGCCATAGCCGACCGTCGCGGCCGACACCGGCGAGTGGTCCGGCGGCGTCGCGACGCTGTCGAGCGTGTTCGCCACCGCACCCGTCAGGGCGAAGCTGTAGGATCCCTCCGTCAGCGGCGCGGTGATCGAACCCGACGCCAGCGTGACCGCCCCGGACTGACCGACACCGCCGACAACGTTCGCGTTCTCGGCCACCCCGACACCGGCCGCCTGGGCCACGCCGAAGGTGTTCTGCCCGCCGCCGATCTGCCGGATGTCCAGGGCCCCCGGCGTCCCGCGCTGCACGCCGATGTAGCCGGTCGTCGGGTTGCTCTCGCCCGGATTCGAAATCCCGTCCGGCCGGCTGAAGTTGTCCATCGCCACCGGCACCGCATCGGCCGGCGGAATGTCCAGCGTGGCCGGGTTGTTCGGCTCCTGGACCAGGTCGGTGCTGACCAGGGCCAGCCCGGCGTTGTCGCCGGTCGAGACCGTGAAGCTGATCGACCAGTCAATCGTCGCGCCGGGGAGCACGCTGGTCCCGTCGTGCGGGGACGCCAGCGAGAGCGTCACCGTCTGCGCCAGCGCCAGCGGCATCGCCAGCAGGGCCGCACCGGCCGCCAGTACACGTGCCTTCATGAGCGGATCTCCTCGAAAGAATCGTAGCGCGGCACCCGCGACGCTCGGGGTGGTGGTCGCGCGTTCCCGCCCGGCCGCGTCCGCCGCGGACCGCCGGTCTGCCAACACTACGGACGCCCGGCGCGATCCTGACAGCGAATCCCGGATTCTTCGAAGAAACCGGCCCGGCCGGGTTGCGCGGGGCCGACCTCGGCTGCCGGGGCGGGGAGACACACCGGAGGCCGCGTTTATCGGGCAATCGCCGCAGACCGGTGAAAGGGAAGAAGGGTGAGTGACGGGATTCGAACCCGCGACCCCCAGGACCACAACCTGGTGCTCTAGCCAGCTGAGCTACACCCACCATCGAACGGCGGACGGGGAATTGTATCACAACCTCCGGCGAGAGCAAGGGATCCTGAGGGCGAGGCGGCGCGGGTCCCCGGACCTCTCGAACGGCGACGCGGCACGCCCCACGGCGCTGACCCGCGGCACGAGTCAGCACTTGGCACTAGTGTTTTTCCCTAACTCGCCGGAGGCTATCTCTGTATAGTTGGTCGCGGTCGCGCACAGCGACCTCAGGTCCCCAGGCAGCGAGGCAGCAATCGATGAGCAAACTGACGACACGAATGGCGCTGACCCTGACCGCACTGCTGGTCCTGTGTCAGACTGGTTGCGGGGTGCAGGAGTTGCAGTTCCAGGACGGGACGGAGGGCGACCCGATTGGCGTTTCCGTCTTCATCAAGATGGAGACGTTCGATGATGCAGACGCCATGGCGTACATCCTGCAGAGCAGCAGCAACGGTGGCGCGGTCGCGTTCGGCGCGAACATGGACGAGTCCCTCGGCAGCGGCGCCAATCCCGTCACGCTCTCATGCTGCATGCCCGAGATCCTGTTGACGCCGGTCTCCGATGGGCAGGTCACGCTCCGCCTGTTCAACGTCGCGTTTGGCTCCGCAGCGCTGGTCGACGAGTTGAGCCTGGAAGTCTTCGACGGTGTGATCTACTACGGGGCCGTCATGCCCCTGGACTTCGGCGACCCGAACGATCCGACCATCCCCTCCAATCCGCTGCCGAACCCGGTGCAGAGCCTGACCGTCGCGGTCGATCCGGCCAACGGTGCCGGGCTGCTGGCCCAGTGGCTACCGACCGGGACCGGCACGGACGAATACCGGATCACCTACGAGCGGGCGGACGGACAGTCGGTCGATCTCGGCACCCAGTCCGCGACGCAACTGGCCTTCGACCCGATGGGCGCGCTCGGCGCGGTCCGCGTCGTGGCGATCAACGCAAACGGCGCAAGCGACTCCCGCGAGGCCGTGGTCCGGATCTTCGGCTACAGCGGCCCGATCGGCTTCTCGGAGCCTGAAACCGAACGGTCGCAGGGGCCGGCCGGCGTGCAGTGGTCGGACGGTGCCGGGCTGGGAGTCGCACCGGCCCAGGTGACATCGCAGGCCGAGGTGGCGGACATCTACGTCACGAACTTCCGGGCCGAACCGCTTGAGCCGTACTATCTTGCGTCGTCGCACCTGGCCGCGACGTCGGATGTCGATGGCCCGCAGTTCAACACGGTCAACGGACTGCCGCGGAGCCTGATCCTCGACCTGGGAGAGACGCCGCCGGACGTGGTGCCGGATCCGGGGAGCGCCGCCTACGCGGACCAGGCGGAGATCGTACCGGGACACTACTACGCCGTTTCAATGCCGGACGGTCGCTACGGCGTGGTGCTGATCGAATCGGCCGGCATCGACATTGATCGATTCGTCGGAACCATGCGGGCCTGGGCGACGCCGCTGCGCGAATCGCGCCTGTTCGGACTGGAGAGCACGCCCTAGCGGTCGGGCGCAGGCCGCGTCCTGTCGCGCTTCCTCGGCGCGATCACTCGCCCCGGCCGATGTAGATCGCCTGCAGGTCGTCGGCGGTGTCTTCGGTGTCGTCCGCGCCGCGGTCGCCGATCCGGAAGACCAGCACGTCGTCGTCGCTCAGCATGCCGGTCCGACCCGGACGATCAAGCTCGGGCCGGTCCTTGACCGTGCCGGCTCGCAGCAGGTCGTCGTCCAGCAGCGGCTGCGTCTCGGCAAAGACCACGTCCCAGGCCTCCGGCTGGCCGATCTCGAGGTCGGCCACATCCAGCAGCGTGCTGCCGTTCCAGTACAGCAGGCCCGCCCCGCCGCTGGCCCGCTCGAAGCGCAGCACGCAGCGGTTCTGGTTGTTCAGCCCGGCCCCGAAGCCCGGCCAGGTCACGCCCGCCGTCAGCAGGCGCCCCGGCACCGCGTCGCTGATCCGCGTCCGCGTGCTGCCGTCACCGATGTGCGGATCTCCTCCGGCCCGGTAGACCAGCACGCCGCGACGGTTGATGCCCGACATCAGGAAGCCCGCCCGCCGGCCGTTCTCACCCGACAGCCGCGTCCAGTCGGTCCCGTCGAAGTAGATCACCTCGTCCGCGGTCGTTCCCCCGACCGTCAACGGGGCCGCCACGGCGATCTGGCCGCGATCACCGATCGCGACCGCGTCGAACGAGGACGACGCGTCACCGACCACCGCTCCGGCCGGCAGGCCCGCCAGGCTGCCACCGCCGTTGTCGAGGATCCGGGTCAGGGTGCTGCCGTTCCAGGCATAGACGCCGCGCGAACCGGTGCCGTTCTGGTAACTGCCCTGCAGCAGCACCGTCCCGGCCGTGTTGTGCGCGGTCAACTGCTCGAAGCCCGTGAAGGTCGCCCCGCTCCGTCCCGGTACGGCAACGGTCGGCGTCAACTGCTGATCGACGGCCACCTGCAGCCGCACGCCGTTGGTGGTGAACAGGCCCGTGTTGAAGAACACGAAGGCTCCGTCCGTGTCGAAGAACGAATAGCGTGATGAGAAGTGCACGACCCCGGTGTCGCTCAGCCCGGGGAAGTAGAACGCCGGCAGAAAGTCCTCGCTGGCATTCGCGAACAGCGCCCGGAACGACTCCGGCAGAACCAGCGCCAGCAGGTCCGCGTCGGACGCACGCCAGCGAAAGACCGCGTTGGGCAGCCCCGAGTCGTTCAGATGCGCGACGAAGATCAACCGCCCGTCCGGGCCCCAGGACATCGTCGGGGCGCCGCCGTCCCACCCGACCGTGAACCCGCCGAACGCATCGCCGGCCGCCCCGCCCGGCACCGCGATCCCGCCGGGGCTGTCGTCGATCACCCGCTGCAGGGAACCGTCGGCGAAGACGTACAGGCCGTTGCCGCCCGTGCCGCCCGTGTAGCCTGCGAAGAACGCGACCCGCTCGTCGTCGTCGATGATCGGGTTGCCGAAGTACGTGAAGGTCGCCCCGGCCTGGCCCGGCACGGGATCGCCGGTGCGGACGATCTCCGCGAGCGCGATCGAAGTCGGCGCCGGCGTGATGTCGCTGTCGCCACCGCCGCCGCCCGCACTCGGATCGCGCAGCGCAACCGTCACGACCGCGGGAATCCGCTCGTCCAGCAGCGGCAGCGACGGAACCTGGCCGGCCACGAAATCGAACAGCGGCCCGGACGAGGGCTGCCCCGAGAGGTTCCAGAGCAGCACTCCGAACTGGCCGATCGAGCTGAGGGCATCGATTTCCGCCTGCACCGTCCGGATCGCACCGGTCGGCTCGGCTTCCAGCGACAGGCGCCAGAACCCGGCCTCGTCGGTGGTCCCCAGGAAACGCAGGCCCGTTCCAAGATCCTCGTCGGTCGGCATCACCGCCAGGGCCGCGTCGTCGCTGGCGGCGGATCCCCCCGGCGTGCTGAACAGCGTCGCGCCGTCGGGTGCTTCGGCGAAGCCCAGTCCGAGGACGCTCTCGACGGCCGGCGTGACGGTCACCTCGAGGGCCAGTTCCGCCGGCCCGAGCACGCGGAACAGGTTCAGCCCGGTCGGGCTCAGCGTGGTGTCGAACGTTCCGATCGAAAGCGTGGCCGCGGGCGTGTCGTCAGCGGGCAGCGCGGGCGTCGGCTGCGGACAGCCGGCCAGCAGGCAAAGCCCGGTACCAACAAGACTCACCGCCACACGACGCGCGGCGGACGAAAACAGAAACGGCATGCAACTCTCCGCGCGCCTGCGTGAAGGGGAGAAACCGTGCCAGCGCGACAAGCCCGCTTTCCTCGCCACCGCCTGCCCTTTCACTCGCTGCCCCCGACTTGCTTAGATGGTTACGTGCTACTTGCTGACTGTCACTTGCCTACTTGCTCACCTGGTCACTTGCTTACTTCGGTCAGGTGCCCTTGGCGATGATCCGCACGAACCCGACCAGGCCGCGGACGACCAGCGAGAACAGCAGCAGGAACAGCACCATCCCGACGGCGAAACTCAGCAGCGGCCAGGCCTGGTCCAGCAGCGGTTCCAGTCCCGACCAGGCCAGTCCCAGCCCGGCGATCAGCGCTCCGGCCAGCAGGATCGCGATCAGCGCCCCGCGCCGGTTTCCTTCGAACGGCGTCATCCGCACGGTCAGGCAGATCGCCAGGTACAGGAACAGCCCGGTCTGCCACTGCCGCAGGTCGCTCTGCAGGATCGCCTCCAGCAGGTTGGCCATCACGTCGATGGTCGCATGCAGCAGGCCCCAGGCCTCGCCCACCGAAGTCGGCAGGGCGCGGGCCACCGCCACCTCGTGCGGGGTCAGACCGCTCAGCACGGCCGCCCCCCACAGTCGCGCGGCCGCATACAGCGCCGCGCCGCAGGCTACCAGCGGCAGCATCCCGATCACGACGGCGCCGACCACCGGCAGGCGCGAGGTCTCGGGCGTTTCGGTCTCGGGCTCGCCGGTCTCGTTGTCACCCATCAGGCTGGTGTTCCGGACCGAACTGCCGGTCACGAGGATGCCGAGCACATGCCCCAGTTGCGCCACCAATGTTCCGGGCAGCAGCAGCGCGTTGACCGCCTTCGGCCGAACAAGCTGACTCCACAGCGCGTGCACCCCCCAGGCGGCGAACACGATCACCAGCAACCAGAACGTCGTCGCGGCATACAGCATGGATCGCACCTCCCTGCGCGCTCGGATCCTTGGCCGAGAGTATATCAGGGAGCGAGGGCGCAAGGGAGCCAGGGAGCGAGAGGAGAACCCGGAACCGATGGGTGCCCCACCGTTTTGCAGGCGATTGCACCAATCGCCTGTGAGCAAGTCAGCAAACGACCAGGTGAGCAAGGTGTTGGAGAAACAGTCCCTCACGAGCAACTTGTTACCTGGTCACGTGCTTACTTGCTTACTCAGAGTCTTGCGTTCTGACGCAAAAGCCTCTGTTACGGTCGCGGACTGCCCTGCTGGTTCGCACGGCTTGCTTCCATCGCGAGAACACACCGCCCTTCCAGTTGCGGGCCTGGTCGGTCGAGCAGTTCCGGTTCGCGCAGGATGCCGCCGCCGCGCAGCGTCAGTCCGCATGCTTCGGCATGATCGAGGAACGTTGCCGCATCGTCGCAACGCAGCGGGAACCGCGTCGAGACCGGGTCCCACGTGCCGCCTCTTCGCGTCTCGAGCAGCAGTTCGGTGATCGCCCGGCCACCCTCGATGGCGACGACCCGCCAGGTGGCCCGGACCTCGACACCGTCCCGCGAATTCGTCCAGGTGTTGGCCCGGCCAATCTCGCTGTCGAAGTGGGCTCGTCCGAGTTCCAGATCGACCACGAAGGTCCCGTCCGGCCGGATCCAGTCCGCCACGCGGCGCAGCAGGCGCCGCAGGTCGTCATCCTCGACCAGGTGCCGCAGCGTGTTGGCCGAGGCGTACACCAGGTCGAACGAGCCCGGCAGCGGGCAGCGCGACATGTCGCCCAGGTGAACCTCCACGCCGTCCGGAAGTTGCCCGCGGGCATAGTCCACCATCGCCCGCGACAGTTCGATCCCGACCCCGGCCACACCGCGGGCCGCGAACGCCCCCAGCAACCGCCCGGTCCCACAGCCCAGTTCAAGCACCCGCCGCGGCGGTGACGCACACAACCCGACCAGCCGATGGATCTCACCAGCCGGATCCCACCCGAACGCAATCGCATACGCCCCAGGGTCAATCATCGTCGAACTCGGTCACCAGAGAGTGAGCAAGTAGCAAACAACCAAGTCCGCAAGTGACCAAGTGGGCAAGCAAGCAGTGGGCAAGCGGGCAGTGCGCGAGCGCCCCCGCGGTTCATGCTGAGGAGGGAATCCCCTCCCCTTGCTCCCTCGCTCCCTGGCTCCCTCGCTCCCTTACGGAACAGGCATATGATCCAGCAGGTGCCGCACCACGTCTTCGCTGCTCTTTTCTTCGGCTTCGGCTTCGTAGCTGCAGATCACCCGGTGACGCAGCACGTCCGGGGCGATGTCCTTGACGTTCTGCGGCGTGACGAAGCCGCGGCCGGACAGGAACGCCATCGCCTTGGCCCCGCGGGCCAGGAAGATCGTCGCCCGCGGCGAGGCCCCGTATTCGATCCAGTCGGCGATCTCGAGCCCGAAGTCGCGTGGCCGGCGCGATGCCTGCACCAGGCTGACGATGTACTGCTTGACCTTGTCGTCGATCAGGATCTCATCGAGCACCCGCCGGGCCGCGAGGATCTGGTCGGGCTGCATGACCGCGTCGATCCGCGGGCGGCTGTTGGGGTTCGACATCCGGTCGAGGATCACCAGTTCCTCTTCCGGGGTCGGGTATTCGACCAGCAGTTTCAGCATGAACCGGTCGACCTGCGCCTCGGGCAGCGGATAGGTGCCCTCCTGCTCGATCGGGTTCTGCGTGGCCAGCACCAGGAACGGATCCTCCAGTCGGAACGTCTCGGCCCCGATCGTCACCTGCCGCTCCTGCATCGCTTCGAGCAGGGCGCTCTGCACCTTGGCCGGCGCGCGGTTGATCTCGTCGGCCAGCACCAGGTTCGAGAAGATCGGGCCGCGGCGGACCGAGAAGCTCGAGTCCTGCGGATTGAAGATCTGCGTGCCGAGGATGTCCGCCGGCAGCAGGTCGGGCGTGAACTGGATCCGCTGGAACCGGGTCTGCACCGCGTCGGCCAGGGTCGCCACCGCGGTCGTCTTGGCCAGCCCCGGAACCCCCTCGAGCAACAGGTGCCCGTCCGCCAGCAGGCCGACCAGCATCTTCGTCAGCAGGTCATCCTGGCCGACGATCACACGCCGGACCTCGCTGCGCAGTCGCTCGAACGGTTCGGCGTGCTGCCGGACCAGTTCACCCACCTGTTGTACGTCGCTGTGTGTCGTCATCGCCGGCTACGTCTCCGTCCCGAATCGTCTGGCTGTCCCTCAACCGCCTGCAAGATAATGCCTTGCGGGAAAGTTGCAATCGCGGCCGCGCCGCCCGCAGATAGACGCCCGAACCTCGGCGCCACTGTCAAAAAGCGCCGGCCCGATCGCGTCCGGTTTGTCGCCCGCCCGCGGTCCGCTATAGTGCCAGCGCCATGCGAAAGCACTACATCCTCGACGCGAACATCCTGCTGCACGACCCGCAGTCGATCTTCCAGTTCGCCGACAATACCGTCATCATCCCGATCGATGTCATCTGCGAAATCGACCGCTTCAAGAAAGAACGCACCGACCGCGGATACAACGCCCGCCATGTCGTCCGCCTGCTCGACAGCCTCCGGGCCGAGAACAACCTGCGCGAAGGCGTCCCCCTCGACCACGGCGGCTCGCTGATCGTCGACTGCCCCGATGACCGCCCCTTCGGCGGCCAGAACGGACACGCCGACCTGGAAATCCTCCGCACCGCCGAACGCGTCCAGGGCCGGGCACCCGAAACCCCCGTCATCATCGTCACCAAGGACATCAACCTGCGCATCCGGGCCGACGCGGCCGGCTTCCGGGCCGAGGACTACGAGAACGACCGCGTCCAGCTTGCCACGCTGTACCCCGGCAACATCGACCTGACCATACCGCTGGACGAGTTCCGCCGCTTCGAGCAGGACGAGGAGCTTCCGGCCAGCGGCGACAACCTGATCCCCAACGAGTACGTCCTGCTGCGGCCACCCGAGGGCGAGCGCGGCTCGGCCCTGGCCCGCGTCGATCCGAGCGGACGGGCCCTCCGCCCGCTGATCGCCCCCGACGGCAAGCTGTGGGGCGTCAAGCCCCGCAACAAGGAGCAGTACTTCGCGGCCGACGCCCTGCTGGACGAATCAATCCAGCTTGTCACGCTGATGGGCAAGGCGGGGACCGGCAAGACGCTGCTGGCGATCGCAGCCGCGATGCACCAGACGCTCAAGCTGAAGCGGTACCGGAGCCTGCTGATCTGCCGGCCGGTGGTGCCGCTGGGCCGCGACCTGGGTTACCTGCCGGGCGACATCGGCCAGAAGCTGGACCCGTGGATGAAACCGATCACGGACACGGTCGAGCACCTGTTCGACACGGGCGGCCCGCACCGCAACCACAAGGACGCCGGGGCGCTGATCCGCCAGGGGATCATCGAGATCCAGCCGCTGACCTATATCCGGGGGCGGAGCATCTCGAACCACTTCGTGGTGATCGATGAGGCCCAGAACCTGACACCGCTGGAGGTCAAGACGGTCATCACGCGGATCGGCGAGGGCTCGAAGATCGTGCTGACCGGCGACCCGCAGCAGATCGACAACCCCTACGTCGACACCGACAGCAACGGCTTCACCTACCTTGTGAACCGCTTCCGAAACGAACCGATCGCCGCCCACGTCCAGCACCGCAAGGGCGAACGCAGCCCCCTGGCCGAACTGGCCGCGAATCTGCTCTGAGGCGGAGGGAGCGAGGGAGCCAGGGAGCGAGGGAGCAAGGGCAGAGGCTGCCAAATGCCCGCGAGGTTGCGGCCGCGGGTTTCCTGTTGCCTTCGTCTGCCTGCTGATCCAATCGCTGTTTCCCGCTCCCTTCGTCTGTTCCGATTACCAGTCACCTGGTCTGTCCTGTTCCCTGTCCCCGCTGCGCCGTCGTTCCGTGCGAAGGCAGGAACCCCGCCCGCCCAAGCGGTTCCGAAGGTGAAGCAAGGGCAACACCCGCGTCTCCCTCGCTCCCTGGCTCCCTGGCTCCCTGGCTCCCTCGCTCCCTTTTCCAGCTCCCTCCCTCCCTTTTCCAGCTCCCTCGCTCCCTTTTCCGCCGGCTGTCAAAAACCATTTTTCCCCGTCTTTTTGGGGAGAATTTGCGCATCGCGGGTCGCTGCGATTGTGAACATCTGCAAAGGGTTAACGCGTGGCCGGTGGCGCTAACCGGAACCTGACAGACTGTCACCAGAAAGTCGCTGTTGCCGGCGGGTTTTTGCGTGTTATGTTTCTAAGTGCGACGTGAGAGTCGCAGGTGCGATGCACCGAAGGCAGTCCCATCCGGCGTTAGCAGGATGCGATGGGCCGCCAAGAATCGCCGGTCGGTCGGCAGCGATGTGCGACGCGGTGTGCGGTGAACCCATAGCCCGGTTGGCCCGTCGGATTCGAACGGATCGGACTGTACTGGTGCGGGAACCCTAAGAGGGTTGCCGGGTCCGGAACCCGTGCCCATGGCTTCCGGATTCGGTCAGGACGCTGCTGATTGAAACTCTGAGGTGCCGCGAACCGTTTATTCGTATGCGGGTCGAAAGCACGCGAGAGGATGCCCTTCGGGGCGAAGGCGGCGTCCGGGAGTACCCTGGAAGGGGAAAAGCCCACGGGAGTTCCCGGCTGCTGGCTGGTTGCCGAAAGGCGCCGTCGCTGTCGGGGGCCTCGCGAGGAACAAAGCCCAGGAGTCGCGGCCCGGCGTGACGGCGGTCGATCTTCGACGATCCGACCGTGTAGTGCTCGGGAGAAACGGCAGGTGGGTCAGTGGTGCTGGGAACAGCGCCGGCGCCTCGCGGGGAGTGACACTTCGAAGGGCGAAGCCCAGGAGCGCTGTCGGCGCGAAACAGAGCCGACCAGGGCCCCGAGGGAGGAAACCGTCGAGAGGGTAGCCAAACCCTGCGGGCGGAACGTAGCGTCGGGCGGCACCCGGCGCGGCAGGTGGACCTCGGTGTCTGGCATGTGCTGAAGGGTGACCGAAGCCCATGAGAGGGGCTGGGCTGCTGCGGCAGCGCGGCTCAGGGTTGTGCCAGGAAAAACTCGAGTGGGAGGCGAAACTCGAAGAGAGGATCGCACCGGTCCTGTGATCACGGACCGGGGCAGCACGCGGTCGGGAAAACCACACAGCCGGGCGAAGCGGCCAACGGCAAAGTGGGATCGCCCAACCAGTACGACGATACCGCCGTGTGCCTGATACTCTGAACGAGCAGCCAATCCCGGACGAGGACGAGCGCGAACGGCAACGGGCGTGTTCGAGAGGCCTTCCCGAATACTCTGAAGGGCACCATCGCTCCTGCGGCGCCTCGCGCCGCACTTTTTTTGCCTCGACGGATCACAACCCCCAACGCGTGATCCTCTCTTCGGGCGGCCAGGATGCCGCCGCGGATGCCAGGCACGTCGGTTCCGGCCCCCACCGCAGCGGGTGGAACTCGGCCTGAACGCCACGGGTAGCCAACAGCGAATCGACGGCCAACGCACAAGCGTCCGTTGGCACGGAAGCCGCCGGCAGGTCGGCGCGGCCACCGAAGTGCGCCGCGCCGACCACCTTGCGCACTCCCCCACCACTGCTCCTGGTGCCACTGCTCTTGAGTCTCTTGAGCAGTGTCTTCTCAGAGCGAGTGAATTCAACCGGACAATGGAACCGCCAAACGGTGCGGCATCGACGCCTGCGACCGCCGCGCCCGATGGCAGCGCGGTCCGCCGCGTCGATGACGCACCCTACCATCGCTGCCTGCGACCGGGTCTCCGCGAGAGGTGTCCGCCGCCGCCCCACGCCCCCGAAAAGAACAGGGGGCGAAGCGACAACCGCCGCTCCGCCCCTGCCGAATGTCGTCCCGTCGCTCCCTCACTGTACACGCGACAGGACAACCACTCTCAAGCTGTCGATCAGGAACAGGTACTCCCGAACGCCGCCAGCAGTTCCGCCAGGTCGCTCAGGTCAACCGTGCCGTCCCCGTTCAGGTCGGCCGGGTTGCCCGCCCCACCGACGCCGAAGTTCGCCAGCAGTTCCGCCAGGTCGCTCAGGTCAACGTCGCCGTCACCGTCGACATCGCCCGGACATTCGCAGAAGTCCGGAATTCCGTCACCATCCGAGTCGACGCTGTCGTCGCCACCCGGACAGATGTCGACCGAATCGCACACGCCGTCGCCGTCCGAGTCATCCGGATTGTCGTCCGGACACGCGTCGCAGAAGTTCGGCACGCCGTCGCCGTCCGTGTCGACGTTGTCGTCGCCGCCCGGACAGATGTCGACCGAATCGCACACGCCGTCACCGTCCGAATCATCCGGGTTG
>JAUIEC010000014.1 GCA_030428945.1 Phycisphaerae bacterium | reverse complement strand
CGTGACGTCCGGGACACTTGGGGGCCGGCGGGTCTCCGCGACGGCCGGCTGACGGCGGGGCCAAGGCACCGGAACCAATGAAGTTAGCACAGAGTCTGCCCGCGAGGACGGTTCGCCCGTGTTGATGCGAGAACTACAATGACGGTGCGCAGGCGGGTTCTCTGCCGCGTCGCGACAGGTCCCGTCCGATCACCCGAATCGCCCCCGGCCAAGGAGTCGCATCATGCAGTTCGGTCGTCTGCTTCCAAGCGTGTCGGTTCTTGTACTGCTTGCGTTCGCGTCGGGCTGCCTGCTCGATGCACCATTCGATCCGGCCAACGTGCTCGGACGCGCCGAGTCGCTGGTGGCCGGCGCCGCCGACCGGATCGACGACATCGTCGAGGATCCCTTCGATGCCCGCCCGTACCCGGCCCTGATCGGCGGAGACGACCGCCGCCTGTTCTACACGACCAACCTGACCGACATCCGGGTTCGATTCCCCGGGCCGACCAACGAACTCGTCCTGCCGGGACTGCTCGGACCGAGCAACGTGTACGCGCTGCAGAACGGCCAGCGCGAACTGCTGCGTGCGCTGGTGCCCGGCACCCAGATCTTCGGACTCGACACCGACGGACAGGCGATCGTCTACGCCGAAATCGTCGTCGGTGAGGACACCAGCTTCTCACGCGTCTTCCATGACGACGGCCTGACGACCCGCGAGGTCTTTGCGACCGAAGGGATCGTGCTGCCGCGCGGACTGCGACTCGAGAACGGACGAGTCGTTGTCGCGGTCGTTTCCGATGCATCGCGGCTGTACCTGGTTGACCTGCTGAAAGCCGACGCGCCGCCCGAACGAATCGCGGATGCCAGTCGCCTGTTCGCCGTGTCCGGCGATCGGCTGGCGTACGTCACCGAAGACGAGAACTTCGCCAGCACGATCCACCTGCGCGACCTGGCCACCGGCAGGGAACGAATCGTCGCCGAAGGAATCCGCACCTGGACCACGATCGGCGTGCGACCGCTGTTCGCCGGCGACCTGCTCGTCTGGGGCGAGACGGTCGCCGACGGAGTCGTGCGCGTGCGGGCCTACGATCCGGCCACCGACACGATCGAGGTGTGGGCGGAGGCTGTCGCCGGCGAACTGGCCGGCGCGACCGAACGGTTCTTCGTCACCCAGGAGCGTCGAGTGCGTGAGCGCTCCGACAAGATCGTCATCACGCGGCACGAAATGGATACGGGACGCAGTCGGCAGGTCGCGGACTTCCGCGCCGACGGACGGGCCGGCCAGGCCCGCGTGATCGGAAACCGCATCGTGTTCGTCAACGATGAACGCCGCATCGTGACCGTTCCGCTGGACGGCGGCGAACGGCGCAGCTTTGGACCGTGACTGGAAGGGCGAGGGAGCGAGGGAGCCAGCCCGCGAGGGTGGCTGAGTCGTCCAACCCGGCGCTGGACGTCCGTGTCTCAGCCAGGGAGCGGGCCCGTTGCCCGTGATCAGGCCTCGGATCGCGGCCGGGTTCCGTGCTTACCTGTGCGACTGGCTACCTGCTTACCTGCGTACCGTCCGAGGAGGCTGACGCAACCCAGGGCAGCGTGTTCTGGGGGCGCGGTTGCGGCCTACATTGCGGGTCTGCGCCAGAGTGACCAGAGGACGAAGGCCCATTGGCCGAGGAAGGCGGCGGCGAAGAGGGCGCCGCTGGCCATCAGCACGTACAGGAAGGCGACGCCCACGCCGGGCAGGCGGGCGAGCCACCAGCAGGCGACATCCAGCAGGAACAGCAGCAGCGGCAGGGCGGCCAGCCAGCCGGTACTGGCGTTGTCGGCCGGCAGCGGGCGCGACCAGAGGAACAGGCCGGCCAGCAGAACGACGAAGACCGGGACGCTGAGCAGGTGGGCGTGCGTGGTCAGTGCCAGGCCGCGCCAGTCGCGCGGTGCGACCCAGACTTCGGTGGCGTCGGGGGCCGCGACGGTGACGAACTGGGCAAGGCGCTGGTGCTCGGGCAGTTCGAACTGGCTTGGTCCGAAGGAGGCGGTGTCGGCGATTTCGTGGCCGGCGTCGTCGGCGTGGCAGCCCAGGCAGTTGACCAGCAGGACGTCGGCGGGGGTGGGTTCTTCGCCGGCGGTCAGTGCTGCGGCGCTGGCGCCGTCCTGGAGCCAGGCGTAGAGGATGTCGAACTCGCTGTCGTCGCTGAAGTACTGCCGCATCGAACCGCGGATCATCTCGAGCATGCGTGAGGGCGGGGCCTTGCCGGCCTCGCGGGTGACGTAGGCGCCGGCGTATTTGAGGCGCAGGTCCTCGATGGTCAGGCCGGGCTGGCCGTCGACGAGTTCGTTCTGTCCGAGGACGTTGAGCAGTGCGGAGGCGTAGCCGAAGCCGAGCAGGGTGACGACGACGGTCAGCAGGATCCGCCAGGCGAGGGGGAGTCCGCGAATGTGATTCGGAATGGCGACCGGGGCAGCCACGGGGGCGACTCCTTCTTGTTCAGCGGCGACGGGGCTGCCCGCGTGCGGGCACGGGGTTCAGACCAGGGCGACGGCGTCGGCGATCATGCGCGGCACGACCTGGTCCCAGTTTCCGCGGAGGCGGGCGCCGGCCGCGCGGGGGTGGCCGCCGCCGCCGAAGCGGCGGGCGAACTCGGACACATCCAGGGTCTGTTTGCTGCGAAGGTTCACGCGGACGGTGTTCTCGTCCTCCTCGGTGAACAGCAGGGTCAGTTCGGTTGAGCCGAGGCGGGTGGCTTCGTTGACGAGGTCGTCGGTCATCGATTCGTCGGCTCCGGTGGCTTCGAAGTCGGCGGCGCGGAGTTTCAGGACGGCGATGCGTCCGTCGGCGTGCATCTCGAGTTGGTTGAGGACGCGGGCGACCAGGCGGAGTTTCTCGACCGGGTCCTGCTGGTTGAGGGCCCGGAACATCGCGCCGGGGTCGACGCCGGCGGCCACGAGTCGGGCCCCGGCCTCCATGGTGCGTGCGTCGGTGTTGGAGAAGCGGAACCAGCCGGTGTCGGAAGCGATCCCGAGAAAGAGGGCGTTGGCGATCGTGGGTGTGATTTCGAGTTGGGCGTCGCGGATCCAGGCTTCGACGATCAGGGCGGCGGCGCTGGCGGATTCGTCGAAGTAGCGGAGGTCATCGTCGCGGATGCCGATCGGGTCGCGGGTGGCGTGGTGATCGATGACGCAGGTGCGCGGGGCGCGGGCCAGGAACTCGGTGATCGGTTCGAGTTGGGCGAGGGCGCAGGTGTCGACGATGATGACGCCGTCGCAGTTGGATTCGAGGACGTCGCGGGTGTCGGCCCAGACCTGGAGGGGCGGGTTCCCGCCGAGGATCTCGAGGTACCTGGGCGGCAGGGGTTCGTAGATCGCCAGGTGTGGCTGCTGTCCCATCTGTTGGAGCGCGCAGGCCATCGCGACCATACTGCCGAGGGCGTCGCCGTCGGGGCGGCGATGGCTGATGACGAGTGGCCGGGCGGACTGCCGCAGCCACGACGAGATCGACGATAGCTCGCGCGTTTCATTCATGCGGGGATTGTAGCGGGCGGCCGGTGGCCGTGTATCCGTGGTTGACTGAATGAGGGGGCAGTTGGATGCCGTTTCCGGTCCAGTGGATTCCGGTGGAGCCGTACCGGGTGTGTGACATGCGTCTGGCGGACGATCCGGCGGGTCTGTCGTACTGGGTGGCGGGTTTTCGGCGGATGGAGCGGGTGGTGGCGGCGATCGCGTCGTCGTACCCGGAGCGGACGGGGGCGGACGTGCGGGCGTTCGTGGAGGCCTATGGTGAGGCGATGCGGGAGGAGCCGTTGCGGGCGCGGTTCGGTGCTGACCTGGACGTGTATGCCCTGGACCGGGTTCGCAAGGAGGTTGAGCTGGCGCACGGGTTTGACGATCCGTACCGGGCGATGAAGCGGGAGGTGACGGCGTCGGCGCTGGTGGCGTTGCCGGGCCTGCTGGACGAACTGGACGGCCTGGAGGAGGGGAAACGGCGGGACTGGCTGGTTCGGGGGCTGATGGCGGGGAACCTGTTTGACGTGGGTTCGGAGGAGGCGATGCACGCGTACCGGTCGGTGGTGGGGGATTTCGGGGCGGCGCGGGCGCGGGTGCCGGCGCGGCCGTGGTGGCGGGACGATGCGGACGGATTCCTGGAGGGATGTGCATCGGGTCGGTACCGGGAGGTGGGTTGGTTCGTGGACAACGCGGGGAGTGACATCTGCCTGGGGGTTCTTCCGCTGGTTCGGTGGCTGCTGGGTGCTGGTGTGCGGGTGGTTCTGGCGGCGAATGCGGGCGCGGCGTTGAATGACGTGACGGTGGGGGAGTTGCGGGAGCTGCTGGAGGAGGTGTCGGGTGTGGACGGGCTGCTGGGTTCGGCGTGGGGGGATGGTCGGCTGGCGGTGGTCTCGAACGGCAATGATTGCCCGTTGTTGCATTTAGGGGGGATTCCGGGTGAGTCGGTGGGGTGTCTGGGGGGTGCGGACGTGCTGCTGCTGCACGGGATGGGTCGCGGCCTGGAGAGCAACTGGTCGCAGCGGTTCGGGTGCACGGTGGTCCGGACGGCGGTGGTGAAGGATCCGCGGGTGGGAACGTGGCTGGGTGCGGGGCTGTTCGACTGCGTGTTTCGGGTGGAGTCGGGCGCGGTCTAACTGCCTGTGGGCGTGGGGTTTGGTTTCAGTTCAAGGTTGACGGGGGCGGAACGCCGATGGTAGAACAGTCGAGAGACAGGGCCAAATCCCTTTGTCCGGGCACCCATCCCCGATCTTCGTTTGAGGACTGAATCCATGGCGAAACAACAGAGCAAGGCGCCGAAAGAGCGGATCAACATTACGTACCGCCCGGCGACGAACAGCAAGGAACAGAAGGAGCTTCCGTTCCGCATGGCGATGCTGGGCGACTTCACGCTGCGTCCGGACGACACGCCGCTGGAAGACCGGAAGATGATCCGGGTGGACAAGGACAACTTCAACGACGTGATGAAGAGCCAGAAGCTCGAAGTCGCGGTGAACGTGAAGAACAAGCTGACGGGCAATGATGATGACGAGATGGGCGCGAAGCTGAACTTCGCGACGCTGAAGGACTTCGAGCCCGAGCAGATTGCGCGTCAGGTTCCGGAGCTGAACCAGATGCTGGAGACGCGCGAGGCCCTGAACGCGCTGAAGGCGCCGCTGGCCAACAAGCGTGACTTCCAGAAGAAGGTGATGGAAATCGTCAAGGACGAGGCAACGCGGGCGAAGCTGCTGGCGGTGCTGAAGAAGGAAGAGGAATCCGCAGCCGGCGGGGCGGCCCCGAGCGAGGGTGGTGCCGAAGGTGGTGAGGGCGGAGGCGAGGGTGGCGCCGAAGGGTAGCCTCGCGTTATTTGTGGAAGCCAAAGGGACGTGGCGAGCGGCCACGCAATTTTCGGAGAAGCAAGCATGGCAGATGCACCGCAATCCGCCTCGTCATCCGCGGAACTCCCGGACGACATCGCGTCGCTGCTGGACGACCTGACGGTCGCGACGGGGATCAAGGACAAGGAAGCCAAGCGGATCGCGCACCGTGGTGTGCAGGAGTTGCTGGCGAACCTGGTCAGCAGTCCGGAGCAGAAGGTCGACAAGGCGCTGATCGACGCGTACATCGCGGAGATTGACGCGAAGCTGAGCGCGCAGATCGACGAGATCCTGCACCACGAGGATGTGCAGAAGCTCGAGAGTGCCTGGCGTGGCCTGAAGTTCGTGGTGGACCAGACGGACTTCCGCGAGAACATGAAGATCGACATTCTGAACGTGTCGAAGGACGAGTTGCTGGAGGACTTCGAGAACTCGCCGGAGATTCCGAAGTCGGGGCTGTACCAGCACATTTACACGTCGGAGTTCGGGCAGGCCGGCGGTGAGCCGATCGGGGCGATGATCAGCAACTACGACTTCGGCCCGGGTCCGCGCGACATCGCGCTGATGCAGAAGGTCTCGGCCGTGGGTGCGATGGCCCACTGTCCGTTCGTGGCGGCGGCCGGTCCGCAGATGTTCGGTCTGGATGACTTCGA
Organism: Phycisphaerae bacterium; assembly: GCA_030428945.1. Lineage (GTDB taxonomy): Bacteria > Planctomycetota > Phycisphaerae > UBA1845 > Fen-1342 > JAUIEC01. The sequence continues at coordinate 155,404 of JAUIEC010000014.1, read as the reverse complement.
GGAGCTGCCGAAGCTGAAGGACCTGGAGAGCGTCTTCGAGGGTCCGCAGTACACCAAGTGGAATTCGTTCCGGGACAGTCCGGACGCGCGTTACTTCGCGTTGACGATGCCGCGGTTCCTGCTGCGTCATCCGTACGATCCGGACGCGAACCCGGTGAAGGCGTTCAACTACGAGGAGAAGGTGACGGACAGTCACGCGAAGTACCTGTGGGGCAATGCCTCGTTCGCGTTCGCGACGCGCCTGGCGGACAGTTTCGCGCAGTCGCGGTGGACGATGAACTGCACGGGTCCGCAGGCGGGCGGGATGGTCGAGAACCTGATCCTGCACCAGTACAAGAGCCTGGAGGGGATCGAGACGAAGATTCCGACCGAGGTTCTGATTTCGGACCGCCGCGAGTTCGAGCTGGCCGAGTGCGGGTTCGTCGGTCTGACGATGTACAAGAACACCGACAAGGCGTGTTTCTTCAGTGCGAATTCGGTGCAGAAGCCGAAGACGTTCGCGGACACGGCCGAGGGTCAGGCGGACCAGACGAACTACAAGCTGGGAACGCGTCTGCCGTACATGATGATGATTTCACGTCTGGCGCATTACCTGAAGGTGATTCAGCGTGACAATCTGCAGACCTGGCAGAGTCCGACGAAGATGAAGACGGAACTGGAGGAGTGGCTTCGTCAGTACGCGGCGGACATGGACAGTCCGACGGCGGAGGTGGCGAACCGTCGTCCGATCCGCAAGTTCAGCATCGACGTGGACGAGGTTCCGGGCGAGGTCGGTTTCTACAAGATCGACATGAAGATCATGCCGCACATCAAATTCGAGGGTGCGAACTTCACGCTGGGCCTGGTCGGCAAGCTGGACAAGTAGGTTTTCCGGAGGGACGTCGCGGTTGGCGGCGTCCCTCGTTTTTCTCCGATCCGAGGTTCCCACGCCGCCCGGTTCCGGGCGGTGGAAGTGGGGAGAAGATGAGACCGGTGGGTAACATCGGCGGACGGAGTTTCCCGCAGGCGGGCGTTGCGGGTGCCGGGCGGTGCCTGGGCGGTCGTCATTTTCAGCTCTCTAAGTGTCCGTTTCTGAGCGATTTGCGGTATTTCTGCTGATTTCGCCCGCGGTGCGCCTTGAACTGGCACGCGGGGTGCATGACTGGGTTGGACAGAAGGGAACGGCGGCGAGGCACGGGGCCTTGAACGCCTGAGGGAATGGACAACGGGTTAACTGCCGGACAAGTTTTTCGAGGAGACGACCGATGCCGATGCCAGCACACATGACGATGACTGGTGAGAATCAGGGTGCCATTCAGGGCTCCTGCGAGATGGAAGGGCGCGAGGACACGATCCTGGTTGAGGCCTTCAACCACGAGATCCGGATTCCGCGTGACCCGCAGAGCGGACTTTCGACGGGCAAGCGGATTCACAACGCCTGCTCGGTGGTCAAGGTGTTCGACAAGTCCTCGCCGAAGCTGTACCAGGCGCTGTGTACCGGCGAGCACATGACCGACGTGACGCTGAAGTGGTACCGGATCGACCCGAACGGCCAGGAAGAGCACTACTTCACCCATACGCTCGAGGACGCGATCATCGTCAGCATCCGTCCCTGGATGCCGAACTGCCTGGATCCGAAGACCGAGAGCTACACCCACATGGAAGAGGTGGCCTACACCTACAAGAAGATCCGCTGGACCTGGGAGATCGACGGCGTCGAGGCCGAGGACAGTTGGCTCGTTCCGAAGTAACCCTTGACCGTTCCCCGGGGGTGTCGCCGCTCGCGGCGGCACCCGGAACGGGCACTGGAACCAGCTGAGAGGATTTTCGATGTCGATTGTGAACGAAAGCCGGCCGGGACAGTGCGTCCAGATCGAACTGGGCGGTTCCTACTGCCAGCCGAGCGGCTCGGAGCATGCCAACTGGATCGGGCAGACGCTGAACCAGTTGAACTGGGCCGGCGAGCGGAACGCGGGTCAGCCGCTGTACTGCGTGACGGACCCGGCGGCCAACGAGACCGAGACCCGGAACCGCATGCGGGCGATGTCCGGCGAGGTACTCGAGGCCTGGGAGCGTCAGAACGACGCGTCCCTGAAGGGCCTGGGGGCCCGCGAGGAGGACTTCGACGCCCTGAAGATGCAGTTGCTGACTGTCAGTCTGACCTGACCCGCGGGTCGAGGCCGGACGGAGAACACCATGGAGCCCGCGGCGCCCGCAAGCGCTGCGGGTTTCTTTTTCTTTGAGGGAACGAGGGAGCGAGGGAGTGAGGGGGGACGGCCTGTGTTGGCGTGGTGAAAAGTCTTTGTGTTACGGGGTCGGTTCGGGGGATAGTATCGGGTCTTGCGATTCGATCGGAGGCTGTCGGTGGCGGATGAACGCGAAACGCTGAAGCGCGCCCGGGAGGGGGATCGGGACGCGCTGCGGTGCCTGCTGGAGGCGCACGGGGAGACGATCGCGCGTCAGATTCGAGCCGACATCGGCCAGCAGTGGCAGTCGGTGCTCGATGCGGACGACGTGATGCAGGTGACCTACCTGGAGGCGTTCCTGCAGATCGGCCGGATGACGGCCGAGACCACGGGCGGGTTCGTGACGTGGCTGAGGCGGATCGCGGAGAACAATCTGCGGGACGCGACGAAGGCGCTGGGTCGCAAGAAGCGTCCGAATCCGGCCCGGCGGGTGGATGGTGGCGGGGCGGGCGAGAATTCGTACGTGGCGCTGGTGGAGTTGCTGGGGGCCACGTCGACGACGCCGAGTCGCCACGCGGCCCGGGACGAGGCTTCACGGCTGATCCACCACATCCTGGCCCAGGTTCCCGATGATTATCGAACAGTGGTGCAGTTGTACGACCTGGAGTGTCAGGAGATCGGAGTGGTGGCGTCGCGGATGGGGCGTTCGCCGGGGGCGGTGCACATGCTGCGGGCGCGGGCCCACGACCGTCTGCGGGCCCTGCTGGGGGCGGACACGGACTTTTTCTCGAATACGGCGTGAAGGTCGCGGGCTGCCTGTCGCCCTCGGCCATGCGGTGTTCCAGGGAGAATCGGGATGAGTTCGAGTTCGCGGGAGGGTGCGGGGGACCAGCGGGGGCTGATCGACGCGGCGCTGCGGCAGGTCGAGCGGGTGGGGCCGGCGTCGAACAGCACGATCGGGACCGGCGAGATGCAGCGGGCGGCCGGCCGGCTGGGTCTGCACATGCCGGAGCGGATTCCGGGGTACACGCTGCTGGACGAGATTCACCGGGGTGGGCAGGGGGTCGTCTTCCGGGCGCGGCAGGATTCGACGCAGCGCCTGGTGGCGATCAAGGTGATGCGTGAGGGGCCGTTCGCGACGGCGGACGAGCGGGCGCGTTTCGACCGGGAAGTCCGGATCCTGGCGCAGTTGAAGCATCCGAACATCGTCTCGATCTATCACAGCGACGTGGCGTCGCACTTCTTCTACTACGTGATGGACTACATCGACGGTGAGCCGCTCGATGCGTGGTCTCGGCGTGCGGAGCGGACGCTGGGCGAGCAGGTCGAGGTGTTCGGTCAGATCAGCGAGGCGCTGGGGGCGGCGCATCTGCGGGGTGTGATTCACCGGGACCTGAAGCCGGGGAACATCCGGATGGACCGGGCGGGCGTGCCGCACGTGCTGGACTTCGGCCTGAGCAAGCTGGTGGATGCGGACGAGGATGCGTCGAGCATGACGTTGACGGGGCAGTTCGTCGGGACGGCGCCGTGGGCGTCGCCCGAGCAGGCCGCCGGCGATGTGACGGGTCTGGATGTCCGGACGGACGTGTACTCGCTGGGCGTGCTGTTCTACCAGATGCTGACGGGGCGGTTTCCGTACGACGTGGAGGGTTCGCGGCACGAGGTGTTGCGGCGGATCAGCGAGGAGGAGCCGAAGCGTCCGCGGCAGTTGCGGCCGAGCCTGCCGGTGGATCTCGAGACGATCGTCCTGAAGTGTCTGCAGAAGGATCCGCGGCGGCGTTACCAGTCGGCCGGTGAGTTGGCGCGGGACGTGCGTCGGTACCAGGCGGACGAGCCGATCGAGGCGCGGCGTGATTCGATCCGGTACATGCTGCGGAAGCAGATCAAGCGTCACCGGGTGCCGGCGGCGATCGGCGTGGCGTTCCTGGGCCTGGTGCTGGTGGGGCTGGTGACGTCGGTGACGTTCTGGCGGCAGGCGGTGGTGGCGCGTCGGGCCGAGTCGCAGAACCGCTGGCTGGCGGAGGAAAACGCCCGCGAGGCGCAGGCACAGCGTGCCCGGGCGGAGGCCGAGGTGCTGAAGGCGGAGGCGGCGGCCGGCTTTCTCGAAGGGATTCTGACGTCGGCCGATCCGCGGAGCGAACTGGGGCCGGAGACGACGGCGCGGGATCTGCTGGCATCGGCGGAGGATGCCCTGGATGAGGGTGCCTTGGCGGGTCAGCCGCTGGTGGCCGAGCGGGTGCGTCGGACGCTGGCGCGGTCCTATCAGGGGCTGGGTGCGTACGGCGACGCGGCCCGGCAGTACCAGGCGGCGGCGGCGTTGATTTCGGACGAGACGCCGTTGCGGGTGCGGATCGAGGGTTTGCTGCAGCACGCGGGTCTGCTGGAGGACCAGGCGGAGTTCGACGCGGCGCGGGCGCACTTCGAAGAGGCGTTGGAACTGGTGGAGTCGGACCCGGCGTTGGGCGAGAGTGAGCTGGCGGCGTCGGCGATGAACGGGCTGGGCAGCGTGTTGCGGGACAAGGGTGAGCTGGCGTCGGCCGAGGAGTGGCTGCGGCGGAGCGTGGCGATTCGCGAGCGGCTGGGCGGTGCGCGTGACGCGGCGTCGCTTCGGTCGCAGACGAACCTGGGGCTGGTGCTGGTGGACCGGGGTTCGTCGGACGAGGGCCTGGCGCTGCTGGAGCACGTGGCTTCGGTGAGTCGCGAGACGCTGCCGCCGGATCATCCGGACCTGGGTGCGGCGTTGAGCAACCTGGGTGATCTGCTGCGGAAGCTGAAGCGGCCGAACGAGGCGATTCCGATTCAGCGTGAGGCGTTCGATGTCCTGCGGCGGAGTCTGCCGAAGGATCATCCGAACATCGGGGTGATGTTGAACAACCTGGCGCAGTCGTACCAGGAGCTGGACCGATACGAGGAGGCGGAGCCGCTGCTGGAGGAGGCGTTGGCGATCACGACGCGGGCGTTGGGGCCGGAGCATTCGGCGGTGGCGGTGATGACGAACAACCTGGGACTGGTTCGCCAGGCGCAGGGCAAGCTGTCGGAGGCGGCGGAGGCGTTCGAGCTGGCGGTGGATCGTCTGACGCGGGTGTGTGGTCGCAGCCATCCGAACGTGGCGCTGGCGTTGTACAACCTGGCGCGGGTGCACGCGGCGCGGGGTTCGTTTGACGAGGCGGACCCGCTGGTTTCGGAGGCGTACGAGATTTTCGAGCGGTTGCAGGGGGCGGGGCATCCGCGGACGCTGCGCTGCGGGCTGCTGTACGGGCGGGTGCTGGTTGGGCTGGGGCAGATGGACGCGGGCGTGGCGCTGTTGCGCGAGTTGGACGCGTTGGCGGAGGAGAAGCTCGCGCACGATCCTGAGACGCGGATGGCGATTCACTACGGGCTGGGGGCGGCGCTGCTGAAGGCGGAATCGTACGAGGAGGCCGAGCCGTACCTGCTGGCGAGTCACGAGCGATTGCCGGCCGCGCGGGCGGACAAGCGGGGTGAGGTCCTGTCGGCGCTCGTTCGGCTGTACGAGCAGTGGGATCGTCCGGTGGAGGCGGCGCGTTGGCGTGCGGTCGCGTCGGAGGCGGGCGTGGAGTTGCTGCAGGAGGGTTCGGTCGACGGGGCCGACTGACCTGGCCCGCCTGCCAGGCTGGTGGATCGCTCGGGCGGATTGTTGTGCAGGCCGGGCCACCATGACCCGGACAGTCCGCCGCCCAGATGGTGGGGCCCGCTTCGAGGGCGCTCCACAGGGGGGGGCGGGCTCGGCGGCCAGACCACCGATTCCGCACGGAAACCGGGCACCGGGGACCGTGAACCCCCGTATACTCCCCCCTTGGGCAAACCCGAATCGAATCCGGGGGACGGCAGATGGCTGACACACTCTACCAGCGCGTCAGCAGCGAACTGCTGCCGCATGTTCGGCAACCCGCGCAGTACATCGGCGGTGAACTCAACCAGCTTGTCCGGCCGGGCGACTGGGAGCGGGCCGAGATTCGCGTCGCGCTGGGCTTTCCGGATACCTACGCGATCGGCATGTCGCATCTCGGCTGCCAGATCCTGTACTGGCTCTGCAACCACACCGAGGGCGTCTGCGCGGAACGGATCTTCGCGCCGTGGACCGACGCCGAGCGGATCATGCGCGATCGGAAGATCCCGCTGTTCACCTGGGACACGCGGCAGGACGCCGGTACGGCCGACATCTTCGCCCTCTCGCTGCAGTACGAACTGTGCTTCACGACCGTGCTGAACATGCTCGACCTGGCCGGCATTCCGCTGCGGGCGGCCGACCGGACCGACGCGCACCCGCTCGTGCTGGTCGGCGGACCGCAGGCCGACAATCCCGAGCCGATGGCGGACTTCGTCGACCTGGTCGTGATGGGTGACGGCGAGCACGCGATGGAGGGCATCCTGTCCGCCTATCGCGAATACCGGCAGGCCGGGATCGGGCGGCGGGCGATGATCGCGCGGCTCGCCCGCCGGTTCCCGTGGCTGTACGCCCCGAACCTCTACGATGTTTCGTACCACGCCGACGGCACGATCGCGGGCATGATCCCGAAGCTCGACGGTCTGCCGGAGCGGATCGAGCGCTGCAAGACGCCCGACTTCGACGCCGTCCCGTTTCCGACCAGGCCGCTGGTGCCGTGGGTCGAGGTCGTGCACGACCGGATCGGGATCGAGATCATGCGCGGCTGCCCGCAGGTCTGCCGCTTCTGTCACGCCGGCTACACCAAGCGGCCGCTGAACCTGCGGACGGTGGATCGGATCGTCGAGATCGCGGAAGAGGCCTACTGGGCGACCGGGCACCGCGAGATCGGCCTGCTGTCGCTGAGCACGGCCGACTATCCGCACCTGTTCGATCTCTCGAAAGAGCTGAACGAGCGGTTCAGCAGGCGGATGGTGAACCTGAGTTTCCCGTCGCTGCGGGTCGACAAGATGCTGCAGAACATTCCGTGGATGGCTAACCAGGTCCGCAAGGGTTCGATCACGATGGCGGTCGAGGCCGCGCAGGACGACATGCGCCGCGCGATTCGCAAGAAGGTCACGGACGGCAACCTGCTCGATGGTGTCCGCGAGGTCTACAAGGCCGGCTGGCAGAAGATCAAGCTGTACTTCATGTGCGGCTTCCCGGGCGAGCGCGACGAGGACATCGAGGGCATCTGGGAGATCTGCAAGGCGGTCAGCAACGAGCGCAAGAAGCTCGGCAAGGGTCCGGGCAAGGTGATCGCGTCGGTCGGCTGGCTGGTGCCGAAGCCGTTCACGCCGTTCCAGTGGATGGCCCAGCCGCGGGTCGACTACTTCCACCACGCCCGTCGCGTGCTGGGCCGGCTGTCGCGGGAGAGTTCCGGCAAGCGGCGTGGCAAGGGCCCGGCCAAGGGACCGATCACGCTCCGCACGCATCGGCCGGACCGTTCGATCCTGGAGGGTGTCTTTTCGCGCGGCGACCGGCGGCTGGGTCCGGTGATTCAGCGGGCGTGGCAGTTCGGGGCGCGTTTCGACGGCTGGGACGAGTGCTACAACGACGAGGTCTGGCAACGGGCTTATGCCGAGACGGGCGTCGACCCGGCCTGGTACGCGCACCGCGAGCGCTCGTTCGGCGAGCGTCTGCCGTGGGATCACATCGGGCTGCACATGCGTCGCGGGTATCTCGAAGAGAGCTACGACGACGTCTACGAGCAGATCGGCGTCCGCAAACCGCAACCCGCGCTGCAGCATCGCCTGCAGCCAATCCCGGCCGACAGCCCCGACCGCGTGCGTGACCGCACGACCCTGCCGGTGATTGCGGATTGAAGAGGGAGCCTGGGAGCGAGGGAGCGAGGGAGCAAGGGAGGTTGTAGGGTGCGTCATCGACGCAGGAGCCCGCGCTTTCGTTCGACTCGGGAATGTTCAGGCGTCGATGCCGCACCGCGTGGCAGTTGCGTTAACCGACCCGGCTGAGCACGGGACAGTCGCTCGCCCTTCCGTTTGCTCCAGGGCGGGGCACCGTCGTTTTGATGACCGTGTCGGTTGTTGGGATTGCCAAACTTCCGGGTTGCCGTGATCGTGGTCTGCCGCGTCGATGACGCACCCTACGTTCTCTGGGAGCAAGGGAGCTAGGGAGCGAGGGAGCGAGGGAGCAAGGGAGCCAGGGGTTGCGGCGGCCTTGTGCCACTGCTCTTGAGCTCTTGAGCAGCGTCTTTTCGCGCGGTCACCGCTCCACGCTTTGACTGCGGACGCACCCCACGTTCCTGTCCCGTTCTTGGCCGCGTTGATGACGCACGCTTCGCTGCCTCCGCTGGGGGGTATGCGCTCCACCCTCCTTCACCCATTCACCCCTCCACCCTTTCACTGCGAACGCAGTGAGCCGGCAGCCTGGAAGCGGCCGTCGTCGACGCTGCGGTTCAGCGTGTCGAGCAGGAAGCGGCAGGTGCGGCGGCCGGCGGTGTCGGCCCATTCGAACGGGCCCTGCGGGTAGTTCGTTCCCAGCTTCAGGGCCGTGTTGATGTCGGCCTCGGTCGCGACGTTGTCGTCCATCGCCAGAGCGGCCTCGTTGATGATCGTTACCAGCGTCCGGGCGACGATGTAGTGCTCGGTGATCGAGCCGCCGCCCGGGATCAGCTTCTCGGTGAACAGCCGCACCGCCTGGTGCACGCCCTCGGGCAGGTCAAAACTCCTGCGATCGACCGGTACGGCCGGCAGCGGGTGCTCGCCCTGGTAGCTGTACCAGCCGAGCTTGGTCTTGCGGCCGAACTTGCCGGCGTCGAAGAGCGCCTGCTGCAGCGGGCTGGGCGTCAGGCGGGCGGGCTTGCCAAGCTGCTCCCAGACCTGCCGCGAGACGGTGTAGTTGACGTCGTGCCCGATCGCGTCGGTCAGTTCGAAGGGACCCATCCGGAACCCGACCAGCCTTCGCAGGATGCCGTCGATCTCGTCGATGCCGGCCACGCCCTCGGCCAGCATCCGCATCGGTTCGAGGTAGTAGCCGCGGGCGACGCGGTTGACGATGAAGCCGGGCGTGTCGCTGGCCCGGGCGGGGGTCTTGCCCCATTCGCGGGCGATCTGCGCGACGAAGTCGACGTGGGCCGGGGCGCTCTGTCGGCCGGCGATGACCTCGACCAGCGGCATCAGCGGGACCGGGTTGAAGAAGTGCATGCCGACGAGGCGTCCTGGGTCGGGGAGTTTCGCGGCCAGGTCGCTGACCGACAGCGACGAAGTGTTCGTCGCCAGCACGCAATCGTCGCGCAGGTGCGGCAGCAGATCGGTGAAGACGTTCGCCTTGAGGTCGAGGTCTTCAAGGACGGCTTCGACGACGAGGCTGGCGTCGCCGCAGTCGGCCGGCGCGTTCGCGACGCGCAGGCGTTCCCCGGCCGAGGCGGCCTGTTCGTCGGTCAGGCGTCCTTTTTCGACGAGCCGGGCGTAGCGTTTTCGGACGCCGGCGATGCTCTTCTCGACGAGTTCGGTGTTGGTATCGCGGAGCAGCACGGTCCAGCCGCTGGCGGCGGCGACCTGGGCGATCCCGGACCCCATGGTTCCGGCTCCGATGACGGCGACGGTTGGCATTGTTGGCTCCCACTTGGTGGTTGGCATGGTACCAGAAGGGAGCCAGGGAGCGAGGGAGCCAGGGGCCAGCGGGCGTGGGCAGTGTGTCCGGGGTGGTGTGCTCTCAGCCGGGGGGCGCCATCCTTTGCAGCGAACTCCAACTACTCCCCCCATGCTACCCCCGCTAAAATCCCGGCATGCAAATGATCGGCAACTACATCAACGGCGAGATCGTGCCGCCGGTCGGTGGCGCGTTTCTTGATGACTATGATCCGTCCACCGGGCAGGTCTACGCGCAGGTGCCCGACAGCGATGGGCAGGACCTCGAGCGGGCTGTGGCGGCGGCTTCGGCCGCGTTCGAAACCTGGGGCCGGACGCCGAACGCCGAGCGTTCGCGCGTGCTGATGAAACTCGCCGACCTGATCGAGCAGCACGCCGAGCAACTCGCCCTGGCCGAGTGCATCGACAACGGCAAGCCGCTGACGCTGTGCAAGTCGCTCGACATTCCGCGTGCGTCGCAGAACTTCCGCCACTTCGCGACGATGATCCAACACGACCGCAGCGACCTGCACCCGATCGATCGCGACGCGCTGAACTATACGCTCCGCCGGCCGCGGGGCGTGTGCGGGATCATCTCGCCCTGGAACCTGCCGCTCTACCTGCTGACCTGGAAGGTCGCGCCGGCGCTCGCGGCCGGGAATACCGTGATCGCCAAGCCGTCCGAGGTCACGCCGATGACCGCGCACCTGCTGGCCGGACTGTGCCAGCAGGCGGGTCTGCCGGAGGGCGTGCTGAACATCGTGCACGGCTACGGTCCGAAGGTCGGGGCGGCGCTGGTCGAGCATCCCGGGGTGCCGACGATCTCGTTCACGGGCAGCACGCGGGCGGGCGGCGAGATCAACCGGGCCGCGGCGCCGCTGTTCAAGAAGGTCGGGCTGGAGATGGGCGGCAAGAATCCGAACATCGTGTTCGCCGATGCCGATCCCGAGGCCGCCCTGGCCGGCAGCCTGCGGGCGGCGTTCGCCAACCAGGGCCAGGTCTGCCTGTGCGGCTCGCGCCTGTTCGTCGAGCATTCGATCTACGACGAGTTCGTCCGCGCATACGTCAGCAAGGCCAAACAGATGGTCGTCGGCGATCCGCTCGAAGAGCGCAGCGACCTCGGCGCGGTCGTCTCGAAGCCGCAACTCGAGAAGGACGCGCACTACATCGACGTGGCCCGCGAGGAGGGCGGCGAAGTCTGGTGCGGCGGCGCACCCGTCCGACCCGCGGGACGCTGCCAGGACGGCTGGTTCTTCCCGCCGACCGTCATCACCGGCCTCGGCCCGCAGTGCCGCGTGAACCAGGAAGAGATCTTCGGCCCGATCGTCTCGATCATGCCGTTCAAGGATGAAGCCGAGGTCATCGCGGCCGCCAATTCGACCAACTACGGTCTGGCGGCTTCGGTCTGGACGCGGGATGTCAGCCGGGCGCACCGCGTGGCCGACGCGATCGAGTCGGGCACGGTCTGGGTCAACTGCTGGATGATCCGCGATCTGCGGGTGCCGTTCGGCGGGATGAAGCAGAGCGGCATCGGCCGGGAAGGCGGCCAGGAGGCGATGCGGTTCTACACCGAGCCGAAGAACGTCTGCCTGAAGATCTGAGCGCCCGGCGCCCCTGTCCGGAAACCCGCGATGAATGCCGACCTGGCCGATCGAAACTACCTCGTGACCGGCGCCTCCGGCGGCATCGGGTCCGCCATCGTCCGCGCCCTGCTGGACGAGGGGGCCCGCGTGGTCGCGCATTTCCACAGCAATGAGAGCGCGGCCGCGGCGCTGGCCGACCTGGCGCCCGGGCGGTGCCACGCCCTGCGGGCGGACCTGCGCGAGGCCGAGCAGGTCGAGCGCCTGTTTTCCGCTTCGCGTGAAGCGCTTGGCGGCGACTTCGACGGCATTGTCGTCAACGCCGGCATCTGGATCGAACGCGACACGCCGATCGTCGAGATGTCGCTCGAACAGTGGAACCGGACGCTCGCCAGCGACCTGACCAGCGCGTTTCTGACCTGCCGCGCCTTCCTGCGGCAACTGGCCGAGAATCCTCGCGGGCGGGCCGCGATCGTGCTGATCGGATCGACGGCCGCGCTGTTCGGAGAAGCCGGGCACGGCGACTACGCCTCGGCGAAGGCTGCGATGGTCTACGGGCTGAGCCGCACGCTGAAGAACGAGATCGTCAGGCTGGCGCCGCTGGGACGGGTCAACACGATCGCGCCGGGCTGGGTCGCGACGCCGATGGCGGCGGCGGCACTGGAAACGCCGGGCGTCCTGGAGCGGGCCACCGCGACGATGCCGCTGAAGAAGGTCGCCGAGTCCGAGGACATCGCCGCGGCCGCCACGTTCCTGCTGTCGGACAGGCTGGCCGGCCACATCAGCGGCGCGATCCTGCCGATTGCCGGCGGCATGGAAGGCAGAATCCAGGAGCGGGGTTAGGTTCTGTTTGATGCATCCAATCGCGTTGTTGCCGCCGTGAAAAAGTGAAGGAGTGAAGGAGGGAAAGAGTGAATGAGCAAAGAGGGAAGAACGTCGCGAGACCGCCCTCTTTCACTCCTTCACATTTCCACCTCTTCACGGCATTGGCAGTTCATTTGCATCCGTCAAACAGGACCTGGTCAGCGGGTTGTCGGAGATCGACGCCGTGGGCCGAAAGAAAACGCCCGCCGCTGGGGTGCGGCGGGCGCGGCGCGCTTCCGGTATGTGTACGCGGCGAGGAGAGGTCGCCGGGTCAGGGAAGTACCAGCGGGGCAACGGCCCGGACGACGCCGTCCAGGAAGTTGCGGGTGTCGTCGAGCAGGATCGGCGTTACCAGTCGCAGGATTGGCTGGCCGCACGCGAACGGGATGATCTGTGTGAGAATGGCGGCCGGCGCGAGCAGCTTGAGCAGGTACCGGACGCGCCGCGAGGGTTTCTGGAACATCAGGGGTCTCCCGGGGGTGGTTGGACTACCAGCTCAGCTTGAAGTCAGCCGTAACGCGGTGGTCGGTGATGTCGTTGCTCTTGGCGGTCAGCGGGAACTCGTAGGTCGAACCGATCGACATGTTGGGCGTCAGTTTCCAGCGGAAGCCGAGGCCGGTGGTGATGACGGTCTTGCCGTTGACGCCGGTTGATCCGAGGCTGGTGTAGTCGTAGCCGCCGACGTTCAGCGGGATGTGATCGCCGTTGCCGAGGTAGTGCAGGCCGTGGAACTCGACCATCGGGGCGAAGCCCGGCAGCAGGTCCGGGGCGACTTCGTAGTCGAAGTGCAGGTCCCACATCAGGGTCGGGTTGCCGCGTCCGCTGTCGAGCGGGATGCGTCCGGTGACGGCGCCGATGACGTGGAAGCGATCCCAGCCCTTTGCGAAGCTGATGAATGGGCTCAGTTCGCTGGAGTCACCCTGCAGGACGCTCTGGTCGCCGTTGGACAGTTCCCAGCGCATGCCGGTTGTCAGGACGAAGTCTTCCTCGCGGTCGTACCAAAGCACGTACTTGAGGCCGACGGCCAGGTCGTTCCAGCCCTCGTCCGGCGGCAGGATGCCGGCGTTCAGGTCGCTGTAGCCGTCCTTGGTGGCGATGAAGCCCAGTCGTTCGGTCAGCGCCAGGCGGATCTGCAGGGCGTAGACGTTCACGTCGCCGCCGCCAAGCTGCGAGCCGTCGGGGAAGGCGTGGTTGATGTACAGGAACCGCAGTTCGGTGTTGTTGAACGGCGACTCGAAGTAGAGCGGGTTGCCGACCGGCTCATAGAAGCCCTCGAAGCCGCGGAGGCCCGACAGGAACCCCGGCCAGAGAACTTCCGGATCGCTGTGGAACCGCTCCGGCGAGATCAGGAACGTGGCCGCCTCGTCGAGGGTGAAGTCCGGCATCGGCGCGGCGACTGGTTCCGTGGGCGGCGGGGTCGGGACCGCACCGCTTTCGTTCGTTTCCTGGAAGGGCAGGGGCGGGAACTGCAGTTCGGTCGCCATGGCCGGGCACAGGGGCAGTGCCAAGGCGCACAGGGCGACCATCCTCCGGGGCACACGCATCATCAGGGGGCTCCTCACTATGAACCGACAGCCCCAGCGCCGTGGCGTGAACCAGACCGCAGGCGACACCGCCACGGAACTGTTGGGCTGCAAAGGGCCGATAAGCAAGGTGCGTGCCAGCCGGCGGGCCCGACCGGGCGAGCCACGCAAGTTGTTTTCAGATCAGGTGATTACGGGCGCGTCCGGGTAGTGCCTGCGCCGGGCGCCTCCGTGGGGGACTTTCCGCAGCATGTGGCAAACGCCCCAGCCTTCTCGAGGCGACGGAATTCCGTCTCCGCAGGCGCGCCCGGTATGCCACCAAGGTGCGATGATGTTACGGAGGGGGACGGTGCCGGGCATGATCGCGTGCGCCACCGGTGGCGGGCCACGCTAACCTTCGGCCCGGGAGGGTGTCTCGCAGGTCGGAAGGAGAAGCCATGAAGAGCTGGAAGAAGTTTCGGATGTCGTGTGCGGCGGGGCTGACGGTGCTGCTGGGGATGCCGCTGGTCGAGCAGGCGGTGGCCCAGACGGTCAAGTTCGTGATCCTGCCGGTGCCGTGGTGGAACATCGGCGGTCACGCCGAAGACTCGGGCAGTTGATCGACGTGCGCCTGGACGAGTTCCCGGGTCTGTTCGGCGCCCCAGCGCGGCTGGGTCCACAGGTACTGCTCGGGATCTGACAGCACGATCTGTTCGAGTCCGCGCAGGTAGCGTTCGGTCACCAGGCGGAGCGGGTCGTCCGCGTCCGCCCAACTCTCCGGGCCGAACACATCCCCGACAACAAACCGGAAGCGGAAGGATCGACGGACGCGCTGCAGGCCGGCGACGACGACGGTGGCGTCGTACCGGCAGGCCAGCAGGGCGACCGACTTGATCGCGCGGGTGGGCAGGCCGAGGAAGGTGACCGGCAGGTCGGTCCTGCCGCCGTGGTGGTCGCCGACGATCGCGACGGTCTCGCCGCGCTCGAGCAGTCCCGGCAGTTCGGCGACGGCCTCCTCGGTCGAGACGAAGGCACAGCCGCCGAGGGCGCGGGCGGCCTGTCGAAGGGCATCGTAGCTGGCGTTGGCGTGTGGCCGGTAGAGCACGTGGGCGTGCAGTCCGTTGTGTCCGAGGAAGATCGGCAGCAGGTCGTAGGGCCCGTAGTAGGCGGTCAGCAGGATGATCGGGTGGCGTTGCGCCTGGCCGTCCTGCAGGCGCCGGCGCTGGTCGGGTTCGATTCGGCCGCCGATCCGGGCCGGGGGCGGGTTGCGCAGGTAGCGTCGGGCGAGCAGCAGGTCGGCGAGGTTCCAGAGTCGGTGGATGAAGGCGTCGGCGGCGATGCGTCGGGCGCGGGCGGGGCTGACGTGATCGCGGAGGGCGGCGGCGCACTGGGCCTCGCTGAGCATGCGGATCGGGTCGAGCAGGCGGTAGAGCAGGCGCCCGAACAGGTTCATGAAGCCGTAGGCGGCCCGCGGGCCGGCGATGCTGAAGGCCATGCCGAGCAGGCTGCGTTGCAGGTTTGCGAGTCGCACGACGACCCGCTGGGCGCGGCGGGCGTCAGGCGGGTCTGGCGGTCGGGTGGTCATCCGTCGCGGGGCGGATCAACTGTCGCCCGCAACGTCCACGATGCTGAAGATCAGGTCAAAGATCGAAAAGACGACGCCGCCGACGCCCTGCGCGTGGGCCGTTTCGGCCAGCGGGAGTCCCAGCAGTACCGCGATGACACCGGCCGTCCGCTTCTTCGTATTCGAGCCCATGGGCAAATCTCCGTTGGAATCGTTCCCACCCTGTTCCGTCATAAGGATAGCGGGTCCCAAGTGTCGAGGCCTCGGGTGCTCGCGGAAATCCGGTCGGGTCCCGGGCCGGCGGGCGGGCATCCTACCCCATCTGGAAGTGCCGCTTGCTCAGCAGGTCGGCGCGGAGTTCCTCGCGGAAATCGGGATGGGCGATCGACAGCAGCGCATCGCCGCGTTTGCGGAGGGACAGTCCGGCCAGGTTGACGGCGCCGTACTCGGTGACGATCCACTGCACGTGTCCGCGGGTGGTGACGACGCCGGAACCGGGTCGGAGTTCGGCGCAGATGCGCGAGACGGTGCCGCGGGCCGCGGTCGAGGGCAGGGCGATGATCGCCTTTCCGCCGGGCGAGAGGGCGGCGCCGCGGATGAAGTCCATCTGTCCGCCGATGCCGGAGTAGATCCGGTGTCCGATCGAGTCGGCGCAGACCTGGCCGGTCAGATCGACCGAGATGGCCGAGTTGATGGCGACGACCTGGGGGTTGCGGCGGATCACGGCGGTGTCGTTGGTGTAGCTGCAACTGTGGAACTCGACCTGGCAGTTGTCGTCGACGAAGTCGTACAGCCGGCGTGAGCCGCTGACGAAGCTGGTGACGATTCGTCCCGGCTTGACCAGCTTGCGGCGGTTGTTGACGGCTCCGGCCTCGACCAGGTCGATCAGCCGGTCGGAGAACATCTCGGTGTGAATGCCGAGGTCGAGCTTGTCGCCCAGTCGCGCCAGGACCGCGTCGGGGATGGCGCCGATGCCCATCTGCAGGGTGGCGCCGTCGTCGACGAGGTCGGCGATCTGCTGGCCGATCTGTGCTTCGACGTCGCTCGGCTCGCTGGGCATGTGGTTCGGCAGGGGGCGGTCGGTTTCGATCCAGGTGTTGATGGCCTTGGCGCGCAGGGCGGTGTTGCCGTGGGTGCGCGGCATTTGCGCGTTCACCTCGGCGATGACCAGCGGTGCGACGTCGACCGCGGCGCGGGCGGCATCGACCGCGGTGCCGAGCGTGTGCGCGCCGTGCCGGTCGGCCGGCGAGACCTGCACGATGGCGGCATCCAGCTTGATCGCGCCGGAATAGAACAGGTCGGGGATGCCCGACAGGAACACGGGGATGAAGTCGGCGCGACCCTCTTCCACGGCGCTGCGCGCGGCCGGTCCCGTAAAGAGCGAGACGGAGCGGACGTGGCGTTCGACGCCGGGCGCGACGAACGAGTCGGTTCCCTCGGTATGCAGGTGAAAGATGTGGACGCCTTCGAGGTCGGTCCGCGCGGCGAGCGCATCGAGCAGCGGCACGGGCGTGGCCGAACTCCCCTGCACGAAGACGTTCATGTGACTCTGGATGGATTCGACGGCTTCCGCCGCGGACGCAACGCGTGGCATGGGGGACCTCCTCTGCTTATAATCTTAATCGGTTGCTCGGACGGGTACCAAAAGGCCATCCCTCTCCCGGCCGGGTCGCGAGAGTTGGTGGCATGACGTCGCCCAGCCAGCGTGAGACGCCTGTCACCAGGAGGTGCTCATGCCGCAGCGTTCCCTTCCCTACCACGATGCGTTTCTTCGCCACGACCGGGCCGAATGGATGCGCCTGGTCGAGCGCGACCTGAAGGGCAGCCCGTTTCAGCAGCGGCTGGTCACGCATACCTACGAAGGCATCGACCTGCAGCCACTCTATACGCACGATGACGGACCGACCGATGGCGACCCGGCCGGGCGCAGCGGTCTGCCCCCGATGACCCGGGGCCCGCGGCCTCTGGGGACGGCCCGCGACGGCTGGGAGATTCGTCACGAGCGGGCCGAGCCCGACTTGGCCGCGCTGAACCGGTCGCTCCGCGAGGACCTCGACGGCGGGGTCCAGGGGGTCCTGCTGCGTTTCGATGCCTGCGCCCGGGCCGGCCGGGACGTGACGGCCGACCACGGCCAGCAGCTTGCGGGGGTGGACGGCGCGATGCTGTACTGCCTGGCGGATCTGCAGGCGGCCCTGGCCGGGGTGCACCTGGACATCGTGCATGTCGGGCTCGAATGCGGGGCGGCGTTCCTGCAGGGGGCGGGACTGCTGTCGGCCGCCTGGGAACGGGCGGGAATTGCGCCGGACGTTGTTCGCGGGGGGTTTCACGCGGATCCGCTGGGTGTCCTGGCGCGCGAAGGGGAACTGCCGTATTCGCTGCAGGAGGGGCTGGGGCGGGTTGGAGAGCTGACCTGCTGGACGGCCGCGCGTTATACGGACGTGACCAGCGTTCGCGTCGGGACGGCCGCCTATCACCATGCGGGGGCAACGGCAGCGCAGGATCTGGCGTTCCTGATCGCGACCGGGCTGGAGTACCTGCGGGCCGCGCGGCGGGCGGGGCTCGGGCCGGCGGAGGCGGCGGAGCGGTTCGAGTTTTCGCTGGCGGTCGGAACGGGTGTGTTCCTGGCGAT
Source organism: Phycisphaerae bacterium (assembly GCA_030428945.1). Taxonomy (GTDB): domain Bacteria; phylum Planctomycetota; class Phycisphaerae; order UBA1845; family Fen-1342; genus JAUIEC01. Next base: position 137,567 of record JAUIEC010000014.1, on the reverse strand, counting down.
CAGCAAGCTGCGGGCGGCCCGGCGGCTGTGGCGGCGGGTGCTGGATGTCTGCCAGGTGCCGGCGGAGGCGGGCCGGATGCGGATGCACGTGCGTCCGAGTCGTCGCGTGCTGACCACCCGCGACCCGTGGATCAACATGCTGCGGAACACCGCCTGTGTCCTGGCGGCGGGTGTGGCCGGGGCGGATTCGATCGGCGCGGCGCCGTTCGACGCGGCCCTGGGGCCGCCGTCGCCGCTGGGTCGCCGGGTGGCCCGCAACACGCATCACATTCTGATGGAGGAGTCGGGCATTCACCGCGTCTGCGATCCGGCCGGCGGGTCCTGGTACCTCGAGCACCTGACCGATGCGCTTTGTGGGCAGGCGTGGCCGCTGGTCCAGGAGATCGAATCGCGTGGCGGGATGGCGGCCGCGCTCTCGGATGGGTGGATTGGCGCGCAGATCGATTCGGTCTTTCGTCAGCGGGCCCGGAACCTGGCGACGCGGCGCGACGCGGTTCTGGGTGTCAGCGAGTTTCCCAACCTGGAGGAGCAGGTTCCGGAGGTCGCCCGGCTTGACCTGGCGGCGCTGCGGTCCTGTGCCCGGGCGCGACTCGCGCACGTCAGTCGTGGCCCGGACCCGCAGGCGGTCGGGCAGGCCGAGCGGATGGACCGGCTGCAGGCGGCCGCGCTGCGCGGGGTGGCGATGGTTGAGCTGACGGACCTGCTGGGCGCGTCGCCGGGGCCGGTCGCGCGGCTGGCGGAGGCGGTGGCGGTGCATCCTTTCGCGGAGCCGTTCGAGCATCTGCGGTCGGCGAGTGACCGTTTGCTGGTGGAGTGCGGCGCGCGGCCGGCGGTGCACCTGGCGCCGCTGGGCGAGGCTGGTGGGCACCTGCCGCGGGTGAACTTCGCGACGAACCTGTTCGAGGCCGGTGGATTCCAGGTGGAGTCGCTGCCGGGCGGTGCGGATGCGGACGAGGAGATTGCGGCGGCCTGTGCCGCGCGGGGTGCGCAGATCGTGGTGATCTGCGGTTCGGACGAGGTTTATCCCGAGCGGGTTCCGTCGCTGACCCGGGCGTTGCACGGGTCGGGTGTGCGGCGGGTGATCCTGGCGGGCAAGCCGGGCGCGCGGGAGGAGGCGTACCGCGGTGCGGGGGTCGACGACTTCATCTACCTGCGGTGTGACGCGGTGCGCGTGCTGGGCGATCTGCTGGTCGAGGAAGGGGCGACGCGATGAGCGCGGGTGGCGTGCGGGTCGGTGAGATTCCGGACTTCAGCCAGGTTCCGCTGGCGGATGGCGCCCGGGGGGACGCGGATCAGGCGGGCTGGCGGAAGGCGGTGCGCGCGCGTTTTGGCGCGGACCCGGACGCGTTGCACTGGCACGTTCCGGAGGGGTTGTCGCTGAAGCCCGAGTATCACGCCGACGACCTGGTCGACGTTCCGCACCTGCACAGCTTTCCGGGTCTGCCGCCGTTCGTGCGAGGTCCGTACGCGACGATGTACGTGCTGAAGCCGTGGACCGTGCGGCAGTACGCCGGCTTCAGCACGGCCGAGGCGAGCAACGCGTTCTACCGGGCGAACCTGGCGGCGGGTCAGAAGGGGTTGTCGGTGGCGTTCGACCTGGCCACGCACCGCGGGTACGACAGTGATCATCCGCGGGTGGTGGGTGATGTCGGGATGGCGGGGGTCGCGGTCGACAGCGTGCGGGACATGCAGCGTCTGTTCGACGGCATTCCGCTGGACCGGACGAGCGTGTCGATGACGATGAACGGCGCGGTGCTGCCGGTGCTGGCGATGTACATCGTCGCGGCCGAGAAGCAGGGTGTCGGGCCGGCGCAACTGGCCGGGACGATCCAGAACGACATCCTGAAGGAGTTCATGGTCCGCAACACCTACATCTATCCGCCGGGGCCGAGCCTGCGGATCGTGGGTGACATCTTCGCGTATTGCGCGGCGCACATGCCGCGTTTCAACAGCATTTCGATCAGCGGTTACCACATGCAGGAGGCCGGGGCGACGGCGGACATCGAGCTGGCGTACACGATCGCGGATGGCCTCGAGTACGTCCGGATCGGGGTCGAGCGCGGGCTGCCGGTGGATGCGTTCGCGCCGCGCCTGAGTTTCTTCTTCGCGATGGGCAGCAACTTCTTCATGGAGGTCGCCAAGCTGCGGGCCGCGCGGCTGCTGTGGGCGACGGTGATCGCGCCCTTCCAGCCGAAGGACCCGCGGAGCATGTCGCTGCGGACGCACTGCCAGACGAGCGGGTGGACGCTGACCGCGCAGGATGTCTACAACAACGTCGTGCGGACCTGTGTCGAAGCGATGGCCGCGACGCAGGGGCACACCCAGAGCCTGCATACCAATGCGCTCGACGAGGCCCTCGCGCTGCCGACGAACTTCTCGGCGAGGGTGGCCCGCAACACGCAACTGTTCCTGCAGATGGAAACGGATACGTGCCGGGTGGTCGATCCGTGGGGCGGGTCCTACTACGTGGAGCGACTGACCCACGACCTGGCCCGGCGGGCCTGGGAACACATCGCCGAGGTCGAGGAGATGGGCGGGATGGCCCGGGCGATCGAAGCCGGCGTGCCGAAGGCCCGCATCGAACAGGCCGCGGCCCGGACCCAGGCCCGGATCGATGCCGGCGCGCAGACGCTGGTGGGCGTCAACCGCTATCCGGCCAGCGGCGACGAAGGCGTCGACGTCCTGCGAATCGACAACAGCGCCGTGCGGGCGGCCCAGGTGCGGCAACTCGAGGAACTGCGGGCCGAACGGAATGCGGATGCCGTCGCGGCGGCCCTGCGGGCCCTGACGGCGGCGGCCGGGGACGGCAGCGGGAATCTGCTCGACCTGGCGGTGCAGGCTGCCCGGGCGCAGGCGACGGTCGGCGAGATCTCGCAGGCCCTGGAGCAGGCGTACGGGCGCCACCAGGCCGTGACGCAGACGCCGCGGGGGGTCTATGCCGCCGAGGTCGGGTCGGATGCGGCGGATGTTCGCAGTGTGCGGGCCCGGGCGGACGCGTTCGAGCGGCAGACCGGTCGTCGTCCGCGGATCCTGGTCGCCAAGATGGGCCAGGACGGGCACGACCGCGGGCAGAAGGTGGTGGCGTCGGCGTTCGCGGACCTGGGATTCGATGTCGACATCGGTCCGCTGTTCCAGACGGCCGACGAGGTCGCCCGGCAGGCGGTCGAGAACGACGTGCACGTGGTCGGCGTTTCGTCGCTGGCGGCCGGTCACCTGACGCTGGTGCCGGCGCTGATTGCCGCGCTGGCCGCGGCGGGGCGGCGCGACATCCAGGTGGTGGTGGGTGGCGTGATTCCGCCGCAGGACTACCCGCGCCTGTTCGAGTTGGGCGTGGCCGAGGTCTTCGGACCGGGGACCGTGATCAGCGCGGCGGCGCTGCGTGTGCTGGCGCGGCTCAGCGGGCAGGCCGCACCGGCGGCGGTGAATCCGTGACCGACGGCGCGGGGCGGGAGCGGCTTGCGCTGGCGGACTATGTCGCCGGCGTGCGTGCGGCCGACCGGGCCATCCTGGGGCGGGCGATTTCCCTGATCGAGTCGAAGCATCCGGACAGCGCGGCCTGCGCGGCGGCGCTGCTGGAGGCCCTGGCGCCGCACGCGGGGCAGGCGGTGCGGGTGGGCGTGACCGGGGTCCCGGGCGCGGGCAAGTCGACGTTCATCGAGTGTCTCGGCCTGTTGCTGTGTGAGCGCGGCCGGCGGGTCGCGGTGCTGGCGGTCGATCCGTCCAGTGTGGTCTCGGGCGGGTCGATCCTGGGCGACCGCACCCGGATGCAGCAGCTCAGCAGGCATCCGCGGGCGTTCATTCGTCCGTCCCCGAGCGGCTGCGCGGCCGGCGGGGTGGCGGCCCGGACGCGGGACTCGATCACGGTCTGCGAGGCGGCCGGCTACGACACGGTGCTGATCGAGACGGTTGGGGTCGGGCAGTCCGAGGCGGCGGTGGCCGACATGTGCGACTGTTTTCTGCTGCTGGCGTTGCCGGGCGCGGGTGACGAGTTGCAGGGTCTCAAGCGGGGCGTTCTGGAGCGTGTCGATGTCGTGGCGGTCAACAAGGCGGACGGTGCGCAGGAGGCGGCCGCGCGGCGGGCGGCGGCGGAGTTGACGCTGGCGCTGCACATGCTGCGGGGGAGTGAGGGGGTGCCGGTGCTGACCTGCAGTGCGCGGACCGGTGCGGGGGTGGGGGCGGTCTGGGACAAGGTTGAGGACTGCCTGGCGCGGCTGCGGGTGGACGGGGGTCTGGCGGCCCGGCGTGGCGGGCAGGACCTGCGCTGGTTCGAGACGATCATGGAGGAGCAGGTTCGGGCGGTGCTGCGCGATGCGCCCTGGTTCGCGGCGGCGGTGCGGGCGGCCCGTGATGAGGTGCGGGCGGGTCGGCTGACGCCGGCGGCCGGCGCGTCGCGGGTGGTGGCGGCGTTGCGGTCGGCGGTCGGCGAGCGGGATGACAAACGAGCCGCGGGCGGCGGTGACGAAGCGGGTGAGCTGTTATAATGTCGGTGAAGGCAGGTGCTCCGTGATCGGTGTCAAAGGCCTGAATCACATCGGGATTGCGGTGCGTTCGCTGGATGCGCACCGCGACTATTACGAACGATTGCTGGGCGCCCGCTTCGAGGGTGTCGAAGAGGTTCCCGAGCAGGGTGTGCGGGTGGCGTTCTACGCGCTGGGTCCGCCGGAGCACGCGGTGCGGCTGGAGTTGCTGGAGCCGGTCCGGGACGACTCGCCGATCGCCGTGTTCCTGCAGAAGCGGGGCGAGGGGCTGCATCATGTCGCGTACACGGTCGACGATCTGCCGGCCCGCCTCGAGGCGCTGCGGTCGGGAGGCGTGCGGCTGATCGACGCCGCGCCGCGGCCGGGCGCGCATCACACCCGGATTGCATTTCTACATCCGAAATCGAGTGCCGGCGTGCTCACCGAACTGTGCGAGCCGCTTGGCGGAGATGTTGCCCCGCCGGCCGGTACCAGGTCTTAACGTCGAAGGGAACACCGTGACCGCACCAACAGGGCCAGCCACCAACAACCCCGGTACCAGGGCACCCGTGACCGGACCGCTGACGATGCAGCAGCGGCTGGAGGAACTGCGGCTGGCCCGCAAGGTACTGCACGAGGGCGGGGGGGCCGGTCGGATCGCCCGCCAGCACGATGCCGGGGCGTTGACCGCCCGCGAGCGGATCAGCGAACTGGTTGACCGCGACTCGTTCGTCGAGCGTTACGGGTTCGCCCGGCACCGCTGCAGCGAGTTCGGCATGGGTGACAAGCCGATGCCGGCCGACGGGGTCGTGACGGGTTCGGCCCGCGTCGATGGGCGGATCGTGCACGTGGCCAGCCAGGACTTCACGGTCGGGGGCGGCGCGCTGGGCGAGGTGCACGGCGACAAGATCGTCGAGATCATGAAGACCAGCATGCGGACCGGCTCGCCGTTCATCTTCATCAACGATTCCGGCGGGGCCCGCATCCAGGAAGGCATCGACTCGCTCAGTGCCTACGGGCGGGTTTTCTATCACAACACGCTGCTGTCGGGCGTGGTTCCGCAGATTTCGCTGATCTGCGGGCCGTGCGCGGGTGGCGCGGCCTACAGCCCGGCGATGACGGACTTCGTCATCCAGACCCGGCGGGCGCAGATGTTCATCACCGGTCCGCAGGTCATTCGGCAGGTCACCCGCGAGAACGTCACCGCCGAGCAGCTTGGCGGGCCCGAGGCGCACATGCACTACGCCGGGAACATTCACTTCGTCGCCGACGATGACCGGCACGCGATTTCGATCTGCCGCACGCTGCTGCAGTACCTGCCGTGCAACAACGTCGAGGACCCGCCGCGCGTCGCCAACCCCGAGCCGGCCGAGCGGGTCGAGGCGCTCAACACGCTGCTGCCGGATGATCCGCGGCGGACCTACGACATGCACCGGATGATCCACCTGCTGATGGACTACGGCGACTTCCTGGAAGTGCAGGCCGGGTTCGCCGGAAGCATCATCGTCGGCTTCGGCCGGATCAACGGTCGGACGGTCGGCACGGTGGCGAGCAATCCGGCCGCCAAGGCCGGCGCGCTGGACATTGATTCGTCGGACAAGGCCGCCCGCTTCGTCCGCTTCTGCAACGCGTTCAACATTCCGATCCTGACGCTGGTCGATACGCCCGGATACTTTCCGGGTGTGAAGCAGGAATACGGGGGGATCATCCGTCACGGGGCCAAGCTGCTGTTTTCGTACTCGGCCGCGACGGTGCCGAAGATCACGATCGTCGTCCGCAAGGCGTTCGGCGGGGCGTACGTCGCGATGGCTTCGAAGGACCTGGGGGCCGATGCGGTCGCCGCCTGGCCGACGGCGGAGATCGCGGTGATGGGGGCCGAGGGGGCGGCCGAAATCATCTTCCGGCGAGAGATTGCCGAGGCCGATGACAAGGCGGCCCGCCGGGGCGAACTGGTCGACCTGTACCGGCGAACGTTCGCCAGCCCGTTCGTTGCGGCCGGTCGGCGGATGGTGGATGACATCATCGAGCCGGCGGAGACGCGGCGGTTCATCGCCCATGCGCTCAGCGTGCTGGCGACCAAGCGTGAACTGCGTCCGGACAAGAAGCACGGTCTGATTCCACTGTAGAACCTGACAAGGGGCCCGTCTGATGACCGAACCGTCCCGGAAACCTCCGGCACCGATTCCCGTTGATCCCGCGCATCTCCAGCCGCGGCTCGTGGCGATCCTGACGGCCGCGGCGACCGCGGCCCTGCGGCAGCCGGTACGGGTGATGGCGCTGTCTCCGGTGCTGGAGTCGTTGCGGCGGACCGGCGACTGGACGGCCCAGGGTCGCCGGCACCTGCTGCAGTCGCACCGGCCTCGACCGCGGCCTTCGCGCTGGGGGCGACCCAGTGCCCGCTGACCCGCGTACACACCCGCCGGGCCCGATGAAGCTGCGGATCACGGTGGCCGGCCAGGCGTACGACGTGCAGGTCGAGGTGCTCGACGATCCGCCGGTGGCCGAGCCCGTGGCGGCCGCGGTTGCCGGTCCGGCGGGCGAGGTGGTGGCGGCGCCGGCGGCCGCGTTTCCCTGGCACGGGCTCAGCATCGGGCAGCAGGGTGAGACGACGGCGCCGTTCCCGGGGGTGGTGGCGAAGGTGCTGGTGCAGGTTGGTGATGCGGTGGACGTCAACGATCCGGTCGTGCGACTGGACGTGTCGGATGCCTACGCCGCGCCGCCGGAGACGATGCTTGGCACCGTTCGCGCGCCGGCGGCCGGTGTCGTCCAGGAGGTGCTGGTCCGCAATGGTGAGCGGGTTCGCATCGGTGCGGTACTGATCCGCGTGAAGTAGCCCCGCCCTGCGGGCTACGGCGTGTGTCGGCGCGGGTTGGGCGCGATGTCCCCCCGCCGGCCCCTTCGCATGGCGAGCAGCGGCATCAGCGTCAGGCCGAGCGTCGTCAGTCCGACCGGTCCGCACAGTCCGCCGCACGCGCCGCCGGGGATCGGCGGTTGCGGCAGGACCGTCACGATGACGGTGTCCTCGCCGTAGCGGCCGGTGTCGTCCAGCACCGTCAGCACCAGCGCGTAGTCGCCGGGGGTGTCGAAGGTCCACTCGACGGTTGCGCCGCGGGCGTCCAGTCCGCCGGCCGCCCGCAGGTCCCAGAAGTACTCGACGATGGTGGCGCTGCCGGAGGTCTGGCTGCCGTCGCCGCTGAGCCGGGCGGTTTCGCCGACGAAGATCTCGATGTCCTCGCCGGCGTCGGCGATCAGGGCTGCGTTGCTCGATCCATCTCCCTTGCCGGATGTGGCCAGGTCATCATCCAGCACCACCACCAGCACGGCCGGTACGGTCAGGGCGGCGTAGGCCCGCGCCGCGCTGTCGACATCGTGGACGAGTCGCGAGATGTGTGCGCCTTCCTCGTCGGCGTCGTCGAAGGCCGTGACGGTGACGACCTGCGGGGTCGCCCAGTTCGCGGGCGTGAAGGTCAGCCGGATGGCCGTGGCACGTCCGGCCCCGAGATCCATCTGCTGGTCGGGCTGAATGCTGATCGTGACGTTCGCCTCGGGTCGGGTGTCGAGGACGATCGTGTAGGTGTCGCTGGTCGGGCCGGACTCGTCGACCTCGGTGGACCCGGACGTTTCCGTGATGGTGACGCCGGCCGCGTCGTTGTCGATGACCGTGGCGATGACGCCGGCGATCGTGCGTCCGTCGTAGTCGGGATCGGCGCTGGTCGCGGCGTGTTGGATGGCGGCGGTGTGGCGGTTTTCCTCGGCGTCGTCATCGACGGCGGTGACGACGATCGTTCGCGGCACGTTCCAGTCGCCGGCCGTGAACCGCAGGTCCAGCGGCAGGGCGGGCCCGGCGCCGAGGTCGGCCTGGGCATCGGGCGTGCAGGTGATCGTCACGTCCGCGGCCGGCTGGGAATCCAGCATGATCGTGTACGTGTCGGCGGTCGGACCCTCCTCGCGGATCTCGGTGGCGCCGCCGGATTCGTCGACGGTGACGCCGGCCGTGTCGTTGTCGGTGATGCTGACCGCGACGCCGGCGATGGCGATCGCGTCGTATTCGGCATCCGGGCTGTCCGCCCGGTGGGTGATGGCCGAGGCGTGCGGCCCCTCGCTGATGCGATCATCGACGGCGGCGACGGCGACGACCTGGGGCACGTTCCAGTTGCCGGCGGTGAACGACAGGTCGATCGCGTTGGCGCCACCGGCGCCGAGGTCGGTCTGCTCGTCCGGCATCACGAGGATATGCACGTCCGCCAGCGGCTGTGATTCCAGGACGATGCTGTAGCTGTCGGTCGTTCCGGACTCGGTCACGCTGGTCGCGGCATCGGTCTGCGTCACGCGCACGGCGGCCGCATCGTTGTCGGTCACGTCGGCGGACACGGGTGCGATGGTGATGCCGTCGAAGATCGGGTCCGCGCTGGTGACCGTGTGCGAGATCGTGGCGGTGTGGCCGCCTTCGCTGATCGCATCGTCGACGGCCGTGACGGTGACGGTCTGCGGGACGGCCCAGTTGGCGTTCGTGAAGGTCAGGCTGACCGGCAGTGCCGGTCCGGCCCCCAGGTCGGCCTGCGGATCGGGGGTCGCTTCGATGACGACATCGCCGGTCGGCTGCGAGCCGAGGACGATCGTGTAGCTGTCGGCGGTCGGTCCGGACTCGTCGATGCCGGTGGATCCGTCCGATTCGGTGATCGTGATGACGGCGCTGTCGTTGTCGGTCACGCTGACGATGACATCGGCGATGGCGATTCCGTCGTAGGCCGGGTCGCCGCTGCTGGTCGAGTGCGTGATGACCGAGTTGTGCACGCCTTCCGGAACGGAGTCGTCTTCGGCGGTGACGACGACGGTCCGCGGAATGCTCCAGTTGGCGCTGCTGAACGACAGCGAGATCGGGACGCCGGGTCCGTCTCCGAGCTGGGTCTGGGCATCGGGCGTCAGGGTCAGCGTGACCGTCGCGCTCGGTGGCGAGGTCAGCGCGACGGTGTAGGTGTCGGAGGTCGGTCCTTCCTCGCTGACTTCGGTCGTACCGAAGGTCTCCGACAGGTTGACGCCCTGCAGGTCGTTGTCGATCACGCTGACGACGACATCGGCGAGGCTCAGTCCGTTGTAGTCCCCGTCGGCGCTGGTGACCGTGTGCGTGATGGTCGAGGTGTGCGGTCCTTCCGGATCGGCATCGTCCTCGGCCGTGACCAGCACGGTCTGGGGCGAGTCCCAGGTTCCGGCCGTGAAGGTCAGCGTCACGGCGGTATCCGCGCCGGCCCCGAGGCTGGTCTGCGGATCGGGATCGACGCTGATCATCACGTCGGAGGTCGGCTGCGAGTCGAGCACGACGGTGTAGCTGTCGGTGGTCGGGCCGGTTTCGTCGACGGCGGTCGCGCCGCCCGATTCGGTCAGGCGGATGCCGGCGGTGTCGTCGTCGGCGACGGTGACATTCACGTCGCTGACCGCGACGCCGTTGTAGTCGCCGTCGGCGCTCGCCGCGGTGTGCGTGATGGTGGAGCCATGCGGGCCTTCGGCCAGGGCGTCGTCGACGGCCGTGACGGTGACGGTCTGCGGGGTGTCCCAGTCGCCGGCGGTGAAGGTCAGGCCGCGGGCGGTTCCGGGGCCGTTGCCGACGTCGGTCTGCGGGTCGGGGTCGACCTGGATCGTGACGCCGGCGGTCGGCTGGGACTGCAGGACGACGGTGTAGGTGTCGCTGGTCGGGCCGGCTTCGTTCACGTCGGTCACGCCGTCCGACTCGGTCACCAGGACGCCGGGCATTTCGTTGTCGGCCACGACGGCGATGACGGTCGCGATGGCGATCGCGTCGTAGGTCCCGTCGGCGCTGCTGGCGGCGTGCGTGATCGTCGAGGTGTGCGGGCCTTCTCCGAGGGCATCGTCGACGGCCGTGACGGTGACGGTCTGCGGCAGGTTCCAGTTGGCGTCGGTGAAGGTCGCGGCCAGGGCGGTGCCGGGTCCGCCGCCGAGATCGGTCTGATCGTCGGGGTCGATGGTGATGAGCACGTCGGCGACCGGTTGCGAGTCGAGCACGATGGTGTAGGTGTCGCTGGTCGGGCCGGCTTCGTCGACATCGGTCGAGCCGCCGGACTCGCTGAGCGTGACGCCGGCGGTGTCGTCGTCGGTCACGCTGACGGTGACATCGGGAATGGCGATGCCGTCGTAGTCGCCGTCGGTGCTGCCGGCGACGTGGGTGATGACCGCGTTGTGAGCGCCTTCCTGGATCGCGTCGTCGGCCGCGGTGACGGTGACGAACTGGGGGGTCTGCCAGTTGGCCGTCGTGAAGGTCGCGCCGATCGCCACGCCGGGACCCGAGCCGAGGTCGACCTGCTGGTCCGGGTCGATCGTGATCGTCACGCTGGCGGACGGTTCCGAATCGAGCACGAGCGTGTACCCGTCGACCGTCGGTCCGTTCTCGTCGACCGCGGTCGTGCCGTCCGATTCCGTCAGCGTGACGCCGGGGACGTCGTTGTCGGCCACGCTCGCGACCAGGTCGCCGATCGAAAGGCTGTTGTACTTGCCGTCCGTGCTGGCGGCGGCGTGTGTCATTGTCGCCGTGTGGGGCCCCTCGGGGGCGGCATCGTCGACGGCCGTGACCACCACCGTGCGGGGCACGTTCCAGTCCGAGGTGGTGTAGGTGAAGCTCTCGGCCACCCCGGGTCCGCTGCCGAGGTCGACCTGGCCGTCCGGATCGACCGTGACGGTCACGTCGGCGGTCGGCCGCGTATCGAGCACGATCGTGTAGGTGTCGCTGGTCGGTCCGGTTTCGTTGACGCCGGTCGCGCCGCCGGGTTCGGTCAGGGTCACGCCGGCCGTGTCGTCGTCGGTGATGTTGGCGACGACGTTCAGGGCGATGCCGTCGTAGTCGCCGTCGGCGCTGGCGACGGTGTGCGCGATGGTCGAGGTGTGGGCATCCTCGTCGACCGGGTCGTCGACCGCGGTGACGCTGACGGTCTGCGGCGCGTTCCACGTTCCGGGTGTGAAGGTCAGTCCGATGGCGCTGCCCGCTCCGCTGCCGAGATCGGTGTCGGCGTCCGGGTCGACGGTGATCGTCACGTCGGCGACCGGCTGCGAGTCGAGCACGACCGTGTAGGTGTCGGTGGTCGGGCCGGCTTCGTCGACATCGGTCGAGCCGCCGGACTCGCTGACTGTCACGCCGGGTGTGTCGTTGTCAGTCACCGCGGCCACGACGTCGGCGATCGCGATGCCGTTGTAGTTGCCGTCCGCGCTGCCGGCCGTGTGTGTCACCGTCGAGGTGTGCCCGCCTTCCTGGACGGCGTCATCGACAGCCGTCAGCGTGATCGTCTGCGGCGTGCTCCAGTTGGCGGCCGTGAAGGTCACGGTGGTCGCGGTGCCGGCGCCGGCCCCGGCATCGCTTTGCGCGTCGGGATCGACGGTGATCATGACGTCGGCGGTCGGTTGCGTGTTGAGGACCAGCGTGTAGGTGTCGCTGGTCGGGCCGGTCTCGCTGATGTCCGTGGCGGCATCCGATTCCGCGACGGTCACGCCGGCCGTGTCGTTGTCGGTGACCGCGACCACGACGCTGCTGATCGTCAGTCCGTTGTAGTCGCCGTCGGTGCTGGTGGCGGTCTTGGTGATGGTCGAGGCGTGCGGGCCTTCGTCGACGGCATCATCGACCGCGGTGACGGTGATGGTCTGCGGGGTGTTCCAGTCGCCGGTGGTGAAGACGAGGTCGACCGCGACGCCGGCCCCGGCGCCGAGGTCGGTCTGGGCATCCGGGTCCACGCTGACGGTCACGCCGGCGGTCGGCTGCGAATCGAGCACCACCGTGTAGGTGTCGCTGGTCGGGCCGGCTTCGCTGACGCTGGTCGATCCGCCGGACTCGCTGCTGGTCACGCCGGCCGTGTCGTTGTCGGTCACGCTCGCGAGCACGTCGGGGATCGCGATGCCGTCGTAGCCGCCGTCCCCGCTGGTCGCGGTGTGGGTGATCGTCGAGGTGTGGGCGTCTTCGTCGAGCGCGTCATCGACGGCCGTGACCGGGACGGACTGGGGCGTGTCCCAGTTCCCGGCCGTGAAGGTCAGGTCGATCGCGACGCCGGCGCCGGATCCCAGGTCGGTCTGCTGGTCCGGGTCGACGCGGATGACGACGTCCGCGGTCGGCTGCGAGTCCAGCACGACGGTGTACGAGTCGGTGGTCGGTCCGGTTTCGTTGACTGCGGTGGTTCCGCCCGACTCGTTGATGGTCACGCCGGACGAGTCGTTGTCGGTCACGCTGGCGACGACGTCGGCGATGGTGGCGCCGTCGTAGGTGCCGTCGCTGCTGGTCGCGGTATGGGTGATGGTCGAGGTGTGGGCGTCTTCGTCGATGGCGTCGTCAACCGCCGTGATCGTCACGGTCTGGGGCGTGTCCCAGTCTCCGGCGGTGAAGGTCAGGTTGACGGCGGTGCCCGGGCCGCTGCCGGCGTCGGTCTGCGGATCGGGATCGACGGCGACCGTCACGTCCGCGACCGGTTCGGAGGTCAGCACGATCGTGTAGGTGTCGCTGGTCGGCCCGGTTTCGTCGACCGCCGTGGTCCCGCCGGACTCGACCACGCTGACGCCGGCCGAGTCGTTGTCGGTCAGGTTGGCGATGACGTTCGGAATCGGCAGGGCGTCATAACCCGGGTCGCCGCTGCTGGCGGCGTGCGTGATCGTCGAAGTGTGTCCGCCCTCGGCGATGTCGTCGTCGACGGCCGTCACGGTCACGGTCCGGGCCGAGGCCCAGTTGCCGGACGTGAAGGTCAGCATGACGGCCGTGCCGGGCCCGGACCCGAGGTCGGTCTGTGTGTCCGGATCGACGGTGATGGTGACGTCCGCGGTCGGCTGCGAGTCGAGCACGATCGTGTAGGTGTCGCTGGTCGGTCCGGTTTCGTCGGCCGCGGTGGTGCCGCCGGACTGGGTGATGCTGACTCCGGCCGACTCGTTGTCGGTCACGCTGGCCGTCACGTCGGCAATCGCGATCGCGTCGTAGGCGGTGTCGCCGCTGCCGGCCGTGTGGGTGATCGTCGAGGTGTGCGGGCCTTCGCCGATGGCGTCATCGATGGCCGTCACGGTGACGGTTTGGGGCGTGTTCCAGTCGGAGGTCGTGAAGGTCAGGCTGATCGTCGCGCCGCCGCCGGCACCGACGTCGGTCTGCGGGTCGGGGTCGACCGTGATCATCACGTCGGCACTCGGCTGCGAGTCGAGCACGATCGTGTAGGTGTCGCTGGTCGGCCCGGCCTCGGACACGTCGGTGCTGCCGCCTGACTCGCTGACGGTCACGCCGGCCGTGTCGTTGTCGGCGACGCTGGCGATGACATCGGTGATCGTGAAGCCGTCGTAGTCGGGATCGCTGCTGTTGGCCGCGTGGGTGATGGTCGAGGTGTGCGGTCCCTCGGAGGCCGCGTCGTCGACGGCGGTCACGTTGATCTGTCGGGCGATGCTCCAGTTGACGACCGTGAAGTCGAGCGGGACCGCGATTCCGGGTCCGGCCCCCAGGTCGGTCTGGTCGTCGGGGTCGATCGTGATGGTGACCGTCGCGGCCGGGGCGCGGAGCAGTTCGATCGTGTAGGTGTCGCTGGTGGGTCCTTCCTCGAGGACGCTGGTCGCCCCGCCGGACTCGGTGATTTTCACGCCGGGGGCGTCGTCGTCGGTGATTTCGACGGCCACGTCCGCGATCGTGATTCCGTTGTAGTCCGGATCGCTGCTGGTGGCGACGTGGGTGACGGTCGAGATGTGCAGGCCTTCCTCGTCGCTGTCATCGACGGCGGTGACGAACACGTCGCGCGGCAGGTCCCAGCTTGACGCGCCGATCACGAGGTCGAACGATCCGCCCGGACCGGCGCCGAGGTCGACCTGGGCGTCGCAGTTCAGCGTGATCGTGACGGGCGCGGACGGCCGCGAGTCGAGGACGATCTCGTACGTGTCGGTCGTCGCGCCGCTCTCGTTGACGCGGGTCGTGCCGCCGGTTTCGTTGACGGTCACGCCGCCCGTGTCGTTGTCGGCCACGGTCGCGACGACGTCGGCGATGGCGATGCCGTCGTATCCGGGGTCGCTGCTGCTGGCGGTGTGGATGATCGTCGAGGTGTGCGGTCCCTCAACGGAGTTGTCGTCGACGGCGGTGACGGTCACGGTCTGGGGCGTGTCCCAGTCGGCGACGCTGAAGGTCAGCAGGATGGCCGCGCCCTTCCCGGCCCCGATGTCCGTTTCGTTGTCGGGATCGACGACGATCTCGACGTCGGCGCTCGGGAGTTCCTCGAGCACGACGGTGTAGCTGTCGGCGGTGGCGCCCTCTTCGTCGACGGCGGTGGTTCCGCCGCTTTGCGTGATGCTCACGCCGGGGGCCGCGAGGCCGATCGAGGGTGCGATCAGCAGCGTCAGCCAGGTCATCCAGACCCGGCGTGTTTCCTCGTGCCTCTGTGGTCCCATGCGTCTCTCAGTCGAACGGTGTCAGGCCGGATTCGCGCAGCCTTCCCAACTGATATCGGCGGTTTGGGGTTACCGGGACGTGGTTGTTTGCCGCGCCCGGGTACGGCGAATGGAGCGGCGCGGCCTCTTTTCCCCCGTTCGGGTGGGGGTTTCGCGGGCGTTGGAGCGGGCCGGGTCTCGGGCGGGGTGGCGCTGCCTCAGTCGTCCTGCCCGGAAGGGGGTGTGGCGGCCGCGGCGGCTTCGGGTTCCGGCTCTGGACTTTCCTGCGCAAGGGCTGCGCGGCGCGAGACCAGGGCCAGACGCAGGTCATCGAGCAGGTGCGGCAGCGCGCCGCTGGGCGGGGCGGACTGCAGGTAGGTCTCCGTCAGGCGGTCGAGCGTGTCGGCATCCGCCTCGGCCGCCCGCGCGATGTCGTCGACCAGGCGCAGCGTCCCGGCGAGTGCCTCGGGGCTGCCGTCGGCGACCACCTCGGAGGCGAGGCGGGCGACATCTTCGAACCGCCCGGCCAGGATCCCTTGTCGCAGGAAGCGGATCCACGGCGCGTTGGTTTCGTCCGGCGGGATCTGCTCGTCCCAGTTCCAGACGTTGATCTGCTGGTCGCTGCGGATCCGGCCGATTTCGCCGGGCGTTCCGTCGGCGAGGACGAACTGGAACGGGCGGGCGGATGACGGCCGCAGTCCGCACGAGAGGCTCAGGTCGCGGCGCCGGATGGCGGGCGTCAGCAGCAGTGCGCAGCGGAGCAGGTCGCGTGGCAGCGGGACGCCGAGGACGACGGTCGGGTGTGCTGCGAGGATCGCCGCGACGATGCGGGCGAGTCGCTCGACATGGTTCGGATCGGCCGATTCGGGGCGGCGCTGTCGGCGGACGAGCAGGCCGCGCGGGTAGCGCAGCGCGAGCGGGTCGAGGCGGCTGGTGGGGGCGTCGAGCAGGGACGGGCCGAGTGCGGCGAGGGCGGCCCGTTCGATTTCGAGCGGATCCCAGCCGAAGCGTGCGAAGACGTCGGGTTCGAGCACGAGCGCGTGGGTCAGCACGCGGTAGCCGCCGCGGGCGGTCTGTTCGGGGCCGGCGTGTCGGGCGAGCAGCAGGCACTGCCGGCCGCTGTCGAGGGTGAAGCTTGCCAGTCCGCTGGCGGTGGGGCTGTCCTCGCAGAGGCTTCCGTGGGCCGGACCGCAGCGGACGATCCCGCGTTGTTCGTCGGCGGAGAGTCCGCCGGTGGCGGAGACGATCCGGTACCCCGACCCCATGGGGGAGCGGATCGCGGTGAAGATGGCGCGGTCGATCGCGGCGGCCCGGGTGTCGTCGGCGGTCATAGCTGTTCCACCAGCCACTCGAATGGTTCCATCACGCCGCGCAGCGAGGTGTGCAGGGGCAGCGGGGTGACGACGTCATCGCCGCCGGCGGTCGCGTAGGCCAGTGACCCGACGACGCTGCAGCCGAAGAACTGCACGGCGGAGAAGCGGCTTTCGGCGATGTTCCACAGGCGGTTGAGGTTGGCTTCGGCGAAGCGTCTCGGGCTGTCGATGCACTCGGGGCAGTAGTCGGCCTTGGTCAGGACAATCGCGATCGGCATGTCGATCTTGCGACGGCGCCGGGAGGCGAACATGGTGTCGATGTAGCTCATCACCTTCAGGGCGAAGAAGTCCGGCTGGGCCGAGCCGTTGGCGGCCATCGCGGCGTCGATCAGCAGCAGCAGGCCGGTGGATTTCTGGAGCAGGTTCTGGATGACCTGGAAGGTGGACGGCGAGGTGATTTCGGCGGCGATCGCTTCGCCGGCCACGTCGGGCATGACCAGGTCGATCCACTTGGGCCGCTTGCCGCGTTTGCAGACCTGGTAGTAGGCCCACTTCCACTCTTCGGCTTCGGTCGGGGTCTTGGGCGGGAACATCCGGTAGGCCATGTGGCTGATGACGGTCTGCTGGAGTTCCACCGAGCAGGAGCCGCGCGGGATGCCTTCGAAGTCCCCGGCCCGCTGCGAGAGCATGTCGAGCAGGAATCCGAGGTAGACGGTTTTTCCGGCGTTGCTGTCGCCGAGGATGCTGACCAGTCGCGGGTCGCGGTCCTGGGCGTTGGCCTCGTGCACCAGCGCCAGGGGTGCGAAGCATTCCTGGCAGAGGATCGCGTTGGCGCGATTCTCCGCCTCGCAGATCAGGCAGGCGGTGGTGCCGCCTCCGTTGCCCTGGTTGCGCGCCACGTCAGTCTCCCGGCGAGTAGGAATCGATTCGGTCGGAGCCTGCAGGACCGGCGGTGCGGCGCCTGCGTTTCATCGAACACGCGGTTTCGTCAGGTTCCCGGCAGGTCCAGTGCGCAGCGGAACCCGACGTTGTGCATCCGGGCAACGCAGCCGAGGCCCGATCGGAACGCGCTGACCGCCTGCCACGGGAAATAGGTGTCGAACGCGCCGCCGCGGATCGGCTTGAGCAGGGTCTCGCCGACCACCGGGCGACCTTCACGATCGGTGGCCGCGAAGTCGCCGGCGACCCACTCCCAGGTGTTGCCGATCAGTTGCTGCACGCCGTTCGGGGCGATCCCGCCCGGGCAGGCGCTGACCGGCAGGGTGCCGCCGTGTCCCGAGGCCCAGATGTTGCAGCAGGCCACGTCGAGTCCGTCGCCCCACGGATAGCTGCGGTGCACGTGCGCGCTGCTGCGGACCCGCCAACTGGCCGCCATCTGCCATTCCGGTTCGGTCGGCAGGCGGTAGCCGGCCCAGGCGGCGTAGGCCTCGGCTTCGTAGTAGGACACGCCCACGACCGGATGGGTCGCCAGCTTGTCGTGGTGCCGTCCGTCCCGCCAGAACCGCGGGGCCCCGTGTCCGGTCTGGTCGGTGAACTCGGCCAAGTGCGGCCAGACCGCTTCGGGCCAGCACTCCAGGTCCTCGTACCCGCCGCAGTCGACGAACAACTGGTAGTCGGCGTTGGTGACGGCGTGGCAGGCGAGCAGGAACGGTTCGGTGTCGTAGTCGGTCTCGGGGCTGCCGGGCTGGTCGAAGATCGAGTTGGCGATCGAGACGAACCCCTCGGGGACGAGGGCGAACAGTTCGTCGATGGCCTGTTCGGCCTTGTCGCGGCTCTGCTTGTATTCCGGATGGTCGGCGAAGGCCTGCCGGTCCTGCACGATTCGTCCGAACCGGCGGGCCTGCAGTGCCTGGGTGAGCGGGTCTCGCGAGAGCTTGACCTTCTGCGCGGGAACGTGCCGTCCGCCGGCGAGCTTTGCGCTCGATGTGACCGTTGGTTCTTTTCGCGCGAACAGCTTCATCGCCAACCTCTTCAGGTGATCAACGCGCCGAGACGGCTCGACGCTTGGCGTCTCGACAGAGCTTCTGGAAACGCCCCAGAGACTCGCGGGCCTTGTCTTCGGCCGGACTGCCGGGCAGCGGCGTCTCGGGCTTGTCGCCGGTCTGCGGCGCGAGCGTCGCGGACTGGTCCGACAGTTCGTTCAGTTCGCCTTCGAGGGCCGTCTGGAGCGACGACAGGCCACCCAGGGCGGCCTCCAGTTCGCGCAGCTTGGCTTCGCACTTCTGCTGCGTGGCCGCCAGTTGCTGCTCGCGGGCGTCCAGTTCGGCCACCCGGGCCGAGAGTCCGGCTTCCTGCTGCTGCATGGCGGCCAGGCCGGTTTCGAGTTCCTCGGCCTGCTGCTGCAGGGCTTCGGATTCTTCCTTGAGGGCGGCATCCTGGCGGGCGAGGGCCGCCTGGGCGCCTTCGAGTTCGCCGCGGCGGGCGTCCAGTTCGGCGACCAGTTTCTGTCGTTCGGCTTCCTCGCGGGCGAGCGCGTCGCGCTTCCGGGCGAGTTCCTCGGTCTGCTGCTGAAGTTCCGCGGTCGAGGTCGACAGGCTCTGCTGCTGCGCTTCGATGGCGCTGGTCTGTCGGGCGAGTTCCTCGCGCTGCTGTTCGATCTGCGTGGTCCGCTCGGCGAGGGCCTGCTCCTGTTCGCGGAGGGCCTCGGCCTGTCGGGCGTGCTGCTCGACCCGCTGCTGCAGTTCGGATTCGCGCGTGGCCAGTCCGGTGCTGCGCTCTTCGAAGTCGGCCAGGCGCTGCTGGAAGTCGGTTTCCTGTTCGGCCCGCAGCGTTTCGCGGGTGGTCAGGTCGGCCTCGCGGGCTTCGTATTGCTCGCAGAGTTCCTTCTCGCGGGCGGAGAGTTCCTCGTTCTCGCTGGCGAGACGGGCCTGGTAGGCGACCAGGTCGCCGTGGCAGGCCTGCAGGGCCGCCGCCCGGTCGGCCAGCAGTTCGCGCATCGCCTGCATCGTGGCGATCACGCTTTCGCCCAACTGCGTCAGGTTGCCGAGGTCGACCACGGCGGATTCATCCGGCCGGGACTTGTTGCCTGCGTCACCGCTCATCACTTACGCCTCCACCACCGCGAAGTCTCTTTCTTTTCCGTCTGGGCCCGGCCCTGTTCCGCCCGGATTTCTTCCAGCAGTTCCCGCACGCTGCGGGGCTTGTTGCTCAGGCGGCGCTTGACGCGGATCAGGGTCGCCGTCTCGGTGTCCAGTTCGGCCAGCAGCGCCTCGTCTTCTTCCTGTTGCGTCAGTCCGGCTGGCTCGGGCTGTTCGGTCGGCAGGACGGGCGATTCGAAGAGCCCGATCTCGTCGTCCACCGGGTCCTCGTCGACCGCATCCTGCCCGGTTGCCTCGCGTGAAGCGTCGGTGGCCACGTCACCGGGCGGCTCGGCTTCCGGGTCTCGCGTCTCGGTCGGTTCGGTCGGTCCGGTAACGCGCGCGGCGAGGTCGGCGAGCCCGTCCACGATCACCGTCTGGCCGGCCCGCATGGCCGTCATCCAGGCGGCAAGCTGGTCGTCAAGCTCGCCGAGCTTGTCCGCGATGACCTGGTCGCCTTCGCGCAAGGCCGACAACTGTTTCTCGAGTGCTTCGTTCTTCATGTGGCTGTCGGCGTCATCGGATCGTTCGCCCTGCTGGGTGAATAATGCCAAACGAGTCGCGTCCGCGGAGGACGCAAAGCGTCCCGCCGGGGGTGTGGTGCCTCTGCGGTCGCGCGTTCGAGGTGGCGGGTTGCGGGCGGCAGGTCGCGATTCGGTGTCGAAAGGGTTATCCGGCCTGGCCGGAGACTCGTTATGATGATCCGTTCGAACCCGGGGGCGCCTAGGATTGTTCAGGAGGGTGGTATCCCCGCCGCCCCTGCCAGGGAGTGATAACGTGATTGCCAGACCCGCACTGCTCGCCTTTCTGCTGGCCGGAACCATCGCCGCGGCCCAGCCGTCGGTTGAACCTCTCAGCGTGCACGCCCGGGCGATGCAGCAGAACCAGGCGGTTCCGACGCACCCGGACCTGTTGCGTGACGCGGATCGGCCGATTATTCCGCTGGTGCAGCGAGGGACGCAGACCGCGCCGTGCGCGACGGTCTTCGGTTTCCTGCCGTACTGGGAGAGTGCCGCGAACGTCCGGTACGACCTGATTACGCACATCGCCTGTTTCTCGGTCGAGGTGAATGCGAACGGTTCGCTGGGCAACGATCACGGCTGGCCGTGGGTCAGCGTGATCAACGACGCGCACGCCGCGGGGGTGAAGGTGATCCTGGTGGCGACGCTGTTTGACGGCAGTGCGATCGACACGCTGATCTCCAGCCCGACGAACCGGGCGAACTTCTTTGCGAACATCAAGGCCAAGATGCTCGAGGGCAACGCGGACGGGTTGAACATTGACTTTGAGACCGGCACGACCTGGCAGGACGAGATCAACGACTTCATGCTCGAACTCACCAACTACCTGCACACCGAGATTCCGGGCTGCGAGGTGACCATCGACGGTCCGGCGGTCAACTGGAGCAATCGCTGGGACCTCGAGGGTTTGGCGGCCAGTTGCGACGGGATCTTCATCATGGGGTATGCCTTCGCGGGCAGTTGGAGTTCGATCACCGGGGCCAATGCGCCGCTGACCGGCGGTTCGATCAACATTACGGACACGGTGCTGGACGAGTACGGCGACGCGCTGACGACGCACCCCGACAAGCTGATCCTGGGCGTGCCGTACTACGGCCACCACTGGACGACCACGACCTCGGCCGCGGGTGCGACGGTGACGAGCTTTGTCGGATCGACCCGTTTCCGGGATGACGCGCTCGACGTGCAGACCTACGGGCGGATCTGGCATGCGGTTTCACAGACGCCGTGGTACCGCTGGCAGGTCGGTTCGACCTGGCACCAGGTCTGGTTCGACGATGCCGAGAGCACGGGGATGAAGTTCGACCTGGCGGTTTCCGAGGGTCTGCAGGGGGTCGGCATGTGGGCCCTTAACTACGACGGCGCCCGGCCGGAACTGTGGGACGCGATCCAGGCCCGCTTCGGTTGCGTGACGTCGTGCTGCGACCTGGATGAGGACGGCGATGTCGACCAGGATGACGTCAACCTGTTCCTGTTCTGCCTGCAGGGGCCGGACGTGGCACCCGGGCAGTTCTGCCTGACCGGCGACGATGACGAGGACGGCGACGTCGATCTGCACGACCTGCTCGCGCTGCAGGCCGGCGGCATCAACTGAACCGATCGCAGGCCGGGTCGGGCGCCGGTCCGCCGAAACTCGATGCCCGCGCGGGACCCGCGCGCGCGGCGCCGCCCGTCGGCAGGGCCGCCGTGGAAAATCCGAGCCGCAAGGCCATTTGTGGCAGACGTTTGCGGCGACTTCAGGTGTTTGCCCGCTACCGCGTCGCTGATTTGGCGCCGAAAATGAACACATGGGTGGGGGGGTACCCCGGGGACGATCGCCGCGGCGGTTCCCGGTGGGTCTTCCGGCAGCGGCGATGGCGGCCCGGACGCGGGTCGGAGACAACCGCCGCACTCTGGCCCCCCCGGCACCCGCTCAGGAATACAAGCGCTGCACCCGCAGCGCAACATCCGATCTTCGCGGGCCGGCCACCACCTCCCACAATCCCGGCGGCAGCGTCACCTGCGCGGCATCGCCCGGCTCCACCGCAGCCACCAGCGCATGCCCCGAACGCAGCCCGCCCAGCCACGCCCGACCGTCCGAAACGTACAGCAGGTCCCCGGCCATCGCTCCGCTCGCCGCCGACAGTGCCTCCGAAATCACCACCGTCGGCAAGCCACTGGCGGCATCGCGGGCATCCTCGCCGCCGCGGACCGGGGTCGCCGCGACGGTCGGCCCGATCCGATCGACACCCGCACGCCCCTTGTAGCTGCGAATCGCATCCGCGACCGTTCCCCAGACCAGCCCCCGCTGCCGCGCCGCCGACTCCGGCCGCGTCACCAGCGTGACCACCACCGCGATCAAGCCGCTGACCGCCAGCCCGTACAACGCCCGCATGAACTTGTGCTGCTTCATCCCCCCGAACAGTCCCTCGCCGGCCTCACCCGCCGGCACGCCGTGCGAAAACGGCTCGATCAGCACCGGCCAGAAAATCGACGCGGTGATCGCCAGCAGCCCGCCGACCAGCGTCGCCACGGCCGCCACGCGCGTGAAGCGCCGCCAGAACACACTCAGCAACAGCACCACCACCAGCGGCGGTGTCACGGCCGCCGTGAACGCACCGTGGGCCGCATAGATCGTCTCATACTGCGCGAAGATCGGAACCAGCCCGATCCCCAGCAGTGTCACCGCGATCGACGAGACGCGGGCGACGCCGAGCAACTCGCGATCCGCCGCCGCCGGCCGGACGTACGGCTTGTAGAAGTCATTCACCACGACCGCCGACACCGCCGTGATCAGCGTGTCCAGGGTCGACATCAGCGCGGCCGTCAACGCCGCGATCACGAGTCCGAAGATTCCGGGCCGACTGAGGAAGTCGGCCGTGATGAAGAACGCTTCGCGGGCCGGCAGGTCGTCCGGCAGCACGCCGGCCTGCACCAGTGCCCGGCCGACCCATCCGCCGGAAGCCACCACGCAGGCGGCGATCGGCATCAGCACCAGCGGCATGAACAGGGCCGCCCGGCGGGCGTCGCGAATCGTCCGGGCCGCCATGAACCGCATCACCATGCCCTGGTTCAACAGATAGAACATGGCCGAGTTCGCCATCGCGTCCTGCCAGAAGATTCCGACGGCCGGGAAGGAACCGTCGGCGTTGAAGTCCGAGAACGCCCGGCGGTGCCCGCGTGGCAGGTATTCCCAGAAGACCTGGAACCCGCCGAGGTAGTCGATCCCGAGGACCAGCAGCAGCAGGCCGACGCCCAGCAGCATGAAACCCTGGAACAGGTCGGTCATGATCACGCTGGTCTGCCCGCCGATCGTCACGTAACAGGCCGAGACGACCGCCACCACGATCGCCGCGAACAGCACGTTCCAGCCCAGCAGCGTCTCGAAGACCCGCCCCATCGTGTACAGGTTCACGCCGACGTATCCGACCAGGTACAGCAGCAGGAACAGCGAGGCCCAGAAGCGCACGTCGCGACCGAACCGCCGCTCGAAGTACTCGGGAATCGACGTGATCCGCGAGAAGTACAGGATCGGCAGCCAGCCGAAGATCAGCAGCGGAATCCAGAACCAGTCATTCAGGTACGACTGACTGCTCGACAGACCATACTTGTACGCGGCTGTGCCGTACTTGACGAAGCTGTACGAACCCACCGTCGTCGCGACCAGGCTGATCGCCAGGATCCACCAGGCGAACCGCTGGCCACCGAAGAAATAGTCGCGGGTCGTCTTCTGCCGGCGCCCGAACCAGGTGCCGATCGCCAGAATCGCCAGGAAGTAGCCGGCCACGATGGCGTAGTCCAGGCCGGTGCCGAGGGCCGGTCGGCGGACGTAGCTGCCGTCGTGCGGAACCGGCGGGCGGACCGTCATGTCCCCGTACTGCAGATACCCCTGCACGCCGGCAAAGAAGCCCAGGCCGCCCAGCAGCAGCACGAGTCGCAGCAGGCCACGCCCGTGCAATGCGAGATACTCCTGCCGCCAGGCATAGCACAGTCCGACGCCGAACACCGCGCCGCCGATGGCATACTGGTACAGGTACGGATCCATCGCGGGGGATTGTAAGGGAACCGGCAACCCGGCACAGGAACCGACCGTCGGCCGGCAAGCAGCGCATCCGGATCGCCACGTGCTTCCGCGCAAGATCTCCCCGACTATCATGGCAGGACCGGCCGGCACGAGCAGCCGGGCCGGCGAACCCTGCTTTCGATTCCCTTTCCCACGGAGTTGGCATGACCGCCCCCGATCCGACCGACATCGACGCGATCAACGACTTCGTTCGCGAGGCATCCGATCCGCCGCCGCAACGCGTGCGGATCGACCAGGTCATCCTTCAGCCCGACGCACTGCTCGCGTTCGAACACGCCATCCGCGAGACGGCCGGGGGCGGGCGCGTTCTGCTGGTCCAGGATCACACGCTGATCCGGCGCCGCGGTGAGAACCTGAAGGAACGCCTGCACGACATCGCGGCGTCGTGCGGCCCGGTGCACCGGGTCGAACTCCAGGACGAGCACGGCCCGCACTTTCACGCCGATCGCGGAACGGCCGTCCGGCTGGCGAAGACCGTCGGCGACTTCGAAGCCGTCGTTTCGATCGGCTCGGGAAGCATTACCGACGTCGCCAAGTACGCCCGGCACCTGCATGCCGAGGACACCGGCTGGACCGTCCCGCTGATCTGTTTCCCGACGGCCGCCAGCGTCACCGCCTACACCTCGGCCCTGGCCGTACTGACGGTGGCGGGCGTGAAGCGGACGCTGCCGGCCCGCGGGCCGGATCGGGTGATCTGCGACCTGCGGACACTGGCCGATGCGCCCCGCGACATGACGCAGGCGGGCTTCGGCGATGTTCTCGCACGCAGCGTTTCGGCGGGTGACTGGTGGCTGGCCAACCAGCTTGGCATGGACAGCGGCTTCAACGAAGTGCCGATCCGCCTGCTGGCCGATGCCGAGCAGCGAATGCTGGACTGCGCAGCGCGCGTGCCCGATGCCGACATGGAGGCCGTCGCCGTGATCATGCGGGCGCTGCTGCTGGCCGGGATGGCGATGTCGATCGCCCGGCAGACGGCGCCGCTCTCGGGCTGGGAGCATGTGCTGAGCCATTTCCTGGACCTGACGGCCGCGGACGACGGTCGGAACGAAGCGCTGCACGGGGCCCAGGTCGGCGTCGGCACGCTGGTTTCCGCGCGGGCGTATCCGCGGCTCGCACAGGTTGATCCGCGGGACCTGCTGCGCGAGATGGATCCGGCGGTCGTCGAGCGCGACATTCACGACGTCCTTGCCGAGTACTGCGCCTCCGATGCGCTGCAGGCCGAGGTGCGCAGTGATCTGCAGCGCAAGGTGGTCCGCTGGAACCAGGCCGGTGCCGCGCGGGCGCGGTTCGTGGATCGCCTGCGGGACGGTTCGATCGCGGCCGGGCTGCGACGCTACGTTCGTCCGCTGCCCGAGGTCGAAGCGGCGTTGCGGGCCTCGGGCGCCCCTCTGACGTTCGCGGCCCTGCGTCCGGCGATTCCGGAGAAGACGCAGTGCAACGCGATCCTCCATGCCCACCAGATCCGCGCGCGTTTCACGCTTGGCGACCTGCTTGATGTGGCCGGCCAACTCGCGGCCATTCAGCCGTAAGACCGGGCCCCCCGCGGTGGCGTAATCGCGGCCGGAGGGCCGTGCCCACGCCCGGAGGGGGGTTTTCGCGGGAATCCTGGCGGGCCATCCTGATCGCTGGCGGATTGACCCTGACCGGCACCCGGGGCTGGGGGTCGGAAGGAGATTGCGCCATGCGACGCTTGCTGACTTCAACTCTGCTGATCCCATTTGCGCTCGGACTCGTGGCGGGCTGCCCGACCACGTCGATGGTCGACGACGTGATGACCGCCGATTCCGGTTCGACCAGTCAGCCCCAGACGCCCGGCGCGACCGGCCCGGCGGGTCCCCAGGGTCCGGTCGGACCCGCCGGTGCGGACGGTGCCGACGGACTCCCGGGGGCGCAGGGCCCTCAGGGTCCGCAGGGCGACATCGGACCGGCCGGTCCCCAGGGCGACCCCGGTCCGCAGGGCGTGGACGGTGCGCTGCGGATCTACGGTGACGGTACGGGCGGGGCGCTGACGATTACCGGGACCGAGACGCTGTCCGGTCCCGACTACCAGTTCAGCGACCTGACGATTGCCGCCGGCGCCGTCGTGACCGTCCCCAGCGGCGCGGTGATTCGCTGCAGCGGCAGCTTTCAGTGCGACGGGCAGATCATCGTGCAGCACGGCACGCGCGGCGGACGCATCGTCGGTGGCAACAGCGCCGCCTCGGCCGCGTGGGACCCCGGCGAAGGCGTGGCCGCGTCGCCGGCCGGCCACGGCCAGTATGCCTCGCTCGGCAGTTTCGCGTACGGCGGTCCCGGTGCCCGCGGCATGTCCGAGGAGTCGGCCGCGCTTCTGCTGCGGGTTGGTCCGAATGCCGGCGGTGCCGGTGCGGGCGGGATCGGCAGCGACGGCGGCGACGGAGGCGGGGGCCTGACGATCCTGGTGCAGGGCGAGCTTGTGATCGGGGCCGCGGGTCGGATCACGGCGAACGGTGGCGACGGCGGGTTCGGCTGCGGCGGCGGCGCCGGCGGTATCGTGGTGATTGCATCGCGGACCTCGGTCGAGCATGACGGCCTGATCGAGGCCCGCGGCGGGACCGGGGGATCGGCCAACAACCGCAACGGGCAGGGGGCGGGTGGAGGTGGCGGCATCGTGCACCTGCTGGCGCCGCTGATCAACGCGCAGAACGGCCAGGTCGATGTCTCCGGCGGGGTCCGCAACCACGTTTCGACGACCGTGACGAACAGCTACTGCGCGGGCGGCGGCGGTGGTGGTGGTTGTGGCGGGTTCGGTGGCGGGGGCGGCACGATTTCGTCCAACGGCATCGCCAACATCGCTAACAACGGCGGGAGTGGCTACAGCTTCGAGACGCTGGTGGATCCGACTTCGCTGTTCTGATCGCCTTGTCCGGATCCCGTTCGCATGATGGTCGCCGGTCTCCCGCCCCGCCGGCGGCGATGCAGTGGCCGGGCCGGACGATTAGAATCCTCCCTGGTGCGCCCGGGGCCCGGGCGACAGGCGCACGCGGGCAAGGGCACAGGGAGCCACGATGCGATCCGGACTTCGAATCCTCGCGGCGGCGGCGGCGCTGCTGCTGGCGGGCTGCGGCGATCCACCGCAGGAGAGCGGGCGGCCGGCGGCCGGTGATCGCGGTGGCGCCGCCCTGAACGTGATCCTGATCTCGATCGACACGACGCGGGCCGATGCGCTCGGCTGCTACGGGAACGCGTCGGTCAGGACACCGCACATCGATCGCCTGGCCGCCGAGGGGACCCGTTTCGCGCAGTGCATCAGCAACGCGCCGGTGACGCTGCCGGCCCACGCGTCGATGCTGACCGGGGCGTACCAGTTCGTGCACGGGGCCCGTTCGAACGGGACCTTCCAGGTCGCGCCGGAAAACACCACGCTGGCCGAACTGTTCAAGCAGCACGACTACGACACGGCCGCCGAGGTGGCGGCATCGGTGCTCGGGCGTCTGTACGGGCTGGACCAGGGATTCGACCACTACGGCGACCTGCTGGATGCCGACCGTGACGATCGTGTCGACACGACCTATCACGTCGAACGCAGCGCCGCGACGATCACCGATCGCGGAATCGAGTTCCTGCGGGCGCGGACCGGCCGGCCGTTCTTCCTGTTCCTGCACTACTTCGATCCGCACGAACCGTACGATCCGCCGGAACCGTATCGCAGCCGGTACTCTCCGTACCTGGGCGAGGTCGCCTACGTCGACGAGCACATCGGCCGGTTGATGGATGCGCTGCGGCAGAGCGACCTGGCGGACCGCACGCTGGTGATCCTCACGTCGGATCATGGCGAGGGTCTGGGGCAGCACGACGAACCGACGCACGCCTACTTCCTGTACGACAGCACGCTGCACGTTCCGCTGATCATGTGGGGTCCGGGTCGGGTTCCGGCCGGCCGGGTGGCCGAGCAGCAGGTGCGCCTGGTGGACCTCGCTTCGACGGTCGTCGACCTGCTGGGCTGGGAGCCCACCGCCGAGATGCAGGGGGCGAGCCTGGTGTCGCTGCTGGAAGGCGGCGACGCGGCCTGGCCGGAGGCGGGGTATGCCGACACCTATTACCCGGCCGTGGTGTTCGGGCTGGCGCAGTTGCGCTGCCTGCGCACCAATGCGTGGAAGTACGTGCATGCGCCGACGCCGGAGTTGTACGACCTGCGCAGCGATCCGGGCGAGTTGACCAACCTGGCCGCCGCTCAGCCCGAGCGCGTGGCCGCGATGCGCGCGCAGTTGCGGACGCTGATCGCTTCGTCGCCGCCGCGTCCGGCAGCGGGCGGCGGGCGGATCCGGATGGACGATGCGCAGCGGCGGAAGCTCGAGGCGCTCGGTTACCTGGGCGGTGGTGAGGCCGAGGATGTGATCGGGGCCGACGAGGATGAGCTGGACAACTTCGACGCCACCGCGCCGGAACTGAAGGACCGGATCGATGTTCTTCGGCTGAACAATGACGGTGCCCGCCAGACCAGCCAGGGACGCTGGGCCGAGGCGGTTCGCAGTTTCCAGGGGGTGCTCGAACTGGCGCCGGAGAGCGGCTCGGCCAACATCGAACTCGCCAACGCCTACGCGCAGTTGCAGCAGCTTGAACTGGCGCTGCAGCACTATCGGCGGGCGGCGGAACTGCAGCCGAACGACGCCCTGCCGCTGTATTCGATCGGCGAGATCCTGGCGTTCCAGGAGGACTACGCGGCGGCTGAGGCGGCCCTGGTCAGGGCGATCGAGATCGACCCGGCCTGGACCGCGCCGTACGCGGAACTCGGGCGGGTGCTGATGCGGCAGAAGCGCTATGCCGACGCGGCCGCGATTCTCGAGCAGGCGGTCGGCGTGGCCGACTACGACCAGGCGATCCGCGTTCGTTTCGCGCGGGCGTTGCAGGCCGCGGGTCAGACCGAAGCGGCGGAGGAGCAGTTGCGAACCGCGTGCGCCCGCGATCCGGAACTGGCGAGCGCGCGGCTCTGGCTGGGCCTGCTGCTGATCCAGACGCAGCGCGACGCCGAGGGCATTGAACTGCTTCGCACGGCGCAGCGACTGGCGCCCCGCGACGTGCGTCCGGCCGACAACCTTGCGCGGTACCACATGCTGCGTGAGGAGTTCGACGAGGCGGTGCCGTACTTCCGGAAGGCGGCCGAACTGGCGCCACGGCAGCCGCTTCGGCTGCACAACCTGGGGACCTGCCTGCGGCAGGCCGGGCGTGCGGACGAGGCCCTGCCGGAGTATGTCCGCGCGCTGGAGATGAACCCGGGACTGCCGGACACCTTCCGGGCGCTGCTCGAGACGTACCGGGAACTCGACCGCGGCGCCGAGGGGGCGCGGGCCTGCGAACGTGTTCTGGAGAAGCAGCCGGAGGACGACCGCATCTACGTGATCGCGGCGGACTATCTGGATGCCGAGGGCGATCCGGCGGCCGGGCTGGCGGCGGTGCGCGCGGGCCTGGCGGTGCGGCCGGATGCGCCGCGG
The DNA here is from genome assembly GCA_030428945.1 of Phycisphaerae bacterium. GTDB lineage: Bacteria > Planctomycetota > Phycisphaerae > UBA1845 > Fen-1342 > JAUIEC01. The sequence continues at coordinate 108,315 of JAUIEC010000014.1, read as the reverse complement.
CTGCTGGCGGCGTGTGCGTGGCGACTGGCTACGGCGGAGGACGCGACGCGGCGTGCGCCGCAGGAGGCTCTGGCGCTGGCGCTGCGGGCGGTGGAGTTGTCGCCCGAGGCGGACCCGCAGGTTCTGCGTGTGCTGGCGTACGGTTACGCGGCCAGCGAGCGGTGGACCGAGGCGATCGAAACGATCGAACGGGCTCAGGCGGTGGCCGGTGGGCAGGCGGGCATTTCGGTCGAGGCGCTGGAAGCGGACCTGGCGCGGTTTCGTTCGCGCGCGGCTTCGTCGCCGTGAGACGGTGAAGGCGTGAAAGGCGGTTGGTGGATTCGTTTCGCGCCGGAGCGCGTGCTGGTTCAGTTGCGGTGGATGAGGTTGCCACGCGGTGCGGCATCGACGCCCGGGCTTCCGCGCGGAAGAGATCGCGGGCGCACGCGTCGATGACGCACCCTACAGCGATTCGCGCGGCCGTCGCGGGGCGCGGCTCCGGCGCGGGGCACGGCTACAGCGCAGGCCCAGGCCGCCATTCCCCGTGCGTTCACATCGTCACTCATTCACTACTTTCCGGACTTGCGTAGTCGCGGGCGGCCTGCGGGTTGCCGGCCCTGGTGTAGTGGTCGAAGAGGCGTGACCTGGTGCGGGACCGCTGCGTGTCCGGCTGGGGGACGTGGTCGTGGGCGTGGTAGCTGGCGAGCAGTTCGCGTTCGGCGTCGTCGTGCCGGCCGGTGCGTGACAGGCACTCGCCGTACTTGCTCTGTGCGAGGGCCGTGCGCCAGTCGTGTTCCGGGAAGCCCTCGCGGCAGATGGCGATGCACTGCTCGAACGGCGTCACGGCATCGGCGTAGCGTTCAGCCTGCATCAGGGCCGAGGCGTAGCGGTGGAGCAGCAGGGCGTGGTCGAGGTCCTGCGGCGTCCCGGCCAGGCGGCGTCCCTCGAGGATCCTGCCCAGCGCGTCGGCCGCTTCGTCGAAGCGCTCCTGCGCCTGAAGGAACTGGGCGCGTCCGTCCCAGGCGAGTCGGGTGTCGCCGTGGGCGAGGCCCTGGGTCTGTTCGAGGGTTTCGGCGGCCAGGACGAAGAGCCGTTCGGCCCGCTCGGCATCGCCCAGGTAGAACGCGCACCAGGCCAGATTCTGGGCGTACTTGAGCGTGTCGGGGTGCCGTGGACCGAGCGTTTCGCGGGCGTCTTCGTACAGCGCGTCATAGATCGGCGCGGCCTCCTCGTGTCGCCGGGCGCGGAGCCGCAGCGTGGCGAGGCTGTTGCGGGCCGCGAAGGTGTCCGCGTGCAGCGGGCCGAGGGTTCGGGTCGAACTCGCGATGACCTGGGCGAGCATCGGCTCGGCCTCGTCGTCCTTTCCGAGGAAGCTGAGGGTGTTGGCGAGGGTGCGGCGACAGATCAGGGTGATCGCGTGGTCCGCGCCGAGGTGCGTTTCCAGGAGCGGGAGCGCCTGGTCGAGATAGGCCCGCGACTGCTCGTTCTCCCCGCGTTCCGAGTAAGTGCTGCCGATGTCGTTGAGCGTCTGGGCGACGTGCGGATGCGTCGGACCGAAGTGCGCTCGAAGCAGTTCGAGCGCGTCGGTCTTGCACTGCATGGCCTCGTCGAACCGCGTGGCGTAGTACAGGGCGGACCCGAGCGTGTTGGTGATGCGGGCCCGGGCGACGACATCGTCGCTGTCGGCCAGCAGTGCCAGGGCCCGGCGCAGCGTCTGCTCGGCCTGTTCGTGTTGCCCGCGACCGGTGAGGACACTCCCGAGTGTCTCCAGCAGGGCGGCGACCTGGGCGGCGCGTGGACCAAAGTGCCGCTCGGCAAGCGCCAGGCCGGCGCGGGCGTGCGCTTCGGCCCGGTCGAGCACGCTGGTGGCCTTCAGGTTTTCGGCGCTTCCGAGCAGCAGGCGGGTGTGCAGGGCCGGGTCTTCACGCGGCAGTTGCTCGACGAGTTCGAGCGCCCGCTGGTAGTGCGGGGCGGCCTGGCCGAAGAGTCCGAGCGCCCGATAGCTGTCGGCGATCGCGGCCCGCACCGCGCAGGCCAGTTCGGGCTGATCCGCAAAGCGGTCGTCGATCCCGGCCGCGGCCTGGTCGAGCGTCGCGGCCACGGTGATGTCGCGCCCGCCCTGTTCCCAGGGGTTGGCGGCGGCGAGCAGATCGTCGATCAGGAAGGCGTTGATCGCGGCGGCGCGATCGGCCTCGCGGCGGGCCAGTTGCCGCTGCTGCTCGGTCCGCTGCCGGGCCTGGTCGGCCTGCAGGTAGAGGACGGTCGAGGCGATGAAGCCGGCCAGCAGTGCCACCATGGCGAAGCCGAAGCTCGCGACCAGGCCGGGATTTCGCTGGGCGAACTTGCGGAGCTGATAGCCGGTCGTCGCGGGTCGCGCCCGGATCGGCTGGTGGTTCAGGAAGGCGCGGAAATCTTCGGCCAGGGCGCGTGGCGAGGCGTAGCGGCGTCGCCGGTCTTTTTCGAGGGCCTTGGCCAGGATCGTCTCGACATCGCCGCGCAGGGCGGTGTCGATGCTGCTGATCCGGGTTGGTTCGGTTTCCTGAATGGCGCGGGCCATCTGCGGCAGGTTGCGGCCGCGGAGCGCGTAGGGGAGTTCGCCGCTGAGCAGTTCGTAGGCGATCACGCCGAGCGCGTAGACGTCGCTGCGACCGTCGAGCGTTTCCGTTTCGCCGGCGATCTGTTCCGGGCTCATGTACTGCACGGTGCCGATGATCTGGCCGGCGTCGGTCTGCAGCGTGAGGGTCTGCCGGTCGGAGCGGGTGACGCGGGCGACGCCGAAGTCGAGCACGCGGGCGCGGCCGTCGCGGTCCACGAGGATGTTGGCCGGCTTCAGGTCGCGATGAATGACGCCCTGGTCGTGCGCGTGCTGTACGGCGTCGCAGATCTGAAGCAGCAGGGCGAGCCGCTGACGATGGTCGAGTCCCGCGGTCGAGGCGTGTTCGGTCAGCGTCCGGCCGTCGATGTATTCCATCGCGAACCAGGCGCACGGGCGTCCGTCGATGTCGGCCTGGCCGGCCTCGTAGATGTGTGCGATGCCGGGGTGTCGGAGACGGGCGAGCAGGTGTGCTTCGCGGCGGAACCGGGCCTGCAGCGCGTCGTTGAGGGCGGGTCCGTGCATGACCTTCAGGGCGACGGTTCGGGCGGGGTCGGCCTGTCGGGCGAGGTAGACGACGCCCATGCCGCCGCGTCCGAGGAGTCGTTCGATCGCGTAGGAGCCGATGCGTTCCGGGAGTCGGTCGTCGGCCGGGGCGAGGTCGCGGATCAGGCCGGGCTGGGCATCGGCGAGGTTGTCGCCGCTCTCGTGGTAGCGGAGCAGTTCGGTGACCTGGTGGCGGAGCGCTGGGTCGCCGGCGCAGGCATCATCGAGGTAGGCCGCCCGCTCGGTCGGGGACAGATCCATGACCGCGGAGAACAGTTCGCGGACGCGTTGATGATCGCCGCGTTGCATGGGGGGCCTTTGTTTGGTGCGGGTTATGGATCGTCCGCGATGGTGCGTTTCAGCCACGCCTGGGCCATTTTCCAGTCTACGTTAACGGTTCGAGGGGACACCTCTAGGATCTGTGCCACTTCTGCGATGCTGAGTCCGACGATGAAGCGCAGTTCGACGACGCGGGCCTGGCGCGGGTCGGTCCGTTCGAGTTGCTGCAGGGCCTCCTCGAAGTCGAGCAGGTCCAGGCTGGTGCCGGCATCGTCATCGGCCAGGTTGCCGTGGACGCTGAGTCGTTCGCGGACCGCATCTCTCTTGCGGGCCTGCTGTCGTCGGGCGTGGTCGACCAGGACCTGCCGCATCGCGGTGGCGGCCACGTTGAAGAAATGGCGGCGATCGTGCGGTCGGCTGTCGGCGCCGACCATGCGCATGAAGGCTTCGTGGACGAGCGCGGTGGGCTGGACGGTGTGGTTCGGGTTGCGCTGGAGGTGCCCGGCCAGGGCCCGCAGTTCGTCATAGACGAGCGGGAACAGGCGCTGGCGGGCGGAGGCGTCGCCGCATCGCAGGGCGTCGAGCAGTTGTGTCACGTTGTCCATCGAACCCATCCGCCGGCGGCGGCGACCCGACGACGCCTGAGAATCCGTAAGCGTTTGTCCAAGTGAACATTATGAACTCGGGCAGCGTTTGCCAAGGCGCAAGTCCATTCCCCGCCCCTCGGGGCCCCGATCCGAGGAAGGCAGCGGAAACGCCGCCTGCCCTGAACCTCTTGGAAAGAGAGCCCGACAGGCTGGGATTGGCCGTCAACGGCGGAGCCGCGATGCACCCTTGCCGTTCGTCGATGCGAATCGGTACGATCATGCTGGTGGGCCTCGCGGGTGCTCGCAGGAATCCCCTTGAGACAGTCGATTGAACCGGGGCAATGGACGGACCAGGTTCGCGGCCGGTGTCGCAGCAGCCGAGTCGGGTCGCGAGGCGGGAATCAGTATCGACCGCCAACGGGTCCGAGCCAACACGCAGTTTTGCTGGAGGAGTTGTCGTGCGCATGCGTCTGTTCAGTATGGTTCTGTTGGTGGGTTGTGCCTGTCCGGTACTCGGCGACACGGTTCTCTACTACGACAATGGTGGTCCCGCGAACAGCAATGCCTTCGTGAGTGATCCGAGCTTTCCGATCCAGTACGGCGACAATTTCCCGGCCGACGAGCCCGTCTCGGTAACGTGTGTGGAGTGGTGGGGCGCCTACAAGAACGGCGATCCCCTACCGGCCGGGGCTGACGAGTTCTCGCTGCAATTCTATGAAATGGTGGACGGTGAGCCACTTGTAACACCGATCGCGGTCGTCGATGCTGGTAGCGTGGCCCGCGACGCGACCGGCGGCAGGCTCCCGTTCGGCAACGACGTGTTTCGCTATCAGGCTGAGTTCTCGCCAGTTGCGCTGCCCGCGGGCGAGTACCTGTTGAGTATCGTCAACGATACCCTCGCGTTTCCATCCGACTGGCTCTGGGCCTGGCACGACAGCAGCACCGACGGCGGCGTGTGGTTCCGCCACGAGCCGGCGGACTCCTGGCGCGGCGGGAGCGGTGGCGTGGAACTGGCGTTCCGGATTTTCATTCCCGAACCAGGCACGCTCGGAATGCTGCTGGTCAGCGCAGCCGTGTTCTGCCGGCGCAGGTGATGCCGGCGGAAACCGCAACGGAAGCTCCGGCAGGTCCCCGTATCTCGCGGGGTCGGCAAGACTTGCGTTGAAAGCCACCGCGGGGACTCGAACCCCGAACCTGCGGTTTACAAAACCGCTGCTCTGCCAATTGAGCTACGGTGGCAAAGGCCTTGCCTGGATAGGCTTATCGTTCCTGCGGGCAATCGTCAAACCGCTCCGGGCGGTTGTCGTTGCGGCTGTCGCAGTCATGGAATCATAGCCGAAATCGGCGCTCGGGCCGTACGGAATCAGATCCGTCCAGCAGCGCGTCGGTCGGCACTTGCTGGGCGCCCGTTCAGCACCGCGACGCTCGGAAGGGTCGACCCGACAATCGCGGTTGATCGAGACGGACTACGAGCGGTGCGGCCTGTTCGACGACACCGAGCCGGAACACCCGCTTCTCGCCAGGACCGCGTGGGGCAAGCGGGGTCAGCAGGGCTGGCCGGTGCCGGCCAGGACGATCGCCAGGTCAGTCAGGTTCACGCGGCCGTCGGCGTTCAGGTCGCCGCTGCGCGAATCGCCGGCCCGTCCGAATTGCTGGAGCAGTTCCGCCAGATCGAGCATGTCGACCTGGCCGTCCCCGGTGATGTCCCCCGCGCACGGCGCTTCGACCGCGCCGATGTCGCAGGCCCGCCCGCGCGGCCGGGCGACGCCGCGCTGATCGTCGTTCACCTCGCCGCAGTCGCCCGCGTCGATCGCCGGGCTGCCGGGCAGCAGCGCGTGCGTCGGCGTCAGTCCGCCGTTGTCAGCCAGCGGGCCGAGCAGCGGGTCGGCCGCGAAGCTGGTCGGATCCGTGATGCAGGCCGCATCGCCGATGATGTTGTGTCCGAGGTCCATGATCGGCGTCTCGCCGGCGCAGTCGCCGTCCGGGTTCCCCGCCAGGATTGAGTTTGTGACCGTCGCCAACGCGCCGTCCGCGTTGGTGATCCCGCCACCGGCCGGTCCGCCGCCGTTTCCGGTAAGCGTCACATTCCGCAGCGAAAGCGGACCCCAGTTGCGGATGCCGTGCAGGTTGCCGCTGATCGTCGAGTTGGTGACCGCCAGCGATCCTTCGGACGACGGACGGTTCCAGATCGCCTGCCCGTTCCCGTGGATGGCGGTGTTGCGGATCGTCATCTCGAACCCGTTGTCGATGACGCCGCTGAATCCCCCGGTGTTCCCGTGGATCTCGCTGTCGCGGATGATCATCGTCCCGCCGAGGGCCGCGACGGTTCGGCGGTTGAGGACCGCTGTCGCGTTACCGGCAATCTCGCACTGTTCGACATGAACCTCGGCGTTGCGGTAGTTCTGGATGCCGTACGAGGCGTTGTCGACGATCTGGCAGCGGCGGATGACGCACGGCCGATCCGTGAAGACGTAAACGCCCTGTTGGTTGTTGCCGATCAGGCAGTCCTCGATCGTCGCTTCGCCGCGCAATTCGACGCCGTAGTCGCCGGTGTTGTTGATGATCACGGTGTTGGTGATCGGTCCACCGCCGTAGTAGCCGGTGCCCGCGTTCCCGTCGATGACCGAATCGCTGACACCGAGGCCCGAGGAGATGCCCGCGCTGTTGCCGCGGATCACCGAGTTGTGCACGCGCACCCGCCCGGAGGTCAGGCCGTCGCCGACGTTGTCGCGAATCAGGCAGTCGTTCAGCGTCACTTCGGCCAGGTTGGAGCCCCCCGCCGACACAAGCGTGCGCCAGGTGGTGTCATTCTCGAAGAGTTCGCAACGATTCAGCGTCACGTGGCCACGCCACCCTGCGTACGCCACCTGGTTGGCGCCGGTCAGGCGGGCGTCGTTGACGGTCCACTCGGCGTGACCGCTGACCGAGAAGAAACTGGCGGTTTCGTTCGGATCGCGCACCCGCTGCAAGAGGGAGCCGTTGGCGTTGATCACGACCGTGGTGTGCAGCGACGGGAGGTTCTCATTGGTCAGCAGGTAGGTGCCGTTCTCCGCGAGTTCGATGACTTCCGCGCTCAGCGTCTCTTCCGCGCAGGTGATCGCGTGGAACAGTGCGTCCCCGTCGCCATCGGGAATCTGCGGATCGAACTGGCACGCTTCGAACGCGCCGATATCGCAGGCTCCCGCGCGCGGGCGGTCGAAGCCGCGCTGATCCATCGATTGCGATCCCTCCGCACAGTCTCCGGCGTTGCGGGCGATACTGCCGGGCAGCAATTCGTGCGTGGCCGGTCGGGAGCGGGTGAGGATGTAGTTGGTCGGATAGCCATTCGCGGCAAGCGGGCCGAGCAGCGGATCGCCACTCAGGCTGGTCGCGGTCGTCAGGCAGGTTGCATCGGCGATCAGGTTGAAGCCGTTGTCGATCACTGCCGTCGCACCATCGCAGTCGACGCCGAGGCTGTTCGCCACGATCGTGTTGTTCAGGCTCAGCACGCTGTCGGTCGCGTGGGCCCGCACGCCGGCGCCGACCGCCCCCGCGTTCTCCGCGATGGTGCACTGGACCACCGCGCAGGTGCCCCCGTCATCGAGCAGGCCGCCGCCCGCGTCGCCGGCGGTATTGCCGCTGACCGTCGAGTTGACCAGCAGGCAGTTCCCGGAGGTGTGCAGGCCGCCGCCCAGCGACGACGCGATGTTGCCGGCCATCGTCGCCCGCTCGACCGTCAGTTCGGCCGCGTTGAAGATCGCGCCACCGCGACCGTCCGGACCGGTCACGCCGGCCACGTTGTCCCAGATCTGGCACTGTTGCAGGGTTGCGGTTCCAAAGTTCGCCAGGAAACCGCCGTCGCCGTTCGTGTGGTTGGACCAGAATTGTGTCTCTTCCGCCATCAGCGTTGCGCCCGGTGCGTTGTAAATCCCGCCGCCGGAATTCTCCGCGTAGTTGTCGAGCACGTAGACGCCGTCGGATTCGGGACCCGGCTCGAGAATCAGCGTACCTCGATTGAACACGGCTCCGCCGAGGTCGGCGTGCCCGTTCGAGATCGTCAGTTCCGTCAGCCGCAGCGTGCCGCTCTCGGACACGTGGAACAGTCGCAGCGGCGGCGTACCACTCTCGGCTGAGCGCTGCACCTGCGTGTAATAGCCGCGGATCTCGATGTTGCTGGTGATCGACGGCAGGCCGTTCGGCCCGTCCGTCATGTTGTCCACCTCGGCGATCCGGAAGTTGTATTCGTCGCAGAAGATGCGGTCTGGTTCGCCGTTCGCGTTCGCCGCGTTGATCGCGTCGATCAGGTTCTGCGGATCGCCGTTCGCAACGACGAAGTCTTCCGCCCGGGCGGAGTGCGGTGTAGCGATCAGGGCCGCCGTGATCAGAATCAGGCCGGTGCCGGCGCTGCGCGTATGCATGCTGCTTCCTTCCCGCCGCGGGTGGCGTGTCGAGTGAGCGAGAGTTGACGCTGCCCTACCTAGCGCGCGTTCCGCCGCGGACTAACGCGTAATCCCGGCGTTTTCGCGGTTCGATGATCGGGTCGGCCGGCGCGGAAGAGAGTGGTGTCGTCGCGATGTGCGGTGGCGGGGGCCGGAACATCCGTGCGGCGGGGTGTCGTTCGCAGGTGATCGCCGGACCGTTGCCGAGTCGAGATCTTCCGCCGGCGCTCGCGAGGTTCCGCGCATGCGGACAGGTCGGGAGCGGGTGATCCCGCCCCCGACTTGTCGCTCGGTCTCCCCTGATGTTGTGGCGTTCGGGTTTGCGGTCGCCCGAGTTCCACGATCACGCACCAGTAGCGTCAGCCGCTGACGCGGTGTGCCGGAAAGGAAACACCTGCCCTGGGCCCAAGGCACCGCATTCTAGGAAGTCCGGAAAACCCCCACGTGTCCCGGAGGTCGGCGCTGGCAGCCGATTCCGAAGCGGCCGAGGAGGATCGCCGGGGCGCTGAGGTCCACCAGGTCGTCACCGTTGGTGTCGCCGTTGCCGTCGGCATCGCAGCCGTGCGGGATGCCGCCTTGATGCGGCCCTCGTCGTCGCGCTGTTCGTTGAAGACGCGGATCACGAACGGATAGGAGAGGTCCTGAGCGTCCCACTTCTCGACGACCATGTTGTCCCAGGTTCTCAGATCGATCTGTTTTTGCGGAAGCTTGATCCATGCCCACGCCGGCGATGTGGGTCGCGTTCCCCGAGAAGGTGCTGTTCAGGATGGTGGCCGAGGCGTCGGTGCTCTCGATCGAGATTGCGCCGCCGTTACGAACGGACTGGTTCCCGGCAAAGGTGGAGTTGCGGACGGTCAACCGGGCCCCGTTGATCACGGTGATCGCCCCACCCGAACCACCGTCGTTGACGATGTTGCCGGCGAAGAGAACGCCGTCGAGTTCGGCTGAGGAGTTGGCTCCGGCCAGCGTGATCGCTCCGCCGCGACCGGCGGAATTGTCGGTCAGGCTGCTGTTTGTCACCTGCAGCGCGCCGTTGGAGACGAGGACGCTGCCACCGCCGATCCCGGTGTCCCCGATGCCGTTGCGGAGCGTCGTGTCGACGAGCGTCAGGTCGCCCTGGACCACGCGGAAGAAACGGAACAGGTCCGTCGCGCCGGCGTCGCGTTCGATCACATGGCCCTGGCCCTCGATGATGACCGGCGTCGCGATGACCGACTCGCTCCCGAACGGACCGCGATCGTCGCGGTGAATCCGGTCTTTGTTCGTGTGCGCAGGGGCACGGCAGGCGGGCGGTTCGGCCGCGCGGGGCGGACCCCGGGCCGCCGCCGGTGGGTGCGGTGCGGACTCGCGAAATCCGCGTAAGTTACTGATTAGCAGTGTTTTGCATGTCTCGGCGTGAGATGGTGGGCGTCCTCAGGTGCCGAAGTTCGCCAGGACCTCGGCCAGGTCGCTCAGATCCGTGTCGCCGTCGCCGTCGGCATCGCCTGGGCAGGTCGCGGCCGGTGGCTGCGTGCAGCCGAAGTCGCCGAGCACGATCGCCAGGTCGCTCAGGTCGACATCGCCGTCGCTGTCGAGGTCGCCGGGAACGGCAACCAGGCTCCGCCAGACGAGCGCTTCGGTCCGCGTGGTGGCGCTGTTGTAGCCATACCCCACGACGATCATCCGGCCGTCGGGCAGCATCTCGAAATCCTCGGCGTAGGAGCTGGTGAACGCGGGCGGGACGCTCAGGTGCAGGTCGATCCACGTCTCGGCACTCCCGACCCACAGTGCCGCACCGCCATCGACGTTGCCGGCCTGGATGCCGCCATGCGCCGCGACGGCCGAGCTGGCGGTGGTCCCGTCCGGATGCAGGTCGATGAACGCGGCCGCGTCGGGAATCCACAGTCCGGCGTGACTGCCGGCCGAGCCATTCCCGGCATGGCCGACGGCCTGACCGTTCCCGGCACCGCTGATCGTCGAAGTCGTGAAACCACCGGGGTGCAGATCCGTCTGCGTGCTTGCGCTGCCGGTCCACATCATCGCGTGGTTCGAGGAGCCTGCACGGGCCGAGCCGAACTGTCGGTCGCCATCGACGGCGTACGCGAAGCTGTCGCTGTAGGCCGCGTTGTGCAGCGAGTACGTACCGCCGGTGCCCGGCCAGTAGTGTGCGCGCGAGTCGTAGTTGCCCTCGGTGTATTCGTAGGTCAGCGTGCCGACCATCCCGAATCCGTCGGTGCCATATGCCGCGTCGTACTCGGCGCCGGACGAATGCACCGCCTCGAGGAAGTTCATGCTGGGGGCCGTCCAGAAACCGGCGGACTGCCAGGCGCAGGTCCACGACTGGGTTCCGCCCGGGCAGGTCCAGGTGTGCCAGAACCAGCCGACCAGCAGGTCGCCCTCGACGTCGAAGATCTGCCCGCCGACGGAGCCGGCCGGCGTAACATCGACCGGCACCAGGTTCTCGGTATCCCAGACGACCGGGTGCGCGAGGGTGAACGTGCGACCATCCGGCAGAAGGGTCGGCGTCGTTCCCGATCCGCCGATCATGCCGTTCGACACGCCGTGGGCGATCGAACTGTTCTGCGCCCACGCGGGGTGAATGCTCTCGACCTGCCAGTGGGTCGGCACCTGCCCGGGCGTGACGACGGTCAGGGCCGCGCTCTGGCTGCGCGTCGTTCCGCAGACGTTGCTGATGTCGACGTCGTAGGTTCCGGCGTCGGCGGACCGGACATCGTAGATCGTCAGCGCAGCGGCGTTCGCCCCGCTGATCGTGCTGCCATCGGGTGTCAGTCCATCGCTCAGCGGAAGGCCGTCGCGGTACCACTGGTACGCGAACGGCGCGGTGCCGCTGACGGTGATGGAGAAGCCGGCCGCCGATCCGCCGTAGGCCTGCATGGGCAGCGGCTGCGTGGTGATGCCGGGGCAGGTCGGCGTGAATAGCTTCTCGGCCGTGTTGGTGCCGCCGCTGTCGTTCAGGCCGCCCAGCGCGTAGATGTGATCGTCGTCCCGCAGTGCGGCCGCGAAGCGCGTGCGGGGCGTGCCCAGGGCGGGGCCGGCCGACCAGGTCATCGTGTCGAGATGCAGCACGTGCACGCTCGACTCGACCGTGCCCGACCCGATCGGCCCGCTGACCCCTCCGATCACGTAGACGCGTCCGTCGACGCCGGTGGCCGCGCAGTGCCCGGTCAGGGCGGCCGGCATGTCGGCCAGCAGCGTCCAGGTGTTGGTGGTGACGTCGTACCGCTGAATCGTGGCCAGGCGGGTGCTCGCGGTGGTGTCGAATCCGCCGAAGACCAGCAGGTGTCCGCGTCCGTCGTTGACCGCGGCGGCATCGGCGACGGGGACCGGCAGCGGCGCGACGACCTCCCACGCGTCGGTGGGGCCGAGGTAGCGCTCGACGTAGCCCGCGTTCGGGTTGCCGGCGTCCGCGCTTTCGCCGGGGCCGCCGCCGATGGAGTAGATCCGCCCGAGGTCGTCGGTCGCGAACGCGAAGTAGTCCGCGGGCGCCGCGGCGCTTCGGTCCGCGAGTCCGGTCCACTGCCCTTCAACGATGTCATACTGGTAGGTCTGGCCGCCATCCTCTTCCGGGTCGATGCCGTTCACGCCGCCGAACACCACGATCCGCCCGAGCATGTCGACGCCGACGCCCTGGCGGACGATCGCGTTCTCGGCCGGCCGGCCGGCGCTGAACGTAGTCGCGTTCGGGTCGTTCGGGTCGAGGTAGTGGATCGGCGTCTGGTCGCCGCCGGGAACGAACGGCTGTCCGCCGATCGCGTAGAGAATGCCGTTGTGGTTCAACCCGGCCGCGTCGAAGCGGGCCCCGGGTTCGGGGAATGACGCCGCGGGCTGCCACTGCGCAGCGGCTGTGACGGCCAGGGTGGCGGTAGCAATCAGTGCGAGGATGCTGCTGCGGTTGATCACGTCAGGGTACTCCGTTGGAGCATGAGGAATGGCTGCCCGACGCCGTGGGGTGGCGCTGCGTGGCGCCGGGCAGCCGGGGTGCGGTCAGTCACACGTGCCGCCGAAGTTGGCGAGCACGATCCCCAGGTCGCTGAGGTCGACGTCGCCGTCGCCGTCGAGGTCGCCATCGGGCCGCGTGGCCGGGGCCAGGCCGAAGTTCGCCAGCACCACGGCGAGGTCCTGGAGATCCGCCCGACCGTCGCCGTTGGTGTCGCCGGGGCAGTCGTCCGGCGTCAGCAGGAACGCCCGCCAGAGTCCGCCGTGCCGTCCGCGTCCGACGATCTGCCCGGCGTCGTTGATCGCCATGGCATGCGTCAGTTCCCAGGTGGCGTCACGGCTGCGCGTGTTGAGGTCGTGCATCTGACCTGCCTCCCAGATGAACGCACGCCACTCGGAGGTTCCGACGACCTGGTCGTTGTTGTTGACGCCGAAGGCGTGGCTTCCGGTCGTCCCGAGTTCGCCCAGATCGATGCGGTTGCGCACGATTCCTTCGGATGACACTTCGAACACGCAGGCGTGCGGCGAGCCGCCGGTCGTCTCGGAGACGCCGACGATCCAGCCGTTGTCGTTCAGCGCCAGGGCCTGGCTCCAGTTGCCACCGAGCGTGCCGAGGTCGAGCATCGTGCCGGACCACAGGAAGGCCCGCGACCAGCCGCCGGCATCGTTCGAGGTGCCGACAATCCAGCCCGCGTCGTTGATCGCGTGGGCCGCGCTGTAGTCGCCCCCGAGCGTGCCGAGTCCGGTCAGCGTACCGTCGTGGCGAACGGCCGTTCGCACGCTGATGCCGTTGACCGTCGTCGTCTGCACGCCCGCGATCACGCCGGCGTTGTTGAGGTCGCGCGGCGTGAAGGCGCCAAGAACGGTGGCGACACCCGCGTCCCAGCGGACGGCCGTTCCGCCGATCTCGCCGAGTTCGAACGACACGCCGGCGACGGTGCCGGTGTCGTTGATCGCGAAGGCGACGCTCTGGCGCTGCCCGGCCGTGCCGAGGTCGTTCGTGGTGCCGTTCCAGGTGACGGCCCGCAGGTCCTCCAGCGGAGGCAGCGTCGCCTGCCCGGCCGCGACGCCGTGCGCGTTGAGACTCCAGGCGGCACTGAACTCGCCGCCGAGCGTGCCGAGGTCGGTGACGATGTACATGTCGGCCGCACGCGTGACAGAGCACGTCAGCAGAACGGACAGCGAAAGCGCGAGGGTCCTCATCGCGGTGCTCCTAGTCTTCGAGGGAGTGGAAGAACGGCTCGGACGGCGTCGACGTGTGGCATACCGTGCAGGTGTCGAGCCTGCCCGGGTGTCCCTGCAGGCGGATGGCCTGGCGATTGTCGGCCTCGGTCACGGCCGGCAGGATCGCGTGCGGGCTGCCGTGGCAGGTCATGCAGAGGATGCCGCCGTGCCCGCGCGAGTCCTTGTAGAGCTTGCCGGGTTCTTCGAAGTCAAAGCCTGGCCGGCTGTGGCAGTCGCTGCAGCGCGGTTCATCGATCCACGGCGTACGACTGGTGCTGCCGACGGCGGTCATGTCGCCGTGGCAGTCGATGCACTCGACGCCCCGGGCGAGATGCACGCCGCGGTGACACTGCGTGCGAACGCCCGGGTGACAGGCATAGCAGTCGTTGGCGAGGTTGATGTCGCCAACCCGATCGGCGTGGGCCGAGTGGATCGCGTGCGAGAACATCGACACGCCGGGCTGCCCGGGCGCTCCGAGGGCCGGATCGGCGTGACAGCTCGCGCACAGCACCGGCTTCTGAGACTCGAGGCTGGTGCCGTGCAGACGGTCGTGGTCGCGGAGGATGTCGGTTTCCATCGAGATGCCCGGTCCGCTGTGGCACAGTGAGCAGCTCAGTTCCTGCGAGACCGGCACGATTGTCTGGGTGCGCGCCACTTCGACACCTTCCTTGTAGACGACAACCTCGCCGACCGGGTACGGGTCGAGCCGTCCCATGTCGTCGATCGGCGTGATCGGAATGCCGACCGCCTCCCAGTACTCTTCCGGCTCGCCGACCGGATCAAGCGTGCCGCGCATTCCTTTTCCCGCCAGGCCGATGTCTACCGGAAGCGCGACCCCGAGCAGCGCCGGCGCGTACTTCCAGAAGTTGGTCTTGTCGGCCGAGCGGCTGTTCGACGGGATCGAGTACTCGACGAGAACCTCTTCCTTGATGATGTCCGGACTGCCGCCCTTCTTGAGCACCTGCGCCCGAAGCGTGTTGAACGGCGGCAGGATCGCGATCTCGGAGAAGTCCTCGTTCATGCAGTGCATGCCGAGGTCGTTGTAGGCGATCACCACGTACTCATCGGCCCGCGGGTCCGGCGAGGCACCGCCGGACAACGCCAGCAACAGGGCCGAGACCCCCAGAACACCCAGCAGCCCGACGCGCATGCGACCTGATCTGTTCACAACGATTGCCCTCCGGATTGTTCGGAACGGATGCCGGCGTGTTGCCACACCATCCGAACAGTGCCGGTGCCTGGCCGCGAAATACGACGAACCCCCGGAACGCGCCCTTTTTCGGCGGGCCCGCTACGATGTGATCGGGTGGCGCTGCGCGGAGAAACCCAGTGAGACACGACCCGGACCTGCTCGCGGCCTGCGAACGAGGCGACGAGGATGCCTGGCGCACGCTGATCGAGACGTACGGGCGGCTGGTCTACTCGATTCCGCGCCGCTACCGGCTTGCAGCCGCCGACGCGGACGACGTCTTTCAGGCCGTCTTCGCGGGTCTGCACCGCGGCCTCGGCCGGATTCGGGCGCCGGAGCGGCTTTCGGCCTGGCTGATCACGGCCGCACACCGCGAAAGCCTGCGGGCCCGGCGCCGACTCCAGGGCGGGTCCGCGCCCGGTGATCCGTCTGCGGATGAGGAACTTCCGGCCGAGCGGATGCTGGCCTGGGAACGACAGCACGAATTGCATCGTGGTCTGGCGGAAGTGGGTTCCCCGTGTCGCGAACTGCTCGAGATGCTGTTCCTGCAGGCGGACCCGCCGAGTTACGAAGAGGTGGCCGAGATGCTTGGCATGAAGGTCGGCAGTATCGGTCCGACGCGGGCCCGCTGTTTCGAGAAGCTGCGGCGGATCCTGGCGGGGTGCGGTCTCTTTGAGGAAGGTTGAATTCGGCGTATTTCCGGGCGGTGGACGGGTACTGCTGGGTGAGACCGAATCCTTCCATCGAGGAGTTCCGCGCGATGCGCCATTCGCTCACCCTGATCGCCGTTCTGGCCGCCGTCGCAGCGGCACCAGCCGATGAGATGATTGCCTTCAACGAGCCGAACTTCGCGTCCGTACTGGCTGCGAATGGCTGGCCGGCGATCCACGAGGGATTCGAGGACAGCGCGACCTGGGGGCCGGTGCGCTCGACCATCGTGTACGGTTCGTACGCTGCGCCGGATGCCTTCAGCCAGGGAATCACCTGGGACGGCAGCGGCGGCGGGCTGCACGCGATCACCACCAGCGAGGGTGCAGCGCACGGCGGCCAGTGGGGTTTCTATTCGTCGCCACACGGTGATATCCTGGCCGGCATTCCGGACGGCTGCGTCGTCACCAGCGATGAGCCGATGTACGCGTTCGGGATCTGGGTGCGCGGCACGTGGGGGGCCGACATCACGCTGATCCTCGACGGGGACGAAGTCAACTCGATCGACCTCGGTGAGCGGTGCGGGACCGACCCGAACACCGGTATCTACGACTGTGTCGACCGCAACGTCGCGAACACTCCGTTCGTGGGGATCATCGACCCGGACGGATTCCACCGGATCGAGATCCGCGAGACCGAGGCGGGTGGTGACGAGGCCCAGTACCTGTGGTTTGACGACGCGACGATTGCGTTCGGCACGCTGCCTTCGCCGCGGACGCGCGGGACTGCCTGGGACAGTGCCGCGGGCGGCGACTTCGCGACGGGCGCCAACTGGCTGGGCGGCACCGCGCCGAACGCCGCGGACAACGCGATCTTCAATCTCGACGGCGGCTCCTATGGCGTGACCCTGACCGCCCCGGCAACGGTCGGCCAGATGGTCGTCGCCACCGACGCGGTGACGCTCGACCTGGGTGGCACGACGCTGGATCTGACCGAGGGCAACATCCTGCGGGATTCGCTGATCGTCGGTGAATTGCCGGGCGATGCGGCCGCGCTCGCAATCGGGAACGGGCAGGTGCACGCGGAGAACGCGGTCGTCGGGCGCGCGAGCGGCGCGACGGGCGCCGCTTCGATCGGGGCCGGTGGCGCGCTGACGCTGTCGCAGAATCTCCGCATCGGGGCGAACGGCGACGGGACGCTCAGCATCGTCGGCGGCGGCACGGTCGACTGCCTTCACGGTCTGCTCGGCCAGTTTGGCGGGCATGCCGACGTCGCGGTCTCCGGCGGCGCGCTGCAGGCTGCCGGTGTGCTCGTCGCGGGGCAGTCCGGCAGCGCGAATCTGTCGCTCACCGCCGGCGACATCGCGGCCGGTTCGGTCGACATCGGATACGGCGGCGATGCGACCATCACGCTCGACGGTTCCGGCAGTGCGCTGACGGCGACCACGCTGAGCGTCGGTACCGGGAATCAGGTCGGCAGCTTCTTCTCGTTCGGGGCCGACTACTACCATGGCGACCTGGTCGTCCGGGGCGGTGCCTCGGCGACTTCGGCCACCAGTTACATCGGCGAGACCCGCCGCGGGATCGGGACGCTGACGGTCAGCGGCCCCGGTTCGTCGTGGCACAGCCAGAGCGGAAACGTCTTCATCGGCTACGAGGGTGACGGCACGCTGAACGTCCTCGACGGCGCAACGGTGACGACCGGACAGAGCTTCGTCGGCCGCTTCGGCATCCGCGATGTACTGCGCGGCGCCGCCAACGTCGACGGTGCCGGCAGCACCTGGAACCCGACGTACCTGTATGTCGGCTTCAACAACGACACCAACTGCGCATCGACGCTCGGGCTTGCCGAGGGCACACTCAGCGTTACCGACGGCGGACAGGTGCTCGCGACCCAGATGCGTGTGGCCGAGCGGACGAACTCGCAGGGAACCGTCTTCGTCGAAGGTCCCGGCTCGCTGATCGCCGCGCAATCGGTCAGGCTGGGCCGCAGCGGCAATCACTGCAACAGCAGCGCCGCCGTGCACGTCTCGACCGGCGGGCTGCTGCGCAGCGCCGGCAGCATCGATAACTACGACGGCGTGCTCGACCTGGCCGGTGGTGCGGTCAGCGCCTCGGAGATCGTTCTGTACGGTCCGGTGCGCGACCCGAATCTCCCGAGTGATCCGAACCTGGCCGGGCGACTGACCGGCGGTGGAACGATCACCGGGAACGTGACCAACCGCGGCGGCCGGGTGCAACCGGACCACGTGGTCGGCCCGCTCGACATCGATGGCGATCTGACCCAGGATCCGAACCAGACGCCTTTCGCGCCGACGCTCGAAGTCGACGTGGCGCCGACGGGGCACGATCAGGTCACTGTGACCGGGGCGGCACGCATCGGCGGTGCGCTGCAGATCGTCCTGCCGCCCGGGTTCGTTCCAGATGTCGGCGCCAGCTTCGAGGTCCTCTCGGCCGCGTCCGTCACCGGCAGTTTCGACACGATTCACGGCGCGCAGATCAATGCTGATCATGCGTTTGTCGTGCGGATCGAAAGCGACCGGGTGATCCTCGACGTGGTGGGCACGCTGCTGACCGGCGACGCGAACGGAGACGGACGGGTGGACCTGACCGACCTGGCGATCGTCCTGGCCGGGTTCGGAAGTTGCAGTGGCGAGACGACCTACCTGGCGGAGGCCGACTTCGACGGAAACGGCTGCATCGATCTGACCGATCTCGGTATCCTGTTGTCGAACTTCGGCCGCTAGACTGACTCGCGGAGGTGCCGGCATGCAACAGCCGACCCGACGGATGATCCTCGACTACCTTGTCGGCGCGCTGGACGCGGCTGAATCGGCGGCGTTCGAGCAGGCGGTGCGCACGTCGGCCTCCCTCCGGGACGAGGTCGCTGCGTGCCGGCGGGTGCTGGCGACGATGCGGACCGACGACTCCGAGGCACCCAGTCCGGGTGCGATCGAGGCGGCGCTCGCGGCCGTCGTGCCCGAGTCGGCCGGGGCGACCCCCGACTGGTGGAGCGCGCTTCGGCGAGTGATTGCGGTCGTCGCGTTCGACAGTCGCAGCCCGGCGGCGGCCGCCGGGTTTCGCGGCAGTGCGACCGCCTACCAGTTGTCATTCGAAGCGGACGATGTCGACGTCGATCTCGAGATTCACGGCTCGGGCGTGATTCTCGGCAACGTGACCGGCGACGGTGCCGCGACGGACGTGGTGCTGTTGCATGGCGAAGACGAGCGCCCCGTCGCGCGCACCAGTGCGGATCCACGCGGCAACTTCCGTCTTGAAGCCGGCCCCGGCTCGTATCGAATCGCGCTGTGCGTCGGCGAGCGGGCCGTCGTACTTGGTGGAATCCGGATCGAATGAGCGCCGCGGAACCGAATCCGAAGGCCCTGCTCGGGGACTGCCTCGCCGCCCCGCGCGAAGAGCGGGCGGCGGTACTCGCCCGCATCGCGGCGGACGATGACCTGTTTGTCGCCCTCGGGGATGAAGCCGAACGACTCGCCTTTGCCGACGTGGCCCGTGCGCTCGAAGCGGCCGAACTGGTGGTCGAACTGGCCGACCTGCGCGGCGGTCCCCGTTCGCGGGCCCGCGCCCGCCGCGCTCTCGCCCAGGCGCTCGCGTACGCTGGGCGGCACGACGAATCGCTCGCCGCCTGCCAGGCCGCGGTCGAGGTGGCCGGCAGCGCAGCCCCGATCGAAGCCGGGCGGGCCCGCGTGGCATCGCTGCACCCGCTCAATGAACTTGGCCGCTACGACGATGCGATTGCGGCCGGCGAAGAGGGGCATCGGATCCTGACCGCGGCGGGTGAACCGGCCCTGGCGGCCCGGGCGGATCTGAACCTAGGCGGCATCCACCAGAACCGCGGCGACTCCAGGCGGGCCCTGCTGCACTTCGACCGGGCCGCTGCGGCGCTGGTCGCCGAGCCGCTGCTGACCGGGTACCTGCAGAACAACCGTGGCGAAGCACTGCTGCTGCTGAACGACTTTTCCGGCGCGGAGGCCTGCTTTCGCGCCGCGCTGAAGGCGGCCGAGGAAGGCGGCGCAGCGGTCGTTGCGGCCATCGCGCAGGGCAATATTGCCGACCTCGAAACGCGGCGCGGACGGCTGAGCGAGGCGCTGCACCATTTCGAACATGCTCGCCGTCGGCTCGAAGACGACGTCGCCCACAGCCACGTCGCGCGACTGCTCGGCGAGGAAGCCGAAGCCCTCGAGACACTCGGCCTGCCGGATGACGCCCGGGCCGCGTACGAGTCGGCCCTGTCCGCGCTCGATCGTCTGGGCATGGCGGCCGAGTGTGCCCGCACGCGGGCGGGTCTCGGCCGGGTGCTGCTCCGCATGGGGCAGTCGCGTGAAGCGGACGCGATCCTCCGGCAGGCCGGGGCCGGTTACCGCGATCTCGGCCACGCCGCGGCCGCGGCCCGCGTGGATCTGCAGCGGAGTGCCGCGGCGCTCGCCCAGGGTGAGGGCGCGCGTGCCGCCGCGCTGCTCGCGTCGGCGGCGCAGGTCCTCGAAGGCGACCCGCTCGACCGGATCCCGGTGCTGGCGCAGCGGGCGGCGGTCGCGCGGGCCGCCGGCGACCTGGCGTCGGCCGAGCGCGACCTGAACGCGGCGGTGGACCTCGCGCTCTCGTTCGATATCGTCCCCCTGGCAGCCCAACTGCTTCACAGCCGGGCGCTCTGTCGTCGTGCGGCCGGGGACGCCGACGGATCGCTGCGGGACCTGGTGGCTGCGGCGCAGCATCGCGAGCGGATGCGTGGCTCGCTGCGGGCCGAGCGTTTCGCGACGGCCGTGACGGTGGCCGGCTCGGACCTCTACGATGACCTGCTCACGACGCATCTCTCTCGGCCGCAGCCCGCGCTGGGGGACCTGTTCGAGGCCGTGGAACTGGCGAAGTCGCGAACACTGCTTGATCGCGTCGGGTCCGCGCTGGACGTGGCGCCGGCGACCGGCGCCGACGCGCGGGTGGCGGCACGCTGCGAGGAACTGCGCGAGGACCTCAGCGCGCTGTTCAGTCGCCTGGCGGATCATCATCACGCGGGAAGAACGCTGAACCTGTCCGAATGGCAGGAGCGCACGCGTGACCGACAGCGCGAACTCGAGTCGCTCGAGCAGCGCCGCGCCTCGGCCGGGCAGCGCGACATCACGCGACTCCGGCCGATCGACCTTGACGGCTTCGCGGCGACCCTGGGCGTCGACGCAGCCGCCGTCGAGTTCTTCATCTGCGGCGGTATGGTGCACGCGCTCGTCCTGCGCGGCGGACAGGCGCGACTGGTTCGGAGCATGGCCACCCTGGAGGAAGTCGAGCGGCATCTCGAGACGCTTCCGTTCCAGATGCAGCGGGCGGCGCGGCCCGGGGCGCTGCGGGGTCGCCGGGCGCCGCGGCTGCTCGACGACGTCCGGGCCGAGTTGCGCTGGTTCCACGACCTTTTGGTCAGGCCGTGGATCGAGCAGGTCGCGGGCACGCAGCGGCTGGCCATCATCCCGCATGGTCCCCTGCACGCGTTTCCGATGCACGCGGCCTGGGACGGAGCACGGTACCTGATCGAGCGCTGCGCCGTCCATTACGCGCCGAGCGCGAGTGTACTGGCCAGCCTCGCGGCGCCGGGTCGGGCGACCGGTCGCGGCGACGCCCTGGCGATCGGCGTCGCGGACGAGCGGGCGACCGAGGTCGAGCGCGAAGCCGAGGAGATCGCGGCGACCCTCGGCGGAGCGTGCCTGCTCGGCCGCGCGGCAACCGTGGCGGAGGTGGTGCGGCAGATGCCGGGTCGTGGCGTGATTCACTTTGCCTGTCACGGCTACTTCGACGCGGACCGCCCGGAGGCCAGCGGCTTGCGGTTGCGCGACCGCTGGCTGGGCGGGGCCGACTTTTCGGGCCTGCGGCTGACCGCGGAACTCGTTACGTTGAGCGGCTGCAACACGGGCCGGCATGCCTTGCGGGCCGGCGAGGAACTGATCGGCCTGGTCCGCGGGTTTCTGTCGGCCGGCGCGGCGAACGTGCTCGTCACGCTCTGGGCCGCCCATGACGAAAAAACCCGGCACCTGATGCGCGAGTTCTATACAATGCTACCAGGATACCAGGGGGCTGGAGGGGGCTGTGCGGCAGCCCTCGCCGAAGCGGCCCGGTCCTTCATGCAGAAGGAACCGCACCCTTGCTTCTGGGCTCCCTTCATTCTGATGGGAAGATCATGAGAAAGCCTGCGCTTGCTGCCCTGCTGTTGGTGTGCGCCGCCGGGTCGCTGACCCGCGCGGACTGTCCGCCTCCGCAGCCCGGCCAGAATGACCACCGTCGCGAACAGGTTCAGGTCCGCGTGGCCGACCACTCGACGATTGACGAGGTTCTGGCCCGGATCAACGCAGACTATGCCGGAACCCATGTCGAGGCCGCGATCGAATCGCACGCCACGTACCTGCTGCGAATGCCGGCCGGCAGCGTCGACTGCGATGTCGTCGAGGCGCTGATCGAGAGCCTTGTCGCCGAGCGCGGCGCGCCCGCCGACCCGAACCGCCCCCTCGTCTGGGCCGAGTTGAATTACGAGGCCGAAACCACCGAGGGCAGCACCGGCACCGTCTTCGTCAGTATGGAGGCCGCGCCCGGCGCGGAAATGTACGAGGTGCAGTACGCCCGCGATCTGCTCGGCCTCGACCAGGCCGCCCTGTTGAGCACCGGGCGGCGCGTTGCCGTGGCGGTGGTCGACACCGGCATCGATCCGGACCATCCGCTGCTCCGCGATGTCCTGCTGGCGGGTTACAACTTCATCGACGACTCGACCGACACGGCCGAACGGCGCGACGGGATCGACGATGACGCCGACGGGCGGGCCGACGAGATGTACGGACACGGCACGTTCATGGCCGGGCTGATTCACCGCGTCGCCCCGGACGCGATGATCCTGCCGGTGGTCGTGCTCGACAACGACGGACAGGGCGAGGCGTTCCGCGTCGCGCAGGGCATTTACTACGCGATCGACCGCGGCGTCGAGGTGATCAACCTCAGCGCCGGCTCCACGAAAGAGGCCGAGATCGTCGAGGACGCCCTCGAAGCCGCCCGACGCCGCGGCATTCTCGTCGTCGCGGCCGCCGGCAACGACAATCGCCGCGAGCCCGCCCGCTACCCGGCCGTGTCGGGCAAGGCGATCGGGGTGACGGCGACCGACGATCACGACCGCCGGGCCGATTTCAGCAACTGGAACGACGACATCGCCATCGCGGCCCCGGGGACGAGCGTGCTGAGCGGCTTTGTCGAAGCGGCCCCGATCGGCGGCGACCACGACATTCCGCGCCCGACCTTCGACCCGACCCGCTCGATCGTCAGCACGTTCCCCGACGGACGCATGGGCGTCTGGGAGGGCACCAGCGTGGCGACGGCGTTCGTCTCCGGAACCGCCGCCCTGCTGCGCGGGCAGCACCCCGAGTGGCCGGCGAATGCACAGACGGCAGAGTCGCTCGAAGAACTGCTCTTCCAAATGAGCGCCGACATCGACGCGCTCAATCCGGGATATGAACACCAGCTTGGTGCCGGGCGACTCGACGCAGCCGCCGCGGTCGCCGAGGGACCGACGCAGCCGGACCTGGCCGATGTCGACAACGACGGCACGGTCGACCTGACCGACCTCGCCCGGCTCCTGTCGGACTACGGCCGCACGCATTCCCCGGCCGATCTGACCGCGGACGGGCGGGTTGACCTGGCCGACCTGGCGATGCTCCTGGCGCACTTCGGCGGCTGATCGGCACAGCCGAGTGGTTGCCGCCCGCTCCGAAGCCTGCACGCGAGGCCGATCACCCGGGTTGCCATCCGCCCCGGTCGCCGGAGGCGCTCGCGAAGGCCCGGAAAGAAAGCGGGTGATTTTCCCAAGAAAAACGCGTATCCGCTCGCTTACCGGGCAGGAGCACCCGGTCGCGGAGGATCACCGTGCCTCGATTCAGTCGTGATGCCGCCGAGTTCGCCGCCGACGAACTGGCGATCGTGCTGCGCGGACTGGCCCGCGACCGCGGCGCGTTCCATCGCCGGGCGGGACGGTGGCGCCCCCGAACAGCGGCCGAATTGGAGGCCCTGCTCGCCACGCTTCGGCGTAAACTCCGTCCGACGGAGATCGTCGTCCTGGACCTGCGACTGCGTGGGCACAGCCGCGCGAGCATCAGTTGCATCGCGGGCGTGGTGCCCTATCGCGTGCGTTTCGTCCTCGAGAAGGCCTGTCGCTCGCTGCGACCAGGGGAGCGGCCATGACAGCCGACCAGCACCCGTCCGACGTGACGCGCGCCATGCGTCATCCGCAGGATCAGGACAGCCAGGCCGTCCTGGTGGAGTTCCTCTATCGGCGCGGCCGCGCCCGGGCGGGCCAGCTTGTCCGCGCGCCGCTCGACGCGTCGGCCGCGGTGCAGGAAGCGCTTGCCGCGGTGTTCCTCGAAGACCGGCTTCCCCGGATGGCCGATCGCCGGGACCTGGAGCGGTTCTTCTTTACCGTCGTGCGGAATCGCTGCCTCGATCAGATGCGGAAGCGGCAGCCGCAGACGCTCGACGGCACCGACACGCGCCCCGCGGACACACCCGCGCCGGACGACCTGCTCTCACGGCAGGAGGCTCGGGCCTGTTCCGATGTTCAACGTTGCTTCGACGAGTTCCGGGCCACGCTGAACACCGTCGATGCTGAAATCCTCCACCTGCGTTTTGTCGCGGAGGCCCGGCCGCGCGACGTGGCGAAGCAGTTGAGCGTTCCCGTCGCGCGGGTCTACAAGGTGACCGACAAGCTGCGTCGGGCCATGAGGCATCTGCAACCATGAGTCGCTTCGGGCCGATGCAGGCGGATGTTCCGGCCGAGCAGCGGGACGCGATCGAGCGCGTCGAGGACGCCTACGACCAGGCGTGCGACGACGGCAACGCGCCCGACGCCGACCACCTCGAGGCATGGCTGGCTGCGCGACTGACCGCCGAGGGACTGGATGGTGAGGCGGGCGCGATGGCACGCTTCGCGATTCTGATGCGGTTCGTCGAGGCCGAGGGCCTGCGGCGCGAGGCCGCCCACCGGCTCTTTCCCGGCCTGTCCGATGTCGTGTCCGCGGTCTTCCAGTACCGGGACGCGACGGCGACGACCGCGGCCTCGCGGGTCGGCGACTTCCGACTCGCGGGCTTTGAGATTCTGCAGCACCTGCGGAGCGGACAGGCCGATGTCTACGTCGCCGCCCAGGAGCGGCCGAGGCGGCGGGTCGCGATCAAGGTCATTCCCGGCCGCGGTGTGGCCGGGCATGCGGCCCACCAGAGGTTCGATCGCGAGGTCAGGCTGCTGGCCCGGATGCGCCATCCCGGCATCGTCGCGCTTCACCAGGCGGACGTTACCGAACAGTACTCCTGGTTCGTGATGGAGTATGTCGACGGCCAGCCGTTCGACGCGTGGGCCCGCGAACAGGACCGCGAGCCGGCATCGATCCTGCAGGCGATGATCCAGGTGTGTGCCGCGGTCGACCATGCCCACGGGCAGGGTGTCATCCATCGCGACCTGAAGCCGTCCAACGTGCTGGTGGACCGGGACGATCATCCTCGCGTGCTGGACCTGGGGCTCGCCCGGATCAAGGATGACCTCGGCACTTCCAGCCCGCTGTCGGTTTCCGGACAGTTCCTCGGAACGGTCCGCTGGGCTTCCCCGGAACAGGCCGGCGGCGCCGTGACGAGCGTCGACGAGCGCTCCGATGTCTTCTCGCTGGGGGTCATCCTCTACGAGGCGCTGACCGGTGCGTTTCCGGTCAGACTGACCGGCCACCTGAGCCATGACCTGCGGCGGCTTCAGTCGTTCGAGCCGACGCCGCCGCGCCGGCACCGGCCCGACCTGGCACCCGACCTCGAAACGATCCTGCTGCGCGCCCTGGCCGTCGATCGCACCGAACGCTATGCGTCCGTGGCCGCGTTCGGCGGGGACCTGCAGTCCTTCCTGGACGGCGGGCCGATCCAGGCCAGGCCGGACAGCGGGGCCCGGCGGGCGAAACGCTGGCTGGGCCGGCATCGTTCGCGGCTGGCAGTCGTCGGGGCGCTGCTGTGTGCGGTGCTGATCGGGGCCGCGGGCGTCCACCGGTACGATCGTGCGCTGCGGGCGTCGACCTTCGCGCTGCTGTCCGCGCACGAGTTCCAGGAGACCGAGGACTGGCAGCCGAACGAAGCCTGGCACGCGGCCGTGCGGCGCGCCTGGAACTGGGCTCGCCGCGGCCGCCTGAGCGCGAGCGAGGTCCGGACGCTGTGTGACGCCACGACGCGTGTCGAGGTCCATACCCGGGACATCGTGCTCGGCGAGGGGCACCCGCCGGACAGTCTCAATCCCATGGTCTACGCGACGACACCCGCCGGGTTCGGTCTGGCGTATGAGGTGTCGCTGGCGCTTGACGACCAACCCCTGGAGCTGATCAACCGCCAGGCCCAACCGCTGCGCACGGCGGGAACCGGAGTCGGTCATGGTGCCCTCCGGAGTGGTCTCGGGACCCAGTTCCGCGTGCCGCCGCTTGCGCCCGGCCGGCACGAGTTGCGTGGCCACGTGGGGTTCACGCTGGTCGGCGCGCGGGACTCGGACAGGCTGCCGGTGCCGTCGGTGACGGTGCCGATTTCGCCGATCAGCTTCAGCGTCTACACCGAGCGGCCGAGGGTTCCGTCGGACCACCCGCCGATCGTCGAGAGCTACTACGTCGCCGAGTTCGCCCGCGGTTTCCGGGTCGACACGGTCGCGCTCGAGATGGTGACCGGCATCGGGGTCTTCCTGGAGGAGGACCCGGAAGGCGGCGACGTGCGGATCTGGGGCCGGACGGACGAGCGAGATCGGAACGACGCGGAACAGTACCGGATGCGCCCGGACTGGCTGACGCTGGAGGTCGCCATGCCGGTGCCGCCGGAACCCGTCGCGTTCGCCGTGCAGTTGCGGCACCCGGAAACAGGGTTCGAAACCACGTTCCGCCTCGTCGCGCGCCCGCCGGATCACAAGTCGCCCACGCATCGCGCCCGGGTCGCGTTCGACCGGGAGGGACTCTGGGAGCAGCACCGGGCCGAGTGGACCGGCGATGCGTATCGCATCCGATTCCGCCGGCTGTGGCTTGAGATCGCCCCGTGGCTGGCGCCGTCGGATGTGGCCGGGCAGGCGCTCGACATTCGCGTCGTGCCGTCGCGACCGGCCGCGCGGCGGGAACAGCTCGAGCGGATTCCGGGGGTGCACGCCCGCAGGCAGCAGGTCCTGGCTGAGAGCCGCCCGCCCGAGCGCATCCGGGCCTCGGACCTGGTGTACGACCTGCTCGGGCGGATGACTCCCCTGGAGGCCTACGGCCAGGTGCGGGCCGCCGCGCTGGATGAACCCGTCCGCAGGCTGGCCCTGCAGATTCTGAACGCGCGGTTCCGGTACCACGGCAGCCTGATCGCTCCGGTCTGGCACCTGGCGCGGTACGGGGCCCGCCACCCCGAGCAGTACCGGGTCGCCCGCGACACCATTCCGCTGGCTCGTGCCATGGAGGCGAAGCGACTTTCGGCCTGGCCCGACCGTTACGTTGACGATCCGGAGTCCGAGGACCGCCTGTTGCACGCGCTGATCCTCACCAGGGAGTGCGCGCTGGAGCACGCGTTCGAACTGCTCACCAGCCTGCGTCCCTGCGCGCAGGTCCTGGCGGGCGAGCGCAGGGCGGACCAGGTCACGGTCGCGTGGGTCTTCTGGTTCGCCCGGGCAGGCTGGGCCGACGAGGCCTTCCTCGCGATCGATCGCCATCAGTTGGACACGGACGGGCGACTGGTGCAGGAAGCACTGGCCGTCCTGCCAGCGCGACCGTGAGCGTCTCGCCTGCATCGTCCGCCGTCCGACGCACAGGATTCCGCGGTCACCCGCGGCCGGTGGCCGTTAGGATGTCTGACAGGAGAGAATCCGATGGTCGGACGCAACTTCCTGCTGCTCGTCACGGTCGCCGTCGTGACCGCTACGCCGCTCGCGCGGGCGGAGGACGACCTTGCGATTTCCCGGCGCGACGCCGGGCGGGTCCTTGCTCGTGGCAGCGCCTGGGGTGACTACCAGGTCTACGCACCGAAGCGCGGCCGACCGGTCGAGATTCTCGTCCTGGTGCACGGCTCGCTGGGACAGGACGAGTCGGCCATGCATGCGGCCGCGACGTACATCACGCGCTGGACCGACTTCGCGGAGCAGCACCGCCTGCTGGTCCTGGCGCCCGCGTTCGACCGCGACCGATACCAGCGGGCGTACGGTGGCTACCGTGGCCTGTTCGGCCGTGACGTCGGCGCCGATGTCTTCGTCAACAACCTGGTCGACGCGTATCGAAAGGAAATGGGCGACCAGGATGCCCGAGTCCTGCTCTACGGACACTCGGCCGGCGGGCAGTTCGTCTGTCGGTACTGCCTGACGCATCCGCAGCGGGTTCGGGCGGCCGTGCTGAGCGCCCCAGGACGCTACGCGTTCCCGACCGGCGATGCCCCGTGGCCGTACGGGATGGGGCGCTTCACCCGCACGCTGGACTGGGGTGACGGGAACAAGCAGCGGGTCGTGGTCGAACCGGACCGCGACAAGTGGCTGCAGGCGACCGAACTGCCGATCGCGGTGATCGTCGGGGCCGAGGACACCGAACCCCAACCGGACCGCCCGGGACATCGCGGCCGGACGCGGATCGAACTCGCCCGCAACTGGGTCGCGGACATGTGTGCGCTGGCACGGTCCGAAGACCGGCGGCCGGGCATTCGGCACGCCGTGATCGACGGAATCGGGCACGACTCGCGACGGCTGACGCCCGCCTGCCAGCAGGCCCTGCTCGACCTGCGCTAGGCGGCGGGTGCGGCGTCGTCGAACGCCCCGTGGGTGGCCGGGCAGGCTACGATCCGGAAGACGCTCGCCGGCGACTGCATCAACCGCGCGGGTGAAGCCAGCGAAGAGGGGGAAGTCCTGTGGTTCGAAACGTTGCGATCGTCGGCCTGCTGCTTGCCGGGCTGCTGTGCCAGGGCTGCGGCGCGCTGTTCCGCCCTGAACCGGGCGGCACGGCCGAGCCTGCGGCCGACGACGGCGAAAGCGGCCTGGTCTTTGATCCCGCGCTTCTGCTGTGCAGCCTGCGCAGTTGCACGCTGCCGGCGTTCCTGTGTGTGCTGGATCCCGGATGCCGGGCGGCGCTGGCCTGTCATGCCCGCTGCGGTTCGCAGGGCGCCCGGACCGACCAGCAGGCCTGTCATCTCTCGTGTCAGCTCGGGCGGGGCAACGCGAGTGACGTGTATCGCCGCATGATCCAGTGCTTCGCCGACAACGGGTGCCTGCCGACGCTGCCGCCCGATACCGATGGACGTTGCCCGGTCACGAGCGAGACCATCCACCTGGTACCGGTGCTCGACAGCCTGGAGTCATTGCAGGGAACCTGGCGCGAGGTGCGCGGCCGAAACTGCGGCGTGCCCGAGTCCGACTGGGAAGGGGGGTATGACGCGCTGCCATGCCGATCGAGTTCGTGGGTCTTTCGCGACGGCCGGTGGTGGTACCACACCGCCTTCTGTGCGCCGACCGGAACGTGCGGCCCGGAGCAGATCCTGCACCTGATTGCCGAGCCCGCGCTCAGCGAGGCGGAGCCCGGCCTGCTGGAGGTGCCTTACGCCAATCCGCCGCTGCAACCGCAGGATGAAAGCTGGTATGTGCTGGCGATCCCGCACCCGGACTGGGTCATGTACACCTATTGCGGTGAAACGCCGGTCGGCGAGTATGCCGGTGTCAACATCATGACCCGCGACCCGGCCGCGTCCGTCGCCGCGATGCCGCCCGAGGTCGAGACCGCCTTCCGGCAGACCGCGGCCGCGTTCGGTTTTTCCTACGACGAGATGTGCGACACCGCGCACGGCGGTTGCCCGCCGGTCACCGCCGAAGAGGATGTCCGGGACTGGGTGGCAGCCGTGCCGGACTCGGCTGGTTCGCCCTGAGTGATCCGCGACGTGGGTGCGCGTCCGCGGGGTTCTCGAGCCGTGCCGTCGCCGGGTTGCTGCCCGTATTCCTGCGCAGCCCGTTCAGGAGCCGACCTGCGCGCCCGGATCGCCGGCGGACTCGGCCAGTCGGCTGCGGACCGTTCGGCGGTCCAGCCCGAGACGGCGGGCGGTCTCGCTGTAGCTGCCGCATTGCTCGTAGACCAGCGCGCAGTACCGCCGCAGCAGTTCGTCCGCTGTCAGGGCGCCCGCCATCACCTCGCCCCCGAGTTCGCCGGCGGCCGCGCCCGGTTCCGCCCGGTAGTCCTTGCGGATCAGGATGTTTCGCACGCACTGTTCGAGTTCGCGGACGCTGCCCGGCCAGGCGTAGTCGCGCGGCAGGTTCCGCTCGATGAACTGCTCGACCTCCTCGGTCAGCGCCTCGGCCTCGTCGCCGACCAGTCGCTGCGCGAGGACCCGGATCAGGTGCCCCAGTTCCGCTGGGGTGTCCCGCAGGCGCTCGGCCAGCGAGGGCGCGGCGATCTGGTCGGAGCACAGCCGGTAATACAGATCGTCCCGGAAGCGGCCCTGCCGCCGCAGGCTGCCCAGGTCGCGGTTTGTCGCCGCGATGATCTTCCCGGCGAATGACATTTCCTTGGTGTCGCCGATCCGCTGGAACGTGCGGGTCTGCAGCACCCGCAGGAGTTTCACCTGGATCGTGCGGTCCAGTTCGCCGATCTCGTCCAGGAAAACCGTCCCCGCCGCCGGACAACTCTCGAACCAGCCCGCCCGGTCCGCGATCGCCCCCGTGAACGATCCGCGGCGGTGCCCGAAAAGTTCCGATTCGATCAGCGTCGGCGACAGCGCTGACAGGTTCACCGGACAGAACTCCGCCCCCGGGCGGTCGCCTGCGAACGAGCCGGCCCGCGGGTCGAACGCCCGGTACCGCGAGCGTCCGATCGCCCGGGCCGCCAGTTCCTTGCCGGTGCCCGACGGACCGGTGATCAGCGTGGTGAAGTCACCCATCCGGTCGAACAGCACCCGCCGGTAGCGACTCATGTCGTGCGTGAAGATCGACTGCCAGACCGCCGCCCGGAACCGGGCCGCCGGCCGCGAGATGCCCGTGATGAAGTGGAAGATCTCGTGAAACGCACGCCGGATCTGGAAGAAGCAGGCGAACAGATGCGGCAGTTCGTTCCGGACCGCCTGCAGCCCGGGTGTCCGGCCCAGCAGGCGGGCCGCGTCGGCCGCGAACGTGGCGTAGAAGCCGGCCGCCCGGTTCTGCCCGGACGCCTGCAGGACCGCGTCGAGGCCTGCCCGGTGGCGGTGGTACAGGTGGAACAGGACCAGGTCCTCGTACAGTCGCAGGTCGGCCGGGTCGCCGGATGCGCCGGCCGCGAGTCGTTCGCGGATGTTCTCGACGAGGCGCTCGACGCGGGCACGGATGGCCGCGAGGTTGGCGTGATCGTCGATCCGCTCGGCGTGCACGTTCCAGTCGGCCCCGTCGGCGACGAACGCGGGCCCGAGGGCGGCCCGCTCGCACTCGATCCGCTCGGGGACGAACGGATTGCAGTAGACCAGCCGCGATACGGCCCGGGCGAATCCGATTTCCTCGGCCAGCAACGACATGCACCCAGTGTACATCGTGTGATCAGGTCTATGCGAAGAATGTACACATCATGCGCGGTTGTCGGACGAAGCGGCCATTGGAGGCCGTAGGGGGTGTTCATTACCGGACGTTAATCGGGCACCGGGCTTGCAACCGCTGGCTGGAGGTGACGCAACGGGTCCGGACCGGGCGTCCCGTTCATCGTCGCAGCCCACTGGAAAGGGGACCAGCCATGTCCGTGTACCGCGCCCGTTCGAATCGCTCCCGCAATCCGCTGTTGCTGGTCTGCTGCCTGGCGCTGGCGATCGCGCTGCCGCGGGTGGAGGCCGGAGAACTTCCGTTCGAGCATCGGGTCACCGTCTACCGCGATGCGGATGGCCGGACGCTGGCGTTCTCGCTGCAGCTTGAACAGCCGTTCCTGGCCGAGGAGTTCGAGCGGAGCAACTATCTGCGGCTGCATTCGCTGGACGACAAGGCGTACCTGATCTATCCGCGCGAGACGCGTTTCGAGCAGAAGCACGCGGTCTTCGTCGGGCGCCTGCGGGACAGCGGAACAGCCCGGGTGCGGCTCGAGTACGAGACGGTGACGGAGAATCTGGACGGGTCGCGGCGTGTCGAGGTTCAGCACGGCGAGATCGAGATCCCGATTCCGGACGAGGAGACCGGCGTCGCGTCGGTCTTTCACGAGTGGGCCGAGCGGCAGAACGACCACTTCCGGCGGTTGCTGGCGTACTACCCCAGCGAGACGTTCCTGCAGTACGTGCTGCTGCAGTCCGGTGACCGTTACGGGATCGACGCCCCCACGCTACCTCGCCGAGCGGTCTCGCGCGGGAGCGTCGAGACGAGCCTGTACCAGATCGCGACCGGTTCGCTGGCCATTCAGCAGTCGCTGCAGCAGCAGTCGCTGCAGACCAGTGCCGGTCCCGAGGATCTGACGACGCACATCAGCAGGCTGACGCCGCCCGAACTGCTTTCGCTCGACTACGCCGAGCGGCTCGCGCGTCAGAAGGACGCCGGCCTCGCCCCGGCGATCCCGGACCTGGCCCGCTTCGTGCCCGCAGACTGCTACCTGCTGCACTTCAACGCCGTGTCGGCGGCCGGCGAACTGTTCGATCTGAGCGAGGACTGGGGCGGCAATCTGCTGCGGCTGTTTCGGCCGCAGGCCCGCGACAGTCACCTGCAGACCAAGTTTCAGCGCCAGTTGCTGCTGCGGCGTGACGGGCTCGCCCGGCTGTTCGAGGACGAAGTGATCGCCGACCTGGCGATCTCCGGATCGGACCTGTACTTCAGCGAGGGCACCGACGTCGCGGTCCTGGTGCGGCTGAAGCGTGCGGCCGCGTTCGATGCCCTGGCCGAGACCTGGCGGGCGGGGGCCCGCAGCGACCATCCCGACCTCGTTGAGCGCACGTTCAATTATCGCGGACAGCGTGTCGACGTGGCGTACACGCCCGACCGGGCGGTGAGTTCGTTCCGGGTCCGGCACGGAGACCTGGCGATCCACGCCAACTCGCACGTGGCGATCCGTCGGATGATCGACACGCTGGCGGGCGACGTTCCGTCGTTGCATGCGGCGGAGGACTTCGCCTACGTGACGACGCTGCTGCCGCCGGGCGGGGATGATGCCAGCGGCTACTTCTTTGCGTCGGAGGCGTTCCTGCGTCGGCAGGTTGGTCCGGCGATGAAGATTTCGGAGAAGCGTCGCAAGCAGTGCTTCAACAACCTGGTGATGCTGAGCAACGCTTCGCTGTTGTATCGCATGGAGTTCGGTCGTTCGCCGCAGTCGCTGAGCGAGCTGATCGCCGGCCGGTTCATCGATCCGTCGCGGCTGATCTGTCCGCACGGCGGCAGTTACACCTTTGATGCGGGCGACGATGTCGGCACCTGTTCGCTGCACAACCGGTTGAAGTACATGACGCCGAACGTCGAGTTGCAGGTGCTGCGCGTTTCCGAGACCGAGCGGCGCGAGTACGACCGTTACAAGGAGCGCTATGCCGCGTTCTGGCAGCCGCTCTTCGATCCGGTCGCGATCCGCATGCACGTGACGCCGGAGCGGGTTCGGCTGGAGGGCTGCGTCCTGCCGCTGGCGAACGGCTCGCTGTACACCGAGATGCGCGACTGGCTCGGTTCGCGGGCCCGTGACGGGCTGGCGGCGCCGCGGGCGCGTTCGAGCATCGCCAGCGTCGCGGCGGTCTTCGAGCCCGAGCAGATCGGCGCCGTGATGCGGGCGATTCCGGGCATGGACGAGGTGCTGGCCTCGGATCCGACGCTGACCGACCTGGGCTGGCTCGGTGAGCGGGTCGCGCTGCATGTCTGCGATGCGGACCAGATTCTGCAGGTGGATCCGCAGTTCCTGCAGCCGCTGCAGCTTTTCGGGCAGGTCGGCCTGGTCGAGCAGTCGGTGGCGGCCCTGGCCGTGACGGCCACGAGTCTGCCGACCTACGTGGCGGTCGAGGTGCACGACCGTCAGCGGGCGCAGCGCTGCCTGCAACTGCTGACGTCCAAGGTCCTGCTGCGGGATCAGCGTGTCTGGGTCTTCGACACCGAGTTCGACGCCTACCGGCTGCCGGACTATCGGGAGACGGCCAACTATGTTCTGAGCTTCCGGCTGTACGCCTTGAAGCTGCGGCTGCACGTGGCGCTGGTGGGCGACCAGTTGATCGCGGCCACCACGCGGGACGCGCTGCACGAGGTGATCGACGCGGCCGCGGCGCCGGTGGTGGCGGGCGGTGATGTCGCGCACCTGCAGATGCAGTTGTCGCCGACCGCGCTGAACGAGTTCCGGCAGGACCTGCACATGTACTGGGCCGAGAGTTCGCGACGGGCCTGCCACGACAACATCATGTCGCTGCACCACCTGGTGACGCTCTACGGCGTTGCGATTGACGCGGTCGATCCGCTTTCGGAGGCCAAGTACGGCGTGACGTGTTACTGCCCCGAGGGTGGCCGGTACGAGTACGATCCCGGCCGCGACGAGGTCCGCTGCAGCGTGCACGGCAATCGTCAGCACGCCCGCCAGGGTCTGGGCCTGGAGCGGGGCTCTTCGTTCGCGCGCTTCATGGACCGCCTGGAGCGGGTCGACGCCCGGCTGCGCTACGAGGACGAGTCGCTGCGGGCGATCGTCACGATCGACCTGGCGGGCGCGGATGACGGCGTGGAACGGTGAGCGCGTGCATGCGGGCGAGCGCTGTGTGCGCCAGGCGCTCGTCCGCGCTCTCTTCCAAAGAGGGGGCTTTACGCGCGTGCATCGTCCGGGTGGGTCTGCACGATGGCGTAGGCGACGTGGGTGACGCAACTGTTGATCCGTTTCAGGTGTGTCAGGATGTCGAGGTGCAGTGCGCTGGATTCGTGCGACTGTTCCTGTCCCTGGCGCAGGCGGGTGAAGTGGGTGTCGCGCAGTTGCCGGTCGAGTTGGTTCAGGGCCTGCTTGTGGCGCAGCAGGCGCTGCGCGAGAAGCTGGTCGCGGGTTGCGAAGGCGGTCTCGGCGATCAGCAGGTTCTCGGCCACCTTGCGGTAGAAGCCGTCGAGTTCCTGCCAGCCCGCGTCCGAGAACCAGACTTCGTCGCGGGCCCGTTCGACCACCAGGTCGCCGAGGTTCTGGTCGATGATGTCGCCGATCGTTTCGAGTTCGTTGACGTACCGCAACTGGGCCATGACTTCGGCCGAGGTCTTCTCGTCGGAGTCGTCGCCGGTGATGCGGGTCAGGAACCGCTTGATCTCGCGATCGAGCAGATCGACCTGGTCGTCGCGTTCCTTGACCGAGCGGGCCAGGTCCGCGTCGCGGTCATGCAGGGCGGTCCACAGATCGTCCAGCATCGCCCGCACGATGGCCGAGACCCGCAGGATCTCCTGCCGGGACTGCCCGGTCGCGATCGCGGTGCCGTCGATGTGCGCGTTGTTGATGAACCGCGGCGCGAACGGCACCGCCCGGGCGTCCGGCCGATCGGGAATCATCCGGCTGGCGAGCCCGAAGACCGGATTGACCAGAGGCAGGAACAGCAGCGCCATCAGCACGTTGAAGCCGCTGTGCGTCAGCGCGATCTTGCGGTCGAGGTTGGCCGGCAGCAGGTCGACCGCCTGCACGACCCAGCCGGCCAGGGAGAGCAGCAGGACCGCTGTGGCCGTCTTGCAGAACAGGTTGCTGAGCGCGAGGCGGCGGGCGTCGCACTCGGCGCCGGCGATCATCAGCAGGGTCAGGCCGACGCCGACGTTGGCGCCCAGGACCACCGGAACCGCGAGCGAGAGCGGGTCGATGCCCGGCAGATCGGCCGACGCGAGGCCCATCGTCAGACCGATCGCCGCGGTCGAGGACTGCAGCGCCACGGCCAGGGCCACCGCGAGCGCCGCCAGCAGGAACGGGTGCCGCGCCCCGATCTCGAGCAGCGCCACCAGGTCACCGCTGGGCGGCATGGCGGCCGCCGCGCGCGAGATCATCCCGATTCCCAGGAAGATGAAGCCCAGGCTCAGGATGACCTGCCCGACGCCGCGACTGCGGCGGGCCCAGGTGAACTGGAACAGCAGGACCCCGAGCGCGATGAAGGCGGGCGAGAAGCGATCCAGACGCAGCGCCAGCAGCAGGACCATCACGGTCAGGCCGACGTCGGCCCCCAGCATCACCGCCAGGACCCGCCGGGCCGGCAGATGTCCCGCCCGGACCGTCTGGACCGCCAGCACGGACATCGTGGTCGACGAGGGGGCGATCACGGCCACGAACAGGCCGGAGAAGAACGAGCGGATCCGCGAGTCGGCGTAGCGCTGCATGACCGGGCCCAACTGGTCCCCGAGCAGGCGGTCGAGTCCCTTGCGCAAGAAGCGAACCGCGAAGAGGATCAGTGCGACCCCCCCGGCGATGTTGATGAACACCAGCATGCACGCTCTTTCCACAGGACCAATCGGACACCGCGCGTCGGTGCAGACCTTCATCCTAACAAACGATTAAGGTTTCGTTAAGCGTGCACGCGGGTGCGGCGGACGTCCGGGTCGGGGGGGGCGGACCCGCGCGCGCGGGTGCGTTGGCGCACTCGCGCGCGCGGGTCGCGTTTCGATCGACGGGCCGCCGCGGATCGGCTCAGCGCAGGGACGCGAGGTATTCGACGACGTCGATCTTGCCGATGATGCCGAGCACCTGGCCGTGCTCGATGACGACCGCGACGTTGTCCTCGTCGAAGACCTTCTGCACCTTGGAGAGCGGATCGCCGGGGGCGACCACGCCCTGCAGCGGCTTGGCGGCCCGGGTGACCTTGTCATCCGGCGTGCAGGCGCCGTTGACCATTTCGTGCAGCAGGTCGATCTCGTGGATCATGCGCAGTTCGCCGCCGTTCGGGCAGGTGACCGGCATCTGTGAAATGCCGAGGGCGTTCATGCGGCGCGAGACCTCGGCGAGGGTTTCGTCCGGGCGGGCGAACTCGACGGTTCGATGGCGGGCGTGCAGCACGTCGCGGACGGTTCCGAGTCGCTCGCTGCTGCCCAGGTAGCCCATGTCCTTCATCCAGTCGTCGTCGAAGCACTTGCTCAGGTAGCGGTCGCCCGAGTCGCACAGGATGCAGACGATCAGCTTGCCGGGTCCGAGTTCCCGGGCCAGTTCGAGGGCGCCGAAGACGATCGTGCCGGTACTGCCGCCGACGAAGATGCCTTCCTCGCGGGCCAGTCGGCGGGCGGTCAGGAACGAATCCTTGTCGCTGACGTTGCGGACCTCGTCGATGACCGACAGGTCCAGCGTCCCGACCATGAAGTCGTGCCCGATCCCCTCGACCCGGTAGATGCTGGTCTGGCCTTCCTCGCCGCACTCGTGCATGTTCTTGTAGATGCTGCCGAACGGGTCCGGGCAGAAGACCTTCACGTCGCGGCCGGCCTCCCGGGACCGTTCCTTCAGGTACTTGCCGACGCCGGAGACCGTGCCGCCGGTGCCGATGCCGGCGACGAACGCGTCCAGCCTGCCGTCGGTCTGCTCCCAGATCTCGGGGCCGGTCGTCAGGTAGTGGGCCTCGGGGTTCGACATGTTGTAGTACTGGTCGGTGTAGAAGCCGTTGGGTGTTTCCTCGGCCACCCGCTTGGCGATCGAGACGTAGCTTTCGGGGTCGTCGTGATCGACATCCGTCCGGGTGACGATCACCTCGGCCCCGTAGGCCTTCAGCATGTCGATCTTCTCTTTGCTCATCTTGTCGGGCATGGTGAACACGCAGCGGTAGCCGCGCACCGCGCAGGTCATCGCCAGCCCGAGCCCCGTGTTGCCCGAGGTGCTCTCGACGATCGTTGCGCCGGGTTTCAGCAGGCCCGCCTCCTCGGCCCGCTGGATCATGTTGACCGCCATCCGGTCCTTGACCGAGCCGGCCGGGTTCAACTGCTCCATTTTCACCAGCACCCGGGCCATGGTGGTTTCGTCCACCATCCGGTGCAGGCGCACCAGCGGCGTGTTGCCGACCAGCCCAAGCACGTTCTCGTAGTACTGCATCGCCTTGGTCTCCCTCGTCGCCCGCGACCAGGCCGGCCGCGGGTGCTTCGCATTCCGGCAGGATACTCGATCCGGGGAGGGACCGCCCGGCCCGGGGGACGCGCGGTCCGGCAGGTCCGAATACCGCGGCGCCCGATCGAAAAGCCCCGGGCGGGCGCACTTTTCGACTGGCCGTCCCGTCGCGGGTTCCCTAATCTCTTACCCATTGGAAGCACCGTTCCGAGACGCCGATGCCTGATTCTTCCGCGCCCTCGCACCATGACCAGGCCGGTATGTGGCCGCAGCGCATGCCGGCGCTGCTGTATGCGCTGGCGATCTTTGACCTGATCGCGCTGTCGATCGGCCTGGCGTTGAGTCACCAACTGGTTACCGCGTACCGCCTTTCGTCCGAGGTCAACGCCTTCTGGTCGGACCGGACGCGCGAGATGGACGAACTGGTGGCCGAGGCGGATCACGCCGCGGAGATCGTGCTCGAGGTCTTCGACGAGCGGCAGACGCCGGTCGAACTGCACGATCGCCTCGAGGCTTCGGTGACGTATTTTCAGCAGTTGTGTGCGGCCCTGGACCAGACGCTCGGCAGCGTGGACCCGCGTTTCGGGACGCATGCGGACCGCGGCCGCTCGGACTTCACGATCGAGGTTGGGAGCATCCGGGACGGGGCGGCGCATCTGCGGGCCTACGGTGCGATGGTGCTGGAGCGGTTCGCGGAGGGTGGCGCGACCGGGCCGGCGTTGTCGATGTTCGAGCACTACCGGGCCGACCTGGCTCGAGCGCTGCGGGCGTTGCGGGCCGAGTTCCGCGGCGTGATTGCCGGTCACGTGACCGCCCAGGTGGCGAGCGCCGAGCAGATCCAGCGGATGGAGATCCTGATCGGCGTGTGCATCGGCGTGATCGTGTTTTCGATCGTCGTCTACGGCAACCGCATCACCCGGCAGATGGCCCGTGTCGAGACCGACCGCGAAGCGATCGTCGACATGCTTGATCACACCGGTCGCCTGGCCCGGGTGGGTGGCTGGACGCTGGACCTGCGGACCGATGAGCCGGCGTGGTCCGACCAGGTCTTCCGGATCCACGAGCTCGAGCCGGGTCATCAGCCGCTGGACCTGGCATCCGCGCTGTCGTTCTATCCGCCGGGCGCCCGCGAGCATGTCCGTGACTGTGTCGAGGGCGCGATCCGGGATGGCACGCCGTTCGACATGGAGGTTCCGCTGATTACCGCGCGGGGCCGCGAGCGCTGGGTGCGGGTGATCGGTTTTCCCGAGATGCACAACGGGACCTGCACCTGGCTGCGGGGGGCGATCCAGGACATCACCGCGCAGCGCGACGCGCAGCGCCAGTTGCAGACCGCCCAGGAGCGGCTCGCGCTGGCGATGAAGTCCGGCAACATCGGGTTGTGGGACTGGGAGCTTCCGGCGCAGCGCTGCTACTTCAGCGACGAACTGTGCCGCATGCTCGGTTACCAGCCCGGTGCGTTTTCGTTCTCGTTCGACGCCCGGCGGGACCTGTGCCATGCCGCGGATCGCGAGCGGGTCGAGCACGAACTGCAGCGGCACCTGGCGGACGAGACCGCGATCTACCACTGTGAAATGCGAATGCGCCACCGCGACGGTTCCTGGGTCTGGGTCCGGGACGTCGGCGAGGTGGTCGAGCGGGACGCCGACGGGAAGCCGCTGCGGATGATCGGCGTGCAGATCGAAATCGACGCCACCAAGCGCGTCGACCTGGCTCTCCGCGCAGCCGTCGAGGTCCGCGTGCACGATACCGAACGCGAGACCCTGACCGAGTTGAGCCGGGCCGTGGCCGGTGTGCTCGACGTCGACTTCGTCGGCGTGGCCCGCATCGCGACGCAGCCCGGCCATGTCACCGCCCGGCTCATCGGCGGCTGGCACCAGGGAGCGCCGGCCGAGCCGCGGGGCTGCCCGCTCGCCGGCCAGCCGTGGCAGGACATCCTTGATTCCGAGTTCTGCCAGACGTCGCACGGTGCCCGGCAGCGGTATCCCGACAGCGATCTGCTGGCCGAGATGCAGGCCGAGAGCTGTGGCGGGCTCCGCCTGCACGACAGTCACGGCACCGTCATCGGCATGATCATGCTGGCGCATGCCGAGCCGCTCGATCCGCGGATCGACCTGCAGGCCACGCTCCGCCTGTTCGGGACCCGCGCGGCCGCCGAACTGGAACGGCTCGACTTCGAAGCCAGCCTGCGTCGGGCGAAGGATGCGGCCGAGTCGGCCAGCGTCGCCAAGAGCGAGTTCCTGGCCAACATGAGCCACGAGATTCGCACGCCGATGACCGCGATTCTGGGTTATGCCGAGCTGCTCGACACCGATCTGGCCGGCGGTGTCGGGCACGCGGCCGAGGCCGCCGGGATCATTCGCACCAACGCGAACCACCTGCTGACGATCATCAACGACATTCTCGACATGTCGAAGATCGAGGCCGGCAAGATGACGATCGAGCGGGTGGCGATCGACGCGGTCACGGTGGTCGAGTCGATCGTGTCGCTGCTTCGCCCGCGGGCGATCGCCAAGGGGCTCGACCTGCGGATCGAATACGCGACCGCGATCCCGCGGACGATCGTCTCGGATCCGACCCGCCTGCGGCAGATCCTGCTGAACCTGGTCGGCAACGCGCTCAAGTTCACCGAGCGCGGAAGCGTGACGCTGCGGGTCGCGGCCGACATCGAGGCCGGGATGCTGCGGATCGACGTGATCGACACCAGTATCGGACTGACGCCTGCGCAGCAGGCAACGCTGCTGCGGTTCGACGCGTTCGCCCAGGCCGACGGATCGACCACGCGCCGCTTCGGCGGCACCGGTCTGGGCCTGCGGATTTCCAACTCGCTGGCGATCCTGCTGGGCGGCCGCCTGAGTGTCAGCTCGCAACCGAACGAAGGCAGCACCTTTTCCGTCACGGTGGCGACCGGCGACCTGGACGGGGTTCCGTGCGTGCGGCCCGTCCCGGGCGGACACCAGGGCCAGGCCGAGGCCGCGGGCGCGAAGTCCCGCCGGGCCGCCCCCAGCCTGGAGGGTCTGCGGATCCTGCTGGTCGAGGACGGCCCGGACAACCAGCGGCTGATCGCGTTTCATCTGAAGGCGGCCGGGGGGCGGGTGACGCTCGCCAGCAACGGACGTTCGGCGGTCGACGAGGTGATCGCCGCCGGGGAGGCCGGGCGTCCGTTCGACCTGATCCTGATGGACATGCAGATGCCGGAACTCGACGGCTATGCCGCCACGCGGATCATTCGCCGCCGCGGGCTGCGGACGCCGATCGTCGCCCTGACGGCTCACGCGATGCAGGGCGATCGTCAGAAATGCCTCGACGCCGGGTGCGACGAGTACCTGAGCAAGCCGATCGACCGCTACGCCCTGTTGTGCGCGTGCGCCGTTTACGGCCACGGCCAGGTCGCGGACACTTCGCACTCCTGACGCGCGGCCGGTGCCCTTTGCCATCCTTCGCGGTTCTGCACGTTCGACGATCAGGCCGCCGGGATCGGGGCGGAGCGGGGTGGGTCAGTCCTGTTGTTCTTCGGGCGTGTCGCGCAGCAGCGTCTCGACATCGGCCTGGAGGTCCTTGTCGCGCATCCCGGCCTTGCGGGCCAGGTCCAGTGCTTCCTCGACCGTCAGCTTCGCCTGCTTCGCGTGATACAGGCCGTAGAGCGCCCCGACGCGATTGCCGGAGCCGCACTGCACGAGCACGGGCCAGTCGCGGGCCCGGTCCAGTTCCGCCAGGGCCGCCTCGGCCTCGGTCGCGTTCATGCCGTTGGACCGCAGCGGGGCCGACACGTAGGCGAGTCCGAGCCTGCGAACCGTCTCGGGATAGCCTTCCGGGATCTGCCGGCTCTCGCGCAGGTCGAGCACCGTTTCGACACCGCGGCCGCGCAGTTCCGCCAGGCCGTCTTCGGTCAGGACGCCGGACAGGAAGAAGTGTCCGTCGGTCTTGAGGTTGCGGGCGTCCTCGGCGGCGATCTCCTCGGCCGGGACCGCTTCGACCCGTGGAATCCGGTCCTTCGCACAACCGGCCAGGAGGCCGAGTCCGACGAGTCCGAACAGAAACGCGTGTCTGATCATGATCCACTCTCTTCGGCCGTCCACGCCTGGTATTCCGGTGTATCGCGGATGTCGGCCAGCAGCGCGGCGGACTCGATCTGGTTTCGGGTCAGCACCTGGTCGGTGACGGCCCGCTGCAGCACGACGACCGCCCGCTGGGTTGCTCCGGCTTTGTGCAGCGTGTTGGCGAAGACCACCACGAGGTTGGCGTCGGTCGGCAGGATCAGCAGGGCTTCTTCGAAGTAGCTGGCGGCGGCCGCCCAGCGCTGGGCCTCGTTGGCCTGCTGCGCCTGGGTCAGCAGTTGCCGCAGGATCAGCGGCAGGTTCGCGACGCGGCGGTCGCCGATCACCGGCATGCGGGTCTGGAGCAGTTCGGCGGCGAAGGTCTCGGCGGCTTCGACCGGGCGCAGTTTCTGGCGGGCGAACATGAACAGTTCCATGTTGCCGGGGTCGCGGGCGTAGCCGGCCCGCAGGGCGGCGGTCGCGTGGGTGACGGCATCGGGGCTGTCGCTGAGGAGGGCCCGCTGGGCGTCGAGGCGGGCGGCGCGGGCTGTCCGGACGCGGCGCACGTCGGCGACGAATTCCTGGTGGGCCAGGCTGGTCGGATCGATGCGGATGATGCTCTCGAAGGGCGAACTCTCCATCGCGAACAACTGTTCGCGGAGCACGTCGCTCTG
Organism: Phycisphaerae bacterium; assembly: GCA_030428945.1. Taxonomy (GTDB): domain Bacteria; phylum Planctomycetota; class Phycisphaerae; order UBA1845; family Fen-1342; genus JAUIEC01. The sequence continues at coordinate 66,256 of JAUIEC010000014.1, read as the reverse complement.
GTCGTCGTAGACGTGTCGTGGCGACGAGAACTCGACGAGGGCGTTGTCATCCAGGTGCAGCAGGCCGCTGCCGGCCCACGCCCGCAGCGGTTCGCCGGCCGTGATGAAGCGGGCCACCAGTCTTGCCGGTCGGTTGAGTCCGACCCGGTACATGTCCTCGCGGACGGACTGCACGTTGAACCGGGCGATCAGGCCGTCGAGGTCCACCTGCAGGGGTCGCTTGCCGACCAGGATGCCGTAGTCGTCCTGGCCGAGTTCCCAGATCGAAACGAACGGGAAGACGGCCTGCACCGTGCGGACGATCAGCTTGAAGTTCTCGACCGACATGTCGTAGCCGTGCAGCCAGACCAGCAGCAGGCCGTCGTCATTGAGTCGTTCGCTGCACAGGCTGAACATCTCGTGCGTGAACAGGTTGGCGACGCCCGACATCCACGGGTGGGAGGGCTCGGAGATGATCACGTCGTAGCGCGTGTCGGTCAGCAGCATGTGGTTGCGGCCGTCGCCGCGGATCATCCGGGCCCGCTGCGAGGCGTCCCGCGTGGCGTCGTAGGTGTAGTCCTTGAACAGTTCCGCCGCGCGGATCACCTGTGAACTGATCTCGACACAGTCGACCTGCTCGATGTGTTCGGGCGGATGCTGCAGGGCCGAGCCGAGGGTCATGCCGCAGCCCAGGCCGATGATGCAGGTCTGTTCGGCCGAGTTGGCCATCAGGATCGGCAGTTGGGCCAGCAGGATGTTGGTGTTCAGGTCGTCGTAGCCGGTCGAGGCGTTGACCGTGGCGTTGACCGTCAGCATCAGGTCCTGCTGTTCCGGTGCCAGGTCCGGGTCCGTCGTTTCGCCGACCAGCACGCTCAGGTCGACGCCGTCCGCGTAGTACAGCAGGCGGTGGTGGGCCCGCATCTCGTCGGGGCTCATCGACGCCATGAACGATCCCGAGTTGACCAGCAGCGGATCCCAGCGTCCGAAGACCAGCCAGCCCAGCCCGAACAGCAGCACCAGGGCGACCGCGGACACCGGCTGCCAGGCACCCAGTTCACCGGCCTGTGCCGCGCGGTACAGCAGGGCCGCGCCCGCCAGCACGTTCAGCAGCGAGGCGATCAGCACCGCCGCCTCCAGGCCGACGAACTCGATCATCACGAAGCCCGCCAGGAAGGAACCCAGGATCGTCCCGACCGTGTTCATCAGGTACGCCCGGCCGGTGGCCGCCCCCTCATCGCCGGCGCCGACGGTGACCGAGCGCGTCACCAGCGGGAAGAGCGTGCCCATCAGCACGGTCGGAATCAGCGTGATGGCGATGATCAGTCCGAACCGCAGCAGCACGAGCGTGCCGAAATGCTCGCGGCCGTACTCGTTGGCGAGGTAGTACGACAGTCGCGGCAACTGTCCGTAGACCGGCAGGATGACGATCGCGGCCAGTCCGATCGCGACCTCGACCCAGCCGATCGCGGTGGCCGGGTTGCGGAGGCGGTCGACCAGTCGTGCGACGGCGACGCTGCCGAGGGCGAGTCCGAAGATGAAGGCCGCCAGGATGCAGGTGAAGCTGTAGGTGCTCGAACCGAGCGACATCACCAGGCTGCGGGTCCAGGTGATCTGGTAGACCATCGCCGCGAAGCCGGAGACCGCGAACACCAGCAGGATCGCGCTTCGCGTTCCCGCGTCCAGCGGCGCCGTCGTCGGCGGGACGCGGGTCTCGCCCTCGGCCGGTCCGCCTTGGTCCAGCGACGCGCTGCGCTGGCGGAAGACGATGATCGCCAGCAGCCCGATCGCGATGTTGACCAGCGCCGCCACGCGTGTCGTCGTCAGCAGGCCGAAGACCGGGATCAGCACGAAGCCGGTCGCCAGCACGCCGACCATCGCGCCGGTGGTGTTGATGCCGTAGATGAATCCGACCGTGGCCCCGAGGCGGCCGCCCTGCAGTGTGACGTACCGCACGAGGATCGGCAGGGTCGCCCCCATCAGCGTGGTCGGCACCAGCAGGATCAGGCTGCCGATCGCGAAGCGCACGGCGGTCAGGATGCCGGGGGCCGTCTCGGCGCTGGGATAGATCGCCCGGTACAGCGGCAGGGCCTGGTCCAGCAGCAGGGGCACGGCCAGGGCATACACGCCGATCAGGATCTCGATAACGCCGTACACCAGTCCGGGACGTTGTATGCCGCTGGACACCCGTCCGGCCAGGAAGCTGCCGATCCCGAGCCCGCCCATGAACGCCACCAGGACCGTTGAGATCGCGTAGGTGGTGCCGCCGAAGACGAAAACCAGTTGCCGGGTCCAGACCAGTTCGTACACCAGCCCGGTCGCGCCGGACAGGAAGAACAGGGTCAGTAACAGAATGCTGCGCGCGTTCAGTAGCATCGTTTGTTCACAGCTTCAGCCCAGAATGGTCGCATGGAAACCCGCACAACCGTAGCAGAGCGGCGGGCGCCAGGCAAACCCGTACCCGGTTTCGGTCCGGCCTGTTCACGGGCTACAATCACAGGCCGTCTATTACGGGACCCGCGCGCATGATTACGACCTTCTCGCTGCAATCCGGTTCCTGCGGGAACTGCCTGTACGTCGAAGGCGGCGGCCGGCGACTGCTGGTCGACGCCGGCCTGGCCGCCCGCGAGATCGTCGCCCGCCTGGCCCGGCACGGTCGCCGGATCGGACAGATCGACGGCATCCTGCTGACGCACGACCATCTCGACCACATCCGCGCGGCCGGCACGCTGCAGCGTCGCCTGGGGATTCCGATTTACGCGACCCGCGGGACCTTTCGCGGTGCCCGCCGCCACTGCGGGGAACTGGCCAAGCGGCGCTTCTTCCGGGCCGGGCAGACGTTCCCGCTGGGGGACCTGCGCATCGAGACGATTCCGATTCCGCACGATGCCCGCGACGCGGTCAGCTTCGTGATCCAGGCCGGCGACTACCGCCTCGGGATCTTCACCGACCTCGGCCGCCCGACGCCGCAGATCCAGGCCGCCCTGGCGAGCGTGGACGCCGCGTACCTCGAAAGCAACTACGACCCGGAGATGCTGCGGACCGGACCGTACCCGACGTACCTCAAGGTCCGCATCCGGGGCGGTCGCGGCCACATCTCCAACGAGCAGGCGGCCGCGATGCTGGCGGCCTGCGATTCGGGCCGTCTCCAGTGGGTCGCGCTGAGCCACCTGAGCGGCGAGAACAATCATCCGCGGGTCGCGCTCGACACCCACCGGGCGGCGGACCACGGTGTTCCGATCTGGGTCGCGAGTCGTCGGCAGGTTTCGGCGCTGCACCACGTCCGGCACGAGACCGAGAGCGTGGAAGACCGCAGTGGTGAACGCGCCTGCGACGATCGACCCGGCCTGCACGTGAAGGAGAATCGATGAGCCCGGAGCCCGTCCGGCCGACCATCGGCCGGGGTGTCTACATCGCGCCGTCGGCGGTCGTCTGCGGCGACGTGACGCTCGGCGACGACTGCACGGTGCTGCATCACGTGACGATTCGCGGCGACGTCTCGGCGATCCGGATCGGCGCCCGCTGCAACATCCAGGACGGCACGGTGATCCACACGAAGACCGGCGTGGACCTGGACATCGAGGACGATGTCGCGATCGGGCACCGCGCGGTGGTGCACTGCACGCGGGTCGGCCGCGGCACGCTGATCGGGATCGGCGCGATCGTTCTGGATGAGTGCACGATCGGCCGCAACTGCGTGATCGGCGCCGGTGCCGTTGTTCCACCCGGCACGACGATCCCCGACAACAAGCTGGTCGTCGGCGTCCCCGGCCGCGTGATCCGCGAGACCGGTCCGAAGGAGCGCGCGTACGTCGACTTCGTGCTGACCAATTACCAGAAGCTGAATCGCGAGCACGCGCGCGGGAAGTATCCTTGTTGAGGGAACAGGGAGCAAGGGAGCAAGGGAGCAAGGGAGCAAGGGAGCAAGGGAGCGAGGGAGCGAGGGGGCCGGGGGCGAGAGTCCGGTGTCTTCTCGCCCGGGGTGGCTTCGCTCAGGGTTGCTGGCGCTGGAATATTCCGATCTGCTTTCTGATCCAGTCTTCGTGGGGGTTGGGTTCGCGGGTCAGCCAGCCGTCGAGTTCCTTGAAGGACCAGCGGCCGGCGCGGGCGGTGGCGATCTGCAGTTCACAGGTTCCGCAGTCGAGGTCGAGGCTGCGGCGGGCGATGCACTCGAGCAGCCAGGCGATCGCCCGGTAGTTGCCGTCGGGATCGTTCCGCGCGATGCGGGTCGGCAGGTTCAGAGCGCTGCGGGGCTGCCCGGCGATGATCTCGGCCTCGGCCAGTTCCGCGGCGAGTGAGGCCGAGTCGGTCCGGAGCGCCAGGGCCGCCTGCAGATCACGCACGGCGAGGCCGGGCTTCCATTCCAGCAGCAGCATGGCCCGATGCCGCAGGAAGTCGATTCGCAGGTCGCTGGACCAGGCGCGTGAAGCGGACATCGCCGTCATCCCGTCCCAGTCCTTCGCCACGTACCGGTTCTGGACCCGCTGGCGGACGGCGTAGGAACGCCAATCGTCGTCCCTGGTGGTCAGAATCTCGTCGATCCAGCGGTCCGCCTCGTCCCAGCGATGCAGTTCGCTCAGTGCCCAGACATGGTTGCCGACCGCCTGGACATAGGCGGCATGAGACTTCGGCAGTTCCTTTCGGAGCTGACCGCTGAGCTTCAGCAGAGCGTCCGCGTCGCCGCGTTGCCGCAGTTCCGCCAGGCGCGCGATCCGCGTTTCGCGCGACTCCTTCGGAGCCGCGCCCGGTTTGCGAACGTCGCTGGCGGGGGCGACCGGCTGTGCGGACTGCGCCACGAGGGGGGTCGGGGGCGGTTTGTCCGCGGTGTCGGCGCGATCCATCCGCAGGTAGATCCACCCCGCGCCGCCGATCAACCCCAGGACGACGATCGGCTTGATGCAGTAGGCGATGACGGTGCCGAGCAGCGCGCCGGTCACGCACATGAACGCCGCGAATCCCAGCGAAGGAGTGCCCTGCATGAATGCCCAGACGAGCGCCGCAACCGCTCCGAGCAGGGCGCCGCCGAGACGCGCCTCCGGGGCCGCCCAGCCGGGATGTCCGTCGTCTCCACCGCTCGCCCGCATTGCGACGGCCTCGCCGTCGTCGACCTCGACACGGATGTACTTGTCACCCGTGCACTGCGGGCACAGGTCATACGGGTCGATGGCGGCGTTCGGCGTGAATGAAAGCTCGGCATGGTACTGGCCGTAGGACTTCTCGACGCGCCCCATGCCGTCACACTGCGGACAGGGGATCTTCTGGGTCGGCATGGTGCGAACTCTCGGGAAGGCCGGGGTTCCAATACAACAGGCGGGTTCCGATCCTAACAACCCGGTGCGCCGCAATGCAACAACGAATGATCACGCGGCAGGACACCGCGGGCTGCTGCGGCACATTCCGCGTGTGGTTACGCGCTTCGTACGGTCAGCTTCCGCGCACGAAGTGCACCGCGTAGACCGGCGGCAGGTGCGTGGTGACCGTCTGCCAGTTCTGGCCGTGATCGCCGGTGGTGAAGAGCGACCCCGTCGTGGTTCCGAACGCGAGTCGCGAGCCGCTCTCGTCGATCGCCAGTGCGTGGCGGAAAGTCAGGTCGTAGGCGTGCTCCTGCGGCAGACCCGAGCGCTGCACGTCCCAGTTCGCCCCGCCGTCGCGGGTGTGCGCGACCACCACCTTGCCGTCCACCGGAATCCGGGATTCGTCTTTCAGGGCCGGCACCGTCCAGGCCCGGTTGCCGTCCTGCGGGTGGACGGCCACGCCGAAGCCGAAGTCCGAAGGCTGCACGGCCGGAGTGTGTTCCCAGGTCGCGCAGTTGTCGGTCGAGCGGAACACGCCGTTGTGATGCTGCGTCCAGAAGCAGTCGGGCTGCCCGGGGCACTGCACGATCCGGTGCGGGTCCTGGATGATCGGATCCTCGCGCCGCTCCGGCGGCATGTACTCGGCGAACATCCCGCTGGACCGGGGGGTCCAGGTCTGCCCGCCGTCCCGCGACTGCCAGGCGCCGCCGCACGAGATTCCGACCGTCAGGTGATCACTGTTCCGCGGATCCACGCAGACCGAGTGAATCCCCGGCTCGTCGTACCCGCCGCCGAACCACTCCCTGCGTTCCGGCCGGTCCCACAGGCCGCGCATCAGCTCCCAGCTTGCGCCGCGGTCGTTGCTGCGGAACAGGCCGCCGGGCAGCGTTCCCGCCCACAGCACGCCGGGCTGATCCGCACCGCCGGCCACCAGTTCCCACAGCAGGACCAGCTTCCACGGAATCGCCCGCCCCGACATCGGATTGATCACGTCCGGTTCGTCGTCCGGCTTCTGCGGATAGGCCGGGACGGCGACCTCTTCCCAGGTGGTGCCCATGTCGGACGAGCGCTGCAGCTTGTTGCCGAAGTGCCCGTGGTTCAGCGACGCGTACAGCGTATTGTCGCGGGCGTCGTGCAGTACGTTCGTGACCGGCTCGGCCAGGAAACTCGTCCGCGTGATGCGCCATCCGCCCGACGATTCCTCCAGCGTAAACAGCCCCTTGCGGGTTGCGACAAGCATCTGTGGCATGGTGTCCCTGCTCCTGTTTTCCTGAAGGACCGTGTTGGCGTGAGAATGCGTCCGTGCGAATCGGGTGATGTCGCGGTGCCGGTCATCCTCCCGAAAGCGCCTGCATCACGTAGACGTCGTCATCGGGTGCGACCGCGTCGCTCAGCCGGGTCCGGTCCCGGATCGCCCGGCCGTTGATGAAGATCACAACGTGCGGCCGGACGGCGCCATGTTCGTCGAGGATGTAGCTGCCAAGCTGGTCGTGCTCGGCGAAGACCGCGGCGAGAACTTCGGCGACGGTGGTGCCCGTGGCCGCCGTGGTCGGGGCCGGCAGGTGGCGCTGCAGGTTCCGGGTGAAGCTGACGGTCGGCACGGTGCGTTCTCCGCAGCACGGTCGCCGCCGGCGGTTGTTGTGTCGCCGGCCGCGGACGCTACCCTATCGGGGCGGTTCAGACGTCTGCACCATCATCCGCAAACAACCGATGGGTGCAAGCAGAGAGTTGAAGGGACCGCCGAACCCCGGCCGCGCCCGGGCGTACCCCAGTGGACACGAACCCCTTGTCCCCGTGGAACCGCAACCGATGAAGCACATTGCACTTACCGCTATCGCGCTGGCCGGCCTGCTGCTTGCTGGCGGCTGCAGCGGCGAACCCTCGGCCCCGAGCGGTGCCGGGACGGGCTCGACCCCGGCCGCCGCGGCACCCGCGAAGGCGGCAGCGACCGATAAACCCAACATCCTGTGGATCGTCTGGGACACGGTCCGTCGCGATCACGTCAGCCTGTACGGCTACGACACGCCGACGACGCCGTTCCTGGACGAGTGGGCCCGGCAGGCCCGCGTCTACACGAACTGCGTTTCGCCGGGCAGCACGACCGTTCCCAGCCACGCGTCGATGTTCACCGGCCTGCTGCCGAGCGAGCACGGGGCCAGCAACGAGCACCCGCAGCTCGACAGCCAGTTCGACACGATTGCGGAACTGCTGAAGGGCGGCGGCTACGACACCTACATGTTCGCGGCCAACCCGCACCTGTCCCGCAGTCACAAGTTCACGCAGGGTTTCGATCAGACCGAACACCCCTGGAGCGATGCCTGGAAACAGCAGGCCGTCGAGATCATCAAGTCGAAACTCGACCCGCGTGACCAGAGCAGCGAGATGGTCCGCAAGATGAACAGCGGCCGGATCAACGACTGGACCATCAAGACGGCCGGGGCGTTGGCGCAGCAGGGTGTGCAGCAGTGGCTGGACCAGCGGACCGACGGGGACAAGCCGTACTTCGTCTTCCTGAACTACATGGAGGCGCACCGCCCGCTGATTCCGGGCATGGAATACCGCCGGAAGATGATGAGCGAAGAGCAGATCCTCAAGTCGTTCAAGGTGGACCGCACCTGGCCGAAGACCTGGGCGTACACGTTCGGGCAGGCCGAGTACACGGACGAGGAACTCGAACTGACCGGCCGGACCTATGACGCCGCGGTGCTGGAACTTGACGACCTGTTCCGCGACCTGATCACCGGGCTGGAGGCGAAGGGGGCGCTCGACAACACGATCGTGATCCTGACGTCCGACCACGGCGAACACCTGGGCGAGCACCACATGCTCGACCATCAGTACTCGCTCTACGACGTGCTGCTCGAGGTGCCGCTGATCGTGCACTATCCGAAGGCGTTCGAGCCCGGGCGCGACGATCGTCCGGTGATGAGCTTCGATGTCTTTCCGACGCTGCTCAATCTCGCGGGGCTTTCGGATGCGGTGGCCGGGATTCCGGCGATCGACCTGCGCGAGGTTCCGGAGGCCCGCCTGCGGCTGAGCGAGTATCCGACCGCGACGGACGGCCCGTTCGACGGGCAGGTCAAGGCGTTCGCCGATCTCGAGGCCGAGCGGGAGCGCTGGCTGCGCAGCCTGCGGGCGTTGACGGACGGGGATTCGAAGCTGATCTGCGGATCGGACGGGGCCCGGATGCTGTTCAACACGGCCGACGATCCGGGCGAGCAGACCAACCTGGTCGCGGCCGATGCCGCCGCCTGGACGGAGCCCTGCACGCGGCTCGACGGTCTGCTGCAGACGCTGACGCCGCGCGGTGCCCGCGAGTCCCGGGCCCGGCTCTCGCCCGAGGAGCAGGCCCGGCTGGAGAGCCTGGGCTACGCGGGCGGCAGCGAGGAAGAGGACGAAGGCGGCGGGATCGAGAACTACTGCGGCTGTGACTGAGCGGCCGCGGACCGACGGTCCCATCCTGCGGAGCCACCTGATGTGGATGACCCTGCTGCTGGCGGTGACGCTGGCCTGTTCACAGGACGGGCCGCAACCGGTCGCCACCCGGCCGGCCGCATCGCAGCCGACCACCCGACCTGTCGCCACGCAGCCTGCCACGGCGCCGGCGGTTGCCTGGGCGGATGACTTCGATTCCGACGAGCCGGTGCTGCGGCGCTGGGACCTGTCCGGTCGGATCCGGGCGGTTCCGCTGCCGGTGGAAGGGCTGGCGATCGCCGGGGTGGGCGGGCGCGGACTGGTGATCAACGCCGAGGCGGGCGCGACGCTGCAGCGCAGCCCGGACCTGCCGGCGATCGACTTCCGCAACGCGCGCGAGGTTGTCTTCCGCGTCGATCCGGTTTCGGCCAGCGCGCGGCGCCCGCTGCTGATCGAGCTTCAGTTCCTGACGCGGGAACGGATCGTCTGGCGCGGGCGACGGGTCCGGCTGACTTCGCCGGGCTGGCAGGAGATTCGGATTCCGCTGGTGCAGGCGCTGCCGGTCGGCGATGCGCACATCGAGTGGGATGAGATCGTCACGTTCGGGCTGCGGGTCCGCAAGCAGGCGGTCTTCGGCCTGGACGGCGTGCAGGTGATCGCCGGCGACAGGGCGGCCGAACTGACGGACGAGCAGCTCGCGGCGCTGGCGTTCGGCGGCGGCGACTACGAGTCGTGGAGCAGCAACACGACGCACTGCACGGTGCTGAGCAACGCCGACGGCCTGTCGCGCGAGATGCTGGACGAGGCGCTCGGGCAACTGCGGCGCCGGATCCAGGACGACTTTCCGCGGCGCAGCTTCGCGGCGCGGCGGCCGCGGATCCTGATCTTTGCCGATGAGGTGCAGTATCGCGCGTTCTGGCCGAAGCTGGGCGCGCGACTCGACCGGCAGATTCCGGCGCCGACGACCGACGGCTACAGTGCCTTCGGCATCGCCAGCAGCTTCTGTCCCGCGCAGGCCGATGGTTCGCGCGGCGTTCGCCCGGTCCTGGTGCACGAGGCCGCGCACGTGCTGCTCGCGAGCATGCTGGGTCTGCAGGGCAGCAACTGGATCACCGAGGGCTTCGCGACCCGCTACCAGATTGCCCACAGCGGACAGGACCTGGGCGCGGTCATCCGCGGCGGACTGGCGGAGGCGGGCCGGCGACTGCCGCTGACGGACCTGCTGGGGAGCGACCGGCTCGAACCCGGCCGCTACTGGCAGGCGTACGTGCTGGTCGAGTACATGCTGACGAGCGACCACCGTCCGCGGTTCAACGCGACGCTTGCGGAGATCCGCAGCCGCGGCTCGGCCGACATCAGCAAGCTGCTGCTGACCACCTGGGGCGAGCGTCCCAAGCCGTTCGAGAAGCGCTGGCTGGAGTGGGCGGCGCAGCGCTGGAAGGCGCCCTGAACCCGCAACACCTGATCCTCATCCGATTCGCCTTACGCATGGCCGGCTGGATTGCCCCGCGGTGTCACGCTCAGTCGCAGAATCGTCCGAAGTCGGCGAGGACGCGGGCGAGGTCGCTGAGTCCGACGAAGCCGTCGCTGTCGATGTCGCCCTCGGCTGGTGGGGCCGCTGCGCCGAAGTTGGCGAGGAGCGCGGCGAGATCATCGAGATCAACGAGACCGCTGGCGTCGAGGTCGCTGACGCACGGGAGGCACAGGTGATCGCGAACCCAGCCGGGGCCGTTCACGCCTGCGTCGGCGTTTCGGACGCGTTCGAGCGTGGTCGCGCCGGCGTTCTCATCGAACGGGAAGTGCGCGAGCAAACCGACGGCTCCGGTCGGGACCGGTCGGGGCATGTACTCGGCGATCCTTGCGGCGGAACGGCGTCGGTTCCAGACACGGACTTCGTCGATCAGGCCGTTGAAGGCGGCCGCGTCAGGAAGCCGGCCGATGACAAGGTCCTGCTCGGGATCGGTGTTCGGAGCACTGCCGCCGGAGCCCTGGTCCCACGTGGCAGCGACCTGTTGGCCGTTGACGTAAATGAGTGACGCGGTGCTGTCGCCGAAGGTGTGTACGGCTGCCAGGTGGGTCCACTGGCCGGCGGGCACGACAACGGCGGTGGTGGTGAAGTCGTTCAGGCCGGACGCGGGGCTGACAAAGCGAAAGCGCACGCGTCCGTCGACGATCCGCAAGGCGTAGTTGTTCGGCCGCTTGCTGATGACGGTCTGCTCTCCGGCGATCGAACGAGGGTAGACCCAGGCTTCGAGCGTGACCGGCTCTTCATCGGGAATCACGTAGTTCGCGCCGGCGATCGAGACGTCGAACAGGTCGGCGTTGCTGCCGAAGTCGAGGGCGATTCGCTCGGGGGCGATGCATTCGTCGGGCACACCGTCGGCGTTGCAGTCATCGCTGGTACCGACCGCAATGTCGCAGGCGTCGGGCACGCCGTTGCTGTTGCAGTCGCTGGCGACGCCGGCCGCGATGTCGCAGGAATCCGGGATCCCGTTCGCGTTGCAGTCTTCGGCGGTTCCGGCCGCGACGTCGCAGGTGTCGGGGACGCCGTTTCCGTCGCAGTCGGCGGTGGTGCCGTCGGCGATCTCGCACGAGTCATGGAGGCCGTTGCCGTTGCAGTCGGTCGCGCCGTTGGCGAGATCGCAGGTGTCCGGGACGAGGTTGCCGTCGCAGTCGCTGTCGACCGTGTAGATGTCGCAACCGTCGTTGATGCCGTTGCCGTTGCAGTCGAGGCTCGGATCGAAGGGCTCGTCGCAATCGGCGGGCAGACCGTTGTTGGCTTCGTACGCGCCCATGTCCACGAGCGGGGCGGTTCCGTTGCCGGTGTCGGGTGCGTTGGGGTCGTCGGTGAAGCGGGCACCGCCGTCGAGGTCGGTGGTGGCCGCGGTCGGCACGGCGGTGTTGTCGGCGGCGTCGTTGCCGGGAGCGCCGTAGGCGGGGCGGTAGTCGCCGTCGAAGCCGGTCGCGGGGTTGCCGTCCACGCCGCCGGGGCCGCGGAAGTGCGGATCGGCGTCGATGTTGCCGGTCCCGGCGCGTCCGCCTTCGATGTTGGAGTAGGTCGCGGTGACGATGCCGTCGATCTGGACCGGGGCGTTTGCGCGGACGATCGTGTTGACCAGGACGGGAATGCTCGGTCCGTCGCCGCGGGTCGGCAGCGCGTTGTCGGTGTGGATGGCGCCGCCGGCGGGCAGATTGTAGGCGAGCGTGCAGTTGATCACGGTCAGCGTAGCGCCGGGGCCTTCCGAGGCGATGCCGCCGCCGCGGCCGAGCGGGCCCGAATCGGATCGGCCGGCCGAGTTGCCGGCGAAGAGGGAGTTGATCACAGTGGCATTCGATTCGAACAGGGCGATTCCGCCGCCGTTGCCACCGCCGCCGTTCGGTCGGCCGTCGCCGGCACGGTTGTCGATGACACGGCAGTTGTGGACCGCGACGGTGCACTGCTCGAACCACATGGCGCCGCCGTTTCCGGCGTCATCGAAGAAGCCGTCGATGAAGTCGTACCCCATTGCGCCGGCCTCGTTGTCCTGGAACCAGCAGTTCTCGACCGTGAATGTCGAGTTGCGGCCGCCGAGGCCCGCGCCGCTGGCGCCGGCCCCGAGTTTGCTGGTGACGGGCCGAAAGCCGCCGTCGCCGCCGCGATTGCCGAGGAAGCCGCAATTGCGAACGATCAGCGTGCTGTTGAATGCGCCGATCGCTCCGCCGTAGCCACCGTCGCCGCCATGGCCGGTCTCGTTGCGTTCGAACAGGCATCCCTCGATCAGCAGGTTGCTGCCGCGGGCGAAGAGTCCGCCGCCTGGGCCGTTCTGCTTGATGAAGAGGCCCTCTCCGCCGGCGCTGCCGCCGTGGTTTTCGCGGAAGGTGCAGTCGATGATCCGGGCGTCGGAGCGTTGGAAATAGGCTCCGCCGCCTTCGAAGCAGTCGCCGGCCTCGTCGAGGTCGAAGACTTCGTTCTCCGCGATGACGCAATCGAAGATGGTCGGGCTGGCATCAACGCAGTAGATGCCGGCGCCGCAGGCGTCGCTCTGTGCGACCGGACGGCGGCGGCCGTTGCGGAGGGTCAGGCCCTGGACGACGCTGGCCGGCGTCTCGCCGGAGGCGAACACGAGCAGCGGGCCGTCATCCTGGCCGTCGATGATGCAGGCGGCCGGGCCGTTCTGGCTGATGAGCGTCAGGTCCTTGCCGGCGAAGTTCAGCTTGATGTTGCCGAGGCCGGTGTAGGTTCCGTCGCGGAGAAGGACTGTGTCGCCAGCGAGGGCGGCATCGAGCGCTTCCTGGATCGCGTCGAACGGGTGCCCGGCGGTGCCGTCCTCGGCCGGGTCGCTGACGGCGGTGTCGCCGGGGCCGGGGTCGGAGAGGGCGTTGTCATCGACGTACCAGGTGCTCTGGGCGATGGCGGCGGGTGGGATCGCGCAGGTGATGATCAGGAGGACGGCTCGGGCGATCATCGTTTGGTCCTTTCGCAGGGAGCGAGGGGAGTGCCTCGCTGGTTCACGTGCTTACGTGCCCAACATTATACCCACTCGCACTTGCTTACGTCCTCATTACTAAACTTGCTGACTTGGTTACTTGCTTACTTGGCTACTTACTTGCTCACCGTGGTCAGGTTGAGTTTCGGGAAGCCGGGGCCGACGACCGGGTGCGGGTCGATGCCGAGCCAGTCTTCGAGGACACCGGCGTAGACGCGGCGGAAGTCCGTCTTGAACGGGACGTCGCCCTCGTCGAGGTGCCGCAGGTCCGGGGCGCTGCCGTGCAGGCCCGCCCGGACGCTGTCTCCGATCAGCAGCATCGGGGCGGCCGCGCCGTGGTCGGTGCCCTGGCTGCCGTTCTCGGCCACGCGGCGGCCGAACTCGCTGAAGGTCATCAGCGTGACCTTTCGGGCCAGACCGCGCTGGCGCAGGTCGCGGTAAAACGCTCCGACGCTCTCTGACAGTTCGCGCAGCAGCGGTCCGTGGGCGAGCACCTGGCGGGCGTGCGTGTCGAAGCCGCCGAGCGAGGTGTAGTAGACCCGGGCGCCGAAGCCCGCGCCGATCAGGGTCGCGATCTGCTGCAGGCGCCGGGCCAGTCCGTACCCGGGATAAGGGCTCTGCTGGCGGGGGGCGTCGGCGACGCGCTCGATCCGTTCGGCCTGCGCGCAGCTCGCCAGCGCGGTGCGCTGCACGAACTGCAGGTCGGAGAGCGGATCGCCGCCGTCGCGGGGCAGGGCGATCGCATTCCGCAGGCCCGCCCGGTCACCTTCCAGCCGGAACGCGTTCAGGTCACGGATCGACGGGACCGCCTGCTGCCGGGTGCGGAGCGCCAGCGGCAGCACGTCGCTGTCCAGGTGCAGGGCGTAGGGGGTGTCGCCGGTCTGCCGCTGATCGACAACCCGCCCGAGCCAGCCCGCCTGCCGCCGCTTCTCGTTGGTTTCGGCGCAGTGCCAGATGTCCATCGACGCGAAGTGCGAGCGGTTCGGGTTCGGATAGCCGACCCCGTTGATCACGCCGACCGCGCCGTCCCGGTACAGGTCGTGCAACGCGCTCATCTCCGGGTGCAGCCCGAGTCCGTCCGCCAGCGGGAGGGCCTGTCCGGCCGCAACACGCAGCGTCGGCCGGGCGCGGTGGTAGGCGTCATCCTCGTACGGCACGACCATGTTCAGGCCGTCGTTGCCGCCCGTCATCTGCAGCACGACCAGAACGCGATCGTCGCGGGTGTCGGTGTCCGCGGCGCGGGCGGTCGCGGTCAGGAAGCCGGGCAGCAGCGGCGCGCTGGCCAGCAGCGTGGCCTGCGACAGGAATTCGCGACGACTGGGTTGCATCGAATCGCTCCCGATCAGCACAGTTGGTACTCCGGCGCGGTCAGCAGCAGGCGCACCTGCCGGCGCGTGCGATCCGCACCCGCGCCGCCGATTCCGTCCAGTTCGGCCCGCAGCGCCGCCGGGACGACACCATCCAGCAGCAGGTTTCCGAAGAACCCGGCCGGATCCTCGCTCGCGGCGTGTTCCGCCAGCAGCGCATCCGGATCGAAACGCTGCGGCTCAACCGCCGTGGTGGCCGCGTTCATGCGGACGAGCATCGTGGCCGAGTTCAGCCACGCGCGGTGTCCCTTCCAGCCTTCGACCGAGGGCGGCTCGAACAGTCGCTGTCCCATCTGGCTGGTGGCCGACGAGAGTTCGTCCGCGGCAGCCCGCACGCCGAGGCTGCGGACGATACCGACGGCGAACTCGACGGGAGACTTGATTCGCGCCCGGTAGTGTCGCGGGTCGTGGAACGCGGCGCTGCGCAGCAGCACGCGGAGCGTGGCGGCCAGGTCGTAGTCGCCGCGTCGCAGAGTGGCCGCGAGTGCCGTACGCAGTTCGGGATCGGGGGCGGGGGTGACGAACTCGCGCAGCAGCCTGTCGGCCAGGAAGCGTCCGCAGGCCGGTTGTCGCAGGGCGATGCGGACGACATCGTCGCCGTTCAGTCGGCCGGTCGTGCCGAGGACGGTCTTGCCGCCGTCGTCGTGGTTTCCGGGTACGAAGCGATGGCGTCCGCGGCGCTGGTGCCAGCCGGTGAAGGCCCGGGCGGCTTCCCGGATGTCGTCTTCGGTGTAGTTCCCCTCGCCGAGGCTGAACAGTTCGAACAGTTCGCGGGCGAAGTTCTCGTTCGGGCGGCCCTTGATGTTCAGGTTGCCGTCGAGCCAGACGATCATGGCCGGGTCGCGGGCGACGGCCAGCAGCATCTGTTCGAACGGTGCGAGGGCGTGCCGTTCGAGCGTTCGCAGTTGCTGCAGCATCAGGGCCGCGCTGGCGACCTTGGTGTTGCTGGTCGCGAAGTGATCGTGCCAGAGCAGGGCCATCCGGGCCCGCAGCGGGCGCTCGGTGCGGCACATTCGCAGCAGCCACCAGCCGCGGAGACGGTCGATGTCGTTGCGGACGGCGAGGGCCTTGCCGAGGTCGTCCAGTTCGCGATGGGCGGCGCAGTCGGGTTCATCGCTCAGCAGGCGCTCGATGGTTGCGTCGACGCCCTCTTCGACGGCCCGGCGGATCGAACTCTCGTCCGGGGCGAAGCCGGCGCGACGCAGCAGGTGCGCGGCGGCGCGACGATCCCAGGGATGCGTCGCGGTCGGTTCGAACGGTCTCAGCGGATCGGGCATGTCGTGCTCACCGGGCGCTGCGAAGCGGCAGCGACAGCGTGCCGCGATACCCATCGGCCAGGGCCCGGACCCGCAGGTTCAGTCCGGCCACCTGGTCGAGCAGTTCCAGGATGATGTCGATGTCGCGGGTGGCGTCGGCGCGGGACTGGTCCTCTTCCAGCATGCGGTTGATGACCAGTTCGCGATGGTTGGCCCGCAGGATGCGGACGAGGGCCTGTCCGTCGAGGTCCAGCACATCGTCCGCCCGCGTGTCCGGATCGCCCGGCCTGCCCTGCGGCGCGGCCCGCACGCGGTCGATGATGTCGCGGGCCAGCGTGTCCGACGTGGCGATCACGACCTGGTCCTCGACGATCGTGACGGCCGGGCGGAAGTTGTAGCGGATGCTGACCTCGGCCGGCGCGTCATCGTCCCCGCCGCCGGTGGTGTCGGCGACGGGGTCCATCTGCATGCCGGCCTCGCTGTAGTCGGCGAAGGTCGTGAAGACCATGCGCGTGTCGGCGTGCCGGTCGATGTCGAGCAGGTAGGCGACCTCGCCCTTCTGGGCGGCGTCGAAGTTGATCAGCGAGAGCGCCATCTGTCCGGCCGAGAACAGTCGCGCGCGGAGCGACTGCGGGGCGTCCGGCTTGAGCGGCGCGACCAGGGCGAAGGCCGGGAGGCGCGGGACCGGGATCGGCTGATCGGCGGGCCAAAGCTGGTCGGCGATGACCAGTCGGGTGGGTCCGCCGATGTGCGGCAGGACTTCGTTGACGAAGTCGAGTCCGCCGAACAGGTTCGAGACCGTCGTCGCGAAGTTGTTGGCGTCGCTGACACCGGAGAGGGTCAGCAGGGCCTCGCGCTCACGGAAAAGGGCCGACCAGTCGCGGGCGATCCGCAGTTCGGCCAGGTATCTCGGCAGGTCGCGGGCCTGCCAGACCCGCTGTGGCGATCCCGGCTGCGTGAAGCCGACGTGCGTTGCCGGGCGGGGTGTTTCGCCGGGCAGATGGGCTTCGAGCACCAGGGCGTCGTCGGTCAGCCGGGCCCAGGCGACGCCGCCGGGGCTGTGCCGCAGGGCCCAGTCCCAACCGCCGAACAGGAAGGCGGGGAAGGCTTCGCGCAGTTTGCCCGGTTCGTCGCGCCCGCGGTCCAGCAACGGGCGCAGTCGGACCAGGTCGGTGTACAGCGAGGCGACGGCGTCGCCCGGCACCTGCTGCAACCCCGCGCGGAAGCGTTCACCGCGGGTGATCGGCGTCCGCTGGCCGGCCCGCGTCTCGAGGATCGCGAGCATGGCCTCTCTAGAATTCGCGATCACCAGATGTCCGTCAACGCGGCAGAGGTGGCCGTCGTTTTCGAGGCGGTAGCACTGCTGGTCGGCGATGGTGGTGGTCCGCTCGGTCCGGCTGACCTGGGCGAGTGCGAGGATCGCGTCGAGCAGACGTTCGGCGAGGGCCTTGTTTTCCCAGCGGACGATCAGTCCGACGGCGGGTCCTTTGCCGCTGCCGGGGGCGATGCCGAGTGCGATTTCATCGCCGAGCAGGGCGGCGAGGGCCTCCCAGATGTCGACGCCGGCGCTGGCGGCGAGTCCGAGCGCGACGATGCGGGCCTGGGTCAGTTCCTGGTTCGCCTCGATCTGCCGGGCGAGCATGGTCTGATCCTCGACCTGCTGCTCGATCCACGTGCGGATGGGGGCCAGCAGGCGCCCGGGTTCGTAGACCTGGATGACGCCGGCGCACCGGTCGGGCAGCCAGTCGGCCACGCGGGACTGGCCGGTGGCGGGTGCGAGTGCCAGCAGGCTGATAACGAGCGGGATCGCGGTCGCGGCGCGCATCTTGATCTCCGGGAGCGGGTGACCGTTCGGAGGCGGACGTTTCTACAGTAGGGGGATTCGGGGGTGGAGCGGGGATATTTCTTTGCAGAAGGGAGCGAGGGAGCGAGGGAGCCAGGCGGGCGGGGGACTGGCTCTTCTGGCCCGGCGTTGTCGATCAGGACGCGAGGGTGGCCGCCGGGGTGATCGCCTCGATGTGACCGGCTGCCGCGGCCCGGGCAAAGTGCCTGGCGTTCTGGGTCAGCACTTTGCGAATCCCGAGGCTGCGGCACGCCGCCACGATTCGGATGTCGTGGACCTGCTTGCCGGAGGTACTCAATTCCCGCTTCAGATCTCGGAACAGACGATACTCCACCTGGGCATCGGGGAAGAGGAGCGTGAACGTTCGCTCAAGCCCGTCGAGCAAACCGGCAGCGGCGTCTGGCGTGAATCCGAAGCCGTTGTCTATTGCCGGGCGGGTAAGGAAGTTCGCCATTTCGACGGCGATCTGCGGTACGTAACATGGCCGCAGCTTCTTTTCGATGAGTGCGGCGAGGGCTTGCTTGACCTGCTCGTGATCAACGTTGTCGGGGTCGAGGTAGGGTGCCAGGACATTGGAATCGATCAAACGTCAGCCATGGCCGCCTAGTCGTAAAGGTCGTGGCGATTGAAGCTGGGACGGCCGCCCTGCCCTTGGAGCGAGGCCTCGAATTCACGCATTCGATTGTGTTGATCCTCGGCGTCAAATGCGGCCTCGTGGGCATCCGCACCGTTCGCTTTGACCTTCAGCCATTCCTCGACCGTCAGGCCGCGGGCCTTGGCTCGCTGCTCCCAATCGGCGAAAGTCGCATCATCAACCTGCAGGGTCTTCATGGCAGAGAGTATGCCCGATCCCACCTCGAGAGTCCACACTTAACATTCTTCCGCAGAATGGCTTAGGCGACGGTCGGGGAGGCGGGACTGGTTCCTGCCGTGGTTTGGGGGTGGGCTCGGTGCTTCCGGCGCCGTGCGCGGAGAAGACACTGCTCAAGAGCGCAAGAGCAGTGGCACAATCGGGAGGCTCACGGGGCGTTGACCGCCAATCCGGGTTCGGCCTTCAGTGAGGGGGCGTGCCTGGCGGGCGCTTACCTGCTCCCTTGGTCCCTGGCTCCCTTGCTCCCTCCGAAGACCTCGTCCTTCGAGATCATCGGCGGGGCGTGCGGGTGGTTGCCTTTCTCGAAGATGTGTTCCATGCCCATCAGGCTCAGTTCGAGCTTGCCGGCTTCGGTGAGTTTGTCAGGGGTCCAGGGCGGGTCGAAGACCAGTTCGACCGTGGCGGTCTCGATCCCGTCGGCCATCTCGGCCATCTGGCGGACCTGCTCGGGGAGCATCTCGGCGACCGGGCAGTTCGGCGAGGTCAGCGTCATCGTGATGGCCGCCTTGTCGCCGTCGATCGCGATGTCGTAGATCAGGCCGAGGTCGTAGAGGTTGACCGGGATCTCGGGGTCGCGGACGGTCTTGAGGATCTCGATGATGTTGTTGCGAACGGTGTCAGACATACTCAGGCTTCCGTGTTCTTCGTAACCGAGATGATCGGTGAGCAGGCCGGGACGTCGGCTGAGGCTGCTTCGGCCAAGCCATGCCTACTTGCTGACCTGCTCCCTTGCTTACTTATTCGGTGCTGACTTCGCTGCCGTCTTCCTTGAGGGCCGCTTCGAGCGTGTGCCAGGCGAGCGTGGCGCACTTGACCCGGGTCGGGTACTGGCGGACGCCGGCGAAGATCTCGAGCTTGCCGAGGTCCTCGTCGCCGCGGGCCTCGCCGGTGATCAGGTTGTGGAAGACCTTGAACAGCGCGTGGGCCTGCTCGACGGTCTTTCCCTTGACCGCTTCGGTCATCAGCGAGGCCGAGGCGGTCGAGATGGCGCAGCCGGAACCCTCGAACGAGACGTCGCGGATGACGCCGTCGACGACATCGACATAGACCGCGATGCGATCGCCGCACAGCGGGTTGTGCCCGTTCGCGCTGCACGAGCACTCGTCGATCTGCCGGCAGTTCCGCGGACTGCGGTAGTGGTCGAGAATCATCTGCTGGTACAGATCCTGCAATTCGGACATCAGGCAAACAACTCCAGGACCTTGCGGAGGCCCGCGACCAGCGCGTCGATCTCGGCCCGCGTGTTGTAGAACGCCAGCGAGGCCCGACAGGTGGCGGGGACGCCGAAGCGGTCCATGACCGGCTGGGCGCAGTGGTGGCCGGTGCGGATCGCGATGCCCTGCTGGTCGAGGATCGTGCCGACATCGTGCGGGTGGACGCCCTGCAGTTCGAACGACAGGACCGAGGCCTTGCGTCTGGCGGTGCCGATCATGCGGACCTGCGGCAGGGTCGCCAGTTGGGCCGTGCCGTAGTCGAGCAGGTCGTGCTCGTAGCGTTCGATCGCGTCGAGTCCGAGCGCGTTGATGTAGTCGAGGGCCGCGCCGAGTCCGATCGCGCCGGCGATGTTCGGTGTCCCGGCTTCGAAGCGGGCCGGGGCGGGGGCGTACTCGGTCTTCTCGAACGTCACCGAGCGGATCATCTCGCCGCCGCCCTGGTAGGGAGGCAGCTTGTCGAGCCACTCGGGCCGGATGTACAGCGCCCCGATCCCGGTCGGGGCGAAGACCTTGTGGCCGGAGATCGTGTAGAAGTCGCAGTCGAGGGCCCGCACGTCGATGGCGGTGTGCGGGGCGGCCTGGGCGCCGTCGATGAGGACCGGGATGCCGCGCCGGCGGGCCAGCGGAACCAGCGTGTCGAGCGGGTTGATCGTGCCGAGCGCGTTCGAGATGTGCGCCAGGGCCACGAGCCGGGTGCGCTCGCCCAGCAGCTTCTCGTACTGTTCGACGATGATGTCGCCGTTGTCGTCGATCGGCGCGACCTTCAGCACGGCCCCGACCTGTTCGCAGAGCAGTTGCCACGGCACGATGTTCGAGTGGTGCTCCATCGCCGAGATGACGATCTCGTCCCCGGCGGTGATCCGGCTGCGTCCGTAGGTCTGGGCGACGAAGTTGACGGCCTCGGTGGTGCCGCGGAGGAAGACGATGCTCTCGACGCGTTCGGCGCCGAGGTGGCTCTGGATCTTCCGCCGGGCGGCCTCGTAGGCGTCGGTGGCTTCCATGCTGAGGGTGTGCACGCCGCGATGGACGTTGGCGTTGTGCCCGCGGTAGTAGCCGGCCACGGCATCGAGGACGGCCTGCGGTTTCTGGGCGGTGGCCGCGTTGTCGAGGTAGACGAGCGGCCGGCCGGACATTTCGCGGGACAGGATCGGGAAGTCGGTCCGGATCCGGTCGACGTCGAGGGCGGCGGTCGGCGTTCGCGGCGTGGGCATCACGCTCACACAAGCTCCTTCAGGTCGACGCCGTGCGGCAGGCGGGTGATGATCGCCTCGTGCAGCAGTGTCCGCAGGGCGGGGTGGCTGACCTGTTCGACGGTTTCGCTGGCGAAGGCGTAGACGAGCAGGCTGCGGGCGGACCTGGCGTCGACGCCGCGGGCCCGCAGGTAGAAGAGCGCGTCCTCGTCCATCTGTCCGATCGTCGCGCCGTGGGTGCACTTGACGTCGTCGGCGAAGATTTCGAGCTGCGGCTTGGTATCGATCTGCGCGTCGGGGCTGAGCAGCAGGTTCATGTTGCTCTGCTTGGCGTCGGTCTTCTGGGCGGGCTTGTGGACGTAGATCCGGCCGGTGAACACGCCGGTGCCTTTCTCGTCGAGGATGCCCTTGAAGAACTCGCGGCTGTCGCAGTGCGGGGCCTCGTGCTCGACCCGCAGGTGGTTGTCCATGTGCTGCGTTCCGGTCGGCATGAACAGCCCGTACAGGTCGCAGTTGCCGCCCTCGCCGGCCAGGTGCGCGGCGATTTCGTTGCGGACGACCGCGCCGCCGAAGTTCAGCAGGTGGCTCTGCACGTTGGAACTGCGGGCCTGCTGGATCCGCAGCAGACCGAAGAAGCCGGTCTCGAGCGACTCGTGCTGCACGCGGTAGTGATCGACGAAGGCGTTCTCGCCGGCGACGATCTCGGCCACCGGCGCGACCAGGTGCGGGCCGCGGTCCGTGCCGAGGAACGTCTCGACCAGCATCGCCTGGCTGCTTTCCTCGGCCACCAGCAGCAGCCGCGGGCAGACCAGGGCCGGTTCCGCGCCGGGGCGGCTGACGTGGATCACGTGCACCGGGCGTTCGAGGGCGACGCCCTTCGGCACGTGCACGACGACGCCGTCTCGGACGAAGGCGGTGGCCAGGGCCGCGAAGGGGTGTCCGTCGAGTCGGGCGTGCTGCCCGAGGTGGGCGGCCAGCAGCGGCAGGTCGGCCGCGATGGCATCGGCGAGCGACTGGACGACCACGCCGGCGGGCAACTGGTCGATGCGGCTGAGTTTCTGGTCGTAGTGTCCGTTGACGAAGACGAGTCGGTCGACCCGGTCGTCGTCGAACAGGACCGGTTCGAGGACGGAGGCGTCGACGGAGGCGGTCTCGGCCGGGCGGAACGGGGTCTTCGGGATGTTGCCGAGGCTGGTGTAGCGCCAGTCCTCGTGCTGGGTGGTCGGGAAGCCGACGGCGGCGAAGGCGGCCAGTCCGGTCTGGCGGAGGGCGGTCAGCCAGGCGGGTCCCTGGTCGAGACCGGCGGCGGCGAAGGCCTGTTCGTAGTGGTTCGATTCGATGGCAACGCTCATGCGTATGGTTCCTGCGATGTAAGGCCGACAGGCCGAGTTCGCGAAGGGAGCGGCGTCGTGCTGGTCTCTTCCCTGCGCTTCCGTGTTCGCTCGTTCGTGTTCCCTAGGCCGTGGCGGCTTCCTCGAGCCAGCTGTAGCCCTTGTCTTCGAGTTCGAGGGCGAGTTCCTTTCCGCCGGAGCGGACGATGCGTCCGTCGACCAGCACGTGCACGTGGTCGGGCACGATGTAGTTCAGCAGTCGCTGGTAGTGGGTGATGACCAGGAAGCTGCGTTCGGGGCCGCGAAGCTGATTGACGCCTTCGGCGACGATGCGGAGGGCGTCGATGTCGAGGCCCGAGTCGGTTTCGTCGAGGATCGCCATGGTCGGTTCGAGCACGGCCATCTGGAAGATTTCGTTGCGCTTCTTCTCACCGCCGGAGAAGCCTTCGTTGATCGCCCGGTTGAGGAGGCGTTCGTCGAGTTCGACGGTCTTCATCTTTTCGCGGACGAGCTTGAGGAATTCGACGGCGTCGAGTTCGTCTTCCCCGCGGTACTTGCGGATCGAGTTCAGGGCGCTCTTCAGGAAGTAGCTGTTGGTGACGCCGGGGATCTCGACCGGGTACTGGAAGGCGAGGAAGATGCCTTCGCAGGCGCGTTCCTCGGGCGCCATCTCGAGCAGGTCCTTGCCCTTGTAGAGGATCTGACCGTCGGTGACCTCGTAGGTTTCGCGTCCGGCCAGCACCTGCGCGAGGGTGCTCTTGCCGGAGCCGTTGGGTCCCATGATCGAATGGACCCCGCCGGCCTCGATCGTCAGGTTGAGTCCCTTGAGGACCTCGTGTCCGTCCACGCTCGCGTGCAGATTCTTGATTTCCAACATCGTGCTTGTCACTTTCCTTCGGTTGTCCACAGGCGAGACGCCTGTGCCACAGCGGGTTTCATCCACAGGCGAGTCGCCTGTGCCACAGTGTGTTTCATCCACAGGCGAGACGCCTGTTCCACAGTGTGTTTCATCCACAGGCAAGACGCCTGTTCCACAGTGTGTTTCGTCCACAGGCGAGACGCCTGTGCCACAGGGCCTGTGCCTGGTGCCTGGTGCCTGGTGCCTGTGCCTGTTCCCTGTTCCCTGTTCCCTGTTCCCTCGCGGGCAAAGCCCGCGCTACCCAACACTCCCTTCGAGGCTGACTTCGAGCAGTTTCTGTGCTTCGACGGCGAACTCCATCGGCAGTTCGCGGAAGACCTCCTTGCAGAAGCCGTTGACGATCATGCCGACGGCGTCTTCGGTGTCGATGCCGCGCTGGTTGCAGTAGAACATCTGGTCCTCGCCGATCTTCGACGTGGTCGCCTCGTGTTCCATGTGGGCCGTGCTGTTCTTGACCTCGATGTACGGGAACGTGTGGGCCCCGCACTTGTCGCCGATCAGCATCGAGTCGCACTGCGTGAAGTTGCGGGCGTTCTCGGCCCCCTTGTTGATCCGCACCTGGCCGCGGTAGGTGTTCTGCCCCTGGCCGGCCGAGATGCCCTTCGAGATGATGTAACTGCGGGTGTTCTTGCCGATGTGGATCATCTTGGTGCCGGTGTCGGCCTGCTGCCGCTTGTTGGTCAGGGCGACCGAGTAGAACTCGCCGACCGAGTTGTCCCCGATCAGGATGCAGCTCGGGTACTTCCAGGTGATCGACGAGCCGGTCTCGACCTGCGTCCACGAGATGTGGCTGTTGCGGCCCTGGCACTTGCCGCGCTTGGTGACGAAGTTGTAGATCCCGCCGACGCCGTTCTCGTCGCCCGGGTACCAGTTCTGGATCGTCGAGTACTTGATCTTCGCGTCATCCAGGGCGACCAGTTCGACGACGGCCGCGTGCAACTGGTTCTCGTCCCGCATCGGGGCGGTGCAGCCTTCGAGGTAGCTGACCTGGGCGCCTTCGTCGGCGATGATCAGCGTCCGCTCGAACTGGCCGGTCTGGGCCGCGTTGATCCGGAAGTAGGTGCTCAGCTCCATCGGGCACTGGACGCCCTTCGGGATGTAGACGAACGAACCGTCCGAGAAGACGGCCGAGTTCAGCGTCGCGAAGAAGTTGTCCGAGTACGGCACGACCGAGCCGAGGTACTTGCGGACGAGTTCGGGGTGTTCCCGCACCGCTTCCGAGAACGAGCAGAAGATGATCCCGAGCTTGTGCAGCTTGTCCTTGAAGGTCGTCGCGACCGAGACGCTGTCGAAGACCGCGTCGACGGCCACGCCGGCCAGGGCGGCCCGTTCGTGCAGCGGGATGCCGAGCTTCTCGTAGGTTTCGAGCAGCTTCGGATCGACCTCGTCGAGGCTCTTGGGTCCGTCCTTCTTCGACTTGGGGGCCGAGTAGTAGGAGATCGCCTGGTAGTCGATCGGGGCGATGTTGACGTTGTGCCAGTCCGGCTGCTCCATCTTCTGCCAGTGCCGGTAGGCCTTCAGCCGCCACTCGGTCAGCCAGGCGGGCTCGTTCTTCTTGGCCGAGATCATCCGGATGACGTCTTCGTTCAGACCCGGCGGTACCGTCTCCGACTCGATGTCGGTCACGAAACCGTACTTGTATTCCTGGTTTTCCCACTGCTTGAGTGGATCGGTCACCGTTGACATCCGACAGTCTCTCCCGTCACCGGCCGGGCGCCGCGCCCCGACCTTGCTTCCCTGATGCTGTCCATTCACGGCACAGGCGCTCGCCCGTGGCCCCCGGCACGAGAAGCGGAGGCAATGCCCACCCGCACCCGTGCCCTGTTTCGCCCCTAGGCCGAGTAGCTCGACCCGCACCCGCACGAGTGCTTCGCGTTCGGGTTGTTGAAGGTGAAGCCGGCTCCCATCATGCCTTCCTGGTAGTCGATGGTCGTGCCGGTCAGGTTGCCGACCACGTAGCTCTTCAGGTCGCAGACGATCACGATCCCCTCCGAGAGGAACACCTCGTCGGTCTCCTTGACCGGGGCGTGGGCCTCGTCACGCAGGTCGAGGATGTAGCTCAGTCCGCTGCACCCGCCACCCTTGACGCCGACGAACAGGTACATCGTGTCCGGATGGTTGTCCTTCTCGAGGTAGGCCCGCACCTGCTCGGCCGCCTTCGGCGTCAGGTGAATGTCCTGCCCCTCGCGGGCCTCGGTCGCCCGGCTGCGGGCCACCAGTTGCGGCTGATCGGCATCCTGCGGGGCGTTCGTTTCCGGGTTGGCACTCATGGGCGATTCTCTCCGTCTTCGTACATCCTGATTCCGACCGGTGCGCCCGTTTCGGATGCACCCGCGGCCGGCTTTTCAACAACAAAATCACAACGCCGCTGGCCGTCGCTGCGGCAGCATTCGAGCTTGACCGAGGTTCCGACCAGGTCGCTGACCGCCGCCCGCTCGAGTTCGCAGATCTCCGGGTGATCGGGCGCCAGGTCGGGGAACGGGCAGGTGAAGACCGTCAGTCGCGTGCCCGCCTCGCTCTCGGCCAGGATGCCCTGCTCGTTCAGGGCCGCCGCCAGCGCGTCGACCGACTCGGCCTCGTTCGCGTCGGCCACGGCCGAGCGGAGGTCGTCGGCCATCCGTCGGCTGACGCGGGCCAGGATCGCCTGGGCCTGTTGCGGGCCGATCTCGCCGGCCATTTCTTCGAGGATCAGCCGGCAGAGGCGCTCGGCGCTCTGGCCGAACCACTGCCGGGCCTTGTCGGTCAGCGAGAAGACGTCGGCCGGTCGGCCGGGTCCGCCGCGGCGTTTCTGGCAGATCAGCCAGTCGTCGGCGACCAGGCGATTGACCTGCTGGCGGATCGCGGTGGTGGTTACGCCGAGGTGCTCGACCAGTTCCGTGATCGTCGCCTGGCCGGAACGGGCCAGCGTCGCCAGAATCTGGCGGGCCGGAACGCCCAGTTCAGCTCCGATGGTGGTCTGCGGCATCGACGGAATCCCCGGTGGTTCAGAATCCAGAGGAGACTATCCCGCCATTATAATTTGGTCAATACGGCCTGTCAGAATTGATGGAAAGGGAGCCGGGGAGCGAGGAAGCCAGATGGTCGAGGGTCGGGCCTCATCCGCCGTTCAGTTGTTCGAGGTACAGGTCGCGGGCGGACCGGAAGAAGCCCTCGCTCTCTGTCCGATAACCATCGCCCGCCCCGTCCCGCGGTGTCCACTGGTTATCCGCGAACCGCATGACGATCTGGGCGAATACGCCGTCTGCGACGTAAATCCTGTCATGGTCGTCGGTTGCGTGTGATCGGATCACCTTGCCGGCCGTCAGGTATCCGGGGTCGATCCAGGCCGGGCCCAGGCCCTCCAGGACCGCGCAGTCGGCCGCCAGACGCTTCTCGATCGCGGCCGTCAGGCGGCGGGCCTCGGGAAGTCGGCCGGGGTCCAGCAGGGTGGCGAAGCTGAGGAACTGCTGCCAACTGCCCTGCTTCTCGGGTTCGGGCGGATCCTGGACCGGGCGGGGCGTGCTGCGCTGATCGCTGGGGCCGAACGCGCGGCTGAGCAACTGCCCGACCCGGTCGAGCAGGTCGGCGTCGGTCGCCTGCACATCGACGATCAGCTTCACCAGGCGGGCCCGTCGCGCGTCGGCCATCACGGCTTCTCCGCCGGAAGGGCCCCGAGCCCGCGAAGCTGTTCGGTGACCTGCCCGGCCCAGTCGCGGTTGGCGGCCGGGCTGGCGGGGCTGGGGTGCAGGATGCGACCGATCCGTGGCGGTTCGATCCGGCCGTCGAGCGTGCCCGTGACGCGGGTCAGGCACTTTTCGGCGTAGGCGCCGACGCCGATGACGAGTTGCGGCCGGTAGTGCGACAGCAGGGCCGCGAGGGCTTCGTCGCAGGCCGCGTGCAGCGGGTCACGCTCGGCGGCCGGCAGCTTGTCGGGGGTCAGGTTGCGTCCGGACTCCTCCATGAACACGAGCGGGCAGTAGTTCAGCACGATGAACTCGCGGAAGAACCGCGCGGGGGTGCCGAACTGGTGGCGGGCCCAGCCCCACAGGCGGGCGCCGCTGACTTCGCTGCGGGGGCAGTCCAGGCCCTGCACGGGGCGCTTCGGGTGTTCATTGCGTGGCCGGCGGATCTCGGCGTCGATGCCGAGCCAGTCGCGGACGTGGCCGACTTCGCCGAAGGGCACGCCGGTCTGGGCCATGCCCCACGGTCCGGGATTCATGCCGAGCAGAACGCACCGCCGGGATCCCCGGCCGTACATGTCGAGGTACTGGGTGAAGGCGGCCCGGGCGTAGACGAGCGGGTTGTAGACGTGCGTCACCGGCGGGGCGAATCGCAGGCGGCGCAGTCTGCGTTCCAGTCGGTCGAGAATCGCGCTGATGTCCATGGCCGCCCACTATAGGAGGCTTCTGCATCAGAACGCAAAAGCCTCTGAGTAAGCAAGTAAGCACGTGACCAGGTAACAGGTTGTTCGTGAGAGGCCGTTTCTCCAAACCTCGCTGACTTGCTCACAGGCGATTGGTGCAATCGCCTCCAAGGGGAAAGGGCGGCGGCGGATCGATATACTGCGCTTCGCCCTGAGGGAGCGAGGGCAGAGGCCTGCGGTCTCCGTGGTGGTTCCGCCGTGGTCTTCCCGCTGTCTGCCTGGCAGCGTTACGAATGGACAGGTGACGCGCCGCGTTCGGGCGCGAAGAACGGCTTCCGTGCGGGCACGGATCAAAGGGGAGAGAGATGCGACTGGGCGTTCTGATGATTGGCTTGCTGGGGCTGGCGGCGGGGCCGGCGTGGGCGGACGGTGCCGAGCGGCTGAAGGCGTTCGGTGCGTTCTATCGCGAGCTTGGGGCCGCGGAGACGAACTACGCGATCCAGGTTGAGCTGGCGGAGGCGGACTTTCGCAACGAGACGCGCTTCGCGCTGCGGCTGCAGCGGCCGAACCTGCTGCATGTCCGGACGATGGACGACAAGCAGGGTGGCACGCTGATCTCGGACGGGAAGCAGATCTACACCGGCCTGCGCGCGACCCGTCGCTACACGCTCGAACCGGCCCCGGCCACGTTCGCCGACTGGAACACGGCCGGGCGTGCGCTGCCGACGCCGGGGGTCGACCTGGTGATCGAGCTGCTCGGCCGGCAGGCGATGCTGTCGGACCTGGACACGCTGAAGCACGCCGGGCAGGAGACGATCAACGAGCAGCCGTGTGACCGTTTCGTGGCCGAGTCGGGTGGTCGGACGGTGACGCTGTGGATCGGCCGTGGCAGGCCGTGGCTGTGGCGTTTTCGCAGCGAGGCCGACAACGTGCGGATGACGCTGAACTTCGAGGACTGGCGTTCGGCGCCTCCGCCGGCGGAAGCGTTCAGGATCGATCCGCCCGAGGGGATGACGAAGGTGGATTCGCATCGGCCGCCGCGCGGTGCCCGGCCGACGCAGGCCGGCCGTTCGGCGCGACCGCGTCCGCAGCCGGTGGCGGCGGGTCAGCCTGCGCCGGCGTTCGAGGCGACGCTGCTGGACGGCGGCAGCGTGAACCTGGCCGACCACCTGGGCAAGGACGTGATCGTGCTGGACTTCTGGGCGACGTGGTGCAAGCCGTGCCTGATGGCGATGCCGGTGCTGATCGAGGAGACGGCTGCGCGGAAGGATCGCGGGGTGGTGTTCTACGCGGTCAACATTGCCGAGCAGCCTGAGAAGGTGAAGAAGCTGATGGACGGCAAGGGCTGGTCGTTCCCGGTCGTGCTGGACCGCAGCGCGAAGATCGCCAGGAGTTTCGGCGTGGGTCCGATCCCGCACTCGGTGGTGATTGGGCGGGACGGCAAGATCGCGCACGTGCACGTCGGTTACAGCAGCGGACTGCGTGCGACGCTGACGGCGGAGCTGGATGGGCTCTTACGGTGAAAAGGTGAAAGAGTGAAAGGGTGAAAGAGTGAAAGGGTGAAAGAGGGCGGGGGCGGTGCGTTTGTGGTGGTTTGCGCAGAGAAGACGCTGCTCAAGAGCTCAAGAGCAGTGGTACCAGAACCTCTCGCTTCCTGGCCCTCCGATTAACCGAGTGATGCAGGGTGTCCTGTCCTTGAGCGAGCGGACGGGTGAGGAGTGCCTCGGTTCGGCCGTGTCGGTTGATGGAATTGCCAAGCGGTGCGGCATCGACGCCTGGGGCTTCCGCGTCGGATGGACGCGCGGTTTGCCGCGTCGATGACGCACCCTACACCTGCTCCGTCAGTCGTCGGGGTTACTCGCGCAGAGAAGCCACTGCTCAAGGATCTCAAGAGCAGTGGCACCAGAATCTCTCGCAGAGAAGACACTGCTCAATAGCATTGGCACCGGCGAGCTGAGCGCAGTGGGACCAGAACCTCTCGCGTCGGGTGGATCGGCGGGTCGCCAAAGAAGCGTGGATGAACGGGTCACCCTCATTGACTCCTTCACGCTTTCACTTTTTCACCGCGCGTCAGCGCGCCCGGAAGCCGACGATCATCACGTCGTCCCTAGTGCCGGGGTAGTCCCAGCCGCCGAAGAGTTGCAGGCCGCCGCGGTCGATGGTGATCTTGGCGTTGACCCGCTTCTTCAGCAGGCGCTTGACCTCGACGGCCATCTGGATGCGGTTGCCGGACTGGACCAGCGGGGTCACGCGGGCCGAGTAGCCCTGCGACAGGCGGGCGACGTGGGTTTCCTTCAGGTCGGCGCTGCCCTTGCTGACCTTGACCAGCTTGAAGCCGGTGTACTTGAACTGCTGCTTGAGCTGCGCGGCGATCGGCTGCAGCTCGCGCGAGATGTCGTTGTTCGTCCGCGTGGCCCGGATCTCCCAGACCTCGATCTGCACCTTCGAGACCAGCAGCGCCTGCGCCTCCACCGCCAGCGACAGGCTCGCGAGCAGAGTGACCAGCATCGTCGGCAGCGCTTTCGACATCGCTCAGACTCCCTTGTCGTCCGCAGCGTCCAGGACCCAGATCATCGCCGTGGAGCTCAGATCGTCAAAGTCTCCCTCGTACGCCACGAAGGTCGTGGTATTGCCGAAGACCTCCAGTTCGTCAACGGTCACACCCGTCGCCAGCGACAGTTCCCAGCCCTCGGCCGGGCCGGCCGACGCCAGCGGGCCGCTCGTAAAACGCAGCGCCAGCGACAGCACCGCCACGCACGCGGCCGCCGTCAGCGGCTGCCAGACGCCCATCCGCAGCCGCCGCCCGCCCCGGGTCGAGGCCGACGCGATCCGCTCCCAGGTCGCTTCCCAGGCGGGCGCATCGGGCGTCGCGACCGCCAGTTCCGGCGACACGGGCGGGCGCCGGCCGGCCAGGCTGGCGGTCCATTGCGGGCTGGCGTCCAGTTGGGCGGCGAAGGCATCGAGCTGGTGTTCGGGCGGGTCTTCGAGGTTTTCGATCTGACGCAGCATCTGTTCGATTTCGTTTGTATCGGTCGGCCGGGTCATTCCGCCACCTCCCGCTGGTCGGGGTTCAGGTCGGCCAGCAGCATGTGCAGTTTGCGGCGGGCGTGATAGAGCCGGCTCATGACCGTGCCGAGGGGGATCCCCAGCACCTCCGCAATCTGTCCGTAGGTCATTTCGTCCGAGGCATACATGGCAAACACCGTTTTCTGATCGACCGGCAGTTTTTCGACTGCGGCCTGGATGCGATCGACCAGTTCCTGACGCTCGAGCCCGGCGGCCGGGCTGGTTTCGTCCTGTTCGACGGCGACGACTTTTCGCTGTCCGTCGTCGTCGGGCAGGTCGAGCGATAACGCGAGTCGGACCTTGCGGGCCCGAAGCAGGTCGAGCGCCCGGTTAGACACGATCCGGAGCAGCCAGGTTTTGAATTCCGCGTTGCCTTCGTAGGAATCGAGTTTGTCGAAGGCTTTGACGAAGCTGTCCTGGACGACATCCATCGCATCGGCGTTTCGCCCCGTGATCCGGACGGCGACGCGGTAGGCGACATCGCGATACCGCTCGAAGAGCACGCGCTGGGCGCTCTGCTCTCCGCGGGCAGCCTGCTGGACAAGCTGCCTCTCCGCTTGCTCGACGTTGGAAGCCAAGTGTTTATTCAACCCGATTCCGATTTTCCCGCACTGTTTTTCAGAGGATACCCCGGCCCCCCGGATTTTTCCGTAAACCGCTGTGAATATTCGATCTCCATGCCGCGTCTGGACCAGCGTGCCGGGGAAAGGCCAGCGAGCACGGCCCCCCTGACCGAGAAAAGGAGAACGCCATGAAACGTATGCTGATCACCCTCGCCGGCCTGGCCCTGGCCACCGGCAGCGCCTTCGGACAGTCCGCCACCGCGGTCGCGACCGCATCGAACGGCGGCAGCGCCACGGCCAATGCCACCTCGCAGGGCAACGCCGATTCGCTGGCCATCGCCGGCGCGACCCAGGGCGGGGTCGCCATCTCGAACAGCCACGCCCGCGGCACGCGGAACGGCTACGCCAACAGTCGCTCGGTCGCCACCGCCGTCCGCGGCCTGGCGGTCAGCAACTCGATCGCCGACGCCGACGGCCGCTTTGGCGGCAGCGCGATCGCCGACAGCGAGAGCATCGCCGCCACCTTCGGCGGCGTCGCCCTGAGCAACAGCGACGCCCGGGCGAACGGCACCCTGTTCGGCCACGCGACCAGTCGCAGTTACTCGACCGCGCTGAGTGAGTTCGGCGTCGCCACCAGCAACAGCCGGGCCCGCAGCAACGGCGTCCTGGGCGGAAACGCGACCAGCATCAGCGACGCGTTCTCGCAGACCCGTTTCGGCCGGGCCGACAGCAACGTCTCGGCCACCAGTGACGCGATCCTTCGCGGGCACGCGGTCGCGAACGGCCAGGGTGTCAGCATCAACCGCTTCGCCCGCACGCGGGCGGACGTGACGGCGATCGGCAGCGCTTCGCGCTTCGGTCGGAGCAACGCCCGGGCGACGATGATCCGCATCCGTCGCTAGGCAGGTAACGAGGTCAAACAGGGATGCTCGGGACGCATGCGGACAGGCAAGGTCCTGTGCCCTGCACCCGGCGGCCTGACCAAGGAGTGCTTCCTCCCGTGGGCGGTGTCGGCCCAGCTACCCCGGCACCGCCCCAAATGAGGCGACCAGGAACTCGAATGCCAGGAGACTATGAGATGAAGACCAGCAACAAAACGATGACCACGCTGCTCGTCAGCCTGACCGTCTCGGCCGCGGCTTTCGCCAGCGACGCGACGACTTCGGCCACGGCCGGCAGCAACAGCTTTCTTCGCAACGGGACGGCCGATGCCACGGCCAGCTACGACGGGCGGTTCGGGTTCGCCCGGACGCAGGCCAACAGCGGTTCGGTCAACTCGGCCCGCGGGGTCGCCGTCGGGGTCGACCGCGACGGGGTCTCGCTGAGTGTCAGCAACGCGGTCGCGACCCGCTTCGGACCGGCCGTGGCGACGAACTTCAACGTGACGATCGGCCGCGACGGTCAGGTCGCCCGCAGTGGTGGAATCAGCGTGGCCGAGGGACCGCTGCGTCGGTCGGCCACGGCGGGTGGGACCAGCGGCGTGACGGCGGGTGTTCCGCACGCGACGGCGACGGCGACCGGCGACAGCGATCGGTTCGGCCGGGTGCGGGCCAACAGTTATGCCAAGACGACCCGGGCGACGCCGCAGCGAATCGTCCGCCACGGCCACACGGCGCGGCGGGTCTACGTCCGGCGTTAGGCAGTGAACCAGTGCGCCCGGGTCGTGGGACCCGGGCCGCGAATCCTGGGCGTTCGATGACGAGCCGGCCACCGTGGTCGGCTCGTTGCTTTTTCTGGGGTGGGGGCGCGTGAAGAGAGGGATCTGGTGGCACCGCTCCGGTCGCGGCCGAACGCAGTCCCCCACCCTTCCGCTCGCTTCGCTCGCTCAAAGGATGGGGCACCCGTGCTGTCCTCCACCCTTTCGCTCGCTCAAAGGATGGGGCACCCGGCGCGTGAAGATAGGGATCTGGTGGTACGCTCCTGTCGCGGCCAAATGCAGTCCCCCACCCTTCCGCTCGCTTCGCTCGCTCAAAGGATGGGGCACCCGTGCAGTCCCCCACCCTTTCGCTCGCTTCGCTCGCTCAAAGGATGGGGCACCCGTGTGCCCTCGCACCCGTGTTCCCTCGCGCCCGTGTGCCCTCGCACCCGTGTTCCCTCGCGCCCGTGTGCCCTCGCACCCGTGTGCCCTCGCACCCGTGTTCCCTCGCTCCCTTGCTCCCTCGCTCCCTCGCTCCCTATCCTAGTAGGATGTCACAAGCCGCCTTTGTCCTGATCCTGGCCCTTGATGAGGCCAGTGTGCAGGGAATCCATGATCAGCTTCGGGCCCGCTTCGGGCACGCCTGCCGGGTCGTTACCAGCGTTCCGGACGCGCTTGATTCGGTGGCCGCCCGCGTGCCGGACCTGGTCGTGGCGCTTGAGCCGGCCGATCCGGAGGCGACGCTGCGGACGCTGGTGATGGCGCTGGGGCAGCAGGCGCCGGACGTGACGGTACTGGCGATCGGGGTCGAGCCGGCCGCGGACCTGGCGGACGCGGGGGTGGCGTTGCAGGCGCACGAGCGGCCGGCGAAGGAGGCGGACCTGATCCGGCTGATCGGGGAGACGGCGGCGGGCGCGGCGACGCGGCGCGAGGATCGCCTGCTGAAGCAGCAGTTGAGCAGCCGGGAGATCGAGGATTTCGAGGGGATCGTGGGCGTATCGGCCCCGATTCAGCGGATCATCGAGCGGATCAGGAAGGCGGCGCGGAACAAGCTGACGGTCCTGATCCTGGGCGAAACCGGTACCGGCAAGGATCTGATTGCGCGGGCGATCCACAATCGATCGGACCGGGCGGGCAAGCCGTTCGGGGTGCTGAACTGTGCCGGGCTGAGCGAGACGCTGATCGAGAGCGAGTTGTTCGGGCACGTGAAGGGGGCGTTCACGGGGGCGACGGCGGACCGGAAGGGGCATTTCGCGGCCGCGGACGGCGGGACGCTGTTCCTGGATGAGATTGGCGACATGCCGATCGCGATGCAGGCGAAGCTGTTGCGGGTGCTGGAGTACCGCGAGTTCACGCCGGTGGGTTCGACCGAGGTCCGGCGGGTGGACGTGCGGGTGATTTCGGCGACGAACGCGAACCTGGAGGAGCGGATCCGGGACCGGGAGTTCCGGGAGGATCTGTACTACCGGCTGAACCAGTGGCGGATCGAGGTTCCGCCGCTGCGTGAGCGTCCGCAGGACATTCCGCTGCTGGCGATGCATTTTCTGCGGGGGATCAATGCGGAGAACGACCTGCGGGTGGAGGGCTTCTCGAGCGAGGCGCTCAAGCTGCTGGCGGGGCACCACTGGAAGGGAAACATCCGGGACCTGCAGAACACGATCCTGAGCGTGGCCTGCGAGGTGGAGGACGGTCAGATCGAGGCCGAGGATCTGCCGGAAAAGCTGCGTGGCAGCCGGGCGCTGGTGCCGACGAACACGGGGCTGGTGGGGATTCCGCTGGACCAGTTGGAAAAGCTGGCGATCGAGGCGTCGCTGTCGGCCTGCGAGGGGAACCGGGAACAGGCGGCCAAGATGCTGGGGATCGGGACGCGGACGCTGTATCGGAAGATCAAGGATTATGGGCTTTAGGGGAGGGAGCCAGGGAAAGGGAGCGAGGGAGCAAGGGAGCAAGGGAGCAAGGGAGCGAGGAACGAGGGAGCGAGGGGGGATGGCGATGCTGTCTTTCCTTGAAGAGCAGTGGCACCAGCGTCACGCATACCACGGCCCGGATACCCTCTGCCCTTGCTCCCTCGCTCCCTGGTTCCCTCGCTCCCTTTTTTCCAAATTAGGGGCTTTTACCTGAACTGTGGGTGGGGGGTCGGCTTGTTATGGTGGGTCCTGATCAGTCGAGCCGATGAACCGGAGGGGTCGGGCCGGCCGGCTGATGATGTTCGGCGTCAGGGCTCGGGGGGGGCCTGGTGGTTTGGGTTGGCCGGTGACGGGAAGCGTCGGTTGTACCCGGACGGTAGGTCTTTGGGGGGATACGGGGTTTTCGCGGGGCTCGTGCCCGCCATTTCCCCGAGCCCGCGTCCGGATGGTCCGATTCGGTATGGATCGGGTTAAAACCCGGGACAGAAGGCGTCTAAACCTCGCCGGGGCCTCTGGCGTGCGTTAGACTACGGTTGGCGCGTTCTGGTGTGTTACGGACCTTGATCTGCCCCCGGCGGAAGAATGCGCGACGGGCAGGCCGGGCGGCGGGCGAGGTAGCGCTGGCCCGAATGTGGACGAGGTTCGGTGCCTTGTCCGGGCGTCACCGGGAGGCCGCGTGAAGGAACGGTGCGGATGGATCAGCTACGCGAGCATGCAGGGAAGATCGCCATTGGTGTGGTCGTGCTGCTCGGACTGGCGTGGTTCATGATGTCGAGTGGGACCGGCGTCGAGCAGGTTCAGTCGGGCAAGGTTCGTTTCGTTTGCGTGGAGACCGGCGAGACTTTCTGGCTGCCGCGAGGAGAGATGCGGATTCCGCCGTGCGAGAATCCGAAGACGGGGTCGGCCACGCTTGTCCCGGCGATCGAGGCCGACGGGGTCGTGATGGTGACGGAGCGGTTTCGCCCGTTGCTGGAGCAGCTTGAGAAGAAGAATAAGTGGATCGATCCGAAGACGTTTGCCTTGCGTCCGTCCGCGGACTGACGTCGGCAGGACCAGAAACGGAAGCGGAGAATACGATGAGGCGAGCCAAGAAGGCGTTTACGCTGATCGAGCTTTTGGTGGTGGTTGCGATTATCGCGCTGCTGATCTCGATTCTGCTGCCGAGTCTGGCGGGAGCCCGCGAGCAGGCCAAGCGGGTCAAGTGCGGCGTGCAGTTGCGTGCGATCGGCACCGGCATGGCGGCGTACATGACCGACAACAACGAGTGGATTGCGGGTGCCAACACCACCGGCATGAACCTCCGGCTGCAGCTTGACCAGGCGGCGGATCCGCTCCAGGTGCTCGAGGACGGCCGCAACCCCGTGCAGGTCTGGGACTTCATGTCGCCGATTCTGGGGTACGACACGGAACTCGGCTCGAACCGGGCCGAGCGCTGGCGAACGGCGATCGATTACTACGCCTGCCCGAGCAACGTCGGCTACCGGATCGATACCGCGTTCGGCCTCGACGGCGAAATCGACCGCAACAAGATCATGCAGGAGATGAACCGGGCACCGTACCGTCCGATCAGTTACCTGATGCCGGCCGCGTTCCAGTACTTCGGCGGACCGACGTCGCGGCCGATCTTCGCGGCCCCGGGCATCCGGTACCTCCAGACGCCGTCGTTCTTCGAGTCTCGTCACTCGGACTACCGGCCGCAGATGTCACGGGTCGGGATGCCGGCCCGCAAGATCATGGCGGCGGACGGGACCCGTTACCTGGACGAGACGCGCCTGCTGGACTTCGATTTCCGGGCGAATCCGGCCAGCGGCCTGGAGTACTTCCAGTCGTTCGGCAGTTCGGGTGGCTGGTGGAGCGGATCGGTGGCCTATGGTGTCCGGGCGGGGTCGGAGAACTGGGATGGTCAGGTGGTTTCGACCGGTTCGCCGTCGCAGGGCGAAAACCTTCCGCTGACCTACCGTCACACGACGACCCGATCGGCGGTCCCGACCGAGGTGAAGTCCAACAAGGGCACCATCAACGGGCTGTTCTTTGACGGTCACGTGGCCGCGATGAACGATCGCGAGTCGCGGAATGTCGAGTACTGGTACCCGAAGGGCCAGAGGATTCGCGAGCCGGGCGAGGGTCTGACGAACGTTCCGCAGGGCTTCCGGGTCCCGTAATCCTCCCCGGCAGCCCCGAGGGTTTGCGATCATCGGCCGGCGGTGTCCCAGCGACATCGCCGGCCGCGTTGTTCCTGGTCCGAAATTGTTACAGAACCTGTTTCAGTAAAAGGGCTTAGGGTTCGATGAAAAGGGTATGGTCAGCCGGTGGATCGGTCTGTATCATTCTCCGCCCTGGGCTTTGAGAACGATGCAAGGAGTGCACCATGCCAGAGGACAGCAAGCCGGCCCGTAAGCGCAGCCCGCGCACCGGGACCGCCACGAAGAAGACCGCTCGCAAGACCGCCAGTGGCAGCAAGCCACGGGCCACCAAGGCCGCCGCGCCGCGGAAGAGCAAGTCGGCCGTCGCGGCCCGTCCGACCGCCGATCAGATTCGCGACCGGGCGTACTACATCTTTCTCGAACGCGGCTGCACGCACGGCAACGACATGCAGGACTGGCTGCAGGCCGAGCGAGAGCTGATTCGCTGACCGGCATCCGTGAAGCGACGCAGACGTGAAGGAGTGCGCGAGGCGGTGGCGTCGGGGTTACCCGCGCTGAGAATCTCTCGCTTCCTCGCCCTCCGATTAACCGCGTGATGCCGGGTTTCCCGTTCTTGAGCGAGCGCAGCGAGCGGACGGATGGGGGAGTGCCTCGGTTCGGCCGTATCAGTTGATGGGATTGCCAAGCGGTGCGGCATCGACGCCTGGGGCTTCCGCGTCGGATGGACGCGCGGTCTGCCGCGTCGATGACGCACCCTACACCTGCTCCGATTAACCGCGTGATGCCGGGTTTCTGTTGAGCGCGCGCAGCGAGCGGACGGGTGGGGGAGTGCCTCGGTTCGGCCGTATCGGTTGATGGGATTGCCAAGCGGTGCGGCATCGACGCATGCGGTCTCCGCGTCGGATGGACGCGCGGTCTGCCGCGTCGATGACGCACCCTACACCTGCTCCGATTAGCCGTCGGGGTCACCCGCGCTGAGAAGACACTGCTCAGGAGCAGTGGCACCAGAATCACTCGCAGAGAAGACACTGCTCAAGAGCTCAAGAGCATTGGCACAGCGAGTTGAGCACGGTGGCGCATTCCGCGAACTATCGAGCCGCGGTGGGGATCGCGCCTGCTTGAGAGTACGGGCGTTCCTTACCGGCAGGTCGTGCCGAACTGGCTGAGCACATCGGCCAGGTCGCCGAGGTCCGTGTCGGCGTCGCCGTCGGTGTCTCCGGCGCTACCGGCCGGGCTGCCGAAGTGGGTCAGCACCACCAGCAGGTCGTCCAGGTCGACGTCGCAGTCGTCGTCGAGGTCGCCGACCGGCCCGCCGTCCGGGTGCATCCGCGGCTCAAGGATGATCCGCGTCTGGTTGGCGGCGACTCCGGCGAAACGCTGCGCCAGCCCCGACGGCCAGACGACCGTCACGTCCGCGCCGGTCTGCGGCCCGAGTCCGAAGTGCGCCCGCTGCCCGCGACTGCTGTAGAACGAATCGCCATTGAAGATCTCGCGCATCTGCGACTGTCCGCCGGCGACCACGTGCACGCGGGCGCCGAGCCCGTCGACGGCCGAGGATCGCCCGCGCAGCCGAACGCCGAGCCAGTTGCCGTCGGGGGTGCCGACTCTCTCGAACAGCCGCGGCGGAACGCTGGCGTGCGTGGTCAGCAGGTCGAGGTCGCCGTCGCGATCAAAGTCCAGGGCGACCAGCCCGTACCCGTGCAGATCCACGCCGGTGAACTCCGCCGGCGCGAAGTGGCCGGTGCCGTCGTTCAGCAGGATCGTGCCGGCTCCGGGAACGGCCATCGTGACGAGGTCCTCGTCGCCGTCCAGGTCGAGGTCGGCGAACGTGCAGCCGTAGCCCCAGCGGCTCTGATCCATGACCGGGTCCGATGCGCCCCGCGGCGTGGCCTCGTCGCTGAACTGCCCGCTACCGTCGTTGATGTACAGCGTGTGCGCGAAGATGTTGGTCGAGAAGATGTCGAGGTCGCCGTCGTTGTCGACGTCACTGACCGCGACACCCATGTCGTTGCCGACATGCCCGGTGCCGACCTGCTCGCCCTGGTCGGTGAAGCCGCCGGCCCCGTCGTTGTGGGCGTGCACATCCGGGCCGTAGTCGATCGCGACGTGCAGGTCGAGCCTGGCCGCGCTGGAGAAGCGGGCCAGGACCCCGCTCCAGTTTCCGACCAGTCCGTCACGCTGCAGCGACAGCCCGGCCGCTTCGGTCGTGTCGACGAAGTTCCAGTCGCCGAGGTTGTCGATCAGGCAGCCGCCGCTTGGTCGCAGCAGGATCACCTCGGGCAGGCCGTCGCGGTCGATGTCGCCGGCGGTCAGGCCGGCCAGTTTCCCGTAACGCTCGCCGACCGGGGCCAGCCCGTCGCGCCGCACGTAGCGGCCGTCGCGGTTCTCGAGCGCGAAGAAGCTGGTGCTGTTGGTGTTGGCGTGCCAGCGGGCCAGGGCCAGGTCCTGGTCGCCGTCGCCGTCCAGGTCGCAGAAGATGGCGCCGCTGCAACGTGGCCTTGGGTCGGGCAGGTCGGTGGCGGAGGCGTCGACGAAGTGGCCGCCGACGTTGCGAAAGAGCGCCAGGCTGGTGTTGTTTCCGCGCCCGATCAGCAGCACGTCTTCCCAGCCGTCGTCGTTGTAGTCTCCGACGGCGACCGCGCACCCGGGGCCGCAGTTGCCGCTGTAGAGCAGGCCGCGGTCGACGGTAACCTCGGCGAAGTCGAGCGTCTGAGCCGGCGCAGCGATGGCGCACAGCGCCAGGGCGCTGCAGGCGAAGATTCGCATGAGCATTCACTCTGTGCGCAACGACACAACCCGCACCGCTGGCGGGCTGACGAGGGAGTCCCCGGTTGCGCATCACACTGCTTGCGGAAGAACCCGCAAAGACATGCCTGGCGCGACGATGCTCCAGCCACACCGTCAGGCCAAACGGAATCACGACTTCTGCGGGGCCAGGCCCCATTCAGTCAGACAGACATGGCGGCCGCGAAGGGCCGTCGGCGGCGCGTGCCGCTCCAAACAAGCTCAAGACATGCGACGGACGTGTCGCTCCCTGGAGACGAACCAGAACGGACGTCTCGCCAGCCAGTAAGCATGACCACGGGTTGCGGGGGATGCAAGTATAAAATGCCGGGAACAGGGAACAGGGAACAGGGAACAGGGAGCGAGGGAGCGAGGGAGCGAGGCAAGCCGGGGGGTCTCAAGGGTTGGCGAAGTTTGGGACTTCTTTGGTTAACCTGTTCGTTTGTGTACATGGATGCCGGTTCATTGCCACCGGGGAGTGCGCATGGGTTGGGAGGCGGAGGTTCGGTCGCGGGCGTGTGCGTCGGGTTGGACGCTGCACATGGATCCGCTCGGGATCGGGATTGAGTTCACGGACGGTGACGACGCCTTCTGGATCCTTCCGGGGGAACCGATGTCGACCGTCGCGGTGGATCGCGATGCGGTCGATGTCGAGCACCTGTTGAACACCTACGTCCGGGTCGATGCGCTGCGCCGCGATGTGCTGCACGTGCTGCGGTACTTTGCGGCCGAGCGGAAGGTGTCGCTGAGGCGCGAGGGGCGCGGTTCGTGGTCGTTTGAAGCGCACGGCACGGGCTCGATCGACGTGGGCACGTCGCTGACCGCGGCCGCGCTGCAGGCGACGGACGCAGCCACGCTGCTGCGGGACTGGTGGTCGGGGCAGATCTGGTTCGGCAAGTGTCCGTCACCGCGGCTGATTGCCCGTTACCTGTCGCAGCCGCCACGGGAAACCGAGTTCGAAACCGGATCGCCATCGCAGGCAGAGGATGCGGACACCGGATCCATCGCGCAGGCACTGGTCTGGCTCGGAGTCTGCAAGGCGTTGGACAACCCGGATGCGCTGGTGGACGAAGCCAGCCTGCGCGCGGCCGTCGAGCCGACCGGTCGCATCGGCCAGACCCTGGTGCGGCTGGCCGAACGGTTGCCCGATGCACGGGCGCATGTCGAGATCTGCACGCCCGGTGCGCTGCAGATCGAGTTCTCGGATGGTGATGATCAGTTCGAGGTGCGGACGCGGTCCCGCGCCCTGGCAGCCCGGATCGCCGACAAGGGGCCCGAGGCGGTAGCCGAGGACCTCGCGGCGCGGTATCGGGAACTCGACCAGCAGCGCGGCCGGGCGCTGGCGGCCGTTCGGCGGGCGGCCGGGGCCCGCGGGTGGAAACGGGAGGACATCGGGGCGCCGCTGCTGGGGGTGCCAGAGGTCACTCACCTGGGCGGGTCGTGTCGGGAGGTGCGGTTTCTGCCGGGGCGCCCGCTGACGAAACTGCTGCGTGGCAGGTCGCTGCCGGATGCCCTGCGGGCGGCGTTCCCGGACGATGCGGATTTCGCGGACGCGTGCGTCGCGCAGCTTGAGGCGCTCGACGAAGGGCCGGAGTGGTCGCGGGGCACGCTGCGGCCGCGCGAGGTTCCCGCGCAGCCGGACCTGCTGGTGCTGACCGATGACGTGATCGCGGAGATGGATCAGCGGGCGACCGAATCGCTGCGGGACTGGATGCGGCTGAAGGACACGCTGTATCGCTACCGTGACGGGCGCTATCACGATGCCGAGGTGGACACCTGGTCGGAGGGTGAAGCGTGGGTGGCGCTGGCGGAGCGCAGGTTGGGAGACGAGTGGGTTCCGGCCGACGCGGTGCGGGTGCTGCTCGACGCGGGTGACGCGCGGGGGGAAGCGGCCGCGCGGCGTCACGTGGAATCGTACGAGCCGCATCACGAGATGGACGATGCCGACATCGAGGTCGCGTGGCGGATGCGGCACGAGTATCCGCAGATCGCGCGGCGGTGGTTCGGTCCGGAGTCTGATACGGACGGGTACGACTACGACGGTTGGCGGGCCCGACTGGGCGACCCGGTGGCCCGCTGGCGGTTGGGCGGCCGGTCGTACGAAGCCGATGACGAGCCCGAGGTGGAAGTGGTGCGGCACTGGCCGGCGGCGCGGCAGGCGGCACTGCGGGCGGATCTGCTGACCTGGGCGCGAACCGAGCACAAGTTCTCGCCGCCGGCCGAGGGCAAGTTGCGGCTGGCCGCCGCGCTGGGCTGGGGGGAGGTCGCGGATGCGCTGGGCGAGAACCCGTTTCTGCTGCCGGGTCTGCTGACGATTGCCCGCCGGCCGGACGCGTTCGACGAGCCGGGGATCCTGATGTCGGGCGAGATCCTGCTGGACTGGTCGCGGCTGGCGCCGTCGCCGTTTCTGGCGCGTCTGATCGCGACGGCGGCGACTGCGGACCTGGTGGGCCTGGCGGAGACCGCGGCGCGGCGGGCGGTCGAGATCAATCCGAGCGCCGGGTCCGGGCTGACGTGGGCGTTGCAGGCGTATGGTGACATGGAAAGGAACCTGCGGCCGATCCTGGCGATCGCGTGGAAGCGGGTCCGGGCGAACGAGGTCGCTGCCAGTGAGCAAGGAAGCACGTGAGCAAGCACGTACGCACGTGAGGGATCCTGTCCGTTTCGATCGCGCGCGGCTCGGTTCTGTTTGATGGATCCAATCGCGTTGTTGCCGCCGTCAAAAAGTGAAGGAGTGAAAGAGGGAAGAACGTCGCGAAACCGCCCTCTTTCACTCCTTCACATTTCCATCTTTTCGCGGCCTTGGCAGCTCAGTTGCATCCGTCAAGCACGGCCTAGTTCGCTTCCGTCCGTTGTTGCGTGTTGATCCAGTCGCGGATGCGTTGTTCGAGGACGTTCATCGGGATCGGGCCGGTGCCGAGGACCTGGTCGTGGAAGCTGCGCAGGTCGAAGTCTGCGCCGAGCTGCTGTTCGGCCAGGGTGCGCAGTTCGCGGATCTTCAGTTCGCCGATCTTGTAGCCGCAGGCCTGGCCGGGCCAACTGATGTAGCGGTCGACTTCGTTGCGGATGTTGATTTCGCTCAGGGCGGTGTTGGCCAGCATGAAGTCGATCGCCTGCTGGCGTGACCAGCCGAGGGCGTGCATGCCGGGGTCGACCACCAGGCGGGTCGCCCGCCACATCTCGTACAACAGGCGGCCGAAGTCATCGTAGGGGTCGCTGTATAGCCCCATCTCGATGCCGAGCCGTTCCGAGTACAGGGCCCAGCCCTCGCCGTAGGCGGTGATCCAGAAGCTCTTGCGGAACGCGGGGACGTCCTCGAGTTCCTGCGCGATCGCGATCTGCAGGTGGTGGCCGGGGACCGCTTCGTGGACGGCCAGGGCGATCATCTCGTACTTCGGGCGCTGCTTCAGGGCGTAGGTGTTCGCGTAGAACCAGCCCGGCTGTCCGTTCGGCAGGCTGCCCGGCTGGTAGTAGGCCGTGGTCTGGGTCGGGGCGGTGACGGCCGGGATCTCCTTGACGCCGTAGGGCAGGCGCGGCAGGTGGCCGAACAGGGTCGGCAGCCACGGGTCGATCCGCTTGCAGATTTCGCGGTATCCGGCGAGCAGGTCTTCGGGGCGGTCGTAGTAGAAGCGCGGGTCTTCGCGGAGGTACCTGGTGAAGTTGCGGAAGAGCGTGTCGTCGTCGAGGTTCTTCTGGTCGGGGAAGCGGGTCAGGTAGTCGCTGCGGGCGATGACCTGCATCATCTCGGCCCGGATCCGTTTGACCTCGGAGAGGCCCAGTTCGTGGATCTGGCGGGCGCTCAGGTCGGTGGTGGTCATCACCCGCAACTGGTGGGCGTAGTAGGCCTGGCCGTCGGGCCAGTCGTGGGCGGCGATCGTCTTGCGGCTGCCGGGGATGTAGGTGTCGGCCAGGTAGCCGCGCAGGGTCTGGCAGGCGGCGACGATCGGCGGGATCAGGCTGTCGAACTCGGCGCGGATCTCGGTGCGGGTTGCGGCGGGGATCGTGTCGGGGAACCTGTCGAACGGTTCGGCGAGGGCGTCGAGTCCGCCGCTGGACAGCTTGTCGAACTGGCTGGCGACGTTGACCAGCGTGATTTCGGGCGGGGTGCGTCCCTCGGCGAGGCCTTTTTCGAGCAGGGCCCGCGTGTCGGCGATCATGCCGGGCACCTGGCGGAGGCGGCTGAGGTAGTTGCGATAGTCGCGCTCGGTGCGGAAGTTGACGCGGGCGTGCAGTTCGGGGAGTTGCGTCTGGGGTCCCATGCGTCCGCCGACGGCGACGAGGTGTCCGC
This sequence comes from Phycisphaerae bacterium, assembly GCA_030428945.1. Lineage (GTDB taxonomy): Bacteria > Planctomycetota > Phycisphaerae > UBA1845 > Fen-1342 > JAUIEC01. The sequence continues at coordinate 22,385 of JAUIEC010000014.1, read as the reverse complement.
CGAAGCGGTATCCGTCGATGTCCCGGGCGAGTTCCCAGTCGAACAGGTCGTAGTTGAGCTGATCGGCGGGGCTCAGTTCGGCCCGCGGGATGGCGTGCAGCCTGGCCTGCATGTCGAGGCGGGCCTGGTGGCGGCGTTCGTAGCCGGCCAGGCTGACGTCGTGCAGTTGGTCGGCGTTGCTGTAGTCGCCGTGGGCCTGGGCGACGGCGGGCCACTCCTGTTTCTCCCAGGCATGGTGATCGTCGAACAGCTTCCGCAGGTCCTCGGCCGGCGAGGCCTGCACCAGCGAGACACAGATCCCCAGCAACACGCAGGCGCGCAGCGAAACCATCATGGCAAGGTCCTTGCAAGTGGACTGGCGGTCAGGGTGACGGCGAGCGCGCCGGTTCCCTGTTCCCTGTTTCCTTCACCGTCAGGCGAGCATCTTCCGCAGCACGGTCTGCAGCACGCCGCCGTTGCGGTAGTAATCGACTTCGACCGGGGTATCGACACGGCACTCGACGGTGAACTCGGTCACCCTGCCGTCGTCGGCGGTCGCGACGACCTTCAGGTCCTGCTGCGGCTGAAGGTTGTCGGTCAGTTCGGGAATCGCGAAGGTTTCGTGCCCGGTCAGGCCGAAGGTTTCGCGATTCTCGCCGGGCTTGAACTGCAGGGGCAGCACGCCCATGCAGACCAGGTTGGTGCGGTGGATGCGCTCGAAGGTGGCCGCGATCACCGCCCGGACGCCGAGCAGGAAGGTGCCCTTGGCGGCCCAGTCGCGGCTGCTGCCCATGCCGTAGTCGCGCCCGGCCAGCACGATCAGCGGGGTCTTGTCGCGGGCGTAGCGCATCGCGGCCTCGTAGACCGAGGTGACTTCGCCGGTGGGCAGGTGCGTGGTCCAGCCGCCTTCGGTTCCGGGTGCAAGCTGGTTGCGGAAGCGAACGTTGGCGAACGTGCCGCGGGTCATCACCCGGTCGTTGCCGCGGCGCGAGCCGTAGCTGTTGAAATCGCCGACCGTGACGCCGCGCTCCTGCAGGAACTTTCCGGCGGGCGAGTCGGCCGCGATGTTTCCGGCCGGGCTGATGTGGTCGGTGGTGACGCTGTCGCCGACGACGCACAGGGCCCGGGCGCCGGTCAGGGGCGCGATCGGCGCGGGTTGCGGGCTGAGGTTCTGGAAGAAGGGTGGTTCCTGGATGTAGGTGCTGGCGTCGCTCCAGTTGTAGACGTCGCCGCCTTCGACCTTGACGGCCTGCCACTCGGCGTCGCCGCTGAAGACGTCGGCGTACTGCTGGGCGAACATCTCGGGCGTCACGAACTGTTCGACGGCCGCGATGATCTCGGCCTGGGTCGGCCAGATGTCGCGCAGGTAGACGTCCTTTCCGTCGCTGCCCTGGCCGAGCGGTTCGCTGGTCAGGTCGATGTCGGTTCGTCCGGCGATGGCGTAGGCGACGACCAGCGGGGGCGAGGCGAGCCAGTTGGCCTTGACCTGCGGGCTGACGCGTCCTTCGAAGTTGCGGTTTCCGCTGAGGACCGAACTGACGACGAGGTCGCCGCTGACGACGCCTTCGCGGATGTGGTCCGGCAGCGGGCCGGAGTTGCCGATGCAGGTCGTGCAGCCGTAGCCGACCGTGTGGAAGCCGAGCTTTTCGAGGTAGGGCGTCAGGCCGGCTTTCTCGTAGTACTCGGTGACGACCCGCGAGCCGGGGGCCAGGCTGGTCTTGACCCACGGCTTGACGGACAGGCCGCGTTCGACGGCCTTTCTGGCCAGCAGTCCGGCGCCGAGCATGACGGACGGGTTGCTGGTGTTGGTGCAACTGGTGATCGCGGCGATGACGACCGAGCCGTGCTGCAGCTTGAAGGCGTCGCCGTTGTTGCGGACATCGACGGTTCGGTCGAGGTCGGCGTCGGCCAGTTCGAAGCCGCGTTCCTTGATCGGGGCCTTCAGGATGCGGGCGAACTCCTGCTTCATGCCGGAGAGGGCCACGCGGTCCTGCGGGCGCTTCGGACCCGCCAGGGCCGGTTCGATCGTGGCCAGGTCGAGTTCGAGCGTTTCGGTGTAGGTCGGCCGGTGGTCGTCGCTGCGGAAGAGGCCCTGCTTGCGGCAGTACTTCTCGACCAGGTCGAGTTCGTCCGCGGTGCGGCCGGTCAGTTCCATGTAGCGGAGCGTCTGCTCGTCGACGGGGAAGAAGCCCATCGTCGCGCCGTACTCGGGGGCCATGTTGGCGATCGTGGCCCGGTCGGCCAGGCGCATCTCGGCCAGGCCGTCGCCGAAGAACTCGACGAACTTGCCGACGACGCCGTGGGCCCGCAGCATCTCGGTGACCTTCAGGACCAGGTCGGTGGCGGTGGCGCCTTCGGCCAGTCTGCCCTTCAGGCGGAAGCCGACGACCTGCGGCATCAGCATGTACATCGGCTGGCCGAGCATGGCGGCCTCGGCTTCGATTCCGCCGACGCCCCAGCCGAGCACGCCGAGTCCGTTGATCATCGTGGTGTGGCTGTCGGTACCGACGAGCGTGTCGGGGACGGCGACCGTCTCGCCGTTGACTTCGCGGCGGAAGACGACCTTGCCGAGGTATTCGAGGTTGACCTGGTGGACGATGCCGGTGGCCGGGGGGACGACGCGGAAGTTGTCGAAGGCGGTCTGTCCCCAGCGGAGGAATTCGTAGCGCTCGCGGTTGCGCTGGAACTCGATGCGGGCGTTCAGGTCGAGGGCCTCGCGGGTGCCGAAGTGGTCGACCTGGACCGAGTGGTCGATGACCAGGTCGGCCGGGATGACCGGGTTGATCTTCCGGGGGTCGCCGCCGAGGCGGTGCATGGCCGAACGCATCGCGGCGAAGTCGACCAGGGCGGGGACGCCGGTGAAGTCCTGCAGGACGACGCGGGCGCACTTGAACGGGATCTCCTGGTCGCCGGGGTCGCCGGCGTTCCAGTTGGCGAGCGCCCGGACGTGGTCCTCGAGGACGCTGAAGCCGTCGACGTTGCGGAGGACGGCTTCGAGCAGCAGTTTGAGCGAGTAGGGCAGCCGGTCGACCGGGCCGACGCCGGCCTGCTGGAGCGCGTCGAGGGCATAGATCGTTACCGGGCCGGAGGCGGTTTCCAGCTTCTGGCGGGCACCAAACGGGTCGGCGGGGCTGCTCATCGCGGGGGTCTCCCTGTCGCGCTTCCTGGATGTCATGCGGGCCGGACATTATACGCCAGACCCGCGTAGCGAGCGAGGTGCGCCGCGGGGATCGTTGTTGACGCCGCCCCCACCGGCCGCGACGATGCCGGGCTGGGGCGAACCGAAATCGAAAGCGGAGTGGCAGCATGCCGGGGCAGTTCATCGCCGATCGGATCCGGGACATTCAGCAGAGCGAAATCCGCAACATGACCCGGGAATGTGCCCGCCTGGAGGCGATCAACCTCGGCCAGGGGCTGGGCGACCTGCCGACGCCGCCGCTGGTGGCCGACGGCGCGATCCAGGCGATCCGCGACCGTCACAGCACCTACTCGTTCCCGGAAGGCAGCACGCGCCTGCGGAACGCGATCGCCGCCAAGCTGAAGCGCGACAACGGGATCGACGCCGACCCGGAGGGGCAGATCGTCGTCACGGTCGGCTCGACCGGCGCCTTCGCCCTGGCCTGCATGGCGCTGCTGAACCCGGGCGACGGCATCCTGCTGCCCGAACCGTACTACGGCTACCACCTGAACCAGGCCAAGCTGGCCGGTCTGCGGCCGCAGTTCCTGCCGCTGGCGCCGCCGAGCTTCGCCCTGGTCGAGCGTGAGCTGCGGGCGGCGATCACGCCCGAGACGCGGGCCCTGATGCTCTGCACGCCGTCGAATCCCAGCGGCAAGCTGATCACCCGCGAGGAACTCGAAATGGTCGATCGCGTCGCCCGCGAGCACGACCTGCTGGTGATCACCGACGAGATCTACGAGTACATCGTCTACGACGGCCGGAAGCACATCTCGCCCGCGACGGTCGGCAGCCTCGGCGAGCGGACCGTCTCGATCATGGGCTTCTCCAAGACCTTCAGCATCACCGGCTGGCGGATGGGGTACGCCGTCGCGCCCCGGGAGATCGCGCACGCGATGAACATGGCCAACGACCTGTTCTACGTCTGCGCCGCCACGCCGCTGCAGCACGGCGTCGCCAACGGGCTCGAAGCGCCGCCGGAGTTCTATCGCGACCTGGCGGCCGACTACCAGCGGAAGCGTGACACGATCTGCGCCGCGCTGAACGACGCCGGCCTGACCCCGATCGTGCCGCAGGGCGCGTACTACGTGCTGGCCGACGTTTCGCACCTGGGCTTCGAAACCTCGAAGCAGGCCGCGATGGCCCTGCTCGAGGAGACCCGGGTCGCGTCGATTCCGGGCAGCGCCTTCTACCAGAGCGCGGCCGGCGAAGGACTGCTGCGGTTCTGCTTCGCCAAGTCCGACGAGGAACTCGGCGAGGCGGCCCGGCGGATCCGCACGTTCCGGGCGGCTACGGCCAGTCACTGATGTTCACGCTCGAGCTGAATCGCGCCTCGGCCGCCGATGCGCTGGGCCGGATCGGGGCGGACTTCGCCCGTCGCGGCTGGGCCCCGGCGACCAGCGGCAACTACAGTTGCGTGCTGCCGGAGCGCGGGCAACTGCTGATCACGGCGTCGGGTCGTCACAAGGGGCACCTCGGCCCGGACGACTTCGTGCTGCTGGAACCCGACGGCACGCCGGCCGAGCCCGACGCCGCCGCGAGTTCGGCCGAAACGGCCCTGCACCTGGAACTGGTTCGCACGGCCGGCGCCGGGGCGGTGCTGCACACGCACTCGATCTGGGGGACGGTCCTGTCGGAGTACTGGTCGCACCGCGGCTCGGTCGAACTGTCGGGCTGGGAGGTGCTCAAGGCGCTGCCCGGGTTCGAGACGCACGAGTCCGCCTTCCGGCTGGTGATCTTCGACAACACGCAGGACATCACCGACCTGGCGGGACGCGTTCGGGCGCGGCTGCTCGATCCGGCGCATCCGCTGCGGCACGGCCTGCTGCTGCGCGGGCACGGGCTGTACGCCTGGGGTGCCGACCTGGCGGCCGCCCACCGTCACATCGAGGCGCTGGAATTCCTGCTGGAAGTCGTCGGGCGGTTACAATCCCTCGACCAGCGCGCGTAACCACAGGAGAGGAACGATGGCCTCCGTCACGATTCCGCAGCAGAACCGGACGATCACCGACAGCGGCGAGATTGCCGCCTTCCTGCAGCCGCACGGCATCTGGTACCGGCGCACCGACGTGGCCGGACGGCTCGGCCCGCGGGCCGGGGACGCCGAGATCCTTGCGGCCTACGACCGGGAAATCACCGAACTGAAGGAGCGCGGCGGGTACGTGACGGCCGACGTGATCAACGTGACGGCCGACACGCCGAACCTGGACGTGATGCTGAACAAGTTCAACAAGGAGCATCGTCACGACGAGGACGAGGTCCGCTTCATCGTCCACGGGCGGGGCGTGTTCCACATCAACCCGGACAGCGGCGACCCGGTCTTCGCGATCGAGGTCGAGGCCGGCGACATGATCAACGTCCCGGCCGGCACGCGGCACTGGTTCGACCTGTGCGCCGACCGGACGATCCGGGCGATCCGCCTGTTCCTGGAGCAGGCCGGCTGGACGCCGCACTACACCGAGAGTGGGGTCGACGAGAGCTACGTGCCGCTGTGCCTGGGGCCGACGGACATTCCGCCGGGCGAAGGATTCAAGCCCTCGGTGCCGATTTGATCACGTTCGCCGGGCGCTGCCTGCTGCTGGACATCGAGGGGACGACCTCGTCGGTGCGGTACGTCTACGACGTGCTGTTCCCGTACGCCTACGAGCGGATGGGCGCCTTCCTGAAGCAGAACTTTTCCGCGCCGGACGTGCGGGCCGCGGCCGAGCAGGTCGCCCGCGACGCCGGGGCGGCGGACCTGGCAGGCTGGCTGGCGACGCAGGCCGGTGCTGACCCGGCCGAGGCGGTCGCGGCCGAGGCGCTGCGTCTGATGGACGATGACATCAAGGCGACGGGTCTCAAGCAGTTGCAGGGTCAGATCTGGAAGGGCGGGTTCGAGGGCGGCGCGCTGCGGGCGCACGTCTATCCGGATGTGCCGCCGGCGCTGCGGTCGTGGACGGCGGCCGGGCGGCAGGTGCGGATCTATTCGTCAGGCAGCGTGGAAGCGCAGCGGATGTTCTTCGGACATACCGAGCACGGCGACCTGCTGTCGTACTTCAGCGGGCACTACGACACGCGGATCGGCCCGAAGCGCGAAGCGGCCAGCTACGAGGCGATCGCGCGGCATTGCGAACTGTCCGCGGGCGACCTGCTGTTCCTGAGCGACATCGTCGCGGAACTCGACGCGGCCCGCGCGGCCGGGATGCGGACGGGCCTGCTGCTCCGTCCGGGCAACAGCCCGCAACCGGCGCACGATCACCCGGCGATCGAGACGTTCGACGCGATCACGCTGGTCTAGGTTCTGTTTGATGGATCCAATCGCGTTTTTGCCGCCGTGAACAAGTGAAGGCGTGAACGGGTGAAAGCGGGAAGAACGTCACGAAACCGCCCTCTTTCACTCCTTCAGATTTCCACCCTTGCACGGCCTTGGCAGATCACGCTACGCGTTCGGCCGCTTTTTCCATGTCGCGCAGGTCCGACTGCATGGCGGTCTGGATCTTCGTTCGGCAGGTCCAGATCATCGGCAGGATCAGCCAGCCGCGCAGGCCGACCGGCCTGGCGGTCATCACCAGCCTGACAACGGTGCGGCTGCCGCGCGGCTGGAAGTCATAGCGGGTCTGCCAGCGGATGCCGGCGTGGACGTTGACCACCTCGAAGTTCTGCGGCGGGTCGAGCGCGGTGACCTCGAACTCGAACGTCGTGTCCTGCTCGCCCTGCCGGCGAACTTCGCGGAAGCGCGTGCCGGGACGCACCGGCTCGGCCGTCAGCATCTCCGAGGAAACCACGCTGGCGACCCGCTCGGACGAACGCCCGAACTGCGTGAAGAAGGCGAACACGTCGGCCGGCGGTGCGGCGATCTCGGTACCTGCTTCGATCTGCACACCGGTTCCTCTCAGCGGCCATGACTTGCAACCCGCGGCAAATCGTAACAGACTGACAGTCGGCCGCACGGACTTTCTGCGATGGACACGATCCTGCTTGCCGACAACCAGGGGCATTACGACGCCGCGCTGGCGCTCTTCCGCCGCTACGCGGACTGGCTCGGCGTCGATCTGCATTACCAGGGTTTCGAAGAGGAACTGACCCGGCTGCCGGCGATCTACGGGCCGCCCGCGGGTGCCCTGGCGCTGGCCCGCCGCGACGGGCGGTTCGTCGGCTGTTGTGCGGTGCGGCGGCTCGGCGATGACGAGACCTGCGAACTGAAGCGCCTGTGGGTCGAGCCCGAAGCGACCGGCGGCGGGCTCGGGCGGCGGCTGTGCACGCGGATCGTCGAAGAGGCCCGTCGGATCGGGTACCGGCGGATGCGACTCGACACGCTGCCGAAGCGAATGATCGCGGCCGGGCGAATCTACACCGGGCTCGGCTTTGTCGAGATCCCGGCCTATTATGCGAACCCGATTCCGGGTGTCGGGTACTTCGAGCTTGACCTGACGCGGTCGGTGACGTGACGGCGTCTCCACAGGCGGGACGCCTGTGCCACAATCCCGGTTGCTTCACAGGCGGGACGCCTGTGCCACAGTTCCGGTTGCTGTCACAGGCGGGATGCTTGTGCCACAGTTCCGGATGCTGTCACAGGCGGGATGCCTGTGCCACAGTTCCGGATGCTCCACAGGCGGGATGCTTGTGCCACAGTTTCGGTTGCTTCACAGGCGGGATGCGTGTGCCACAATTCCGGATGCTTCACAGGCGGGACGCCTGCGCCACAGTTTCGGTTGCTGTCACAGGTGGGATGCCTGTGCCACAGTCCCGGTTGCTTCACAGGCGGGATGCTTGTGCCACAGTTTCGGATGCTTCACAGGCGGGACGCCTGTGCCACAATGGCACCGCAGTCGGAGCCTGAGCCACAATCCGGTCGTCATCACAGGCGGGATGCTTGTGCCACAATGGCACCGCAGTCGGAGCCTGAGCCACAATCCGGTCGTCATCACAGGCGGGATGCTTGTGTCACAGTTCCGGTTGCTGTCACAGGTGGGATGCCTGTGCCACAGTCCCGGATGATTCACAGGCGGGACGCCTGTGTCACAATGGCACCGCAGTCGGAGCCTGAGCCACAATCCGGTCGTCATCACAGGCGGGACGCCTGTGCCGCATTCCCGCCGGCCGACCACCGGTGAGCCGTTTCGGAGACGTCGCCATGCCGCGACCCGCCCTGCCGCTGATTCCGCTCGTGCTGCTGGCCGGACTGTGTTCGGCCCAGGAAGTCACGACCACCCGGCCGACCACGCAACCGGCCGGCCCGCTGCCGATCACGTACGAGGTCGTGCACGGTGACGAGCCGGCCGACTTCTCGCCGGAGGTCAGGCGGCAGTTGCACTGGCTTGGAGGATCGTCCTATGCCGTGCGAGCGGACGGCGACTGGACGATTCTCGAGATCGAGTCCGGCCAGGGTGAAACGGACAGTCTTTACCGGCAGGAGACGTGGAAACAGAGGATCGCCGAGGACCTCGATCTGCCCGAGGCGGCCCGGGGTCGCATCGCCAACCAGACGATCCAGGCGTTGCTGCGCGACGGCACGGGGTTGTTCGGCAAGAGCGCGACGATCGACTACCAGGGACAGATCTACCTGTTCGAAGGACCGCGCGACTCGCTGCGGGGCGGTCGCTATCGCCGCATCGCCCGTGAGGACGCGAAGCGCGAGGTCGTCCATACCGGCGCGGGGGGGCGGTTCGTCTACTGCATTCGCGAGAACGACCTGTACGCGATCTCGACGAAGTCCGGCCGGCAGCGGCGGCTGACGCGCGGGGCGACCGCAACGCTGCTGAACGGCAAGCTGGACTGGGTCTACCAGGAGGAGATCTACGGGCGCGGGCGCTGGCGCGGGTACTGGCCGAGTCCGGACGACCGGCACGTGGCGTACCTGCAACTCGACGAGTCGGCCGTGCCGGTCTACCAGATCGTGCGTGAGTTCGAGCGGCACCCGCGGACCGAGCGGACGCATTATCCGAAATCCGGCGATCCGAATCCGACGGTGCGGCTGGGCGTGGTCTCGACGTTCTGGGGCGTGACGGACTGGGTCGACCTGTCGGACTACGCGGGGACCGAGATCCTGATCACGCAGGCGAGCTGGACGCCGGACGGGCGGCTGCTGTTCTCGGTGCAGGATCGCGAGCAGCGCTGGCTGCACCTGAACGAGTACGACCCGGACAGCGGGCGGCAGCGGACGCTGATCGAGGAGTATTCGCCGGCCTGGGTCGCGAGCGTGCCGCACCCGTACTGGCTGGCTGACGGCAGCTTCCTGTGGCACAGTGAACGCGACGGCTACGGGCACCTGTATCACTACGACCGTGACGGTGTGCTGCTGTCGCGCGTGACCGAAGGGCCGTGGGAGGTCCGCAACCTGCACGGCTGCGACCCGGAGAGCGGCTGGGTCTACTTCAGCGGAACACGCGAGACCGAGCTGGAGATGCACGCCTACCGCGTGCGCCTGGACGGCAGCGACCTGCAGCACCTGACCGAACCCGGCAGCACGCACAACGTCAACTTCAGCCCGGACTTCGCCTGGTTCTTCGACACCTACAGCAACGTGACGACGCCGACGAAGGTCGCGCTGCGGCGGGTCGACGGAAGTGTCGTGCGGATGATCAGCGACGACCCGGTCGAGGATCTCGGCCGATACGCGTGGTCACGGCCGGAGCTGGTGCAGGTCACCGCCCGCGACGGTTTCCGCCTGCACGGCGAGTTGCTGAAGCCGCCGAACTACGATCCGTCGCGGCGGTACCCGGTCTGGGTGCAGGTCTACGGCGGGCCGGGTTCGCAGACGGTCTGGAACCGCTGGGGCGGCACGCGGATGCTGCGGAACCAGTTGCTGGCCAGTTGGGGCTATGTCGTCTGGCGGTTCGATCCGCGCAGCGGGGGCGGGCACGGCGCGGCGGCGAACTGGGCGGCCTACCAGCAGCTTGGCAGGGTCGAACTGCGTGACATCGAGGACGGCCTGCAGTGGCTGATCGACCAGGGGATCGCGGACCGGCATCGAATCGGGATCACCGGGCACAGCTACGGGGGGTACATGACGGCGTACGCCCTGACGCACAGCACGATGTTCCGGCTCGGCATCGCCGGGGCGCCGGTCACCGACTGGCACAACTACGACACGGTCTACACCGAGCGTTACATGCGGATCCCGGTGCTCAACCCGGACGGGTACCAGCAGAGCAGTTGCGTCACCGCGGCCGGCGACCTGCACGGGCAACTGCTGATCGTGCACGGCAGCCTGGACGACAACGTGCACTTCCAGAACGCCGCGCAGTTGATCGAGGCGCTGCAGAAGCACGACAAGCAGTTCGACGTGATGGTCTACCCGAAGGACCGCCACGGCATCTGGAACGGCCGCGAGCACTACCGCGAACTGACCTACGACTACATTCGGGAACATCTGTAGCGCGCGGGCGCTCCGCAGTCGCCGTTCGATCACCTGCATCGTTTCGCAACTGTTTCAAAGGCCTGTTGCCGCCCCACGCTGCGCCGCGAAAGCGTCTTCACGCTGGTATGGACTGCACGGATAAGGTACCATGACACGCCTGGAGGCCGGTCAAAAGAGGGCCGCCCGGGGCGTCATCGAACACAATACCTACCGCTCATCCGGACTTGGCCGACTGGAGGAAGTCAGCACGGGCCGCGGCCCGATGATGTTGACTGGGACACTAGATGACCTGCTACAACATGACATTCCTGCTGCTGCTCGCCTGCCTCCCGGCATCGGTCATCGCACAGGACCGCGTTCTCGTAACCGGTAGTGTTGAGACCCCGCAACGGCACGATTTCCATTTCGATCCCGATACCGATGGCGATGGCGTCGCCGACGTCGATGACCTGTGTCCCGGTACGCCGGGTGGTACCGCGGTAGACCAGTACGGCTGTCCGCTGCCGACGCCGACACAACTGACGGTTGTATCGTCCGCTGCCAGCACCACCGGCCCCGCCGGCCCGGTCAACTGGACCCATGATGGCAACCTGGGTACCCGCTGGGAATCCCTGCACGGCATCGATCCGAGCTGGGTCGTCTGGGACCTGGGCAGTGCGTTTTCGCTGACCGAGATCGTCATCCACTGGGAGGCAGCCAACGCCGCCACCTACGAGGTGCAGGGCTCCAACGACAGCAGCACCTGGGCCACGCTGGCCAGCGAAACCGGCGGGACCTTCGGTGACCGCACCGATATCGTCACCATCGCGGGTACCTACCGTTACGTGCGCATGTACGGGCAGACCCGCACCAGCCCGTACGGCTACTCCATCTGGGAAGCCGAGATCTATGGCCTGCCGGCCGTCGATACCGACGGTGACGGCGTTGATGACAGCATCGACCAGTGTCCGGGTACACCACCCGGTACCCCGGTGGCACCGACGGGTTGTCCCGACAGTGACGGTGATGGCGTCGACGATCAGACCGACGCGTGCCCGGATACACCGCCGGGTGCCCAGGTCGACATCTTCGGCTGTGAGATCGTGATCCCGGTCAACGAGGTCGCCTCCATCAACGACATCCTCGTCGGCGGTTCAGGCTCCAGCCAGCCCGGGTTCACGCTGTACGTGTTTGACGACGACCTGGCGACACCGGGTTCCAGCAGTTGCACCGCTGGCTGTGCGACCAACTGGCCGCCGCTGCTGGTCAACGATGGCCTGCCTTCGGGGGTTTCCGATCTCGGCAGCATCACTCGTGCCAGTGGTGATGAGCAGGTCACGCACAACGGCCGTCCGCTGTACTTCTTCGCCGGTGATGCCGCCGCCGGTGACACCAACGGCGATGGTGCCGGGGGCGTCTGGCACATCGTGCCCTACGTGCAGGTCTACGCACCGCTGTTCGACGACACCACGCCACTCGAGCCGGTGCTGCAGGAAGATACGCCGACGGCGCTGATCACCCACCTGTCAGACCGTGCCCGTGACCGCCATCATCGTGAAGGCCAGTTCATGGCGTACGACCACTATCTCTCGTTCTACTGGGAACACCGCACCGCCGAGATCGAGATCGTCGATACCATCGGTAAGGGCGGCAGTACCATCACCTTCAACGTGATCACCGAGTGGCCGGTGAACCCGATCGAGGCGGAACTGCGATTCTTCCACCTCAACGCGGCGATCTACTGCAACAACGGCATCATGACCTCGCTGCCACAGGATCCTTCAGAACCGCCGGGCAGCACCCGCAGTTACTACACGCGCAGCGTGAACTTCAACTGCCTGGAGGGCCGTGGCCTGCAGGTGGGCGACCGCATGGAGTTCGAACTGAGCCAGTTCCTGACTGGAACCCCGAACGGTCGTGACAACTATTACGGTACTGCCATCCTCTATGTAGTCGGCCAGGGCGTGGAGCCCTGGGAAGGGGTGGGCGCAGGACTCAACCCTGAACCGATGCCGGCAGCCGGTCGCCTCGGCGGTGACACCACGCTGAGCTACCAGTACTCGCAGGAGCCGGATAATCACTTCATGCAGATGGCGACCAACCTGTCCAACGTCAATGGCCAGGTGTTCGTCCGCGGTCGTCGCGTGCTGCACACAGACGTCGGTGACGGTTCGCACGACGAGGCGGCCGAGAACGCTGCCTTCACCGAACTCGCCGGCTTGCTTGGCCCGGACTACATCAACCGTTCCTGCATCAGTTGTCATACCCGCAACGGTCGTGGCGTGCCGCCGAACCCTGGCGAAACACCCGACCAGTACGTGTTCAAGATCGGTGATGCCACCGGTAACCCGACAGCGGCCGCGGGCGCGGTGCTGCAGCCACAGGCTGTCCCACCGGGCGCATCAGAGGGCAGCGTGACGCTGTCCAGCTGGAGCGAGAACGGCGGTCTGCGTACGCCCAACTGGAGCTTCTCCGGCGTCTCACCGGCGACCTACTCGGCCCGCATCGCACCGCAACTGGTCGGCCTCGGCCTGCTGGAAGCCATCGAGGAAGCCGACATCGAGGCGCTGGCAGACCCGGCTGACAACAACTCCGACGGTATCTCGGGTCGTATGCACCTCGTGACCGACGCCGAGACCGGCGAAAGTCGCGTCGGCCGCTTCGGCTGGAAGGCGACCATGCCTACGGTCAGGCACCAGTCCGCCGCAGCGCTGAACACCGACCTCGGTGTGATGACCTCGGTGTTCCCGGACCCGGATTGCGGCAGCGCACAGTCGGGCTGCGGTACGTCCGGGGCCGAGCTGTCCGAAGCGCATCTGCAGGACCTGGCGGCATACGTCTCGCTGCTGGGCGTGAGCGCCCGCCGTGACCTCGGCGATGCCCAGGCACTGCATGGCGAGGTGGTGTTCGACGCCATCAACTGCGGCGGCTGCCATACCCCGTCCTTCACCACGACGCCGTTCCACCCACACGCGGAACTGAGCAGCCAGACCATCTACCCGTACACCGACCTGTTGCTGCACGACATGGGTCCGGGCCTGGCGTCATCGCTGGGCGACGGCAACGCGTCCGGCGCTGAGTGGCGCACGCCACCGCTGTGGAACATCGGCCTGGTCGGTGGCGTCAGCGGCGGTGAAGGCTACCTCCACGACGGCCGCGCCCGCACACTGGAGGAAGCCATCCTGTGGCACGGTGGTGAGGGCGAAGCGTCCAAGCTGGCCTACGAGAGCCTCTCGCAAAGCGACAAGGATGCGTTGATCAAGTTCCTCGAGTCCTTGTAAGACTCATGCCATCGCACCGCTCCGAGCCTGGCCGGTAGCCAGGGCTGCCCCGGACTTCCGCGGGAAGTGAGGACGCGCTAACCCTGAACGCTGGCCCCGGAATCCTGTACGCTCGCGCGCAGGGCCGTCATGACCCGGGCCAGCTCCGCCTGCGTCGTCGCGCGGCCGAGGCTCCAGCGGACGGCGCCGCGGCCCCACTCGGGGCGGATCCGCATCGCCGCCAGCACCGGCGAGAGTCGCACCCGGCCGGCGTGGCAGGCTGAACCCGTGCTGGCCGCCACCCATGGCAGCGCGGCGAGCAGTTCGGACCCGATCATGTCGCGGTAGCTGACGTGCAGCGTGTTCGGCAGGCGCTCGTCGGGATGACCGTTCAGTCGGATCGCTTCGCCGAAGTGCGCGCGCTGCGCTTCCCAGAACCAGTCGCGCCGCTGACGGATCTCGCCGAGCAGCGCCTCGCTCGCACCCGCCAGTTCGCAGGCGGCCCCCAGCGCCGCGGCCAGCACCGCGCTCTCGGTGCCCGCCCGATGCCCGAACTCGTGCCCCGCTCCGTGGATCAACTGCGTCAGGTCGGTGCCGGCGCGGATGTAGAGCGCCCCGACGCCCTTCGGCGCGTACAGCTTGTGCCCGGCGATCGACAGCAGGTCGACCCCCAGGTCGTCGACCCGCACCGGCACCTTGCCGACCGCCTGGGCCGCGTCGCTGTGCAGGCGGATCCCGCGCGCCCGGGCGAGTCGGGCGATGTCCGCGATCGGCTGCAGCGTGCCGACCTCGTTGTTGGCCTGCATGATCGTGATCAGGATCGTGTCCGGGCGGAGCGCCTCGGCCACCGCGTCGGGATCGACGCGTCCGTACCCGTCGACCGGCAGCCAGGTGACATCGGCCCCCAGTTCCCGCTCGAGGAACCGCAGCGGCTGAACGATGGCCGGATGCTCGATCGTCGAGGTGATGATGTGCCGTCCGCGGTTTCGCAGGGCGAAGTAACTTCCGATAATCGCGTGGTTGTTGGACTCGCTGCCGCCGCTGGTGAAGATGATCTCCTCCGGCCGGCAGCCGAGCAGGTCGGCGACCTGCCGGCGGGCCCGATCGATGACGGCCCGGGCGGGCGCACCGGCGAAGTGCGCGCAACTGGGGTTGCCGTAATGGCTTTCCAGCAGCGGGCGGATGGCCGCCCGGACCTCGGGGGCGACCGGGGTGCTGGCGTTGCAGTCGAGATAGACCTGTTCCATGCCGGAATCCTCGCCGCGCGCGTGGCTGCCTGCATGACGGTAGCCGCCGGCTTTCGGGCTGGGAAGCCCGGTCTTTTTCGAGCGCGGCGACCGGCGGGCGCTGTGGGCTCTAAGATCGATAAACGCGCGTGGCGTTGCCGGATGGGGCCCGGAGCGGGCACGGTTGCCCAACCTCCGCTACGATCACGGTTTCAGCGCGTGACGGCGGCACCCGCGGGAGACGATCGGCGCCCCCGTCGGCGGGCGCGCCGCGGGACTCGATTCAGAAAGGGGTCTTTTCCCAATGCAGCCAGCCTCAGCCCGGCCTGGCCCGGTCCTACGACTGCTCTCCAGCATCTGGTTCGGCACGTCGGTGCTGGTCCTGGTGCTGATCTACGCCTCGATCCTGTCGGCCGTGCCATCGGTCCGTGGAGCGATGGAAGTCTCCGAGATGCAGGCTTTTCAGCACTGGATCTTCGTCGGACTGATCCTGCTGTTCGCCGTGTCGCTGAGTGTCGCGACCTGGCGGCGGATCCGCTGGAACGTCGTCAACGCGGGCGTCCTGATGGTGCACAGCGGCCTGCTGCTGCTGACGCTGGGCAGCGTCGTGTACTTCGGCTCGAAGATCGAGGGCGACGTCGTCCTGATCACGCCGCGGGTCGAACTGCTGACCGCCCAGGGCGATCCGATCCGCGGCGGCGAACTGCGGGCCGAGCCCGGCCAGGTCTGGCGGCAGAACATGCCCGCCTTCGGCGGACGCATCGAGATCAAGGTCGTGTCGGTCGAGGCCGGCCCGGTCCACCCGATCCAGCGGGCCCGCCTGCAGGTCAGCATCGGACAGCAGGCCCCGATGCTGGTCGACCTCGACGCCGACGAACAGCCCTATCGCCAGATCAGCGGCATGATCGCCCGACTGGTGACGCCGCCGCCGCAGGACACCTTCTACGTCGACGAGGATCCCGTCCTGCGCTACACCGGCGGCGACGGCGAGACCCGCTCGACCCCGCTCGACGGTCTGCCGATGCACCGCGAACGCTACCTCGACACCGGCACGGAACTGCAGGACCGGGACGGGGTCGCCGTCGCCTCCAAGCGAACCCACCCGCACGTCAGGCTGGCCGGAATCGAAATCCCGACCGGCTGGTTCGAACCGTGGCGCCTGCCGATTCGCCCCGAGACGCCCGGCCTGCCGTTCGATGTCGAAATCACCGGCTACGTGCCGTACGTGGCCGGCCTGGCGCCGCGACTGGCCGATGGTGGCAGCGCCCCGCGTCCGGCCCTGGAGTTGAGCCTGCTGCTGGGCGAGCAGAAGTTGACCAACTGGCTGATTCCGGACGATCCGAAGCAGTCCATGCTGCAGACGGCCGTCCCGTTCGAGATGCACTGGGTCACCAGCGAGGCTGAGGTCGAGCGGTTGCTGGCCCCGCTCGACGGGCCGCACGAACTCGTCGTCGAGGTGGCCGACCCGCCCGTCACGCAGACCTACTCGATCGAGGAAGGGCAGCGGATCGAGGTGCCCGGCACGACCTACACGCTCGAGATCGAACGCTTCATGCCGACCTGGCCGCTGATGAGCCCGGGCTTCGAGGGCGCGGTCTCGCCGGCCGCTTCGGTCAACGTCGACAGCGGCAAGCTGCGTTACAACCGCACCGTGATTCAGCGGTTCCCGGACCTGTCACAGGACATTGACGAGCAGGGGGTCCGCCACACCGACGGGCCTTATGACGGCAACCTGACGCTTCGCTACCGGACCCGCGCCCAGGGCTGGGTCTACGTGCTGGGCGGGCCCGACCGTTCGCTGGAAGTCGTCGTGCGTGATCCGGACGGGACGCTGACGCGCTACCCGCTCGAAGTCGGCGTCGCCACGGCGATGCGGATCCGCGGTGTCGACCTGCAGGTCCGGGCCGAGCGCCTGCTGACCCACGCCCGCGAACTGCTCGAACCCGTGCTCGAACCGCTGGCGACCCGGCGGCCGAACGTCGCGATGCGCTCGCGCTCGGCGATCCGCCTGAAGCTGACCGGCCGGGACCGGCACGCCGGCTGGCAGGAGGAGCGCTGGATCCGTTTCAGCAGCTATCCGAACATTGACGCGTTCCCGATCGACGTGCGGCCGCCCGGTTCGGACGAATCGTGGCAACTGGTCTACTCGCGGCGGGGCGAGTCGCTCGGGGCCAACCTGATTCCGAAGAGCCTGACGGTCCAGTTCTTCCCGGGTCGCAACAGCGTCGAGTCCTGGCGCAGCGACTTCTTCGTGCAGGAGGAGAGCGGCGAGGTCCGCCCGGCGGCCGTCTACACCAACCAGACGGCGACGGTCGGGCGCTGGACGCTGTTCCAGAGCGGGGCCGATCCGGACCACTGGCGCTACACCGTGATCGGCATCGGCAGTCGCCGCGGCATCTGGCCGATGGGCATCGGCTGTCTCCTGATCACGGTCGGCTGCCTGTATGCCTTCTACGTCAAGCCGGTGCTGAAGCGCCGCAAGCGAAGCGAGATCCTGGCCGCCTCGCGGGCGACCGCGGCGGAGATCGAAGCGGCCCCGGCCGAGAAGCCGGAATACTCGGAGGTGACGTCGTGATGCGTTCGTACTGCGTGCTGGTCATGCTGATGCTGCTGACGCTTGCCGCGCCCGTGCGGGCCGACGAGGCCACGGCCGAGTCGTGGGTCGCGCCGGAGGTGATCCAGCTTGACCGCAGGCTGGACTGGGAGCGGTATGGACTGATCGCGGTGCAGGACGCCGGGCGCTACAAGACGCTCGACTCGTTCGCCCGTGAAGCGATGGTGCACATGACCGGCAAGGAGCACTTCCCGGGCCTGTCGCCGATCGGCTCGCTGCTCGAGTGGCTCTTCAATCGACAGGCCTACGCCGACGTGCCGGTCATCCGCCTGAAGGACAAGGGCATTCGCCTGCACCTGGTCGCGGACCTGCCGGCCGAGCGCCGCCAGGTGTTCCTCCAGGAGCAGCGGCTGACGCTGCGCGAACTGGAAAGCCCGGCCGTGCAGAAGACGATCCGCGAACTGGCCCCGCGTCAACTGATGGCCGCCGCGATGAATCGCGTTGGCGCGGCCCAGTTCGTGGCTCGCTTCGTGCAGCAGTCGCTTCGCATCGTGCCGTCCCCCGAGGGTGTGGCCGAGGATCCGTGGTACTCGCCGTATTCGCTGGTGGCCGACCTTCCGGACCAGTACCTGGAGGTGCTGGGGCGTTCGCGTGACGATCTGCTGGCCGGCGATACGACCCGGGTGCCGGGGATCACGCAGCAGAAGGCGGCCGAGTTGTTCGGTGCCTGGGCCGGTCTGCAACTGGGCTGGATGGACCGTGACGCGGTCCGGGTGGCCGAAGCGTTCGACCGGTTGAGCGCGGCGCTGCCCGAGACGGCGGCGGCTGGCGTCTATCCCGACCTGACGCAGCGGAAGGCGGAAGCCCGGTACTACAAGATGGGCAAGTTCACGGGTGGCTGGCTGCTGTATTTCTTCGGGATCCTGATATCGGTGATGGCGGTGATGACGCGCTGGAAGGTTCCGTGGGTGCTCGGGATTCTCGTGCTGGTGGCGGCGATGGGTCTGCACGCCTACGGGCTCAGCCTGCGCTGGTACATCCTCGGGCGCATTCCGGTGGCGAACATGTTCGAGGCGGTGGTCGCGTCGGCCTGGGCCGGGATCGCGATCGCGCTGCTGCTGGAACTGGTCTTCCGCACGCGGGTCTTCCTGGTGGCGGCCAACGCGACCGGGTTCCTGGCGCTGGTGATGGCGACGTTCGTGATTCCCGGGGGCGGCACGCTGACGACGATCATGGGCATCCTCGACGATGTCATGCTGCGGATTCACACGGTGCTGATCATTGCCTCGTACGCGCTGATCTTCGTCGCGGCGGTGATCGCGACGATCTACCTGTTCGGGTACTACCTGGTCCGGCACCCGGTCGCTTCGGCCGAGTCGGGACTGGCGGCGACGCTGGGCGGTGGTCTGCTGTTCGTCGCGCTGGCCAACGGTTACATCTCGACGGCGGCGAACGCGTCGGGCGTGATGATTCAGCCGTGGCTGGTTCCGTCGGCGAGAGCCCTGGCCGGGATTGCGGCGCTGGCCCTGCTGGTCTCGCTGAAGCTGCCGCGGCAGGTGCGGGCGACGGTCTGCAGTGCGGCCGTGGTGCTGCTGCTGGCGGGCGCTTCGCTGGCGCTGACCGGCAAGGTGTTCGTCGAGATGCTGGCCTGGACGCTGGCGGTCGGCGGGCTGATCTGGACGGCGCTGACGGTCGTCAGCGGGTTCACGGGTGGCTACTTCAAGGCGGCCCAGCAGCCGGAGCCGGCCCTGGCGGTGGCGGGCGGTGCGGATCTGCGCCTGGCGGACCGGCCGATCCTTGCGGGCGGTGCGCCGGGTGACGAGTCCCAGGGTCGCAAGCTGCCGCTCTGGCTGCATCATGCCGACTGGAGCCACCTGATCGTGCTGAACATGGTCTTCGTGATGCTGTTCGTCGGGATCATCCTCGGTGCGATCTGGGCGGACTACTCGTGGGGCCGCCCGTGGGGCTGGGACCCGAAGGAAGTCTTCGCGCTGAACACCTGGATCATCTACGCGATCCTGATCCACATTCGCTTCGTGACCCGCAACCGCGGACTGTGGACCGCGTGGCTGAGCGTCGCCGGCTGCGCGATGATGGCATTCAACTGGGTCTACATCAACTTCCACCTGGTGGGGCTGCACAGCTACGCCTAGGTTCTGTTTGTTGGATCCAAACGCGTTGTTGCCGCCCTGAAGAAGTGAAGGGGTGAAAGGGTGAAAGGGTGAAAGCCGAGTTTCATCAATCTTCGCTGCGAGACACTGATTCTCCATCGGGAGGTTCGCGGCCTTGAGAAATGGGGGCACCACACTCTGGGCACCGACGTAGGTCTTTGAGACGATAGCCGCACTCTTGGCAAACGCTTTGTCGGCGAGGAATCGTATGGCGGTCCCTGAAGTGCCACCAAAGCGCAAAGACAACGAGAAGAAGCAAACTCGCCATCGAATTGCCGCGGAATCCGAAACGCACGACTAGCCAGATTCCAAACGGGAATCCCACCAATAATGTTCCAACGCAAACAACTATCTGTGCCCAACTCATCTGGGCATGCAGGCTAGCTATCATCCTCTCCGGAGTTTCAAGGTGCTTATCAGTCGGTGAGGCTTCCGGAATCTCCTCGTCAGCTTGGCCACTTTGCTTCCAGCGATGCCCACATGTCTGGCAGACAATCTCCCCGCATCGCCCCTTAAGTCGCCGTAAGTCATCATCATCACACTCTGGGCACCGCACCGCTATAGACCCGCCACCTCCAAGCCCGTCCAGACGCCCAAAAAAGCGGGACAGGCACGTGGCTGTCCCTCTTTCCCCATCTTCAATCCAGCGAGAAGGTCAGTCTTCGCCCTGGCTCTCGTCGAACGTCGTATCGAACTGCATCGGCAGGAACGTATGCGGCCGCCCGTGCGTTGACGGCGGGTACGTCTCAGGATCACGGATCCTCCGACGTACTGCCTCTTCGATCGGGATAACGGCGTCGCCGTCGTAGCTCCTGATGGGCGAAATGCGCCCGCCGCTGTCGCGCGTAACCAAGTTCGTGCCCAGCCCGATGCCGATATCGATCGGCCGCAAGGTACTGGGCAGTTCGGCCGTCTCGAACTTGGCGGAGATCACGCTCACGGTCGATAGCCACTTCTCGCCGCGCGAGCAGGTGATCGTATTCGGAAACCAGTGCTCGCCATACTGCTGGTTAATGATCTCGAGAATCTGTGGCTCATGCCCTTCCGCGCGTTCTTCGATTCGCACCAGGTTGTTACCCTGGTCTGTCGCGAATACGTAGGTCTTCGAAGCAGCACCTACTTGGCAGTTCACAGTGATCCGGTTTTCTTCGGTCGAAACAGCGTAGTCCACAGCGTTGGACGCGAACTGGGGCGTTTCGCGGAACCAAACAGCGCCAACACCGAGGTAACGCAGGTCGGTGCCAAGGACTCGCTTACGATTCTCCGGAGTGTGCTCCATGACGACGGCGACCGGCTTCGCCGGGTCAACAGTCGTCCAGATCTTGTCTTCGTACAGCAGCGACGCACGCTGTGCACTTTCGTGGATTGCTTCGTTTTCGGTCGTGCGCGTGCGATAC
This sequence comes from Phycisphaerae bacterium, assembly GCA_030428945.1. Taxonomy (GTDB): domain Bacteria; phylum Planctomycetota; class Phycisphaerae; order UBA1845; family Fen-1342; genus JAUIEC01. The sequence continues at coordinate 1,305 of JAUIEC010000014.1, read as the reverse complement.
TCTATCCAGCCGCGGCTGTCTTCGACGCGCGCGTGGATGTCGCACTTGATGAAAGCGCGCGACTGCATCAACTGGTCCATGACCGGCGGACGGTCACCGACAGCAGCAGCAGCGCAGATCAAAACAGCGCTAATCAAATAAGCGATCAAGGGTAAATCCTCCTAAGAAATACACGGAATACTGGCGTCATGGCACATTTTGTTGATAAACGTGTACCAGATAACCGGCATATCGTCCCACGAGTTGACCGGGTTTGCGTAATCCGGATCGCAGCAGTTGTGACAAACGAACGTGCCGGAGCCACATTCGTTGGGAGGTGTAGAGCCGGAACAGTGCGAGTAACTAGGCGTATTGCAGACAATGTTCGGGCTCTTGCAGGACGTCCGGGTAACGCAGTAGCCGAAGATGCCGTTCTTCTGGTAACAGCAAACGGTGTTCGAGCCATTGTACTTGGGTGGCGTTTGGGTATGAACAACCTGCTCGTTCTTCCGACACGTCTTCGTGCCACTTCGACAAGCGCCACAGCCCCACTGGCTGAACCAGGAACACTGGTCGGATTCGTAATCTGGCGGGTCTTTGGGAACCTTGCAGGTGGGACTATCCTGCAGCAGCGCGCACGGCTGCGCGCCCGCAGTAGTCGGCAGTGCCAAAAAGACCATCAGGGCCGCGAGCGCGGCAACGGTAGTTTGATTCACGACTTTCTCAATAAACCGACACTTCCAAGACAGGTCTTCGCGAGCACCACTGTCCCCGCCTGACGATGATGGTGCCGACTCGCGTGCGCGACCGGGAGGAAAAACCCCAGCCCCGACTGCACGCCTCTCCTGAATTCACAGACTGAACAAAACTGCAAGCGTGGTGATTTTACGTTCGGTAGGTGGCAGGGTTCCGAAGATTTCAATAAATGGGGAGCTGCACAGCCGGAAAACAAAAAAGCGGGACAGGCACGTGGCTGTCCCTCTTTTCCATATCGAAGTAGCTGGGAGCGCGTCTTATCTAATGCTCGTCTTCCCGTATCAGTTCTCGACCACAGCATTGTTCGCCATCGCGATTGCTTGCTTTTTGATGTGGTTGTTGTTTCTTAGAGTAACGGGGATGTACAAAGCGAATCGTTCTGTCCACGTGTTTGTCGCCTTCGTCTGGTGCGTGTTGGGGTCAGCCATTCTGTCGCTTTCGGTGTAGGTTTTGATGGGCGCTGCGGTTTGTTTTCAGGCTGCCTGTCTTGGCGCAAAGCTGGTTTGATTGCCGCAGGCTTCGTCAGTTTCGGTCCGGAGTGGGACCCTGACCTGACCTGCCCCCCCCCCC
>JAUIEC010000013.1 GCA_030428945.1 Phycisphaerae bacterium | reverse complement strand
CGTCGATGCCGCACCGCGTGGCAGCCTCAATAGTCGGTCGAGCCTGGCCCGCGAACAAGACACTGCTCAAGAGCTCAAGAGCAGTGGCACGACACTGCGAGGCCCGCAGCCGCACAAGCAGGCTCTTCCTCGCTCCCTCGCTCCCTGGCTCCCTCGCTCCCTCCCCGTCAGTCCGCGCTTCCGTCCTGGCGGGCGGCGTCGAGGCGGGCCTGCAGCCGCGCCCGGGCGGCCGGGGGCAGGGTCGGCTCGTCCGTTGTCTGCTGATCCAGTTCGGCGAGATTCTCACGCAGGATGCGAAGCTGCTGTGCGGCCGCGCGGCAGCCCCGGCACAGCAACTGGTGGATCCGCATCGCAAGCCATTCGCTGCGGGTGCAGTGGTCGCGGCCGATGGCGTTCAGGCGATCGGCTTCCGCGCACCGCATCGTCAGGATGGTCCAGATTCGACGCATCAGTGACTCACCCTCCCGGCGAACCAGCGCTGTTCGAGAACCGCCCGCAGCCGCAGTTTCGCCCGGTGAACCAGGGTCCAGACATTGTTGACCGAAACGTCCAGCAGTGTCGCGACCTCGCTGGCCGGCAGACCGTCGAGTTCAGAAAGGCACAGCGCCTCGCGCTGCGGCGACGGCAGGGCCGCGACCGCTTCGGCCAGGACGGCCCGGAACTCGGCCGCGGTCGCCTGCTCCACGGTCGGGTCCTGCCAGGGGCCCGGACGATGGCGCCACAGGCCGGACGCGAAGGTCGCTTCGATTTCAGGAGTCGGCAGCGGTTCGGTCCGCGTCCGCTGCAGGCGACGGATCTGGTCGACGATCTTGTTGCGCAGGATGCCGATCAGCCAGGTACGCTCGCTGGCCGCCCCGGCGAAACGCCCGCGGGCCGCCAACGCCGCCAGCAGCGTCTCCTGAACCGCATCCTCGGCCAGTTCGGACCGCCCCAGCCGCAGACAGGCGAACCGGAACAGGGCATCGCCATGCGCGGCGACCCAGCCGGCCGGATCGCTCGCGGCGGCGGAAGCGGACTGCTCGGACTGATCCACGGCGGCCATCATCCCTTACCCTTGGTCGCGGACGACGGCGCTACCTTACAGCGAAGCCGGTTTTTTGTTTCGCTTTCTCACCCCCGTCAGGCGGTGGCGAGCGCTTCGCTGCGATGTTGCCGGTACCACGCGATCGTCGCCCGCAACCCCTGCTCGAGTCCGATCGCGGTGTGGAACCCGAAGGCCTCAGCCGCCCGGGTGCTGTCGAGGCAGCGGCGCGGCTGGCCGTTGGGCTTCGACGCGTCCCAGACGATCTGGCCGTCGAACGCGCACAGGTCGGCGATCTGGCGGGCCAGGGCTTTGACGGTCGTCTCGTGTCCGGAGCCGAGGTTGACCGGTCCGGGTTCGCTGAAACTGCGGGCCGCGTCAACGATGCCGCGGGCGGCGTCCTCGACGTACAGGAACTCGCGGGTCGGGCTGCCGTCGCCCCAGCAGACGATCGTGTCCTGGTTGTTCTCGCGGGCTTCGATCACCTTGCGAATCAGCGACGGGATCACGTGCGCGGTCTTCAGGTCGAAACAGTCGTGCGGACCATAGAGCGTCGTCGGTATCAGCGAGATGCCGTGGAAGCCGTACTCGCTGCGGTACGCGTCGGCCATCACCACCAGGGCCTTCTTCGCCACGCCGAACGGAGCCTGGGCCTCGTCCGGGTAGCCGTTCCAGAAGTCGCCCTCGTGGAACGGGACCGTCGTGAACTTCGGATACGCACCAGCCCCGGCGATCTGCACGAACTTCTCCACGCCGCTGACGCGGGCCGCTTCGATCAGGTGCACGCCCATCGCCATGTTCTCGTAGAAGAACCGCCCGGGGTGTTCGCGGCCCGCGGCGATGCCGCCGGCGTCTCCGGCCAGGTGCAGCACGATGCCCGCGCGGGCCTCCTGGACGAGTCGGCGGGTCGCCTGCTGACAGGTCAGGTCGTACTCGTCCGCGCGCGGCACGACGATCTGCTCGGCCGTCACCCCGGCCCGTTCCAGTTCCAGGCGGACGTGCCGGCCGAGAAAACCCTCGCCGCCGGTCACGAGGAACCGCTGCCGGCGAAACGCATCCTGAGAGAAGATTCCGTTACTCATTCAGACCCCCCAAACGCAGTCAGCAGGTAAGCAGGCAAGTCAGCGCACAACTCGATACACAGGTCAGCAGGTCGGCAGGTTGCCGTTTGCTATGTGCGCCCGGCTGTTGTCATAGCGCCGGGCCCTTCGGCCAGTTCGTCCCGGAAATACTCGATCGTCTCGGCCAGTCCGTCTTCGAGGCTGACCCGGGGTTCGTAACCCAGCAGCGTGCGGGCCCGCTGCAGGTCAGGCTGCCGGCGGACCGGGTCGTCCTGCGGCAGGGGATGATGTTCCAGCGTCAGCTTGTCGCCGAGCAGTCTCTCGAGCGTGCGGGCCAGGTCGATCATCGTCAGTTCGCGATCGTTGCCGAGGTTGACCGGTTCGCACACATCGCTGGCCATCAGCGCGATCAGTCCGTCGACGAGGTCCGAGACGTAGCAGAAGCTGCGCGTCTGCGTGCCGTCGCCGAACAGCGTGATCGGCTGCCCGCGAAGGGCCTGGCAGATGAAGTTGCTGACCACCCGCCCGTCGTTGACCGACATCCGCGGGCCGTAGGTGTTGAAGATCCGGGCGATGCGGATCTCGACCCCGTGCTCGCGGTGATAGTCGCAGGCCAGCGTCTCGGCGACACGCTTGCCTTCGTCGTAGCAACTGCGGACGCCGTTCGGATTGACGTTGCCCCAGTAGCTCTCCGGCTGCGGGTGCACCTGCGGATCGCCGTAGACCTCGGACGTGCTGGCCAGCAGGATCCGGGCGCCGACCCGCTTGGCCAGGCCGAGCATGTGGTAGGTGCCCAGCACGTTGGTCTTGAGCGTCTTGACCGGGTTGTGCTGGTAGTGCACCGGGCTGGCCGGGCAGGCCAGGTGATAGACCTGCTCGACTTCGAGCGTGATCGGTTCGACCACATCGTGACGGATGACCTCGAAGCGGCCGCTGAGCAGCATCTCGCGGTAGCGACTGCCGAAGTTCTCCAGCCGTCCGGTGTAGAAGTTGTCCAGCACGATCACCCGGTGGCCCGCATCGAACAGCCGCTGCGCGAGGTGCGAGCCGATGAAGCCCGCCCCGCCGGTGACCAGGATTGTCTTCGGTGCCATCGCAGTCCCTTTCGCGGCCGCTGCGGATCCGCCGGGCTCTCCGACGGGCCGGCGGTTGCTCCGGCAGGCGGCCGCCCGAATCATAGATGATCCGCGCGCGAGGCATCCAGCCCGCCCGGTCGGCCACGCTCCGGGCACGCCGCGACCAGGCAGCCGCGACGAACATGTATCCATTCTTCAATACCGTCGGCAGAATCCGCGCGGCGGGCCCGCCCGGTCGCGGTCCCGGGCTACCGCGGCACGGGTTACAGGACCAGCCCCCCGAAAAGGAAGCCGGCCGGCGAAACCAATCGCCCGCCAGGCCCCAAAACCCCGCTCAAGTGCCCACGTGCTCACGTGCGTACTTGCTTACGTGCTCACTTGCTCACTTGCTTACTTGGTTACTTGCTGACTAGACCGGTTGCGGGGTCGGGGCGGACGCGGCGGTTTCGGCCGGGGCCTTGCGGCGGCGGCGGCGACGCTTGACGATGCCGAGCTTGGGTGCCGACGGAACCCGTGGTTCGAGGGCGTTGGCCTGCTCGATCAACTGGCGGGCTTCGCTGGCCTGGACGTCGGCGCCGACTTCTTCCCACAGACCGTCGGCCCGGTTGAAGACGCCGCCGCTGACCAGCACGTTCATCGTCGGACACAGCCCGATCTCGCGGATCCGGCTGATCAGGGCGCGGATCGGCGGAATCTCGGCCGGTTCGGTGCCGAAGATCACCAGCAGGTGCGGATCAAGCTGCCCGATCAACTGGCAGACCTCGTCGTAGGGCAGCCCGCCGCCGATCAGCCAGGCGTCCCAGCCATTGCTCTCGAACAGCGACGTGATCAGTTCGGCCCCGAGTTCCTCGCTGCGGCGCTGCGCGGCGCAGATCAGGACCCGCTTGCGGTTGGCGCTCTCGTGCGGCAGCACCGTCTGCAACTGGCCCGTGGCCGTGTGGCAGATCAGCGTGGCCATGTTGTAGGTGGCGGCGTTGATGTGGTCGTCGTTGTACAGTCGCTGCAACTGACCCATCGCCGGCCAGACCACCTCGCAGAGCAGGTGTTCGGCGCTGTCGGGGTTGGCGGCGGCTTTCAGCAGGTCCAGGCACTCGCGTCGCCGGCCGGCGAGCAGCGGTTGCAGAAAGCGGGTCAGGAGGGGTTCGGGCATCGGGCGTCTCCGCTTCGTCATGTCCGGGGAGATGCGCTCCGCGCTTCTGGTCGACGGCCGTCGACGCGCCCCGCACGATCTGAACCGGCCGCTCCAACGCCGGATGAATCCATCGGGATCGATCACCTGCCGTATCGGGGGGCCGGGCCGGGCGGCTTGACCCCGCGCAGGCCGGACCCGCGGCGCGCTGGCCACCGGCGGTCGCGCGGCCGAGTTCCGGGAGGGCCCCCGGCGGTCGGCGGCGGGTTATTTTCGGGCCCAGCCGGCCGGCCGGCGGCGCGTGTTTTTCGAGGGCGGGATCAGGCGGCGTAGCTTCTGCGCCTGCCCAGCTTGACATGTGGCGGCGCGGGCGTACCGTAGCGGTTCTGGATACACCGGGCCGGTCCGGCGGGCGGGCCCGATCTGTCCCCGTTTTTCGACTGGAGAGGAACGCATGGGTGCTGCCTATACGCCTGGTCTGACCGTTGCCGAGCAGACCATTGTCCGCAAGGTCCGCCGGCTCCCGCTGAAGGGCGAGGTGCTGGTCGAGGTCGGGCAGCAGGTCGCGGCCGGTGACGTGGTCGCCCAGACAAAGCTGCCGGGCCAGATCAGCCAGGTCAACGTGGCCGGCAAGCTCGGCATCGCCCCGGACGAACTGCCGGAACTGCTGCTCAAGCAGGTCGGCGACGAAGTCCGCAAGGGCGAGGCGTTCATCCAGACCCGCGGCCTGTTCGGCTGGTTCAAATCGTCGCTGCCGGCTCCGATTGACGGCACCCTGGACTCGATTTCGGGCGTCACCGGCAAGGTGATCTTCCGCGGTCCGCCGACGCCCCTGCAGAAGACGGCGTACGTGCAGGGGACGATCGTCGACGTGCAGGCCGAGGAGGCCGCCACGGTCGAGGTTCGCGGCAGTTTCGTGCAGGGGATCTTCGGGATCGGCGGCGAGGCGACCGGTCCGCTGGAGGTGATCGTCGAGCGTCCGGACCAGACCCTCGAAGCCGGCATGATCCGGCCCGAGCACAAGGGCAAGGTGGTCGTCGGCGGCGGCGTGGTGACGGCCGAGGCGGTCAAGCGGGCCGCCGAGGTCGGCGTCGCGGGCGTGGTGGCCGGCGGGCTGAACGACGCGGACCTGCGTGATTTCCTCGGTTACGAGCTGGGGGTCGCGATCACGGGCGAGGAGAAGCTGGGTGTGACGGTGATGGTCACCGAGGGCTTCGGTCCGATCGCGATGGCGCGGGCGACGTTCGAGCTGTTCCGCAAGCGGGCCGGGGCCCTGGCGAGTATCAACGGCGCGACGCAGATCCGGGCGGGCGTGGTGCGTCCGGAGGTGATCATCCCGGTCGGCCCGGACGAGCCGTTCGAGGCCCGGGAAGAGGACGAAGCGGATAACATTCTCCAGGTGGGCACGCCGCTGCGGGCGATCCGCGATCCGTACTTCGGACAGATCGGCAAGTGCGTCGATCTGCCGGTGCAGTTGGAGCGGCTGGCCAGCGAGGCCGAGGCCCGCGTGCTGGTGGTGGAATTCGAGGGCGGGACCCGGGCGACGCTGCCGCGGGCCAACGTGGAACTGATCAAGGGGTAAGGCGATGAGACGGATGCTCTGTTCGCTCCGCTGGCACCGGGCGCTGCTGATGCAACGGCCGCTGCTGACCGGCGGCCTCGTGCTCGGCCTGCTGACGGCGGTCGAGGGGATCAACTTCAACAACATCCTGTTCCAGTTTCTGACGCTGCTGGTGAGCCTGTTCGCCTCCGTTCTGTTCGGTGGTGACGTGTCGTCACTGACAGCCTGAGTGTGCATCAAACCAGCGGCGGTCCCCGGAATACGCAGCGGGGCGCGGCGTCAGTGGTCGTCTGCGTGGTCAAGAGAGGTGTCGAATGAGTGGGCAGATGGACCCGGCGCACGATCCGGAAGTTCTGGACCGGGCCGATGAGCAGGCGGAAGAGCTGCTGGAAGTTCTGAAGAAGAAGGTGCAGACCGAGATCGAGGACGTCGGCACGCTGCGCAAGCAGATCCGCATCACCGTGCCGGGCAGCGTCATCAGTGACCGGATCTCGCACGACTACGAGGAGATTCGGACCGACGCGGTCCTGCCGGGCTTCCGCAAGGGGCACGCCCCGATGCAGTTGATCCGCCGGCGCTTCCAGGGCGATGTCCGCAAGACCCTGAAGACCACCATGGTCGGGCAGTCGTTCCTGGCCGCGATCGACAAGGCCGACCTCGAGGCCCTCGGCGACCCGCTCTTCAAGATCGAGTCGGCCGACGGCACCCGCCTGGTCGAACTGGGCGAAGCCCTGCGGACGATCGAACTGCCCGAGGAGGGCGACCTGAGCTACACCTGCGAGGTCGAGGTCAAGCCGAGCTTCGAACTGCCGGAACTGAAGGGCATCGAGGTGCGGGCCCCGCAGATCGAGATCACCGACGAGATGGTCGACGAGCACATCACCCGCCAGCGGAAGATCGCCGGGCGGTTCGAGCCGGTCGAGAAGGGCAAGGCCGAGGCCGAGGACATGGTCGTCGCCGACGTCAAGCTGACCGTCGACGGCAACGTGATCAACGAAGAGGACAACGTGCAGCTTGGCGTGCGTCCGACCCGGCTCGACGGGATCGCCCTGATGGACCTGGACAAGGTCCTGCTCGGCGTCAAGGCCGGCGACACCAAGTCGACCACCTGCGAAGTGCCGAGCGACTACGTCCGCCCGGACCTCCGCGGCAAGCAGGCCACCTTCGACTTCACCGTGCACGAGATCAAGCGGCTCGAGCCGGCCCCGATGGAAGCCTACGTCGAGCAGATGGGCTGCGAGAACGAGAAGGACCTGCGCGAGGCGGTCCTCGGCGAAATGGAGGCCGAGGGTGACCGGCTGCAGCGCAGGGCGCAAAAAGAGCAGGTGCTCGAATACCTGCTGAACAGCACCAAGCTCGACGTTCCGGAGGGGCTCTCGGCCCGCCAGACCGACCGGGCGGTGATGCGTCGGGTGATCGAACTGCAGCAGCAGGGCGTCCCGGACGACGAGATCGAGGCCAAGATCGACGAACTGCGGACCACCGCCCGCGATCAGGTGATCCGCGATCTGAAGCTCGAATTCCTGATGGAAAAGGTGGCCACCCAGATCGGCGTCGGGGTGACCGATGAAGAACTGAACACGCAGATCGCGATGATGGCCCGGATGTACAACCGGCGTTTCGACCGCGTGCGGGACGATCTGGCCCAGCGGGGCCTCCTGCCGCAGTTGGCCGAGTCGGTCCGCCAGGACAAATGCTGCCAGGTCCTGCTGGCCGATGCGAAGATCATCGAGGAGCCGGCCAAGAAATAGCCGAAAGAAGGATGAAGGCTGCCCCGGCCCGCCCGTGCGGGCGCCGGGCCCATCGCCAGACGAAGGAGCGACCATGGCTTACTGGCCCGAAATCGAACGCCCCCGCGCCCAGAACGGACCCTACCAGTCCTGGCGGATGATGGGGCTCAACGAGATGCTGCTGGACAACGGCATCATCTTCCTGGACCTGCCGCTCGACCCGCGTGTGACGGTCAACGGCAACACCGTCTGTTCGCACGTGATCAAGAGCATGCTGCACCTGTCCGTCCGCAAGGACAAGGACATCAACCTGTACATCAACTGTCCGGGTGGTGACATCGACGACACGCTCGCGATCTACGACACGATGAAGTTCCTCAAGTGCGACATCGCCACCTACTGCCTCGGCAGCGCCAGCAGCGGGGCCGCCGTCATCCTGGCGGCCGGCACCAAGGGCAAGCGCTTCGCCCTGCCGCACTCGAAGATCATGATCCACCAGCCCTGGGGCTACGTCGGCGGCCAGGCCTCCGACATGCGGATCCAGGCCGAGGAAATCCTGAAGGTCAAGAAGACCCTCTGCGAGATCCTGGCCGCCTCGACCGGCAAGTCGGTCGAGCAGGTCCTCAAGGACACCGAGCGCGACCGCTACATGTCCGCCCAGGAAGCCCTCGAATACGGGATCGTCGACGAGATCATTGAAGAGAGCCGCTCGAAGAAGAAGAAGTAGGGGAGAACGCGGGATGAACAAGTCCAACTACCTGATCCCGATGGTCGTCGAGCGCGAAGGCCGCGCCGAGCGCTCCTACGACATCTACTCGCGACTGCTGAAGGACCGCATCGTCTTCCTGGGCGATGAGGTCAGCTCGGACCTGTCGAACGTGATCATCGCCCAGTTGCTGTTCCTCGCCAACGAGGACCCGACCGGCGAGATCCACCTGTACATCAACTCGCCCGGCGGGTCGGTCTACTCGGGGATGGGCATCTACGACACGATGCAGTACATCCAGTGCCCGGTCAGCACCTACGTCGTCGGGGCCGCCGCCAGCATGGCCGCCGTGCTCTTCGCGGCCGGCGAACCGGGACATCGCTACGTGCTGCCGCATTCGCGGGTGATGATCCACCAGCCGCTCGGCGGGGCCCGCGGGCCGGCCACCGACATCAAGATCGAAATCGACGAGATGATCCGCACGCAGGATCAGCTCTACAAGGTCCTCGCCAGCCACTGCGGCAAGACCATGGAGCAGATCACCGAAGACTGCGATCGCAACAACTGGAAGGACGCCGAGGAATCGGTCGCCTACGGCCTGGCCGACAAGGTCCTCCAGCGGATGCCGGAGGGGGCCACGCCCTCGCTGCGTCCCGCGTGACCGGTGAAAACGTGAAGGAGTGAAAGAGTGAAAGAGAGAAGAATGCGGCCGGAACAGCCACTTTCACTCCTTCACTCTTTCACTTTTCCGCCCCAACGCGGTGCCCGACGAGCTGCCCTCGTTCTGGCACTGGGCGTGTCGCTTTTCGCGCTGACCGGCTGTTTCAGGTCCGAAGCGGATCTGCAGCGCGAGAACGTCCGGCTGCGCGAGCAACTGGCCGACTGCAACGACCGGCTGGCGGCCCAGGAGTCGATGCTGACCGACCTGCGGAGCCAGCTTGAGACCGCGCGGGCTCTGACGGATGCGGACCGGGCGGCCCTGATCGCGCCGAAGAAGCTGCTGCTCGGGCGGCTGACGGGCGGCGAGGACTACGACGGCCGGCCCGGCGACGACGGCGTGACCGCGCACTTCCAGTTGCTTGACGAGGTCGGCGATCCGATCAAGGTGGCCGGCGACGTGACGATTGAACTGTTCGACCTGAGCAGCGGCGGCGCCCCGCGACGGATCGGCAACTGCCGGTACCCGGCCGCCGAGGTTCGCAAGAAGTGGGTCAGCACGCTGCTGACGTACATGTTCGCGATCGAGTGCCCGTTCGAGCAACCGCCGCAGGGCAGCGAGATCACCGTCCGGGTGACCTTCCTCGACTACCTGACCCGCAACAGCCTGACCGCCCAGACCACCGTGCGGCTGAACGAGGCCGGATGAGTTTCGTTGCGGATTGCGGAGGTCGCGTTGCGGGACCCTGACGCGAGCTTCGGCGATCGCAGGGCAGGGGGCGTCGGACGGGCCGCCCCGCGCTGGACCGAGGGGGCACGGTCCCCCTCTCGCCGGGCGCAGATCTTCAGGGCCGACCGGGCGTCGGCTCCCCATTCGACCAGCCACGATCCGAGGCGACCTCTTGTGTCACCGCTCCTGAGCTCTTGCGCATCGCGCAGGTGGCCATCATCAACGCGCGGGTGAAGGTTCTCTGCGCAGGTGGCCGTCACCTGCGCGGGGGTGATCGTCACCTGCGCGCGGGTGACCGTGCGGTTCGCGCCGGTGATCCGCCGGGTTGACGATGCTGCCACGCGGTGCGGCATCGACGCCCGGGGCATCCGCGCCAGATGTCGGCGCGGGCTCCCGCGTCGATGACGCACCCTACGACCGCGTGCGCGCAGCGATGTTCGCCGACGCCACGTGCACGCGATCACGGTCCCCGCCCGCGCCGTGCACGCGATCATGGTCCCCGCCCGCGGCGTGCGCGCGACCGTCCCCGGGGTACCCCCCCACCCAAGTTCATTTTCCGTGCCAGATCGAATCGAGAATACCGGTGAACACCTGAACCGTCCGTAACGCCCGGCGCCGAAACATGTTCCGCACGCGATTTCCGCACGCCGCTTGAATTCGACCCCCGGACCCCGCACCCCCTGGGACACCCGGGAACCTCGCTCGCCTCCTAGAATACCTCGACACCTGCCGGTCGACTTGTCCCGCGCAGATGTCTGGTACGACGGCGACCAAGGAGGGCCATCGACCAGCGCGAGCGACCGCCGCGCAACGCACGCCCCCGGTGTGCCCACAAAGGGACCGCATCGGCATGGCGCCAGGCTCACGATGCGCCGCGGGAAAAACACCCCACGGCACCCGCGCCGTACGCGGCCCCGGACCGGCCCGCACTGCCCCCCGCCAGAGCCGGTTCAGTCTCGCGCCTTCTCGCCAACCCGCAGCAGCCCGATCGGCCAGTCCGCCGACCAGCCGGGCTCCTGACGGACGTCGAGGATCTCACGCACCTGGTAACCCTGGTCGCACAACGCCTGGTGGGCACAGGCGCCGGCCGTGCCCGGGTTCAGGCTGTTGGTGTACGCCGCGATCGCGTACCGCCCGCGTTCGTCCTCGCCGCGCAGCAGCACGCGAAACTGGATCAGCGGCGCCAGGTAACCGCACTCGGGACACAGCGCCGTCTGGTTGCCGCGCAGGTCGTACGCGCACCGCAGGCAGATCGGCGTACCCCCCGCCAACAGGCGCCGCCGCAGCTTGATCCGCAGCGTCCGGTGCGTCAGCAGGGCATACCCCATCCGCGATACGCCCGCCCCCAGCCACGCCGCCGTGACCGTCCCCCCGATCAGCACCACCGGCCCCAGCAGCCCCGGCAGCAGCGGCAGGGCGGCACTCGCCAGCGGAATCATCGCCACCGGACCCAGCAACGCCCCGAACCCCGCCGCACTCTCCGCACTGCGATCGTCTTCGAGCACCTCGGCCAGCACATGCGGACGCTGCCGGGCCGGAAAACGCGTCAGTTCCGGATAGACACGGTCAAGCCAGTCGGGCTGCGCCGCGGGATCGATCCGCCCCCACAGACCGTGCCGCCGCGCCAGCAGACTGAGCAGGTCCGGCACGTCCGCCGCCCGAACCTTCCCGGCCCGCGGCAACGCCACCCGGTTCGGACGCACCGCCATGACCGCCTCGGCCAGGTCCGGCACCCGCGTCCCCGCTCCGGGATTCGCCGGCAGCCCGCCCGCGACCGCTGCCCGCTGCCAGGCGTCGGCAAAGGCGGCCCCGTCGGTCGGGCGCTGCGCGGGGTCCTTCGCCAGTCCGGCCAGCAGGACCGCTTGCAGAGGCACCGGCAGGCCCGCACGCGTCAGAGGTTCGGTCGCCGGCAGTTCGGTGTCATGGGCCGCGCGGATCTCCGCGAAGCTGCCGGTGAAAGGCGGATGCCCGGTCCAGATTTCGTACGCCAGGCCGGCCAGCGCATAGACATCACTTGCCGGCGTCGGCTTTCGTTCCGCCGCTTCGGGCGGCGCGAGCCGGGCATAGCCGGGGGCCTCGGCCGCGTGCGTCGGAAGGGGGGACGGCGGCAGGGCGTGATCCGCGAGTCGCAGGTAGCCACCGGCGTCGGCCAGGACGCTGGTCGGGCCGAGACGGTTGTGCAGGTGTCCGCGTTCGTGCAGGCCCGCCAGCAGGGTCGCGATCGTCCGGACCAGTTGCAGGCGCGTTCCGATCGACAGGGCGGGGCCTAGATGCAGGTCCGCAAGCGGCAGCCCCGGGCACAGGTCGGAGACGATCATCGGGAAGTCTTCGACCACGTCGACGAAATGCAGCGGATTCAGGCCCGGGATGCGTACGCCGGCCAGGTCGGCGGTCGTCCGCAGGTCATTCAGCACGGTCGTGTCACGCGTCAGCAGGAAGCGGACGCTGACGGTGCGGTTCAGCGTGCGTTCGTGCCCTTCGAACGTGACGCTGTGGTCGCCGCGCTGGAGCACCTTGTGCAGCGTCAGGCCCCCGATGCGAACCGGCGGGGCAACGCGGACGGGGTGCCAGAGCGATTCGGGACGGGGCAGCGCCGCGCTGCTGCGGCCCCGCTCGCGGATCGCCAGGCTGATCCGTTCGAGGCCCTCCACGCGCAGCCGGCAGAGCGGGCAGCGGTCGAGGTGTCGCCGCACGCCGTCAGCCTGCCGCGCGGCCGGTGGCTGCTCGGCATAGGCTCGCAGGTCAGGGCTGGCCGGGCAATCTGGCATGAAGCCGCCTCGGTGGTCCGTGGTTCACGGAGGCGGATCCCGAACCCGGAAACAGAAAAGCCCGCCGGCTGCGACACCGGCGGGCTCTCGAAGGTCGTTCGGTCAGCCTTGGCCGGCGCGATCAGCTTCCGCTGGCGGTCAGCACGTCTTCCTGTCCGGCATACCCGGTCAGGAACAGGAACTGGCTCTGGGTGACGATCGGAATGTAAAGCGTCCGGGCCGTGTTGATCGTGTCCTGGTAGGCCTCCAGCTTGGCGCTGCGGGTCTTGACCAGGTCCTCGAAGACCGCCGTCACCTGCCGGCGACCGGACGTGTCCGGAACCTGCGGGCCCAGCCCGATCACGACGAAGTCGGTGCTCTCGTCGACCTCCTCGGCCACCTGCCCGCCCCACTCACGGATGATCGCGGCCACCCGGTCGCGGCCGTCCCAGTCGATCGTCCCGTTGTAGTCCAGATCGAAGTCGCCGCGAATCACGAAGCGCGGCTCGCGGTTGCGCTCGTAGGCGATGTTGACCGCCACGTCGTTCTCGACGATCGGGTTGGCCGTGACGCGCTTGACGCGGCACTCGGCCGTGTCGGGCGTCACGCCGATGACCTCGACCGACGCCTTGCCGCGGAAGTCATCGCGGCGCTCGCCGTAGGGCGAGTAGATCTCGAAGGTCAGCCCGGGGCGGACACGGTCCTTTGAACCGATGTTCAGGTAGATGATCTCGCTGCCCGGGATCGACCGCAGCACGCGGCCGTCCGCCTTGGTCAGGATGTCGGAACTGTCGAACCCGCTCGGCTGCAGTCCGCCCAGCTTGCCCTGCAGGTCGTCGATCTGCCGCTCGAGCCGGGCCACTTCGACCTCGGTGCGGCGGTCGGCCCGCTGCTTGTCGACCCGGAAGCGGCTCAGCTCCTCCTCGACGGCCGTCGAGGCGGCCGACGCGCGGGTCAGTTGTTCGTCCTTGGCCGCAAGCTGCTCGGTCCCTTCCTCCTGGATGCGGGACAGTTCGCCCTGCAACTGCTCGACCTGCTCGCTGAACTCGGTCCGGGCCGAGTCAAGCCCGCCGGCCAGGGTCAGGTTGCTGGCGTTGGTGCTGCGAAGCTGATCCTCGAGCTGCTTGATGCGGGCCGTCTGGTCGCGGTGCGCCCGATGCAGCTTCTGCAGCGCGGTCAGCAGCGTGTCGCCGGCCAGCACGACCCCACCGGAATTCTGCGCCTCGGTCAGCACGCGGCGGGACTCCTGCTCGATGGCCGGATAGACCGCTTCGGGCTGCCCGACGACCAGCGAGGCGAGCGAGGCCAGATCGTCATTCATCACGTCGACGGCCGTCGCGCCGCTGCCGCGGGCGGTGGCCTCGTTGGCGTAGTACGGAGTCGGCGAGCCGGTTTCCCGCACCTGACGCTGGGCCCGGGCCGCGTCGTCGGCCAGCCGCTTGTTGTCGGTCAGTTGCCAGATGAAGAGGCCAAGGAAGACCACCGTCAGGATGACGAAGGTGATCATGCCGTAGAGCATTCCGCCCCCGCTGCGGGCCGCAGGTCGACCTGCCATGGACGTACTCCTGTGTTGTCGTTTCGTCTCGGTTGGACTGCCGCTGCGGCTGCGCCGGGCAGACGGCCGCCCGCGCTGCTGTGCGACAGTAATCGTAAGCCGAAAGTATCGGGCAACCGCCCGGCGTTGTCAAAACCACCAACCGGGCCCCGGGATGCACCGAAGCGGGCTTGCCAGCCGCCCGCCCCAGGGTCAGAATCTGACGATATGGCCAAGGTTCCGAAAAAGACCCGCTTCGAAGACGCCATGAAACGGCTCGACACGATCGTCGAGGCGATGGAGAGCGGCCAGACCGGCATCGAGGAAACCGTCGAGGCCTACGCCGAGGCGATGGAACTCGCCGCCCACTGCCGCGGCATCCTCGAGGCCACCGAGCAGCGAATCCAGCAGATTCAGACCACCGCCCGCGGTGAAGCCCGGGCCGTGCCTTTCGAGCCCGGCCACCAGGACGAAGACGGGGACCAGGCCGGCGACTGATCCGAACCGGGGGGTTCGACGTGACAGATCGGCATCCTGCCAGGCGGCCACGCGCCGCGCGGATGATCGCTGCGCTCCGCCAGGCCGGCGGACTGGTCCGCGACAGCGTCTGGCCGCCGGCCTGCCTGGCGTGCGGGCACGCGATCGCGCGCCCCGGGCTGTGTGCCGCCTGCGCGGCGAACTGGGCGGCCGGGCGGATTGAGCGGGGCTGCCGGCGGTGCGGTCGGCCGCTGGCGGTCGGGGCCACGACCCCGTGCGGCGGGTGCGCGACCGAGTCGTTCTGGAACGTCCGCGGGCTGGCCTGCGTCGGTCGCTACGATGGCGTCCTCCGCGACCTGCTGCTGCGGCTGAAGTTCAGCGCGTCAGGCGACGTGGCCGCCTGGTGCGGGGCAGCGCTCGTCGAGGTGATCGCCCGGCGTCCATGGGTGGGGGAGATCGAGTTGATCGTGCCGGTGCCGATGCATCCGCTGCGCCGCTGGCAGCGGGCCGGCAACCACGCCGAACAGTTGGCCGTCGAGGTGTCGCGACGGCTGGAGCGTCCGTTGCGGCGGGCATTGCGGCGAACGCGGATGGTTCCCAGTCAGACGCGGCAGGCCTCGCGAACGGCACGGCTGCGCGAGGTCCGCGACTCGTTCGGCCCGCGGCGCCGGCCGGGCGTGGCGGGCCGCTGCGTGTGCATCGTCGACAACGTGGTCGTCAGCGGCGCGACGGTGCACGAGGTCAGTCGAGCCCTGCGTCAGGCCGGCGCGCGGCGGATCTACGCGGCGGTGGTGGGGCGGCGGTGACGAGGAACCGGCGAACGGCACGACACCATGGCTCCGCCAGCAGATCCCTTCACTACGTCTTCAGCGGCACTATCGGCCGGCCCCATAGGGTTCGTAGGGCGAGACCCGCACGGGCGGGGCGTATTCGGACGGCAGTTCGACGTTGCGGAAGTTGTCGCTGCTGAAGGCGGTCGGTTTGCTCGGCGCGCCGTGTCCGTCGACGTAGAGGATGTTCATCACCTTGTTGGGATGGCGATTGTTGGGGAAACGCGAGGGATACTGCTGCTGCGAGTCGCCCAGGTAGGGACCGTCGGCGGCAAAGGTGATCGCCAGGTTGGCGAACTCGTCGAACGAGACCATCTCGGTGTACTGGCCCTCGTCTTCCGGACCGTTCTCGAACACCAGTCCGACGTCGGCCGGGCGGTAGATCTTGTCGAGCCGTCCGCGCAGCCGGTTGCCTTTCTTCGATCCGCCGCACGGGTGACTGCCGGGATAGCGCACACCGCCGACGCACGGGGTCGGGTTGCCACCGCTGCGGGCGGTGTAGAAGCACAGCGGAACGTCGAGGTCGAAGCCCGCGATGTCCTCGTTGATCCCGTAGCTGAGCCGGCCCCAGTAGGCCATGTTCGCGGCCGGAGCCCGCTGGAACATCGGGTCGCCCTGTCCCTTCAGCCCGTCGTTGCGGGGGTAGTAGGGCGAGCCGAGTTCGATCTTGTCGCCCGGGCACTGCATCAGGTCGAAATCTTCGCGGATGCGGTCGCGGTTCTGCCGGGCGTCGGCGAACTGGACCGCCCGCACGCCCCACTCCCAGTTGTTGCGGTAGCTGACGCCGGCCGCGCGGGCCAGAGCCACCGGCCAGGCGAGCAGTTCGCCCTCGTCGCCGTAGTCGTAGCGGTTGTTGCTGGGGTCGGCGTTGGTGGCCGCGAAGTCATCCCCGACAAGCTGGATGCGGTCCTTGCGTTCGGTGGCCAGGTTCTGGGCGGCCTGGCCGATGCCGCGCATGTGGGCGAGGCACTTGACGGACTTGGCCTGTTCGCGCGCGAGCGAGAGGGACGGCAGCAGGATCGAGATCAGCAGCGCGATGATCGCCACGACGACGAGCAGTTCGATCAGGGTAAAGCCGGTTCGTCGACGCATGGCGGACCTCGCTGGACGCACGGAATCAGATCGCTACGAGTACTGAATGCTAGTCGCCACCAACCGCGCTGCGCGGCTGTTGCAACTGTTTCTTGCCGAATTTCGGGGGATATCCGGCCGCCGCGACGGCGACTCCGGACGGGGGGATCCCATCCGGTGACGCGCCGACTTCGGAGCGCAGGTCACAGGCATCAGCAGGTCGATCCCCCGCCGGTCTCGCTCCCTTGCTGCCTCTCTTGCGCCCGCTTTAGCGGCGGACCTTGCGATAGCGCAGGACGGGCTGGTTGCCGATCGCGAGTTCGAGCAGGTTGGTGTCGGCCCGGTACCCGGTGATCTGACGGAGCATGTCGAGGTAGGTCGTTTCCTGCTTCATCGGCTCGGGCTCGCCGGCCATCCGGCTGCTGCCGAGTTCGCCGAACGAGAGCGTGCCGCCGCCCGCACCCGCGGCCGACTGGTAGCTGCCGAAGTAGTTGTTGACCCCGGCGTTGCCGGTCGCCTTTCCGCCCGACTCGAACTGCAGGGTGATCTCGGTGCCGGGCGCGGGCGGCTGACCGCCGAGGCCCACCAGCGTCCAGTGGGTGCCGCGCAGATCCACCGGCGGCGGCCCGGACGACTGGCATCCGATCGCGGTCGCGAGGGTCATGGTCAGCAGCAGCGTGAGCGTCTGTTTGCGCGGCATGGTCTACCTCCTTGTACGCTGACGGTTTCCACGTGAGAGCGTCAGAAGGCGGCGCCTCCGTTCCGGCGCAGGCCCTCTGTCGCACTCTTCACCGGGACTCAGTCGTCGCCGAACTTGATGCCCTGCGCCAGCGGCAGTTCGGTCGACCAGTTCATCGTGTTGGTCTGCCGCCGCATGTACGCCCGCCAGGCATCGGAGCCGGACTCGCGGCCGCCACCGGTCTCCTTCTCGCCGCCGAACGCCCCGCCGATTTCCGCGCCGCTGGTACCGATGTTGACGTTCGCGATGCCGCAGTCACTGCCCATGTGCGACAGGAACGTCTCGGCCTCGAGCATGTTCTGCGTGAAGATCGCCGAACTGAGGCCCTGCCGGACACTGTTCTGCAGCGCGATCGCTTCCTCGAGCTGCGCAAGAGCCGCGTCGCGGTCAGCCCCGGGCTTCCCGTAGGTGACCACGTACACCAGCGGGGCGAACGTCTCGTCCTGAACGATGTCCGCGTCACCGGCAATCTCGGCGATGCACGGACGCACGTACAGGCCGCCGGGATACTCCGGCCCGTTCAGCGGTTCACCACCGTACAGAATCCGGCCGCCCTGGGCCTGCACGGCCTCGATCGCGCTCTGCATCCGATCGAGCGAATCCTGCCCGACGACCGGGCCCATCAGCGTGCTTTCCTTGCGCGGGTCGCCGATCGGGATCGTTTCGTAGGCGGCCAGCATCCGGCGGACGAGTTCATCCTTGACGTCGGCGTGCGCGATCACCCGGCGGGTGCTCGTGCAGCGCTGCCCGGCCGTGCCGACCGCGCCGAAGACGATCGCCCGGGTGGCCATGTCCAGGTCGGCATTCTGCGTGACCAGCAGCGCGTTGTTGCCGCCGAGTTCCAGCAGCGAGCGGCCCATCCGCCCGGCGACGACCTGCCCGACGTGCCGGCCCATCGCGCACGAGCCCGTCGCGCTGATCAGCGGAATGCGCTCGTCGCGGATCATGCGGTCACCGACCGGATCCACCGGGCCGAAGACCAGCGAGAAGACGGCCGGGTCGACGTCGTTGTCGCGGCAGACACGCTCGGCGATTCGGATGCAGGCGATCGCG
Source organism: Phycisphaerae bacterium (assembly GCA_030428945.1). Lineage (GTDB taxonomy): Bacteria > Planctomycetota > Phycisphaerae > UBA1845 > Fen-1342 > JAUIEC01. Next base: position 145,002 of record JAUIEC010000013.1, on the reverse strand, counting down.
GTCAGCGGTGTCTTGGGGGCCGGCTTCCAGATGGTCGTGTCGCCGCAGACGGCCGCGATCGCGGCATTCCAGGCCCAGACCGCGACGGGGAAGTTGAAGGCCGAGATGATCCCGACCACGCCAAGCGGGTGCCATTGTTCGTACATGCGGTGCCGCGGTCGCTCCGAGTGCATCGTCAGGCCGTACAACTGGCGGCTCAGTCCGCAGGCGAAGTCGCAGATGTCGATCATCTCCTGCACTTCACCCTCGCCCTCGGCGATGATCTTGCCCATTTCGAGCGTGACCAGGTGCCCAAGGGCGGCCTTCTTTTCGCGCAGGGCAACGCCCAACTGGCGGACGACTTCGCCGCGCAGCGGGGCGGGCTGCATCCGCCAGGCGTCGAACGCGGCCGCCGCCCGCCCGGCGATGCGGTCGTATTCCGCTTCGGTGTTCTGGGCGACGGTGGCGATCCGGCTGCCGTCGATCGGGCTGAAGACATCCAGCGGTTCGCCGCTGCCGAGCCATTCGCCGTCGAAGCCGGACGGATTGGGGCCGTCCGGGTCGATGCCGAGCTGCTTGAGAATATCCTGCATGGTTGCTTGGTCCTTTCCGAATCAGGTTCGTTCGGTCAGGATAACGCACGGAGCACGGCTGGCCAAAGTGGCCGATCGGGCACCCCGGGGTGCGACTGCCGTGCCCGCTCATCGAAGCTGGAAACGCGAGTGCCATCGATGCCGCGAGTGATCTGCCTGCTGCTGCTCATGCTGTTGATCGTCGGCCTGTGCGGTTGCCCGATCACGACCGACGCCGGCGATCCGAACACCGCGGACATGAGCCCGGGCGGCGGGTCCGGCGGCGGAGGCGGCGACGGTACCGGTGGGGCCGATGGCGGTGACCCGAACGGCATCGTCGGTCCGCCCGTGCCGGACGACGGTGAGCCGAACACACCCGCTGACGTCGCCACCAACGATCTGCGCGTGACGGTCAGCTTTTTCGAAACGCTCGAGCCGGCCACGGGAGCCCTGGTCACCGTCCGCACCAGCGGATTCCTGTCCACCGTCGTCTGCTCGGAGACGACCGGATTCAGTGGTCAGGTTACTTGTGTCGGGCTGCCGGTGGGGCTCTACCAGGTGACGGCCACGGTGACGGACAGCTTTGGCTTTCCCACGACCGGGTCCGGGCAGGTACTGGTCCTGGATACGGCCCTGGCGGCGAGCGCCAACATCACGATCGGTCCATAGCGGCCGCGAAGGCTTTCATTCGTCGGGCAGCCGGAACTTGATGATGACGGGCTCGTCGTCGTCACGGTCTGCTGGTGGCCGCGGGTCGGGCGTGTCCGGCAGGTGCGGGGGCAGATCGGACGGACTATCGATCTGGTGCATCCAGTGCCGCAGTTGCGGATCGATGACGCCGCCGTGGATGTGTCCGAACTGGGTGCCGTGTTCGTCGAAGATACGCCACTCGATCCCGTACTCCCCGGACAAACGGCGCAGGATCTCCATCGCATCGGTCAGCGTGCCGCCGGGCAGGGGCGCCTGTCGGAACGCGGCCAGGTGTTCAGAGTCGGGCATCAGGTTGGGTTTCACCCCGCCGACCAGGTGGCCGGGCTCGCCGCAATCGTCGTCCCAGAACGCGATTGGTTCGCAGTGCAGCCAGATACGCTCCGTGGCGTAGCGGTCGGCGTCGGCCCTGACGCGGTCCTGCACCTCGTCGGGCACCTCCGCGGTCGATTCGTAGTAGACGGTGTATCCCATCGGCCCTGATCTCCCAAAAGAGGTCCCCGCTGGTTCCGCCAGTGTACGCCGGTACGGGAGTGAGCGAGGAAGCAGGCAGGAAAGCAAAGGGAGCAGGGGAGCAAGGGGGCCGCTCCGGATGAGCGCGGCGCCCTGGATTCCCCACCGTTTTCACGCTTTCGGCCCTCCACGGTTTCACGGCCGAAAGGTCGACCGAAGATCCCTCTTGACGGGCGCCCGAAACGGTTCTACACTTCATCCGGATAAACGAATGAAACGATCGCCCGTAACATCACCGCTGACCGATCGGCTTGTCGCCCTGGGCGACGTGCTGCGGCTGCGTATCTGTCAACTCCTTGAAAAAGAGGAGCTTACGGTCGGCGAACTGGGCCGTGTGCTGCAGATTCCGCAGTCGAGCACCAGTCGGCACCTGCGGGTCCTGAACCAGGCCGGGCTGCTCGCCAAGCGGGCGGATGGGACGGCCAGTTATTATCGGATGAACCCGCGGCTCGAGGACGGGCTGGCGAACCTGTGGCGGGCGATCCGGGCCGAAGCGGGCCAGTCCGAGGGGCTCGCGGCCGCCGTCGCCGGCGATGACCAGCGGCTGCGGGCGGTTCTGGCCGAGCGGCGGACCGACAGCCTGGCGTTCTTCGGTCGGGTGGCCGGCGAGTGGGACAAGGTCCGCGGCGAGTTGTTCGGCCAGCATTTCGCGATGGCGGCCTTGCCGGCGTTGTTTCCGCCGCAGTGGACGGTGGCGGACATCGGCTGCGGGACGGGGGCGAACGCGGCGCTGGTGGCACCGTTCGTTCGCGAGGTGATCTGCGTGGACCAGTCGACGCCGATGCTGGATGCGGCGAAGCAGCGTCTGGCGGACTTCGGGAACATCAGCTTCGTGCGGGCGGCGGTCGAGGATCTGCCGCTGGAGGATGGGACGGTCGACGCGGTGCTGTGCCTGCTGGTGCTGCATCACGTGACGGACCCGTTGCAGGGCCTGCGCGAGTTGCGGCGGGTGCTGCGTCCCGGGGGTCGGATGCTGGTGGTCGACATGCTCCAGCACGACCGGGAAGCCTATCGCCATTCGATGGGGCACGTGCACCTGGGCTTTTCGCTGGAACGGATGGCGGGCTGGTGTGACGAACTGGAACTGACGGCCCGGCGGCTGACGCCGTTGCCGACCGATACGGAGGCCCGCGGCCCGGGCCTGTTCGCGGCCATGATCGAGAAGCCGCGGGAGACGAGTTGAAGCGCCGCGCGGCGCGGGGGCGTCGCGCGGAACACGAACCGAGAGATCTGCCCCTGAACTGGCATTGGCATGCCAACTCTGAAGGAGAAGAGAAATGCCGACGACCGCTGCCAAGGAATTCATGAACACGGGACTGACGCTGCATCCGGACCTGCCGTACAAGGTGGCCGACGATTCGGCCGCGACGGTGGCCTTCGGGCGCAAGGAGATCGAACTGGCCGAGCACGAGATGCCGGGACTGATCGCCTGTCGCAAGGAGTTCGGCGCGAGCAAGCCGCTGGCCGGCTCGCGGATCATGGGCTCGCTGCACATGACGATCCAGACGGCCGTGCTGATCGAGACGCTGGTGGACCTGGGTGCCGACGTACGCTGGGCCTCGTGCAACATCTTCAGCACGCAGGATCACGCCGCGGCCGCGGTGGCGAAGGGTCGCGACGGCCAGGGCGTCCCGGTCTTCGCCTGGAAGGGCGAGACGCTGGAAGAGTACTGGTGGTGCACGCTGCAGGCCCTGACGTTCGACGCGACCGGCGAGAACAACGGCCCGACGATCATCGTCGACGACGGTGGCGACGCGACGATGATGATTCACCACGGCGTGAAGGTCGAGGAGGCCTTCGAGAAGGACGGCACGCTGCCGAATCCGGACGACTACGAGACGCCGGACGAGAAGATCGTCTTCCAGTTGCTGCGTGACAAGGTGCAGGAGGACGGCAACTTCTGGCGGCGGATGTACCCGCAGATCCGCGGCGTTTCGGAAGAGACGACCACGGGCGTGCACCGTCTGTACCAGATGGAAGAGTCCGGCACGCTGCTGTTCCCGGCGATCAACGTCAACGACAGCGTCACCAAGAGCAAGTTCGACAACGTCTACGGCTGCCGGCACTCGCTGATCGACGGCCTGAACCGCGCGGTCGACGTGATGCTGAGCGGCAAGAAGGCCCTGGTCTGCGGCTTCGGCGACGTCGGCAAGGGTTGCGCCGAGGCCCTGCTCGGCCAGAAGGCCCGCATCTTCGTGACCGAGGTCGACCCGATCTGCGCGCTGCAGGCCTGCATGACCGGCTACGAGGTCCGGACCGTCGAGCAGGTGATCGGTGAGATCGACGTCTTCGTGACGACGACCGGCAACTACAACATCATCACCGCCGACCACATGGCGAAGATGAAGCACAACGCGATCGTCTGCAACATCGGTCACTTCGACAACGAGATCGACATGGCCGGCCTGTACAAGCTGGTCAAGGATGGCAAGGTCGAGCACGTCAACATCAAGCCGCAGGTCGACGAGTTCCGCTTCAAGGCCGACAAGGCCAAGGGCATCGAGGCCCACAGCGTGATCGTCCTGGCCGAAGGCCGCCTGATGAACCTCGGCTGCGCGACCGGTCACCCGAGCTTCGTGATGAGCAACAGCTTCACGAACCAGACGATCGCCCAGATCGAACTGTGGACCAACCACGAGAACTACGAGAAGAAGGTCTACACGCTGCCCAAGCACCTCGACGAAAAGGTCGCCCGGCTGCACCTCGGCCAGCTCGGCGCGACGCTGACCAGGCTGACCGACAAGCAGGCCGCCTACATCGGCGTGCACGTCGACGGTCCGTACAAGCCGGAGCACTACCGCTACTAGGCGCTTCGCTTTTGTGAGCAAGTAAGCAAGTGCGCAAGTGAGCAAGTGGAGAGCCGTCCCGGGAGACTGGGGCGGCTCTTCTTTTCGCGTGAAAGAGTGAAGGCGTGAAGGAGTGAATGAGGCGCAGGCACCCGGCGGCGCCCATGGCAGCCACGTGCAAGCCTGCTTACCTGCTTACTTGCTTACTTGCTTACTTGCTTACTAAGTTGCGTGCGTGCCGAGTGGCCGACTCGGTTTCCTGGTCGAGCCATTCGATCTCGCCGCAGGTGATGTCGTACACGGCCGGGACGATCTGCAGGTCGCCGTGCTCGACGCGTTCGCGGGCGATTTCACTGCTGCGCAGCAGGTCGCGGACACCCTGGCGGGCATTCTCGCGGACCGCCTGGGCGACCCAGGTCGACGCGTCGGGGCCGCCTTCGCCGGGGCCGCCTTCGTCGGGGCGGGTCGCATCCACGGCCGGCTTGATGTGCCGCAGCAGTTCCATGATGCAGGGCGTGTCCTGGCCGCCCTCGACCGCGGCGGTCACCGCCCCGCACTGTTCGTGGCCCAGCAGCACGACGATCGGCGTATCGAGATGCTCGATCGCGTACTCGACCGAGCCGGTCTCGTCGACGCCGATGACGTTGCCGGCCACGCGGATGACGAACAGGTCGCCGACGCCCTGGTCGAACAGCAGTTCAACCGGAACGCGCGAATCGGAACAGGCGACGATCGTGGCGAAGGGATGCTGCCCGTGCTCGGACGTGTCGCGGAGGGTCGCGGCCGTCAGGTGCGGGTGGCGCGGCGCCCCGGCCACGAAGCGGGTGTTGCCATCCCGCAGTCGTTCGAGTGGCGTACCGACGGGTTCGATTGTGGACTGGGTGCAACTCGCGAGCAGCAGCAGGAGGGTGATGGGTCCGATCCGGGACTTCGGCATGAGGGTCTCCCGTTCGCTGAGCGTCCGGGTCGGCGCTGTCGATCGTCGGCGGTCCCGGATCACCAGCACGCCTATCGTAGATCGAGCGGCCCGCCAAAGCGACCTCTGCGCGGGGCGCGACCTGCGGCAATCATCCACCCGTTCTCATCGGCTGTTCGCGGCTCGCGGTTCAGATTGTTCCGAGGGAGCGAGGGAGTAACAGAGCCAGGGAGCGAGGGAGCAAGGGAGCCAGGGAGCAAGAGAGCCCGGGAGCCAGGGAGCAAGAGAGCCCGGGAGCGAGGGAGCCAGGGAGCGAGGGGGCCAGGGAGTGAGGGAGCGAGGGAGCCAGGGAGCAGTGGGATCTGGTGCCACTGCGCTGGAGCAGTGCTCTTCTCCGCGGAACCCGGCCGATTCGTCGATGGGTGTAGGGTGCGTCATCGACGCGGCATTCCGCGATCGCAGCCTTCCCGGGAGCCTCGGGCGTCGATGCCGCACCGCCTGGCCCGTCCGCCCTGCGGGCTCCGCACGTGGATTCGGAATCGAAGACCCTCCCCCATCCTCCCGCTCGCTGCGCGCAAGGATGAGGCCCCCGACGGCGCGGGCCGAAACCGGGCGGATATAAAACCGCCGCCGACGTGTAAGGAAACGCTACAGGCGCGGGCTGATCTTCTAATGTACGGGACCCGGGCGGGGGAGTAGAAGGAAGAGCGACGGCGGCCGGGCCCGCCGGCTGACCAACCGGGGGCGGTTCGGGTACGATGGGACCGGCAACCCGAACAATGCAGGAAGACAGGAGGCGCCAGGCCATGGGCATCTGGGACAAGATCAAAGGCGAGTTGATTGACATCATCGAATGGCTCGATTCGAGCCAGGACACGATGGTCTATCGCTTCGAACGCTACGGCAACGAAATCAAGCACGGCGCCAAGCTGGTCGTCCGCGAGGGACAGGCGGCCGTGTTCGTCAACGAGGGCAAGCTGGCCGACACCTTCGAGCCCGGCACCTACTCGCTCGAAACGAAGAACCTGCCGATCCTGGCCACGCTGATGGGCTGGAAGTACGGCTTCGAAAGCCCGTTCAAGGCCGAGGTCTACTTCGTCAACACGCGCCGCTTCACCGACCTGAAGTGGGGAACCAAGAACCCGATCATGCTCCGCGACGCCGAGTTCGGCCCGACCCGCCTGCGGGCCTTCGGGACCTACGAGATCCGCGTCAAGGAACCCGGTGCGTTCATCCGCGAGGTGGTCGGCACCGACGGGCACTTCACCAAGGACGGCATCACCGATCAGCTTCGAAACATGATCGTCTCACGCTTCACCGACATCCTCGGCGAGAGTCGCATCCCGGTCCTCGATCTGGCCGCCAACTACGATGAACTCGGCAACTTCGTCACCACCCGGCTGCAGCCCGAGTTCGAAAAGTACGGCATCGCGGTCACCAAGCTGCTGGTCGAGAACATCTCGCTGCCGCCCGAGGTCGAGAAGGTCCTCGACAAGCGGACCAGCATGGGCGTGATCGGAAACCTGCAGCAGTACACCCAGTTCCAGGCGGCCGAGGCGCTCGAAAAGGCCGCCGAGAATCCGGCCGGGATGGCCGCCGGCGGCATGGGCATGGGCATGGGCTTCGCGATGGCCAACCAGATGGGACAGGCCATGGCGCCGCAGGCGGGCGGCGCGGTGCCGCCGCCGTTGCCCACCGCGGTGCAGTACTATGCGGCGATCAACAACCAGCAGGCCGGCCCGTTCGACGCGGGCACGCTGCAGCGCAAGATCCAGGCCGGGGAGATCGCCCGGGACACGCTCGTCTGGAAGCAGGGCCTGGCCGAATGGACGGCCGCCGGGCAACTCGAAGACCTCGAACGGATGTTCCCGGCCACGCCGCCGCCGCTGCCGCCCCAGTAAGCGGGCAGGGCAGGTTCGGGCAGGCGGCACGGGGAATCAGCGCGGAGGTGCGATCGAGTGACGGTAGGGCGGCAGAGAACAACCTTGCTGACTTGCTCACCCGCGGACCTGCGACCTGAGTTCCGGTCGTGAGCCGCACGCCCCGTCCGCCGCAGCCGCCTCGTCCCCCGCGCCCGTCCGGCGAGGATCGACCGCGACCGCCGGTGCCGGCACCGTCCGGCCCGCCGGTCGAGCCGATCGAGCGGGAACGACCACGCCAGCTCGAGGGCGCGGCCCGCCGGTTCCCGTGCCAGGCGTGCGGGGCCCGGCTGGTCTACAAGCCCGGCACGGTCGACCTGGAGTGTCCGTACTGCGGACACGCCAACCGCATCGCGCAGTCCGACACGGCCATCGAGGAACTCGACTACCACGCCTTTCTCGGCAAGCTCGCGGCCAGCGAGGACACCGAGGAACACGCCACCTGCAAGTGCGACGCCTGCGCGGCCGCGTTCGACCGGCCGGAGGGCAAGACCGCGTTCGCCTGTCCGTTCTGCGGAGCGGACATCGTGACGAACATCGGCACGCACCGCCTGCTGAAGCCGCGGGCGCTGCTGCCGTTCAAGATCGAGAACGCCGAGGCCCAGGCCCGCTTCAAGCAGTGGGTCCGCAAGCTGTGGTTCGCCCCGAACGAGCTGACGAAGTTCAACCGGATGGACCACCTGGTCGGGGTCTACACGCCGTACTGGACGTACGACAGCCACGCCACCAGCAGCTACTCGGGCATGCGCGGCGAGTACTACTACGTGACGGTCGGAAGCGGCAAGAACCGCCGGCGGGTCCGGCGGACGCGCTGGTGGCCGGCCAGCGGCGTGGTCTACAACAGCTTCGACGACATCCTGATCGTGGGCAGTCACAGCCTGCCGGGCAAGCTGGCCGACAAGCTGCGACCGTGGGACCTGCACAACCTGGTGCCGTACGAGGCGGCCTTCCTGAGCGGGTTCCAGGCCGAGCACTACCAGGTCGACCTGGCGGAGGGATTCGCGGCCGCGCGGGTGATCATGGACGAGGACATTCGCGAGACGGTGCGGGCCGACATCGGCGGCGACACGCAGCAGATCCACAGCATCAGCAGCGCGTTCCGCGACATCACCTTCAAGCACATCCTGCTGCCGGTCTGGATCAGCGCGTACCGGTACCGCGGCAAGACCTACCGCTACCTGGTCAACGGGCGGACCGGCGAGGTGCAGGGCGAGCGGCCGTACAGTTGGGTCAAGATCCTGCTGGCGGTGCTGCTGGCGCTGATCGTGATCGGCGGGATCGTCTACGGCCTGGCCGCCTCGGGCGCGCTCGAAAGCGTCCACGTCCAGAACGGCCTGCTCGACGTTGCGACGCGCCTGCTCGATTAGCCCGGGAACCGCACCCTCCCCGCTCCCGCGCTCAGGGTTGAATCCACCGTTGATAGACCGCCTCGGAGTAGAAGGCGGCACTGCCGTCGGGCTGGTCAGGCGTGAAGGTCAGGGCGTGGATCAGGCCGTTGCGCTCGACCATCACGGTGTGCAGGATCTTCTCGTCCGGGTTGTGCAGGCGGATCAGTTCGGCCCGGCCGTTGCCGGCGACCGATCGCTGCCAGCGCTTGGTGTCCGTCTCGGTGAAGCCCAGTTCGGCCAGGCCGGTGCGCATGCGTTCGGTGGCCCGCCAGGTGCCGCCGGTCGGGCTGACGATCGGCTTGCCCTTGTAGGTCACGTCGCGGTCGTCATAGGCGTAGACGCCGAGAACGTGATCCGGCGCCTGGAGCCACCGCAGCAGCTTGGCGGCGTGCCGCCGGGTCTCGTAGCTGTAGTTCGCGTCAAGGAAGACGATTCGATCGATCCAGGCCGGGATCGCCTCGACGTGGTCGATGTAGTCCAGCAGCAGCGCGCCGCCGCCGCTGTGGCAGGTCAGCGCGACGCGCGTGTCGCCCGCTCCGAATCGTTGCCGCAACTGTTGGATCATCCGTTCGATCCGGGCGCCGCTGTCGGGGCGCTTCCCGCGCCAGGTCGGCCAGCTTTTTCCGTCGGCTTCGAGGTAGGCGACCACCAGGTTGCGGGCCGGGTCGGCCGCGCGCAGGTGCCGGACCTGCGCGCCGATGTGCTGAATGCCGTGCCGCCAGTCGATGTCGGGCCCCGGCCGGCGGCCGACGGTCTGGGCGATCGAGTTCCCGTTCGGGAGCGCGTAGAGCACCAGCAGCGTCGGCTTGCGCGGGTCGAAGTCGCCCGGGGCGTTGATCAGAATGTTGACGTCGGGCTGGCTGCGATCGTCATGCAACTGTTCCGCGAAGTGCGGGCTCGGCGCGAAGCCGGGCAGTTGTTCGGCCGCCGCGCTGCCCGCCATCGCCAGCGACAGCAGGGTTGCGGCGCGGAAGGCCAGCACACAGGCAGGTGAGCACGTCATCATGGCATCCCGTTTCCGTCGAGGTCCCCGCCGCTGCCCGGTCGATTCGGACGCGGATCGCACGCGGCGCGGTGATCAGTGTACCGTGTGAGGCCCGCGTTCGGAGGCGGCCGGATTCGACGGAGACCGCAGCGTGGTGGTAGGATGCAGCGCACGTCCGCGGCGCAGCCGTCGCGGACGTCAGGCTCTGCGCGACCCGTGGCATGGCCGTGACGGCGGCGATGCGACCGGTGCACTTCTCAGGAGAAAGGCATGGACAACAACGAGCTTCGCACCCAGGAATACATCGCCCTGCGTCGGGAGGTGGACGGCCAGCAGTGGCGTTCGTTCATCACGGTCGTGATCGGTCTGCTGGGGATGCCGGCGCTGGGGTACTTCCTGCTGGCGGCCGCGTCGCGCGTCTGGCTGATCCTGCCGCTGCTGGTGCTGGTGCTGATCATGCAGTACCTGGTGCAGCAGAACGAGATGATGCGCGTCGGCCGCTACATTCGGGAGCGCCTCGAGGGTGACGGCCAGTACGGGCTGGGCTGGGAAACGTGGCTCGAATCGAAGAACGAGTACCGGCGGATGGAGGTCCAGTTTTCGCGCTGGTTCGTGCTGGTGTTCTTCGTCTACTTCGCGCTCGCACTGGGCATTGCGCTGTACCGGCTGATCACCGAGGCGGCCGCCGATCCGTCGGGGACGCACTGGAAGATCGCCTACGGCGCCATCGCCGCCTACGTGATCATGACGGTCTGGGCAGTCGGCACCGTCGTCTCGCACTGGCGCACATCGGTCAGCACCACGGTCTAGCAGGCCGCCCGCAGGCCAGGAATCGCCGGGTACCCTGCCCTTGCGCAAGCGCAGCGAGCGGAAGGGCAGGGGACCGCGTGGTGTCGGCCCAGGCGGTGCGCCCTCGACCCCAGGCGGTGCGCCCTCGCCCCCTGCGGTACCGTGATCTCGGTCCGCCGCGTCAACCACGGAGCGCGTGCTTCGCCCGCGGAACCTCCTCGCTCCCTCGCTCCCTCGCTCCCTCGCTCCCTTCCCTCTACGATGCCCCCTTGTTCCCGAGGGGATTCACCGTGCCGTGGCTCGATGTGCTGCTGATTACCCTGCTGCTGCTGGTCGTCCTGGACGCCAACATCCGTCGCGTCCTGCGCAAGCGGGAGTGGAGCGCCGCCGCCGAGGCTGCCGGGGACGAACAGCATCCGACCCCCGAGTTCGCCGTCAGCCGCTCGGTCATCATCGTCCTGCTCTACACCGCCGTGCTGCTGGGTGGCTGGTTCCTGGCCGGGCGATCGTGGGCCGCGCTCGGATTCGGCTGGACCGGAGGCTGGTGGGCCCTCGCGGCGCTGCTGGTCGCGGTCGCCTTCTGGGGCCTGACCCGCGGGACGATGAACGGCCTGCTGCACGAGGCCCGCACCGATCCCGACGAGCGGCGCTTCGCCGTCCGCCTGGTCCGCAGCCTGCGCGAACGGCAGTTCGGCATCCCGATGAACAGGGCCTACGTCGCGTTCGGCGGCGTCTGGGAGGAACTCGTCTTTCGCGGCTACGTCTTCTACCTGCTGGCCCAGTGGCTGCCGCCGGTCGGCGTCTTCCTGGCCTGCTCGATCCTCTTCGGACTCAGCCACGGCAGCCAGGGAATCCGCGCCGTCGGCACCACCGCCGGCATCGGCGCCGTACTCACCGCCCTCCGCATGATGAGCGGCAGCGTCCTGCTGCCCGCCCTCGTCCACGCCGGCCACAACGCCAACGTCGCCAGCCTCGTCCGCCAGATCGAAGCACTCGCGCTCGGTGAAGACGTCGAAGAGTGTGGGAGTGAAAGAGCGGAAGCGTGAAGGCGTGAAAGAGCGCCATGCCGCACGGGCGGGTTCACGCCCTCACGAACCTGCCGCCTGTTGCCGGTTCCCTTTCCCTCACCACCCTCTGCGACCGCCGGCCGGACGTGGTCGCCGGTGCCGTTGTGGTGCGGGCTGCGAGGCCGGCCGCAGGCGCAGCGCCTCGGCGTCCTCGCCGGCCATCCCCGCGGCCTGGTCGCCGCTGGACAGATCCTGACTGGGGGCGACTTCGGTGGATGCGGCCCGCGGCGCCGTCTGTGGCTGGGCGGACTGGCACCCGCACAGGGCGAGCGTGGCGGCGATGACGAGCAGGCGGATCATTCTGCCAGCCAGCGTACCATCGCCAGGAACATTGCCAACCCCAAAACCAGGGCGGCCGCCAGACGGGCCGCCGCCGGGCCGATCCGCAGCGGACGCCGTGGGCGGGGCGGGTCGGGCACCTTCAGAAGTTTGCGGTCACCGAACTGCACCTGGGCGATCATCAGGTGGGCGTGAAACTCGCTGAAGCCCAGGCGGACGGCCTCGTCGATGATTGCCCGCCGGCTGGAGCAGCGAACCAGGTTGCCTTCCAGCGAACACTCGATCAGCCGCCTGACCTGCTCGTAGGGGTCGTCCGATCTCGCCATGTTCGCCAGGGCCGCCTTCTGCCGGGCCGGCTCGCCGAGGGCCTGCAGCGCCTTGTGCAGCCGGTCGAGTTCGCGGCGGGCCCGGTCGCTGGGCGCATCGGTCAGGCGGGCGACCAGGTCGGCCCGTCGCCGCCGGAACGCCGCCCGGATCTCGTCCGGCGCGTACCGCCCGGGACGAAGTCCCAGCACCGAAAAATGGTCGTCAGCAGGCCTCATGTGGTCCTTTCACGCTTCACCTAACTCTAGGTGGTGTAACAAGAAAGGACAACGACGACTTGCCGCCCGCCAGCGCACCTTTTATGGGAACACGACGTCCGATAATCAAGACGCCCGGGCCCACGTGCTCACTTGCTTACTTGCTCACGTGCTCAATTGCTCACTTGGGTACTTGGCTACTGAGCGTCAGCCCGCATTCCGAGCACGTCCCCGTACCCGCCGCCAGGCGGTAGCCGCAGCCCGTGCAGCGACCCAGGTCATGCAGCACCCGCGACAGCGTGTTCGCGGCCGCTCGGCGGCACGACCAGTAGCGCGTCCCGCCCGTGCCGAGCGCCGCGCCGACGCCGGCCGCCACCGGGACCGGCAGTCCGACCCGGATGCCGACGAAGATCAGCACGCCGATTGAGATGCCGGTCAGCGTCGCGTCGCGGACCAGTCGCCACTTGCTCTCGCGCAGGCACTGCTCGGCGATCTGCTGGACCGCCTCCTCGTCGTCGATCGACAGCATCGCCCGGAAACGCGCCAGCAGGAGCCAGTGCACCACGGCGATCGACAGGATCGCCATGACCGAACTCACGATCGCCGTGACCCAGGGTTGACTCATCGGGATTCCACGCCCCGTTTGGCGGCAGGTGCCTGCGAGAGGGAAACCGGCGGGACGCTACTCGCCGGCCGGCGCCGCGGGTGACAGCCAGGCCGGAAGGTCCGCCTCCAGCCGGTAGTCCGGCTTCGGACGCCGCAGCGTGCGGATCCAGTCCAGCACCAGTTCGTACTGCTTGTCGGCCCGATCCCGGAACTGCGGCGCCAGCCGGCCCCGCGCGACCTCGGGATGCTTCGCGCTCGCCTCCTCGGGCGGCAGCAGGTAATCCAGCAGAACGCTGTCGGTCGGCCGCTCACGCTGCAGCAGCGGACCGTTGGCACCATCGACGCTGTTCAGGATCACGAACGTCGCGAACGCGTCCGCTTCGCCCTTCCCACTCGGCAGGCGGAACGCCTGGGCCGTCGGGCCGCCATGACAGCCGGCCCGGGCGCAGCCCTTGGTCACGAACGGCAGGACGCCACGCCGGAACGTGCGAAAGACCCGCGTCTCGCCCCGCAGGCTGATCTGGTCGAGGAACTCGTCGCCGCCGCGGGCGTACACCGCCGCCGCCTGTGCGACCGGATCGCTCGGCGGCGTGAAGGTCTCGTCACGTTCCTGCAGGATCTCGAGCGGATTGCCTTCCGAGGTCCGCAGCAGACGCACCTGCACCCGCTCGGGCGGGTCGGTCTGCAGTTCCGCCAGCTTCAGCCGCTTGATGTCGTCCGCCCCCAGCCTCGGAAAGATGTCGAGCGTCTGACGCCCCTCGGCCGTCGCGGGTTGCGACGCCGCCGGCTGGCTGGTCGGCTGCGAGGCGGCCGGCAGGTCCGCGTGTCGCACGACCCGTTCGACCGAATCGCCCGGAACGCGGATCTGCCCGGCCAGGTTCGACAGCAGGTAGCCGTCGTCGGTGGCGGTGATCTGCCCGCGAAGGGGGCACCCGTCGCGCAGGTGCAGCGTTCCGAGGAAGCTGTCGGCGTCGGCCGGGCTCGGGCTGGCGACCAGCGCGAGCAGCGCGACGATCCATCCGGTGCGTAGCATGCGGGGGCCTCGCGTTTCGGCTTCAGACCTTGCGGTGCGTGGTGGCCGCAACCTCGGTGCCGTCGCCGAGCGGTTCGAGCGCGTAGTCGCCGAACATGTTGGGCGCTTCGGCCCGCAGCAGCTTGAGCACTTCGACCGCCACCTGGCGAATCTCGGTCTCGGCATGCTCGGTGGCCCGCAGTTCGACGAAGTGTCGCCAGGCCCGGGCGTTGCCGGTCACGAAGATCTTGGTCTCGGTCGCGTTCGGCAGCACGCTGCGGGCGGCCTGCCGGGCGAGTTTGCGCCGCAGGGTGGCCTGTTCGACATCGCCGAACTTGTGGGCCAGCCCGGCCGTCAGCTTGACGTAGGCATCCTGGGCGTGCTGGACCGCCTCGGTCCAGATGGTGTGCAGTTCGGGGTCGTCGGCGATGCAGTCCGGCTCGACGAATTCGGTTTCGCTCTCGTCCACGTAGCGCTGCGAAAGCTGCGAGTAGCCGAAGCCCGCCCGGTGCCGCACCAGTTCGTGCGTGAACGAGCGCGACACGCCCGTGATCGCAATGTTCCAGACCGCGTGCTCCAGCACCGACCCGTGCTGCATCCCGATGATGTTGCCGAGGTACTCCTCGTTGGTCTTCCGGCCCTTGCCGAACGACATGTAGCACATCCGGCCCGCCATCTCGGCCAGTTGCTCGCCGGGGACGGTCGTATCGGTACTCCAGACGCAGCCGTGATCATCGAGAAACTGCTGGATCGCCGCATCGTTGACGCTCTGGCGGCCGACCAGGTAAACGCGCGGTTTGCGTATAATCTGCACGGGAACCTCCTTGCTGATGGGGGCATTGTATCGCCTGGCGTGAGTCGGGCGAGGGGGGTGCCTTGCACACTCGGGCGGCTGACCGGACAATCTCGCGCATGCAACGTTCTCTCATGGCTTTAGCTGTGTTCCTGGTGGCCACGTCGAGCGCCCCGGCTGCCGCGCAGACCCCCCGATACGGGTTCACCGCCGGCCAGCACACCGTCTATCGCCGCGTCGTCCGAACCACGGGTGGCAGCGGCCCGACCCAGACGCGCGTCCAGCAACTCCAGTACTGGACCCTCGACACCGGCACCACCGCCACGCTGCTCGGCGAACTGACCGAGGTCGTCGGCCGCGAGGCCCGCAGCGTCGGCGGGCTCCTGCTCGAAATCGATGACCGCCAGTTGCACCCGCTGTCCGATGAGTTCGTCGGACAGATCGACGCGCTCCACCCGCTGCTCGAACCCTGGCCGACCTTCCCGGACGCCCTGCGGATCGGTGTCGAATGGCGGATGACCGACCCGTTCGGACGCGTCTTCGAGGTCGCTCCACTGCCGGCCGAACCGGCCGCCCGCGGCCAGTCGCGCTGGCGGGTGACGCTCAGCCAGGAGGCCGGGGCGGGTCCCGCGC
Organism: Phycisphaerae bacterium; assembly: GCA_030428945.1. Taxonomy (GTDB): domain Bacteria; phylum Planctomycetota; class Phycisphaerae; order UBA1845; family Fen-1342; genus JAUIEC01. The sequence goes on along the minus strand of JAUIEC010000013.1, from coordinate 129,536 downwards.
TCGGGCAGACGTACGAGGGCAGCCTGACGTTTGATCCCGTCCGCAGAATCGTGACGCGCACGGAAGGCACCTGGACCTCGGCCGGATCGCCGCGCCAGACGCAGGTGCTGCTCGAGTTGTACACCCAGGACCAGGTCGGTGACGACTGGCGCAACCAGCGCAAGCCGGAACTGCGCCGCTATCGCCAGACGCTCGGACTGCAGCAGCGCTACCTCGAAAGACTGACCCGCACCCCTGAACGGGCCGATCAACTGCTGGCCGACGTCACCCGCTTCTGGTCCGAACTGGCGTTCTACATGAACGGTCACGACGGTCCGATCCGTCGCCTCGTCAAGGGCCGCCGCAAGGCCTGGGAGACCGACCTGGCCGGCTGGCAGCAGCGGGCGCGGCAGGTGGCCGCCTGGCGCGACATCCGCGCCCCCCGCTGGCTGCTGCTGACGGCCGACGGTCGCGCGGTTCGCAGCGAGGAACTCGGCGTGCCGGTCCTCGAACTGCTCTGGAGCCCGCTGGTCCTGTCGAGCGGACTGGCCCTCGAAGACCTGCGGCAACTGCGCGAACAGGTCCCGCTGGCGGACCTGGCGATCATCTGCATCCATCTGCACGGCGACCGCGAAGACCTCGAGCGAAGCCGGGCGCTGACCGGCCCGGACATCCTGCACCTGCGCCCCGAGGCGCCCGCGTACGACGAAGACCTGCGCCTGCCGATCGCCCGACTGCGGACGGCCGACGGAACCGTCCGCGAGATCAGCTACGGTCCCCGGCCGGTCTGGCGGTCCTGGCTGCAGGACCAGGCGATCGAGGAGGAGGGGGGCTAGATGCCGCGCCGCATGCTGCTGGTTCTGATGATCGCCTTCGCCACGGGCTGCGCCGGACAGGAGCGCCAGCCCCCGGTCGCCACCGCGCCACCCGTCGGCGAGACGCAGGCACCGACTCCGCCGTCGGCCGTGCCGCCCGTCGCCGCGGTGCCCGCTGCCCCGGATCGAACGGGCAGCCCGCGGCCGGACCCCGCCACCGACCCGCGCGGCTACCTGCGCTGGGTCAGGGCGCAGTACGCGCGGATGGAGCAGTACACCCTGACGTTCGAGCGGACCGAACGCCGCGGCCTCGGCTTCTTCAAATCGATGCGCGGCCCGGAGGAAATCCGCTGCTGGTACCGCCGCGAGCCGTTCAGCATCCGGATGGAGTGGGTCGATCCCGAAATCAAGTACGGCGCCTCGAGCTATGTCCGCGGACAGTTCAACGATCGCGTCCGCTTCATCCCGCGCCACGGCCTGTTCGGCCTGCCGCCGACGCTGACCCGCGTCTCGCTGCAGACGCCCGTGACCTGGGGCGAGGCCCGCTATCCGGTCAGCGACTTCGGCTTCGAACGCGCCGTCGAGAAATCGCTCGACGTGATCCGCCGCGCCGGCGACCGCGGCCGCCTGACCTACGTCGGACGCGAAGCGATCCCCGGCCTTGACGCCAGGGCCCACGTGCTGCGGATCGAAGTGCCGGCCGAGTTCTCCGACACGCCGCGGGCCGAACTGCTGTTCCACGAGCAGACCGATCTGCTGGTCGTCAACCGCCTGTTCAACGGCCACGGCCAGCCCGAGGCGACCTACCGCTACCGCGACGTCAATCCGCAGGTCGCCCTGCATGACGCCGACTTCCTGCTCGACGGCGAGACGCTCGAGTCCGAGGTGGCCGCCGGCAGCGGTCCGGCCGACGAAGACTCGTGACCTTCAGCGATTTCGATACCGCCATGATGCGGCGGGCCCTGCAACTTGCGGCCCGGGCCGAGGGGCGCACCGAACCGAACCCGATGGTCGGCTGCGTGCTCGTGCGGGACGAACGCGTCATCGCCGAGGGCTTTCACCGCCGCTGCGGCACCCTGCACGCCGAACGAGACGCGCTCCGCAACTGCCCGAGCGACCCGGCCGGGGCGACCGCCTACGTCACGCTCGAACCATGCTGCCACACCGGACGCCAGCCGCCCTGCACCACGGCGCTGCTCGAGGCCGGCATCGCCCGCGTGGTCGCGGCGGTGGCCGACGTCGATCCACGCGTCGCCCGCAAGGGCTTTGCCCGGCTGCGGCGTGGCGGCATCGTCGTGCAGACCGGCCTGCTGGCCGACGAGGCCCGCGCCCTGATGGCGCCCTATCGCAAGGTTCAACAGCAGGGACTGCCGTGGGTGATCCTGAAGTGGGCCCAGAGCGTCGACGGCGTGATCGCGACCGCGAGCGGCGACTCGAAGTGGATCACCGACAAGGCGGCCCGGCGGCACGTGCATCGCGTACGGGCCCGCGTCGACGCGATCATCGTCGGGGCCGGGACGGCCGTCCTCGATGACCCGCTGCTGACCGCCCGCGACGTTCCGCTGCGGCGCGTCGCCACCCGGATCGTCTGCGACGCCGGCCTGCGGATTCGCCCGGACAGCCAGCTCGTGCGGACCGCCGGGCAGACCCCGACGATCATCGCCACCGCCCGAACGGCCCCGGCCGCACGACGCCGCCGGCTGGAACGGGCCGGCTGTCGCGTGCTGACCCTGCCGGTCCGTGGCGGAAGGATCGCGCTGCGCCCGCTGCTGCGACGCCTGGCGTCCGAGGAGATGACCAACGTCGTCGTCGAGGGTGGCGGGCGGCTGCTGGGCAGTTTCTGGGAGGCCGGCCTGGCGGACGAGGTGCACGTCTATCTTGGTCGTCGCCTGGTGGGGGGCGGGGGTTCGCGCCGTCCGCTGGCGGGTCGTGATCCGCGGCGGATCGCGGACGGGCTCGTGCTGCCCGAGGATGCGAATCTGCGGCGTCTGGGCACTGGCTGGCTGCTGCAGGCCCGGCTGCCGCGAAGCGGGTGAGCGGGTCCGGGTTGCGGCCGCGGGTCCCTCCGAAAACAAAAAAACCCTGCGCCGGCTCCGCCGCCGACGCAGGGTCGTGAAGGGGACACGACAGCTTCCACCAGACAGTATTGCATTGAATTACTGGCGTGCCGCATCGATCTTGCCGACGAACCGATGTGCCGAAAGCGCTGCCCGGGTGCGGTCCCATAGAAAGCGACTTTGCATTTCCGGCAGCGCGATCTATCATCCCCCCATGTCGACGATCCGGACCTTTCAGGCAGCGTGTATTTTTTGCGCTTCGCTCGTTTTTCTGAGTGGCTGCACCGCGCCGCACGTGGGCGGGCCGACCACGGCCACGCTGCGGATCGGGGATCGCGACACCTTCGTCAACCGCACCCTGACCATGCTGCGCGAGAACGACCTGCCGCCGCGCTTCGTCGATCGTGAACTCGGACGCATCGAGACCCGCCGCACCACCGGCGGGCAGTGGTTCGAAATCTGGCGCTCCGATGTCATCGGCGGTTATCAGTCGCTCGAATCCACCATGCACACGATCGGACGCACCGCCACGATCACGATGGACCCCGTCGAGGGCGCCGACGACCTGCAGGTCCTGGTCACCGTCGACGTCCGCAAGGAACGCTACTCGGCCCCCGAGCGGCAGGTCACGACCGCGTCCGGGGCGCTCGGCATCTACAGCGAGACCGTCCCGACCTATTCCGGCAACCGCGGCCGGGCCGGACGCTTCGAGACCTGGGTGCCGCTTGGTCGCGACCCGCTGCTCGAACAGCGCCTGCTCGAGAACCTGACCACGCTGGCCCGCGGCATCGTCCCGACCCGTCCGCCGGCCATGCAGCCCCGCCCGACCCCGCGCCGCCAGGCGGCCCCGCCGCGCCCGCGACCCGCCCCGCGCAGCACGCCGCCGCCCTCCGGCGACACCCTGATCCGCATCGAACCAGCCTGATTGCAATCAAGTGAAAACGTGAAAACGTGAAGGCGTGAAAGAGGTCGGGTGCCCACGCGCCCAGGTCCTCGCTCCCTGGCTCCCTCGTTCCCTCGCTCCCTCAAGTCGGTTGGGGGACTGCATTCAATCGGACCAACAGGACGAGCGCCGATCCCAGCAGCACGGCGCGAGAACAGTGGCACCTGCCCCTTGCTCCCTCGCTCCCTTGCTCCCTCGCTCCCTCAAGTCGGTTGGGGGACTGCATTCGATCGGACAAGCAGGACGAGCTCCGCAACCCCCGGAGTCAGCCCGTGCCGAACACCACCACGCCCACCACCGCCGCCGTCAGGCTCAGCAGCAGCACCGCGCCGCTGGCGATGTCGAGCGCGTCGCGGATGTTCTCGTCATGCTCGCGTGTCACCGCCCGGGCCAGCCTCTCGAGCGCCGTGTTGAACAACTCGGCCCCCAGCACCACGCCGATGCACAGCACCAGCAGCAGCCACCGCTCGGGCGAAAGATCCCACCAGAAGCCGGCCGCCATCACCGCGACCGCGATCGGGATATGAACCAGGAAACTGTCCTGTCCGGCCACGCCGCGCCGCAGTCCGCGAAGCGCGACCGCGAACTTAGTCAGCCACGAGCGGCGGGACGCCATGGCGAACGTCTCCGTGCGCGGCCCGGGCGACCCCGGTGGCGGCCGGGCGGGTGATGTGCAGCAGGGCCTCGCGTCGTACGGCCCGCAACTGGTTCTCGCGCAGGCGCTTCTCGCCGGACTGCGAGACGTCGCCGCCGACCGGCGCCAGCGATGCGTAAGAGAAGACCGCGAAGTCGCCGCCCCAGCGCTGACAGCTTTCGAGTTGCGCCGCGGTCTGTTCGAACTGCTCGTGCTTGTAGACCCCCAGCCCCGGGATCACCCGTCCGCCCTGGGCCAGTTCGTGGTAGGCCCCGATGTACTGTGCGAACTGCGGGGCCTGGTCGGTGTAGGCCATCGGGTAGAGCGCATCCAGCAGGCCGCTCCGCAGCCAGGCGATGCTGTTCTGCAGGTAGTCGCGATAGCCGACCTGCGGCGTCGACCAGACCGAGGCGGTCAGCGTCGCCCCGGGACGGTTCAGACGGACGACATCACGCAGGTTGCCGACCAGGCGGGTCAACTGGTTCGCCCGCCAACTGTCCCAGGCGTCCGGATCGTCATCCGGGAACCGTCCGGTCTCCATGAAGAACAGTCGCAGCGTGTCGGGGTCGCGCGGGAAACGGGCCCGGGCATCCGGCGTCGTGTCCCAGGCATACCGCACGTAGTCCAGGTGCAGGCCGTCCACGTCGTAGTTCTGCATGATCTCGGCCGCCACCTGCGTGATGTGATCACGCACTTCGGGCAGGCACGGGTTCAGGATCGCGTAGAAGTTGCCCAGCGGCGCCCGCACGCCGTCGGCATCCCGCAGGAACCAGTCCGGACGTGTGTGCCACAACTGGTTCGGCGTGTCCGGCGGGTTCGGGCCTCGCCAGCCGGGCATCACGTTGAACCACGCCTCGATCCGCAGGCCGTGGCGCCGCGCCTCGTTGACCGCGATCTCGAGCGGATCGAACCCGGGATGCTGGTGCTGGTACTTCCGCGACCAGGGCTCCAGCCGCGAGGGGTACGCCACCGTCCCGTTCCCGCGGACCTGCCACAGGACGGTGTTGAATCCCATCTCGGCCGCCGACCGCATGATGTCGCTGATTTCGTCGGGGGTGTGGTAGTGGAAGCGGGCCACCCAGACGGCCCGCACCGGGTCGGACTGCGGCAGCGGGGCCGGCCGCAGGGGCGCTTCGCGAACACTGGCCGGCGGCAGGTTGGCCGGACGCGGCACCCGGTTCCGGTCGGGCGACTGCCGGTTGCCGCCGAGCCCGAGATCAAAGCCCTGGCATCCGGTCAGCACCGCCAGCAACAGCGCCAGCGTCATCCGGTTCCGGTCGTGCACCAACTGCATCGGCGTCCCTGCCTTCCTGCGTGCGTGGTTCGAGTTGTTCGCGCCGCGATCCTAACGGCTGGCGGGCCGGGTCGTAAGACCTTTCCGCCCACCCGTCATTCGTAGTCCGGCCGGGCCGCCTGCCCGAAGATGTCGGCCGCCAGTCCGGTCCGTTCGGAATCGCTGCCGTCCCAGCGGTGGCTCTCGACGCGTTCCACGATGCTGGTCGCCAGGCGGATCGCCGCGGCCCCGTCCTCGGCCGTGACCGGCGGCGGCGTTCCGTTGCGGACGGCCTGCAGGAACGAATCGAGTTCGTCCTCGAGCGCGTCCTTGTCCTCGATCGTCAGCGGCTCGACCTGCACCATCTTGCCGAAGTCCGTCCCGGCCAGTTGCGCCAGATCGTCGATGTTGCGTTCGCGGGCGAACTGGATCACGTCCAGGTTCTGGTCCAGCGTGATCGCCACGCCGCTCTTGGACTGGTAGTCCAGTGAAACGTACGCCGACTCGCTGAAGATCCGCAGCTTCCGCTCGGTCTTCAGGGCCAGCCGCGAGGCCGTCAGGTTCGCGACCGCGCCGCGGGCGAAGGCGACCCGCGCGTTGGCGATGTCCTCGTGCGGGCCCAGCACGTTGACGCCGACCGCGTCGACCCGCTCCAGCGGCTGACGGATCAGGTGCTGCACGATGTCGATGTCGTGGATCATCATGTCGAACACCACCCCGACATCCGCCGAGCGGAACGTGAACGGACTGATCCGGTGCGTCTCGATGAACTTCGGCGTGATCCCCAGCCGGTCCACCGCCCGGACGGCCGGGTTGAACCGCTCGGTATGCCCGACCGCCACCATCGTTCCGTGCACTTTCGCCAGACGCATGATCTCGTCCGCCTCGGCCACCGAGCCGGCCAGCGGCTTCTCGATCAGCACCGGGATCCCGGCCTCGATCAGCGGACGCGCCACCGGCAGATGGTGGACCGTCGGCACGGCGATCGAGACCGCCTGCACGTCCAGCTCCGGCGACCAGGCCGCGGCCACCGGCGCCCCGAACGGCTCGGCGATCGTCCGGGCCCGCTCGAGGTCGCGGTCGATCACCGCCACCAGTTCGGCCCCCGGCATCTCGTGGTACTTGCGAACGTGATGCCGCCCCATGTGGCCGACACCGATCACCGCGACTCGGACTGGCTGGCTCATGCTCCCTCCGGCTGGCTCTGCCCGTAGAAACTCTGTCGATCCGCCGGCTGGTCCGTCCGCAGCGATTCGCGGGCCCGGCCGAAGACGCCGATGTCCAGCTTGCGCTGCAGGAAGTCGACCAGGTAGCGCACGTGCGGGTCGGTCAGCATGTCGCTCTCGCGCAGTTCGCGGATCGCCGCGACGGTTCGCCCGGCCGAGCGTCCGCCGCCGCGGGGATAGATCAGCCGGAACGCGTCGCGCAGCAGGCGGATCGAGTCCAGGTCGAACTGCCAGCGCTTCAGACCCTCGATGTTCAGGCCGCGAACCTCCTGGTCGTAGCCCTGGATCTTGACGTAGGGCGGCACGTCGTGCGTCACCCGCGTCAGCCCGCCGACGAACGCGTTTCGCCCGACCGTCACGAAGTGGTGCATCGCCGCGGCCCCGCCGACGTTGACGCAGTCCTCGAGCTTGACGTGTCCGGCCAGCAGCACGTTGTTGGCCAGGATGCAGTGATTGCCGACCTCGGCGTCGTGGGCGACGTGCACGCCGACCATGAACAAGTTGTTGTCGCCGATCCGCGTGATGCCGCCGCTGTGCCGGTCCGTCTCGGTTCCGCGGTGGATCGTCACGTTCTCGCGAAACTGGTTCCCGTCGCCGCACTGCAGGCTGGTCGGACCACCCTTGTACTTCAGGTCCTGCGGGGCCGAGCCGACCGCGCAGTGCGAGAAGAACACGTTGTTGGCCCCGAACGTGGCCGGTCCCAGCACCGTCGCGTGCGGGTGCAGAATGCAGCCCGGTCCCAGTCGCACGCCGGCACCGACGTGCGCCAGGGGGCCGACTTCGACGTCCTCGGCCAGTTCGGCCTGGGGATCTACGACTGCGGACGGGTGAATTCGGGCCATGCCTGCCTTTGCTTCCTAGTTGGTCTGCTCTGCGGCATCGACGAGGACGAAGCGGATCTCCGCCTCGGCGGCCAGTTCGCCGGCCACCTCGGCCTTGCAGGCGACTTCGCCCGAGCGGGCCCGCACGCGCTTGTTGCGGGCTTCGATCACGAGCTGGTCGCCGGGGGCGATCGGCCGGCGGAACTTGACCCGGTCCAGGCTCAGCAGGACCGCGATCTTACCGGTGTGCTCGAGCTTCTGCGACAGCAGAATCCCGCCGAGCTGGGCCATCGCCTCGATGATCAGCACGCCCGGCATGATCGGCTGACGCGGGTAATGCCCCTGGAAATACGGTTCGTTCACGCTGACGTTCTTGATCCCGACCGCGCGACGATCGCCCTCGATGTGGATCACCCGGTCGATCATCAGCATCGGGTAGCGGTGCGGCAGGATCCGCCGGACGCTGTTGATGTCCAGCGACGGCGGCCGCCGCAACTGCTGGAACAGGTCGTCGGCGCTGCGCTGTTCGATCAGCCGCTTGACCAGCTCGTGGTTCAGGCTGTGCCCCGACTTGCGGGCGTGGATCCGCCCGCAGGCGAACCGCCCCAGCAGCATCATGTCGCCGATCAGGTCCAGGATCTTGTGACGCACGCACTCGTCCGGGAACCGCAGGGCGTTGTCGATCGGACCCTCCGGCCCGAACACCAGGATGTCCTGGTACGTCAGGTGCGTCCCCAGCCCGGCCGAACGCAACTGCTCGGCCTCCGGACCCGTCACGAACGTCCGGGCCGGCGCGATCTCGTCCAGGAAACTCTGCTCGCTGAGCGTGACCTTGTGCGTCTGCCGACCGACCGGACCGTCCGCCCCGTAGTCCAGCTCGTAGAAGATGTCGAGCTGCCCCGGCACACCCGGCCAGGCGACCAGTTCCGCATCCCCCTCGGTCACCCGCACGACGTCGCTGATGTCGTAGTGCTGCCGCGGCGTGCCCTGTTCCTCGATGCCGGCATCCACCAGGGCGTCGACGAAGGGCTGCGCGCTGCCGTCCCCCGACGGCAGTTCCGCGTTGTCCAGTTCGATCACCAGGTTGTCGATCGCCAGGCCGCGGACCGCCGCCAGGCAGTGCTCGACCGTCTCGATCGTGACCGATCCGTTCCGCAGCGACGTCCGCCGGGCACGCTTGCTCAGGTTCTCGATCTCGGCCTTGATCTGCACCGGCTGCGGCTGGTCGCAGCGGACGAACGTGATCCCCGAACCCGGCGGCCCGGGTTTGAAACGCAACTGCACCGGCCCGCCGGTGAACAGCCCCCGGCCGCGGACCTCAGCTTCGCGTTGAATTGTGCGTTGCGGATTCAAGTTGCTGTACTCGTTTTTGCAGGGCCCGCAGTTCCTTCAGCGCGTCCGGCAGCCTGCGCAGCGCGACCAGTCGCCGCCCCTCGCGGGTCCACTCGTCGGCCGGGATGCCACGCAGCCGAGGCGCCTCCGGCGGGCCCATGACACCCGCCTTGGCGGCCACCTGCGTCCCGGCCGGCACCCGGACGTGATCGATCACGCCGACCTGCCCGCCCAGCACGCAGCCCCCTTCGAGCGTCACCGATCCGGACAGGCCGACCTGCCCGGCCAGGATGCAGCCCGGCCCGATGTCACAGTTGTGCGCGACCTGCACCAGGTTGTCGATCTTCGTGCTGCGGCCGATGCGGGTGACTCCCAGCCGGGCCCGGTCCACGCAGGTGTTGGCGCCGATCTCGACATCGTCCTCCAGCACGACCGTCCCGATCTGCGGCACCCGGTGCAACTGCCCGTCGCGAAACAGGAAACCGAACCCGTCCGCGCCGATCGTCGCGTTCGGAAAGATCGAGACCCGCGCCCCCAGTTCGCAGCGGTCGCCGATGACGACGTTCTCGCGCAGCATGCAGTCCGCGCCGACCCGGGCATCCGCCCCGATTCGAACCCCGGCCACCAGAACGCTGCCGGGCCCGACCCGCGCGCCGGACGCGACCGAACAGTGCGGCCCGATCGATGCGCCCTCGACGACCGCGTCGGCGGCCACCCAGGCGGTCGGGTGCACGCCGGACTCGGGCGTCCGGACCGGCGGGGCGAACCAGGTCGAGACCGTCAGCATCGCCAGGTCCGGATCGGGCACGCGGATCCGCGGCGGACCGCCCTCCGGCAGGTCGCCCGGTGGAACCAGCACGGCGGCCGCGGCCGTCGCGGCCAGTTGTCGCACGTAGCGGGTACTGCCGAGCCAGGCGAGCGCGTCGTCGCCGGCGGTCTCGAGGGTGGCGAGACGGCGGATCACGCCGCGGCCGTCACCGAGCAGTTCGGCGTCCAGGCGCTGGGCGATTTCCGCGATCGACAGGGCAAAATCTGACATGCGTCTTCTTACGGGGTCCCGAGCATCGGCGCCCGCGGGGCGTTGCGGTACTTGTTGTTCAGTGCCTCGATCACGGTCCGGGTCAGGTCGCTGCCGGGGCTGACGTACAGCACCCGCCGCCGCCCGATCTGTTCCTGCAACTGCTCGGGGTCGAACGCGCCCGGGTTGAAGTCGTCGTGGTACAGCACCACGTCGTAGCCGTCGCGCTGGGCCACCTCCGCGATCGCCGCGTTGATCTCGCCGTAGATCCGCGCGGTCCAGACGCCGATCTTGCGGTTCATGTCGGCCTGCTTCAGGTCGAACCAGTTGCGGAACTCGATCTGCATCTTCAGCAGTTCGCCGTTCTTGCTCAGGAAGGTCGGATCGTCCGGGTTCATCGCGTCCAGGACCTGCTGGAACGAGTCGATCCGGCTCCGCCGCGTGTTCATCTCGAGGTTGATCGAACTCTCGATCGAACGCATCTCCTCGTCCAGGTCCTTCTTCCGCTGGTATTCCAGAAACGCCAGGCCGATGTTGACACTTCCGACCCGCCCGGCAAAGCCGCTCGTCGCCGCGCTCCGCTGCGGGATCAGCAGGACGGCCAGCAGGCCGGCAGCCAGAACACTGCCCAGCCAGATTCCTTTCCGCATATCGTTCTCCGTTGGGCACGTCCGCTCACCAGACGCGCGAGTTCCTTCGCATTGTCCCCGAAGCCGTCAGCGGAGCAAGCGCCCCCCGCGCATCACCCCTCTCGCTCCCTGACTCCCAGTCTCACTGGCTCCCTCGCTCCCTCGCTCCCTCTGGCATCACTCCAGCCCCTCCACCAGCGCCACGCAGACCTTCGCCGGCAGGTCCGCGGGGACCGACCCGTCGATCAGCAACGCGAACGCGTACGTGCCATCCGCCGTCTGCACGTAGCCCGCCAGGCTGCGGACGCCCGAAATCGTCCCCGTCTTGCCCCAGACCCGGCCCTTCAGCCGCGGATCGCGATACCGCCGCTCCATCGTGCCGCGCTCCCCCGGACGCGCCAGGCTCGCCTGGAACACCGCCCGATGCGGATGCCGCCACATCCGCGCCAGCAGCGCCGTGATCTGCCGGGCCGTCGCCCGGTTGTCGTGACTCAGACCGCTCCCGTCCCGGAACACCGCCGTCGGACACGGCACCCCCAGCGCACCAAGTTCCTGCCGCAGCACCGCCCGCCCGGCTTCCCAACTGCCCGCCGTCCCGCTCCGCTGACCGTCCCCCCGATACGCCGCCAGCGACTTCAGCAGCGCCTCGGCGAACATGTTCTGACTGAACGTGTTGGTCCGCCAGAGAACGTCCGGCAGGCTCGTCGCGTGCGTCGCCAGCAGCACGGGGTCCCCGGCCGCCCCCCGCGGACGCCGCACCAGCCCGGCCGTCACCGCCACGCCCCGCGCCTCCAGTTCGGCCTTCACCGCCGCGCCGACGTACAGCGACGGCACGCCGACCGCGACCGAACCCAGCCCGGCACTCTTCGAAACCGGGCCGCGCACTTCGATCACGTCCTGACCGATCGCACGCGTCGCGATCGGGCGATGCTTCTCCGCCGCCACCAGGCTCGTCTTCAGGATCAGTTCGCCGACCCGCGGCGTCGTCTCGGCCCGGACCTTCCCGCCGCCGGCCACCACCCGCACGTCCAGGCAGTTGTCGTTCAGGTTCAGCCCGCCCACCGGGGCCTGGTACCAGTTGGCCGCCTGGTTCGCCGGCCAGTCGGGATGCCGGAACGCCTGCTCGAACACCGTGTCGTCGAGCGCGATGTGCCGCAGTTGCGAGACACCCCGCGCGTCCAGGGCCTCCGCCCACGCGTCGAACTCCGCCAGGTGTGCCCGCCCGGCCTTCTCCGCCAGGCGCTCGTCCCCCAGACCCGGATCGCCGCCTCCGACAATCAGCAGGTCGGGGCCGTCCAGGTAGACCCGCGTACGGAACGCGAAGTCGGGACCGAAGCGGTGCAGCGCCGCGGCCGTGATGAACAGCTTCTGCACGCTGGCCGGCTTCTGCGGGCGGTCGGCCGCGATCGCGACCAGTTCGCGGTCGGTCTGCAGGTCGCGGACGCACAGCGCGTAGCGGGCCTTCTTGTACGGGCTGAAGAGCTTGTCGATCGAGGTCCGCGCCAGTTGCCCGCGGGCCGGCCCGACCAGGACCAGCAGGGCGACGAGCGCGACGGCGGATCGTTGCGCGGTGTTCACGATGACGGGGCCTCCTTGTCCCGCAGGTTTCGCAGCAGGGTCACCAGGCGCTTCATCGGGGTGTGGAACGGCGCCTCGAGCGCCAGCCGGTGGCCGTGGATCGGGTGCTCGAACTCGATCTTCCAGGCATGCAGCGCCTGCTGCTCGAAGAGCGGCGCCGTGCTGCCCGTCCCGGTCAGGTCCGCCTCGCTGACCAGCGGACCGCCGTACATCACGTCCCCGCAGATCGGGTGTCCCAGGTGCGACATGTGCACCCGCAACTGGTGCGTGCGACCCGTCTTCGGGAACAGCTTGACCAGCGTGTACCCCGGGTACCGCTCGGCCACCTCGTAGTGCGTCACCGCGTTCCGGCCGATGTTGATCTTGCCGGCCTGCACCAGCACGGCGAACTTCTCACGCACGACCGGGTGCATCCCGATCGGCATGTCGATCGTGTCGCCGTCGAATTCGAATTCCCCGACGCAGGCCGCGATGTAGGTCTTCTGCACCGTCCGCTGCTCGAACTGCCGCGACAGCCGCCAGTGGGCCTCGTCCGTCTTGGCGATCAGCATGATCCCGGTCGTGTGCTTGTCCAGGCGGTGCACGATGCCCGGCCGGAACGGATCGCCGCAGTCGCTCAGGCTGGCCGAATAGAACGCGACCGCGTTCGCCACCGTGCCGGTCTGCTTCGGATGCCCGGGGTGACAGACGATCCCGGCCGCCTTGTTGATCGCGATCAGGAACTCGTCTTCGAAGACGATGTCCAGCGGGATGTCTTCCGGCACCAGTTCGACCGGGTCCGGCGTCGGCACGGTCAGGTCGATCAGGTCGCCGCTCTGGATCAGGTAGCTGCTCTTGACGCTGCGGCCGTTGGCCGTCACGCCCCCGTCCTTGATCATCCGCTGGATCGCGGCCCGAGACATCCGTGGAAAGCGCCCGTGCAGGTACTTGTCGATCCGGCGGCCCGGGCGGGCCCGGCGGACGCGGATCTGGACCCGCTCGCCTGCCGAGGATTCGATCGGCACCTGTTCATCGTCCAGGTCCGGGCTCTCTGGCGGGTCGGATGCGCTCACGGCTCCGTCGGTTCAGGCTCGGGGGTCGCCGCGGGATCAGGTTCCTCCGAGGCCGCCGGATCGTCGCCCGGGTCCGCGGGCGGCGCGGGTTCGGCCGCGGGGTCATCAGCCGGATCCGCAGGCGTCTCGGTCGTGCCCGCCGGCGTCGTCGTCAGGGCCTCGGCCGCGGACGCCGGGGCCGGAGCGGCACCCGTGCCCGAATCGGCGTCATTGAGCATCGCATCCAGGTCGATCGGACGCAGGCCGGGCTCGAACGTGACCGGGTCTTCCAGTTCGCCGAGGGTCGCCAGGCGGTCCTTGGCCATCTCGTGGTAGGGCGAGCCCTTCAGGCTCGTGTCGTCACGCAGCTTCTCGAACAGCGTCCGGGCGGCGCCAATCTCACGCAGGTCTTCCTGCGCCAGGGCTGCCGCGTACCAGGCCGCCGCCCGCAGCGGGGCCGCGACCGACGTGTCGCCACCGAGCGCCGACAGGTCCTCGGCCGCCGCACGCAGCGCGTCGGGGTCGCCCGCCCGTCCCGCCATCCGCTTGGCAATCCCCAGTCGCAGGCGGGCGGCCGCCTCGACGTTGGCGTTCGGGCCGTCGCTGGCGAGGGCGGCGAGTTGCGCGGTGGCCGCGGCGCCGTTGGTCGGATCGGCGGGGTTGGATTCCAGCACGGTCCGCCAGGCGCCGGCCAGTTGCTGCTCCTGCCGTTCCTGCAGGTACTGGTAGCCGAACCAGCCGGCCATGAACAGGATCACGGCGATCAGCGAATAGCCGACCCACGGATCGTTCAGGTGGCTGACGCGCTTGATCGCTTCGCCCAGTTCGTTCTGTTTCAGCTGATGTCGCGTTTCAGCGTCCATCGCGGTTTCCTCGGTCAGCAGGCAGGGCGTCTCAGACGCCGCGCCCCGGTGGCGGTGGTGTCGGGTCGGGGCGTCCGATCGCCCCGCGCGGCCGCGGTCCCAGTTCGATCACGACGATGGTGGTGCCACCGCCGGCGTCCCGGATCCGAATGTTGCACGATTCGTTCTCGCTCTCGAATCGCATGTTGTAAACGCCGTCCTCCAGCCCCCACTCGGTCAGCTTGAAGCGGGCCGACGGCATGTACTGCTCGTAAAAGCGCTTGGTCGAGATCGATGAACTCGACCCGCGGTACTCGCACCGCGCGATCCGGAACTGGCCGCTCGCCCGGGCCATGCTCCGCTGCTCGTCCAGGCGGAAGCCCTGCGGACGCGGCAGGTCCTGCAGGATCGGGTCCCGGACCGCCGACGCCAGCGATGCGTTTCCGTCGCGCGAGCCGCCGCTCTGGCAGCCCGACGTGACCAGCAGGCCCACGCCCAGTGCGACCAGGGTCATCGGAATCCGCCTTGTGCTCGCTGACATCAACTGCATCCGCTTTTCCTTGGAAGACCGGGTGAATCCGACGATTGTACGTTGCCCGGTCCGGGCGTCAAATCCACGCCCGCCCGGCCGCCGCCGACGCCACAATCGCCGGAATCCATGCCCGCCGAACGCCCCCGGGCCGGTACCATATCGCAGCGGGCCGGAGGGGCCCGCCCCCGGGGAGTCTTCCTTGTCAGGTCAGCCGCAGATGCTCAGCCAGAACCTGGCCGACCGGATGGTCGAACAGGCCCTCGCCGGACAGCGCCGCCGCGTCACCGGCCTCGATCGCATGATCCTCGTCCTCCGCGGCCTGGCGGCCCTGCTGATCATCCCGCTGCTGGCCGTCGTGCTGGACCACCAGTTCTCCGCCGGACTGCCTCGTCGGGCGATCGCCTCCGCCGGCATCCTCTGGGGCCTGCTGATCCTGGCCGGACTGGTCGCCCTTCGCGTCCGGGCCGCCCGCCGTCATCCGCGGCGGCTGTTCCTCGCCCGCGACCTCGAGGAAACCTACGCGATCCGCCACAACCTGCTGGTCAACGCCGTCCAGATCCAGGCCGACCAGAGCATCGCCTACGCCGAGGATGTCGCCAGCCGGCAGACCGCCGCCGCCCTCCAGACCGCGACGCTGGTCCGACCGGCCGGCCCGCTGATCCGCCGCGCCGCCGTCCCGCTCGCGATTGTCCTGGTCGCCTGGCTGCTTTACGGCGCCCTCGGGCCCAAGAGCATCTGGCCGTCCCTGGCCCGCTTCTTCGGCTTCGGCCTCGCCGCGCCGACCGCCACCAGCCTGCAGTGGATCCGCCCGACCGCCGACGAGGATCTCTACCTCGACCGCCCGCTCGAGATCGTCGTCGCCACCAGCGGCCGGCCGGTCGAAACCGTCCGCCTCGAACGGTTCGACTCCTTCGAGACCCCGCCGGTCTTCGCCTGCGCCCTCCAGCCCGGAATGGGCAACGCCCGCCCGCAGCTCTGGCGCGTCACGCTCGCCCCGCACGAACTGACCGCCCGCTTCCGCTATCGAATCACGGCCGGCGACGCGTCACTGCAGGGCGAACTGGAACTGCAGGAACCGGTCCAGCTCACCGGCTGGGAGGTCGAACTGCGCCCGCCGGCCTACACCGGAGCCCCGTCCCGAACCGTTCGCGGGACCGAGGTGCTCGCCTGGGAGGGCACCCGGGCCGTGTTTCACCTGCGGGCCAACGCGCCGATCATGGATCCGCTCTTCGTGCTGGAGACCGAGGACGGCGAGAATCGGACCCGCATGCAGATCGACTTCGACGACCCCCGGCATGCCACCTTCCCGCAGCAACTGAACGACAGCGGCACGTTCCGGGCCGTCTTCCGGGACGCCCTCGGACGCGCCGCGCTGCCCGGGCCGCCCGGACGCCTGACCGTCCGCGTCGATCAACCCCCGGTCGTCGCCATCCTGAAGCCTTCCCGCGACGACGTGACCACCCGCGTGGACGTCTCGGTCATTCCGCGCGTCCTGATCCACGCCGCCGACGACATCGGACTCGCCGACGTCTCGTACGTGCTCGAACGCGACGGACGCGCCACCCGCGAGCGCCTCAGTTCCGGGACGCAGCGCAGCTTCGAACTCGACTGGTCGCTCAGCGAACTGGATGTCGCCATCGGCGAGGAAGTCCGCCTGTGGTTCGAGGCCCGCGATCGGCGGGTGCTGCCGGACGGCACGCCATCGCCGCAGAACGCCCGCTCGCGGGCGCTGATCCTGACCCGCTCGCCTCCGCTCGAACCGCAACCCGGCGCCGGCGGCAGCGACAGCGAACCACAACCGGGCGAGGGGGCGGCTGAGACCCGGCAGGGGCCCGGCGACGCCGTCGGCCAGGTCATCGCCGACCCGACCGGCGGCGAAGGTGACGGCAACAGCGACTCCGGGCAGGGTGCCAGCGACGGCCCCGGCACCGGTGCCGGAGAGACGCCCGGGGCCGGCGCCGGACAGCCCGGACGGGAAGGCGAAGGCCCGGCCGCCGGCGGCGCGGACCCGACCGGGAGCGGACCTCCCAGCCTGGGCGACGGGAGCCGGCCCGGTGACGGCGTTCCGGATATCGAGGGTCCCGGAGGCTTCGGCACCGACAACGACGCCGGCGACTTCGATCGCCAGCTCCGCGACTTCGCCGAGAAGTTCGGTCCGCAGGCCAAAGCCGTGCAGGAACAGGCCGGACAGCCGGAGACCGGCGCGCCCGACCCGGCGGACGAAGGTACCTCCGAACCCGCGACCGACGACGGCCTCCCTGAGCCCGATAAAAATGAAGATCCAGCGTCCGAGGGTGATCCTGCCAGCGAGCAGGGCGACGCGCCGGGCTCGGAAACCGATCCCGCCGACCCGTCCCCGGCCCCCGCGCCGGGGGATCCGCCGCCCGGTGAAGCCGCCGCCGAACCGGACAACGCGCCGGCGGGAACCACGCCCCCTCCGTCCGGGAGCGAGCCCTCCGGAAACGAACCGCCCGGAAGCGATCCCGGGGCCCCGACGCCGCCACAACCCGCCGAGGCAGGCGATTCGCCCGCCGACCCGTCCGGCAGCGGCCAGGACCCGGCCGGCGAGGGCGGCGGCGACCAGCCTCGCCAGCAGTCCGAGGGCGGCGGCGACCTGCCCGACGAGGCGCTCGAAGCCGTCCGCGAGATGCTGGTGGCCGACGATCCGTTGACGCCTGACGACCTCGCCGCGGCCGGGCTGAGCGCGACCGAGGCGGCCGCGTTTCTCGAGGCGTACGAGCGTCTGCGGGCCGGGGCCCGTTCGGCGCGGGTGATCGGGCCCGGGGGCGAATGGGAGTCGGGTCCGCTGAATCCGGTCGGCGAAATCGGCCCGGGCGGTCTGTCAACGGGCGCGCGACTCGAGGTCGGGCAGGGGGACGCGGTCGAGGATCGCCTGCGGCGAATCGTGGCGCCATCGGACGAACGAGCGCCGGTCGCGCTGGAGGCGGTGCTTGACGCATACTACCGCGCGATGGGGGAATTGGACCCGCAGCGGGTCGCGAACCCCGACCTGACGGATTAACCTCGCCTCTTTCCGGACCTGCGGGCAGCATGGTATGCTCTTGCATCCTGCCAGTTCGCGGATGCGCAGCGGATCCGGTCCGCCGCCTTCCTCCGCGGCGCGCGATTGGATGCCGTCAGATCAGTCGGTGTGTCCGTGACGCGGTCCCGGTACCGCTGCATCGAACGCTGGCGGTCTTTCCGGTTCGAGCAGGCGGCGAAGACCTGCGACGCGATGGAGAAGCGCCACCATGGCCGAAAACGACAAGATGCCACCGATTGACCAGCTCCGCGGGCGCCCGCTCGGACGGATCCTGATCAAGATGGGCAAGGTGAAGCGGGCCGATGTCTCCGAAGCCCTCGAACTGCAGGCCAAGCGTCGCGAGATGAAGCAGAGCGGCCCGATCGGGCAGTTGCTGGTCGAACTCGGCAAGGTCACGCAGGACGATGTCAACCTGGCGCTCGCCGCCCAGGTCGGCATGGAAGTGATCAAGATCGCCAACATCGACATCGAGCAGAGCGTCATCGACCTGATTCCCGCCCAGATGGCCCACGCCTATCGCCTGGTCCCGACCGACTACGACCGCGACACCAATACGCTCGGAATCGCGGTTGACACGGCCGACAACTTCAAGGCCTCGGACGACCTCAAGACGCTGATGGGTTTCAACGTCATCGCCCGGATCACGACCGAGGATGACCTCAGCGAGGCCCTGAACCGCTTCTACCCGGAAGAGCAGGCTGCCTCGATCAACGACCTGATCTCCGAGATGGCCGAGGACGGCGACCTGTCCAAGCTGGAAGGCCGCGGCGAGAGCATCGACCTGGACGAACTGAAGGAGGCCGCCGAGAGCAACGCGGTCAAGAAGCTCGTCAACCTGGTGCTGCTGCAGGCCATCCGCGACAAGGCCTCGGACATTCACTTCGAGCCGTTCGAAGACGAATTCAAGATGCGCTACCGGATCGACGGCGTGCTGTTCGAGATGGTCCCGCCGCCGAAGTTCGTCGCCCTGGCGATCGCCTCGCGCGTCAAGGTCATGGCCAACCTCGACATCGCCGAACGCCGCATGCCGCAGGACGGCCGGATCGAGCTGATGGTCGAGCGCCGCCCGGTCGACCTGCGTGTCTCGGTGCTGCCGACCATGTTCGGCGAGAGCTGCGTGCTGCGTATTCTCGACCGTTCGCAGGTCAACCTGGACCTCGAGCAGCTTGGCATCGCCGAGGAAGAGCTGAACGTCCTGCGGCAGTTGATCAAGAAGCCGCACGGGATCGTCGTCGTCACCGGGCCGACCGGTTCCGGCAAGACGACCACGCTGTACTCGGCCCTGACCGAACTGAACAAGCCCGAGATCAAGATCCTGACCAGCGAGGATCCGGTCGAGTACGACATCGACGGCATGATCCAGTGCCAGGTCAATCCCAATGTCGGACTGACCTTCGCCCGCTGCCTGCGGTCGTTCCTGCGACAGGACCCCGACGTGATCCTGGTCGGCGAGGTCCGCGACCTCGAAACCGCCAAGATCGCCGTCGAGGCGTCGCTGACCGGCCACCTGGTGTTCTCGACCCTGCACACCAACGACGCGCCCAGTTCGATCGCCCGAATGCTCGACCTCGGGCTCGAACCGTTCCTGGTGACGGCCACCCTCGAGGCGGTCGTGGCCCAGCGGCTGGTGCGGCGGATCTGCGAGAACTGCAAGGAGGAGTACGAGCCGAGCGACGCCCAGTTGATGGAACTGGCGTTGCGGCCGGATGACGTGGCGGGTCGGGTGTTCTACTACGGTCGGGGTTGCGACTACTGCAACAACACGGGCTACAAGGGTCGCCTGGCGTTGTTCGAGATGATGGTGCTGGATGACGAGTTGCGAGAGCTGATCAACTCGAACGGATCGACGGCCCAGATTCGTGACGCCTCCCGCAAACGGGGGATGCGGACGCTTCGCGAGGCGGGTCTGGCGGCGATCTACAACGGGATTTCGACGATCGAGGAGGTCGTCCGTGAGACCCTGGGCGAGACGACCTGATCCGCCGGTGGTCTGTAAGTGTTTTGTCTGTATGCGAATACGCGGCCGGCAGGTCGCTGGATGGTCCGATAAGGGAAGATGCGTTTGCCGTGTCACTTGGTTGCCCGGATAATCACTCGGGCGGCATTCCGCATGCCGTGCACACCCAGAGTGTTTGACAGCAACCAGCGCTGCACGGCAGGCGTGGGGAGGCCCATGCGGTGGCAATCTTTGTTTACGAAGCTCTGAATTCGTCCGGCCAGGAGGTCAAGGACGAACTCGAGGCCCCCAATAAGGAAGAGGCCGTTGCGAAGGTTCGCAGCCTCGGCTACTTCCCGACCAAGGTCGTCGAGAAGGGCGGCAAGAAGAAACTCGGTGCCAAGGCCGCCAGCGGTCCCCGCAAGAAGGCGGCCGGGGCCGGCTTCGGGCTGGGCGTCAAGACGAAGGTCCTGACGCAGTTCACCCGCCAGCTTTCGACGCTGCAGGACGCCGGCCTGCCGATCCTCCGCAGCATCAAGATCCTCGAGCAGCAGCAGAAGCCCGGGATGCTGAAGAACGTCCTGAACCAGATCGGGGAGGACGTCGAGGGTGGTTCGACCCTCTCGGAAGCCATGTCGCGGCACCCGAAGGCCTTCAACCGCCTGTACTGCAACATGGTCGCCGCCGGCGAGGCCGGTGGTGTCCTCGACGTCATTCTGCAGCGTCTGGCGGACTTTCTCGAAAAGGCCCAGAAGCTCAAGAGCAAGGTCACCGGCGCGATGATCTACCCGGTGGTCGTCATCACGATCGCGATGACCATCACGCTGCTGATCGTCATCTTCCTGGTGCCGCAGTTCGAGAAGATCTTCAAGGACTTCGGCGTCGAGAAACTGCCCGGACCGACCCAGTTCCTGGTCGACGTCTCGAACTGGCTGATCGCCGGCCAGCCGCCGGGCTGGTTCGTGGTGATCATCTCGCCGTTCATCATCTTCGGAACCTACAAGCTGATCCGGCAGGCCTATGTCGGACGCTACATCCTCGACACGATCACGCTGAAGATCCCCGTCATGGGCGGCATCGTCAGCAAGTCCGGCATCGCCCGCTTCACCCGGACGCTCGGCACGCTGATCGCGGCCGGCGTGCCGATTCTCGAGGCGATCAAGATCACCCGCGACACGACCGGCAACGAGGTCTACGCGAGCATGCTGAACAAGGTGCATGACTCGATCCGCGAGGGCGATTCGTTCGCCAACCCGCTGCGGGCCTCGAAGACGGTCGACTCGATCGTGGTCAACATGGTCGACGTTGGGGAAGAGACCGGCGAACTCGACAAGATGCTCTACAAGGTCGCCGACAACTACGACGACGAGGTCGACACGCTGGTCGCCTCGCTCGTCAGCCTGCTCGAACCGATCCTGGTGGTCGTGCTCGGCGGCATCGTCGGTTTCATCGTCGTCGCGCTGTACATGCCGATGATCAGTCTGATTCAGTCGCTCACCGGTGGCGGCGCCTAAGGAAGTTTGAGGAACATGGTCATGAACAAGAGCCCCCGCCGCACCGGATTCACCCTGGTCGAGCTGCTGGCCGTCATCGCGATCATCTCGCTGCTGATTGCCGTGCTCGTTCCGTCGATCTCGGCCGCCCGGACCGCCGCCAAGAAGGCGACCACCCGGGCCCGCATCGATGCGATCAGCAAGGGGGCCGAGCTGTTCAACGGCGAATACGGGGCCTACCCCAAGTCGCGCGGCAACAGCCCGTTCCACGCCGTCTCGCAGTTCGAGAGCGCCAACAGCAACCCGCTCTTCGGGGCCCAGTGGATCGCCCTGCAGCTTTCCGGCGCCGACCTGCGCGGCTGGGTCAACCCGGTGCTCGCCAACGACGCCGTCAACCCCGACCAGCAGGTCATCGACGCCGACGACTGGAACGAGTGGTACTCGCTCGAGCCCGACAAGAGCTACACCCGCGGCGGACCCTACGTCGACGCCTCGCAGGGCAAGGTCGCCTCGACCGTCAACCGCATGATCGAACAGAGCCAGATCCAGCAGTTCGACAGCAGCATCATCGTCCCGCCCGCCGGGCGGCGGAACTTCGGCACCGGTGACATCCCGGTCTACCTCGACGCCTGGAACCGCCCGATCCTCTACTACGCCGCCAACCCCGGCACCGACGCGCCGTTCACCACCGGCAGCCCCGGGAACCAGCAGTTCACGATCGGACGCTACGACCAGACCGACAACGGCGGCTTCACCGGCACCGACGGCAGCGACGGCTTCCGCACGACCTCGTTCGATCCGATGCAGTTCGACGCCCAGACCGGCGGCGATCACGTCCTCGGAACGTTCAGCTACCGGCCGACCGACGCCACCCTGCCCGAACCCGAAACCTTCGAAGGCTGGGTCACCGACCGCGGACTCTTCGAACAGACCAAGCGCGGCAACGACGGCCGCATCTGGCCGTACAACGCCGACTCGTTCCTGCTGATCTCGGCCGGAAAGGATGGCCGCTACGGGACCAACGACGACGTGGTCAACTTCACGCGGAAGAACTAGCGGGACTCCAAAAGGCCCGACGGGAGAGTATCTGATGCAACCGAAACGCGGCTTCACGCTGATCGAACTTCTGACCGTGATCGGCATCCTGGCACTGCTGATTGCCGTGCTGGTGCCGGCCGTCAACGGCGTCCGCCGGCAGGCCCGGGTGACGACGACCACGTCGACCATCTCGGCCCTGGCGACCGGGCTCGAGCAGTTCCGGGCCGACCAGCGGATCGGCGGCAAGTACGCCCCGTCGGCCTCGGACGTCAAGCAGTCCGACCGGTTGACCTACCGGGTCGCCAACCCCTATGCCCAGCTCAACGGGCACTACAGCGGCGACGAGATCCGCCAGTCCGGCGCCGGACTGCTGGTCTGGGCGCTCGCCGGCGCCGACCTGCTCGGCCCGCCCGGGTTCAAGCCGACCCGCAGCGGTTCGGCCTACTGGGGCGAGGACTCCGACTCGCGCCCGCGCCCGCGTCCGGGCGGCATTCACAGCTATGAAGGCAACACCCGGCAGCCGGCCTTCCCGCGGACCGCGCCGCTGGTCGACCTCAGCCGCGTCAGCCTGACGCCCTGGGACGCCGAAACCAGCAGCTACGCCGTGCCGATCGAGACCCAGATCCGCACCGCGATGGGACAGTCCGCCCAGGATCAGCCCCAGCGGCACTACCCGATGTTCCTCGACGCCTTCGACGGACCGGTCCTCTACTGGCGGGCCGACCCGGCCGGGCTCGAAATGGCCGACGAAACCCCCAGCGACCTCGGCAATGTCCGCGAACGCGGCATCTATCACTACGAGGACAACCGCCCGCTGCTGATCGGCAACAAGGCCGTCTGGATGACCCGCAACCGCAACCCGGCCAGCAATCTCGAACCGCACGACATGCAGTTCGACCAGTCGCGGTTCATCGGCCTGATGACCGGTGGCGGCAACGTGAACGTGGCGACCGAACTGGCCGGCACGGATGACGAGCAGCTGCAGTTCGCCCGCGCGATCCAGGACACCAACGTCCAGGCCCGCCCGACGCCGCAGAACAAGGACACCTTCATCCTGCTGAGCGCCGGACCGGACGGCATCTTCGGAACGACCGACGACATCGGCAACATCAAGATCAACGGAGGGGGCTGAGCAACGCATGCCCGACCGACAGGCACATTCCGTCTCGCACCGACGCGGCTTCTCGCTGATTGAACTGCTCGTGGTCGTCGGCGTCGTCGGCCTGCTGCTCGCCAGCCTGACCGTCGCCGGTTCGACCGCGATCTACGCCGCCCGGGCCAAGAACACCCGCCAGGTGATCGCCAACGTCGAGTTCGCCCTCGAGATCTTCCGCGAGGAGAACCCGCTGCGGCTGACCTACGATCGTCCGCGGAGTGAGACCTTCGGCCCGTATCCGCCGTACCAGCTTGCCGACTGGACCGAACTGCCGTTCGGCGCCACGCCCGGCACCGTGGCCCAGGTCGTGCAGCCCTACGCCCGCGACCTGAACGCGACCAATCGCCTGTCCGACCGCCTGCACGCCGACCTCGGCGAAGAGCAGGGCCGCAAACGTCACTGGGTCCGTCTCGGCGATGACCGCGGCGGCAAGCAGGCCAACGAGGGCGACGGGCACGACGACAACCGCGCCCTGGTCGCCTACCTGACGGCGTTCGCGCCCGGGGCCCTGACCGGGCTGCCCAACTGGGCCAGCAAGCCGATCAACCCGGATCCGGAACGACCCGACCTGATCAACCCGACCGGCACCCAGGACGATCCCGGGACGCCCGATTCGGGCTGGGTCGACCTGCTCGGCGTTCACGACGCCTGGGGCGTCCCGCTCGACTACTTCCAGTATGTCAAGCTCGAATGGACCTACGACCGCGGCCCCGACGGCGTCTACGCCGCCCGCTACATGGTCCGCGACCGACGCCCCGCGATCCGCTCGTTCGGCCTCGACCGCGATACGTACGACGTCTGGAAGGCCTCCGGGCTGCAGGACAACACCTACAACAAGGCCGACAACTGGATCCTCAGTTCGCCCCTGCCGCGACCGTTCCTGCCCGAGACGGCCGTCAACGCCAACGACGGGACCCTGAGCGCGGTCAGCGGGCAGTTGGTGTCCGGCTGGGTCCGGGTGGCCGCCATGGGCGAGGCGACCCGCCAGAACTTTACCGACGCGCCCCGCGGGGATTACGGCTATCTGCCTTCCGAGGACCCGCGCTAAGCCGGCCCGCGGACAAGTGGGCACCGCAACAATAAGGACGCCATGATCCAGTCAGCGACGAAAACCCGAACGAACACCGGCCAGGGCGGATTCACCTCCGTCGAACTGCTGGTCGTCCTCGGCATCATCGTCCTGCTGCTGACGGTCGGACTGCCCGCGTTCAACCAGATGAGCCGCCAGGCCGACCGCACGCGGGCCCGCTCGATCATCAGCGCCGCCCTGCAGCGGGCCCAGGTGCTGGCGATCTCCAGTCGGGCGCCGACCGCCGTCCGCTTCGTGCCCGCCGCCTGGGAAGAGGCCAGCGAGGGCGTCAACGCCATCCGCGGCCCGCAGGCCGTCGCGATCTACCAGTTCCGCTTCACCGCCAACGACCCGCTGCTCGGCAGCACCGAGTTCAACCAGCGGTTCGAGATGGTCAACAACGTCCCGCCGCAGACCCTGCCCGGCGACCTGTGGGTCGCCCCGGCCGAGGCCCTGCTGCACGACCCGGTCGACAACAGCGGCTTCTTCGGCCGGCGGATCCTGGGCGACGACGACGGCACCGACCCGGGTGACTTCGACACCGACGCCGACGCCGCGAACGAGAACCACTTCGACGCCGACGACTTCCTGATCGTCTTCGAGCCGGAAACCGGCGTGCAGGCGGCCCGCTGGTCGACGGTCGGCGGACAGCGCCGCACGCCCTGGCAGATCGACGGTTACGACCCGCGCAGCCTGGCCCGCTCGGCCTGGGAGATCCGCCCCGACGGAACCCTGCAGACGCCGCGCCGGCCGTATCGGCGCTTCAACTTCACCGGGCTGGTGATGTACGAACGCGAAGTCTTCATCGAACGCCACCAGGGCAGCAGCGCCGCCGACCGGCAGGCGTTCCTGCAGCAGGAAGGCGAAGTCTTCCACGTGGATCGCAACGGCGGTTCCCTGATCCCCGTCAGCGAGGCGAAGCAGAAGTAATGGCAGCACGCACCCGCAACATCCGCCGCACCGGCTTCAGCCTGGCCGAACTGATGATCGCGATCGTGATCCTCGGCCTGGGGCTGCTGTTCATTGCGGCCGCGCTGCCGGTCGGGATCGACTACTCGCGCCGCAACGTCGAACGGGCCGAGGCGGAAGCCGCCGCCCGGCAGGCCCTCGACACGCTCGAGATCGCGCTGCGGACCTCGACCGCCCATGATCCGACCGCGCTGCGACTCGGCTACCCGGTCGGAACCTACGGCCCGGCCAGTTCGGTCTTTCGCCCGCGGTTCGATGTCGACGGAAACACCGATCTCGAAGCGATCGACAACTACGAGCCGATCATCAAGGTCCGCCCGCTCGTGATGCGCAACATTCAGGGTCGCAACGCGGCCGCGGCCGGCACCTCGCGGATCGGGCACCACGTGATCGACCGGGCCGAGGACGTGATTCGCAACTACCTCGACCAGAACCTGGCGCTGCCGTTCCTGATGACGCCGCCGGGTGGTGGCTTCGATCTGCTTGAAGCCGATCTGTCGCCGGGGTTCGGGCTGTCGCTGGCGAGCAACCCGGCACTGCCGGCCACGGCGCGGTTCTTCCCGATGCCGACCTCGGTCAATCGGATCTATCCCGAGGATTACCAGCCGCTGAACCTGGCCGGTTTCCGCAACGGGATCTACCCGCAGTACACCGAGCCCGACAACGCGCTTCCGGGCGTGACCGACCCGGCCGGTGCGGCGGGCGTGGCCCCCGAGGATCTGCTGAAGCTGTTCGACCGGCGGATCTCGTGGACGGCCTTCTATCGCCGGGTGGAGTACAACAAGTACCAGTACACCCCGGGCACCGGTCCGGCGAACGTCTTCGGCTCGGTCGCGTCCGATGGCTCCGATCCGGCGCCGCTCTATCCGGTGCCGCCGGCCATCGGCGACACGCTGGAACGGGCCGCGGATCCGCTGCTGTACGAGATCATCGTCGTCGTCACGCGGCGCCCGTCGGAGAACCACTTCTTCGCGCACCAGGACCTGACGTTCGGCGGCAGCAATCGCTTCGCGGCTCCCCGGGCCGCTGAGCCGGGCGACAACGGCCTCGGCGACTCGCCGCTGCTGCAGATCGGCGAAGACCGCCTGGCCCCGATGCCCTGGCTGGTGACCTTCGACGGACTGCCGAACCTGCCGGCCTCGCCCGGGGCGGGACCGCCGTACCTGCTGACCAACGGGGGCGAGGATCGCTCGCTCAGCTTCGGCATCGCCGATCGCCCGACGCTCGAATTCCGCTGCTCGCCGCGACTGGGCGACATCCTGCCGGTCGGCAGCATCCTGATCCCGGCCCGCAACGACTATCGTCCGACCGCGCTGCTGGGCAACCAGGCCGACTGGGCCGGCTTCGTGCCGAGCGCTCCGGATGAACTGCCGATCTACCGCGTCGTCGATCGTCCGAGCGACACGGTCGTGCTGGTCGAGAACAACGGCTTCTATCCGTGGCTGTCGGGTGCCGCGGCCGGCGTCAGCATCGGCGGCGTGACCCCGCGCGTGATCCTCGACACCAACGGCGAGTTCCCCTTCTGGGTGATTCCGCCGTCGTTCGAAGACCGTCTGCAGGACGGCACGCCGCTGTTCGAGCGCCGCTCGCCGATCCTGAAGGTCGCCCGTCGCCTGATCCGTCTTCCGGAGGTGCGTTAGTCATGCGATCCGGCGGACCCCATCGTCGCGGATTCTCGCTGCTCGAGATGCTCGTCTCGCTGGCCGTACTGGTCGTGGCGCTCCTGGTCGTCTCGAACATCTTCGCCCTGACCGCCCAGACCGCCCGCTCGGCCGTCGCGATCTCCGACGTGCAGCGGCGCGTCCGTGACTTCCTCTACACGCTCGAGCAGGACCTCAACGGGATCAACCCGGCCGAGAGCATCCTGATCCTCAGCGGGGCGACCCAGGCGGCCGCCCGTTCCGAGGAGAAGCGTGACGCCGAGCAGTTCGAACGCTTCCTGGTCGGCGATCCGGCCGACGTGCCGCGCGGCTTCGATCCGGTCTTCTCGACCAGCGTCGATCCCTCGACCGACCAGTACTCCGACCCGCGGACCGACATCCTCGCGTTCCTGACGAACCGGGCCCTGCAGAGCAAGTCGCCCGCGATCAACGACGTGAGCGGCTCGGGACCCGAACAGCGCTTCCAGCAGGCGATTCAGAACGGGGCCCGCTCCGCGCCGAACCTGGTCGTCTACGGGCACGCCGCCATCGATGTCCCCGACGGAATCACCTGGCCGGCGACCGGCAACGAGATCCACCCGATCAACCCGCCCGGCGGCCGCGACCAACTCAGCGATCTGCCGCTGACCCAGTGGCATCTCGCGCGTCGCGCCACCCTGATCCGCAACCGCTCGGTGACGACCCTCAACGTGGCCGGCATCGCGCCGACGTTCCCGGCCGGCAGCGGACCGCTCGAGTTCCGTCGGGCCGAGCCGACCGCGCTGACCGCCGGCGATACCGCCTCGTGGTCGCTCGACGGACTGCTCGATGTCTACATCGCCGGCGGGAACGAGGCCGGACCGCCCGCGTTCCCGGCCCCGACCGCCAGCCCGTACCTGTTCCCCAGCGGAACCGGCTGGAGCCCGGTCCGCGAGAACCTCGTCTGGCAGATGCTCTACCAGGCCAGCGGCCAGAACAACAACCGCCACGTCGCGACCGTCTTCAACAGTCCGCCGCCGGCGATGTCCGGCAACCTGGCCGTCCACGGCCTGCCGGGCTGCGTCTGGTTCCAGGTCGAGTTCCTGCTGCCCGAGGATCCCCGCAACGCCGCCGACCACCCGGTGGCCGCCTGGCGCGACGATCAGCCTCGCTGGGTCGAGGTCCGGCCGGACGACACCTACGTCTTCGTCCCGGACACGGCCGAGAACCGGGCGGCGATCATCGCCCAGTCGACGACGGTCGCGGGCCTCAACGGGCTGGTGCCGATCGGCGGGCAGCGGTTGAGCACCTTCGGGCAGGTCGTGCCCCCCGGCGGGGCCGGCTACGCCGACATCGCCGAGAACCGCAACGTCCGGACCTGGCCGTACGCGATCCGGATCACGGTGCGGGTGCTGGACCCGGACGGGGTCCTGGCGACCCCGGTGGAGCGGTCGCTGGTGCATCGCTTCGACTGATCGGACCCCGTTTCCGGTCCGAAAACCGCTGTCAGCCCCGGCGTTTGGCCGTTAGAATATCGGCTGATCCCCCGAACGTGGTGGGGGGCCCGGCCGGGTTCTGGCTGGCTCAGATCTTCGTAAGATCAGCAAGTGAAACAACTTAGCCCTTCTGGGACGCATGGGGAGGTTGACTCCCGCGCCACAATACTGGTGGCCGCAGAACGGCCGAGGCTTCTTTTTGCGAAACTGGGTGGATCTCGATATGCGTAACCTGCCAAATCACCAGACCCATCGCCGCGGGACGGTCCTGCTGATGGTGGTCAGCCTGCTGGCGATGCTGTTCGTGATTGTCACGGGCTTCCTCGCGATCGCACGCTTTGACGACCAGACGGCTCAGGATCTGCAGAAGGGCAGCGACAAGGACATTGTCGTCACCAGCGTCAACGAGGCGATTGTCGGGGCGGTGGTTGGTTCGATGGAAGACGCCGGCAGCGGGGCCCTGATGGGCGGCCCGGGGTCGGCCTGGGCGACGATCGCGGGTGAAGGCCGCAAGACCCACTGGCTGGCGTCGCTGAACCCGGTCCTGCGTTTCGGAGTCATGCCCGCCTTCCCGCCGGCCATCGGCGTGCCCGGACCGGGCGGCATGCCGTTCTGGGAGTTCCTCGGACCGGCCTGGCTGGGTCGCGCCGAAACGATGGAACGCTTCGTCTACCCGGCCGTCTCGGCGATTGAGCCGCAGCCGAATCGGTCGCCGACGCGCTCGATCCTGCAACTGATGCCGGAACTGCCGTTCGACGGCGACGCGACGTTCAACAATGACGACCTGATCGAAGCGGCCCGCATCGGCTGGATGGACGCCGACGGCGACGGCATCCCGGATTCCAGCCTGCTGTTCTCGGGCATGCTGGGCGAGATCGGCAACGCCCTGGCCGGGGCCCCGGTCCGTCTCCCGCGTGAGAGCGTGCTGCCCGCCGGCGTGCTGCCGGCTCCGCTGAACACGTTCCGCCTGCACGCGATCTACAACACGGCCGGCGCGTTCAATCCCGATCCGCTGCAGAACGCGCGGATCGCCACGGAAGAGACCTTCCGCCGGTATCTCGACAATCGCTCGGTCGACGTCGCCTTCCGCGTCGTCGCCCACGGCGGGATGGTCACGCTCGACGCGGCCGAGAAGTACGACGCGTCGGCCGGCAGCTACTTCGACCCGGTGCATCGCGGCTTCGTGATGGACCTGTTCGATGCCTTCCGCAACCCGCTGGACACGAACCGTCTGCAGAACCTGAGCGTGAACCGCCAGGACGAGTTCTTCGACGAGATCGCGGCCAACGCGCCGGCGATCGAACTGAACCTGCGCAACCGGGGCTTCCTGCCGAACGCGATTTCGCAGGACGGCACTTCGGGCGTCCCGGCGATCCTGTCGATCATGCAGGGCGACCAGCAGGTCAACACCTGGCAGCGCAGCGTCCGCTTCCCCGAAACGCTGGTCCCGGCCCTGGCCGAGAACGGCAGCGGTCTGGCCAACTCGACCCGTCGCCAGGGCAACGACACGCTGTTCGAGGTGCGGCAGCGCCTCGGCGAGCGGATCAACCTGACCGACGTCGACTTCATGAACAGCGAGATCATCGCCGCGATCCGGGCCCTGGCCGGCGACGTGACCGATGACACCGACTACCCGAACCAGATCGACCGGCGGCACCAGTCGACGACGATCAACAACTCGGACGAACTGGCCCGCAAGCAGACCAGCCAGGAGCCGACCCTGATGAACCCGCTGCGGCTGTACCGCGGCGAGCAGAAGTTCTACCTCGGGCAGGTGGCCACCGCGTTCCGCTCGGACGGCGGCTTTGGCACCGCCGGGGCCGAGTACTACTACGCCAAGGACGATGCCGACGCGGTCGACGATGATCCGGGCGACTTCATCGTCCGCGAACTGGCCCGCTACTACCGCGAGATGATCGACGCGTACGGCGGTTCGGCCGACTGGCAGTCGATTCTCGGTGGGCCGTCGGCCGACGACCAGGCCGTCACGAAGTTCCAGCAGGCGATGATGCTGGCGGTCAACACGGTGGCGTTCGCCGCCCCGCGGAGTCCCAGCGGCTGGATTCCGACGGTCCGCTACACCGAGCCGTCGACGGGGCTGACCTACGTCGGCTACGGCCCGCAGCCGGTCATCACCGAAGCGGTGCTGACCCGCGAGAAGTACGCCGAATCGCCGGACCTCGAGAACGTCAGCCTGGCGGTCGAACTCTACAACCCGCACACGCCGTACTACCCCAACGGGGCGGCCGCCGACACCGATGTCTACGGCCTGAACCCGGACCAGTTCCAGGTCGTCGTCGGGGTCGGCTCGGACGAAGCGTCCGCGATCGGCAACACCGTCGCGGTGCTCAGCGTTCGCGATGCCCTGCCGGCGCCGGCGCTGTTCCACGGTCGCGACTTCGTCTCACTGCTGTTCAGCGAGACGGGCGCCGCCGCGGCGACGGACTTCTTCGACCCGATGGCGATCGGGCGCGGAGCCCACGAAACGCTGACCTACGGCGCCGCGCCGATCGACTTCGGCGACAACAGCGGTGACCTGGTCGTCATTCGCCTGCAGCGCGCCTCGCGGATCGACTCGACGGTGCCGCCGGTGCCGTTCGCCTGGTCGACCATCGACAAGACGATCATCGACATGCCGGGCGAGCCGGACCTGGACGACGTCAGTTGGAAGGTCAACCGGCGTGACACCACCCCGGCCCGGCAGTTCAACGTGCACCAGACGGCCGGCGACGTCGGGCCGCCGACGCTCGATCTGAACACGGACGGACTGCTCGACGTTCCGCGCTGGAACGTGATGAGCTGGGCCGTCAGCGCCGCGGCCAATGCGGCCACCAGCAGTTCGTCGGCCCTCGACGCGATTCCGCTGACCATCGGCAATGCGGCCTACCTGGCCACGGCCGGTGGGCTGCCGGCCCGCTTCTCGCCGGACCTGGCGCAGGGTGACCCCGGTTTCGCCGATCCCCTGGATGTCACGCATCCGCGGGCACCGACCACGCCGATGATGACGATGAACGCGGCTCCGCTGATCGACCTGCCGGCGTTCGGCAATCCGAACGACGTGCGTCCGCGGTCGTTCCCGACCGTCGGCTTCCTGCACTTCGTGCCGCGCTTCTCGCACGTGAACAACATTCCGATGTCCCAGGTGCTCGACCGGCAGTGGAGCAACATGGGCTACCTGTTCCTGCCCGCGCCGCTGCAGGCTCCGGCTTCCGGTGTCGCGGCCGGCAACTACTACAGCATCCCGAACTACCCCTGTGACTTCGGGCACATGCCGGTCTTCGACAACGACACGGCCTCGGCCGCGTACCTCAGCGCCGCCCCGGCCGTCTTCCCGAACGGGCAGGTGCCGTGGGGCCAGTTGATCTACGACTACTTCACGACGCTGGACCCGTCGGACGCCCGCAATGATCCGCTGAAGGTGCCCGGACGCATCGACATCAACTCGGCCTCGCCGCTGATCCTGTCGAAGCTGCGGATGTTCGGACCGGATCCGGTCTCCGGGATCATGCCGTTCGTCGCCTCGTTCGATCACACCGACCCGTCGCCGGAGTTCTGGGACCCGGTGGCCGGGGCGCTGCTCGGCAGCTATCGCGACTGGGTTACCGGTGCGGTGGTTCCGCGACTCGACATGCAGCAGGTGGTGGGCGGATCGACCTATCCGGGCATCATCAACGGGGCCGGTGCGGTGTACCGCCTGGGCGATGCGCTCGGCTTCGCGGTCGCGGCGTACCGTGACGGCGTGCAGAATCACCCGTTCACGGCCGGCCCGGACATCGGCTGGCTTGCGGATGCGAGTCTCGACACGCCGGCGACGGCGAACTATCGCGACCTGGCGGAGGCGGTGGGCATTTACGGCGGCGTGCGGAACGAACGCACCGGCCTGCCGGGAGACACGCCGCGCTTCGGCTTCGAGACGATCGGCGAACTGCTGAACGTCAAGGGTTTCGACGGAACCCGCTTCCGCGTCGGCCAGACGCGTCTGCCGGGGCCGGGCGGGGTTGCGAGCATCGCCACCGGGTTCATGACGCGGCCGAACATCGGCGACTACGTCGGTGCGGTTTCGATGATGGCGCTGCTCGACACGCAGAACCTGACGACCCGCAGCAACACCTTCACGGTCTACACGAGCGTGATGGATCGCACGTCGGGCAACCAGGATGCGAGCGTCCGCGGACAGGTCACGCTCGACCGCAGCAACCTGCTGCCGCGCCTGGAGTACCGCTACCTGAATCCGAACAACGGGAACTTCAGCCCGACCCGCTCGAACTTCTTCGAGATTCGGCTGCCGCGCACGCTGATCGACGCGGCCACCGGCAACCCGGTGCCGATCCGAACCGAGTCCGAGTCCCGCGAACCGCTCGTCATCGCCGAGAAACGCGGCGGGTACTTCAACGCGCAGTACGACAACTAGGAGAAGGGAGCGAGGGAGCCAGGGAGCGAGGGAGCAAGGGAATGCCTCCCGCGCGCTGACGGGTGCCCCCTCCTGATGGGTGCCCCATCCTGATGGGTGCCCCACCCTTGAGTGAGCGCAGCGAACGGAAGGGTGGGGGACTGCGTTCGATTCCGTATCCACAGACGGAACCCGCCTGACGGACCGGCTACGCGGTGCGGCATCGACGCCTGTAACGCCCGGGTTCGCTGTGACCGCGGACTGCCGCGTCGATGACGCACCCTACAGCTGCCGCGTCGATGACGCACCCTACAACGCGCTGATAGGTGCCCCACCCTGATGGGTGCCCCATCCTGATGGGTGCCCCACCCTTGAGTGAGCGCAGCGAACGGAAGGGTGGGGGACTGCGTTTGATTCCGTATCCACAAACGGAACCCGCCTGACGCACCCTGCGACCCTCGGAGCGAGGGAATGCCGGATAGGAATGGAACGGCGGGACGGCGAACCCCGCCGACGTTCACGCCCCCGGCGACCTGGCCTGCCGCCGGGCGATCGCCTCGGCCCGCTTCTGGTCGTAGACCTCTTCGCAACTCGGGCGTCGCAGGTACTGCGGCAGGACCGCGCTCGCCGGCGTGGTCTGACCAGCCTCGGCCATCCGCCGCCCAAGCCGCGCGACCCAGCCTGCGCTGGCGATCCAGGTCTCCTCCGGCAGCACCACCGCCGCGTGTTCGGCACAGGCCTGCCCGCAGCGCGGTACCGCGGTTCCGAGCACGGCCGCACCCGGGACCTCGACCAGCAGGGACGCCGGATCGACCAGTGCCGCGGGCCGCACGAGAGTCAGGGTGTCGCCGGCCCGCTCGTAGACGGCCGCGTAGGCCTGCCCGCCGAGGGCGTCCTGCATGACGATCAGCGGCCCGTGGTCGCGTCCTTCCAGCGGCGGCGAGGCGTCCAGCACGTTGTGCGCGATGACATCGAGCGTCGAGATGCTCGCGACCGGACAGGCCAGCGCCTCGCCGAGCGTCCGCACGACCGTGGCCCCGACCCGCAGTCCGGTAAAGCTCCCCGGCCCCGCGGACCAGGCCAGCAGGTCCAGGTCCCGCGGTCGCAGGCTGGCTTCTCCGAGGATGGTCTCGATCAACGGCAGCAACTCGGCCGTATGCCGCCGCTGGCCGGAAAGCCAGTGGACAGTCGGCGTGCGATCGCACATCAGGGCGACACTGCCCTCCCGCCCGGCCGACTCGATCGCAAGAATCTTCATGCCGTCAGTGTAGCGGGAACGAGGGAGCAAGGGAGCGAGGGAGCGAGGGTCGTAGGGTGCGTCATCGACGCGGCGGTCCGCAATCACGACGAACACGGGCGTCACAGGCGTCGATGCCGCACCGCGTGGCCGGTCCGTCATGCCTGCTCCGTTCGTGGATTCGGAATCAAACGCAGTCCCCCACCCTTCCGTTCGCTGCGCTCACTCAAGGGTGGGGCACCCATCAGGATGGGGCACCCATCAGCTCACTCAAGGAGGGGGCACCCATCAGCGCGCGGGCGGCATTCCCTTGCTCCCTCGCTCCCTGGCTCCCTCGCTCCCTTGCTCCGAGGGTCGTAGGGTGCGTCATCGACGCGGCGGTCCGCGATCACGACGAACACGGGCGTCACAGGCGTCGATGCCGCACCGCGTGGCCGGTCCGTCAGGCATGCTCGGCACGCGGATTCGGAATCAAACGCAGTCCCCCACCCTTCCGTTCGCTGCGCTCACTCAAGGGTGGGGCACCCATCAGGGTGGGGCACCCATCAGCTCACTCAAGGAGGGGGCACCCATCAGGGTGGGGCACCCATCAGGATGGGGCGCCCTCAGCGCACTCAAGGATGAGGCACCGATCAGCGCGCGGGAGGCGGGTCCGAGAACAACCCGCCGAGCAGGGGGGACCGCGCGGTCGGCCCGACCGGAACGGGGTCGGCGGCGCGGGACGGCGGGCTCTTCTCGTGCGCGATTTCGAAAAGGTCCGCTCTTGTTTTTGGGCTGAACGGCAACGATTTCTATTCTTCTCCTGACACCACTTTGATCCACCAGCGCATCGCCGGGGACTGTGCAGCTTCCAGGTCCGTCCCCGTGCCGGGCAGCGTTGCCGCCTCCGGGCGACAACCGATCCGGTGGGGTGCCGGGTCGCAACGCGTGTGAGGTGAGGTATATGAGAAAGCTGCTCTGGCACCATCGAATGCTCCTGGGTTGTCTGGTTGGTCTGTCGCTGGCCGGTTGTCCGGCGCCGGACGCGACAACCGATCCGGGTGGCGACGGTGGGACGCCCGGGGCCGAGACGCCGGGCGGTCCGGACGGATCGGGCGGCGAAGGCGGCGGTGGCGAGGGCGGCGGCGAGACCGGTCCGAACAACGCTCCGACGGCGGTCGTGCGGATCACGCCGAACGTCGGCATCCGGGCCGGCACCGAGGTGATGCTCGATGCGAGCGGATCGACGGATCCCGACGGCGACACGCTGACGTTCACCTGGCGGCAGACCAAGGGCGAGACGGCCCGCTTTGCCGAGACGAGCGGTCCGACCGTGATGGTCGACGCGCCGTACGTGGTCGACACGATGGAAGTCGGCTTCGAGGTGACCGTCGACGACGGACGCGGCGGGGTCGCCACGGCGGTCGGCTCGGTGCTGGTCGAGGTGGCCGAGGAATTCGCCGGTCACCCGCAGAGCATCGAAGCCTACCGCGACTCGATGACCACCGACGAGGCCTATCACTTCCTGCGGCGGACGAGTTTCGGCGCCAAGCCGGAAGACGTCGCCCGGGTGGTGCGCGAGGGGCTGAGCGCGTCGGTCCAGGCGGTCATGGCGCCGCCGAACACGCCGATCGGCGTGCAGAACCTGGCCGACTCGTACGGCACGGACATCGACAAGCGCTGGCTGGTTCACCTGATCGAGGGGCCGCGCCCGCTGCAGGAACGGATGACGCTCTTCTGGCACGACCGGTTCGCGACGTCCCGTCGTGTGCTGGAAGGCCGCGACACGAACCTGTCGGTCGAGCACTGGAACATGCTGCGGCGCAACGCGCTCGGCAACTACCGCGTCTTCCTCGAGGACCTGACGCTTGATCCGCTGATGCTGATCTGGCTGGACGGAGCCAACAGTCCCAAGGACGCGCCGAACGAGAACTACGCCCGCGAGTTCTGGGAACTGTTCACGCTCGGTCGCGACGTGCTCTACACCGAGGCCGACATCCAGCAGGGCTCGCTGGCGTTCACCGGCATCACGCTGCTGCGGGAGAGCGGCCTGGACGCCCGCCCGGTCTTCGACATCGTCAACCACGACAACTCGATCAAGACGATCTTCCCCGGCCGGGCCGACGGCGCGAACTACGACTTCCGCACGGTGATCGACCTGACGCTCGAGCAGCCCGAGGCGGCCGACTACGTGGCCCGCAACCTGTTCGCGTACTTCGTGCACGATCATCCGTCGGACGAGACGGTCCGCGAACTGGCCGACCTGTTCGTCGAGAG
The DNA here is from genome assembly GCA_030428945.1 of Phycisphaerae bacterium. Taxonomy (GTDB): domain Bacteria; phylum Planctomycetota; class Phycisphaerae; order UBA1845; family Fen-1342; genus JAUIEC01. The sequence goes on along the minus strand of JAUIEC010000013.1, from coordinate 93,124 downwards.
CAACTTCGAGATTCGGCCGCTGGTGCGGAAGATCATCAGTTCGCGGGCGTTCTTCTCGCCGGAGGCCCGCGGCAACCAGTTGGCTTCGCCGGTCGAGCACATCGTCGGGGTGGCCCGCACGCTGGACATTCACCTGTTCTCGGAAGACGCCCAGGGCTACATCTTCAGCCGGATGGCGGACGACCTGGAGGATGCCGGGCAGGAACTGCTCGACCCGCCGGGCGTCGAGGGCTGGACGGAAGGCCTAGCGTGGCTCTCGGACCAGTGGCTGATCAGCCGCGTCGAGGCCCTCGGGTACCTGCTCGACATGGACTTCGGTCCGGATCGCACGCCGGAACTGCCGTACCACCTGCTGCCGGATCCGGCCGGCTGGGACCGCCGCGAGGTGCGGCGTGAGATCGTCAACGCGATCGCCGATGTCTTCCACCTGAAGCTGACCGAGGAAGAGATCGATATCTACATCGAGGTGCTCGACCAGAACGGCAACCGGGCCTTCCACCTGCTGAACCCGGATCAGCAACCACGTCACGTGTTCGAGATGATCCGCCTGATGGCGATCGACGAGCACGTGCTGGGCCGCTAGTCGGCGAAGATCAGAGTCAGAACTCTCTCTCGAGGATGAATGATGAGTGAATGCAACGACTACCAGGTCAGCCGACGGGCCTTCCTGCAACGCACCGGGCTCGGGCTCGGGGCCCTCGCCTTCGCCGACCCGCTGCTGGGGCTGACCGCCCGCAGCTACGCCCAGACGGCCGGCGGGACCGGCAACCTCCTGGTGCTCTGCCAGTTGAACGGCGGCCTGGACGGGCTGAGTTTCCTGGCCCCTTATCAGAACAGCGTCTACCAGTCGCGGCGGCCGAACCTGGCCCTGCAGGCCGACGACGTCAACCCGCTCCCCGGCCGGCCGGACCTGGGCATCAACAAGCAGTTCCAGTTCTTCTCGGATCTGTACGCCCAGGGTGAACTGGCGGTCATACAGCAGGTGGCGTACCCGGATTCGAACGGCTCGCACTTCGAGAGCCAGGAGATCTACGAGTTCGGCGTGCGGGACCTGGCCAACAGCGCCGGGACCTCGCGAAGCTGGTACGAGCGGCTGCGCAAGCTCTACTTCGATGAACCCTACGGCGTGCTCGACACGTCCAAGATCGGCGACCCGCGCCGCTACGGCTACCCCGACCAGACCTATCACAAGGCCGCCCAGGAAGCCTTCGGCCGGCTGGCCGCCCTGAAGCGCAACCAGCGCGAGGGCCTGGAGCAGTCGATCCTGCAGACCTACTCGAACATCGACCTGAACGGGGCCGCGATCCGCGAACGGACGGCCGACTTCTCGTCGACCGGCGGAGCGACCGGCGAGTTCTACCGGGCCGCGGCGCTCGCCTCGGCCGGGCTGGGCACGCGCGTGATCAAGCTCGGCTACGGCGGTTTCGATACGCACGGTTCGCAGCGCGACGCCGAGAGCCGCCTGTTCCCGCGGATCAACAACGAGTTCGAGCAGTTCGTCAACGACGCCAAGGCGCTCGGCATCTGGGACCGCACCGCGGTGCTGTTCTACACCGAGTTCGGCCGGCGGAACGAGGAGAACGGCAGCCCGGGCACCGACCACGGCCACGGCGGGCACATGATCCTGGCCGGGCCGGCCGTCGCGGGCGGCGTCAAGGGACAGACTCCGACGTCGCACGATCTGAACCAGCGGAACCTGCCGTACTACGTCGACTTCCGGGCGGTCTTCAGCTCGGTGATCCGGGACTGGCTGGGCTTCAACCCCGACCCGATCTTCAAGCTTGGCGGCGAGACGTTCGACGAGACGGTCGGCAGCCCGCTGTTCACCTGACGTTTGCACCACCCGCGAGCACGGCCGCGGCGCACCCACGCGCCGCGGCCGCGCCGGGTTCTTTCGAGACCAACATGATGCCGACTCTACGCAGCGGACTGGTCGCGGCGGTGGCCGTGCTGGCAGCGGGCCCGCTCCGCGCCGAGACGATCCCGGACGGGTTCGCGCTCGAGGTGGTGGCCGAGGGGCTCGCCCAGCCGGTGGCCCTGGCCTACGCCCCGGACGGGCGCCTGTTCGTGACCGAGAAGAACGGGCACGTGCGGATCGTCTCGCCCGAGGGCGAGGTGCAGACCGAGTCGTTCGCCGAGATCGAGGTCTACACGGTCAACGAGAACGGCCTGCTGGGGATCGCGCTCGACCCGGACTTCGCCGAGAACCACTACGTCTACGTGTTCGCGAGCATCTCCGACGTCCAGCAGCAGATCATCCGCTACACCGAGGTCGACGGGCGCGGCACCGACGCGACGTTCATCCGCGAGTTCCTGCCCGGCAGCGAAAGCGTGCACTCGGGCGGCTGCCTGAAGTTCGGTCCGGACGGCAAGCTGTACTTCTCGATCGGTGACACCGGCGAGCGCGGCCTGTCCCAGGATCTGAAGACGCTGGCCGGCAAGATCAGCCGGATCGAGCCGGACGGCGCGACGCCCCGCGACAATCCGTTCACGACGCCGACGGGTTCGCCGCGGGCGGTCTACGCGCTCGGCTTTCGCAATCCGTTCCGCTTCTGCTTCGCCCCGGACGGACGCATGTTCGTCTTCGATGTCGGCTCGGACGACGCGCCCCGCCGCGAGGAGATCAACATCATTCGCCGCGGCGACAACGCCGGCTGGCCGCTGGCCGAGGGGCCGGCCCTGCTGCCGCTGGTGCCGAACCTGGTGCAGCCGCTGGTCTCGTACGCCGACAAGGGTTCGGCGATCACCGGCGGGGCCTACTACACCGGCACGCAGTTCCCGGCCGCGTACCACGGCAACCTGTTTCACGTCGAGTACGTCCTGCACCGGATCTACCGGACGGTGCTCGACGGCGATCGCCTGGTTTCGCACGAACTGTTCTGGGAGGGCAGCGGCGGGCCGGTCGACCTGGTCCAGGCCCCGGACGGCAGCCTGGTCTTCAGCGAACTGTTCACCGGCCGCGTGATGCGGTTGCGTTACACGGCCGCCGTCGAGGCCCCCCCCGCGGGTGACCCGGCGGTGCAGCAGCCCAGCGAATCCGATCCGAACGAAGCGGATCCGCAGATGCAGCCGCAGCCGCCGCGCTGCGGATTCGGGCTGCCGGTTCCGGCCCTGGCGGTCTGCGTCGGGCTGGGCCTGTTTCGATTTGCCGCACCGGGAAGCGCCCGGCGGAAGGGCTCGGAGGCCCGAAGCTGAGCGCCGGCTCCCCAAGGGACACCCTTTGTCCCCCGTGACCACCGGGCTGGTCGCCGCAACGGACGCGGCGGCCAACCTGGCACGGTCGCGCTGCCGGGCGAACGCGGCATCCGAAGCCGTGCCGCACCGGACGGTTTTTCGGTTCAACTCCTGGATCAGAACTCGGCGCGCGGGGCCAAACGAAGCTTCTTCGGGTGTGGCAACACCGGTTCCGCGCGCCAGTTTCTTACGGCACCTTCAGGTCCCGCAACGCGGGGATCGTCGTCGCCGGGCGACGCCGACCGTTCCGGTGTCGCGGCTTCAGCCGCTGACCTCTTCCATGGCCGCGTCGATCAGCGGTCGGAGGGTCGCTTCGCTGAAGTCGAACTTGGCGCCGGCCGTCTCGAACAGTTCCGGCAGCGGGCGCGAGCCGCCGAGGGCGAGCGCGTTGCGGTACATGGCGACGGCCTCGGCGTAGTCCCTGCGGCTGTTGGTCCAGACCTGCAGGGCGCCCAGTTGCGCGATGCCGTACTCGATGTAGTAGAACGGCGCGAGGAAGAAGTGCAGCTTGCGGTGCCAGCCGTGCCGCACGAACGGTTCGAGCCCGGTGTAGTCGACGTGCGGCATGAAGCGCTGCTGCAGGCGGACCCACTCGTCCTTGATCGCCTCGATGCCGACCCCGACGTGGGTGTAGACGTAGTGCTGCAGGCCGTCGACCATCGCCATGTACGGGAAGAACTCGACGATCTTCTTGAAGAACCGCTTGCGGGCCCGGGCGTCCTCGTCGCCGTAGAACGCCTTCGTGTACGGCAGCGCCAGGCACTCCATCCCCATCGAGGCGACCTCGGCGAACTCGATCGGGTAGTGCCGGTACGACAGGATCGGGTCATTCCGGCAGGCCCACGAGTGGAACGCGTGTCCGCCCTCGTGCAGCAGCGTGCGGATGTCGTCCTCGGTGCCGACCGCGTTCATGAAGATGAACGGCATCCGCTTCTCGTCGTAGACCGCCTGGTACCCGCCCGGGGCCTTGCCCTGCCGGCTGGAGAGGTCCAGCATGCCCCGCTTGTTCAGCGTCGCGAAGACCGCCCCCAGTTCGGGGTGCACCTGGTCGAAGATCTTCTGGCAGCCGGCGATCAACTCGTCCTCGGTCTCGAACGGACGCAGCGGCGGGCGACCCTCGATGTCCACGTCCAGGTCCCACGGGCGCAGCGTGTCCAGTCCGAGCGCCGCCTTCCGCTGCTCGGCCAGTTTCGAGACGGCCGGCACGACCACCCGCTCGATCGCGTCGTGGAACGCGATGCAGTCGTCGGGGGTGTAGTCGAAGCGGTTGTAGGCCTTGAACATGTAGTTGCGGAAGTCGCCGCAGTCCGCGTTCTCGGCCATCTGGTGCCGCAACTGGATCATCTTGGCGTAGATGCCGTCCAGCACCTCGGCGTCCTGCAGGTAGCGCGACGTCGCCACCCGGTAGGTCTCCTCGCGCACGGCGCGGTCCGGGTCCTGCAGGTAGGGGGCCAGTTGCTCGATCGTCATCTCGCGGCCCTGGTAGGTCACCGACATGGTGCCGGTCACCTTCTGGAACTGCTGGCCGAGTTCGGCGTTCTCGACCTCCAGCGGGATGTTCTCCTCGCGGTAGATCGCGTTGATCGTCCGCATCTTGCGGTCGAGCACCTCCCAGCGCTTCTTCGGCAGGTCGAACCGGTCCATGCACTCGATGAACTTCTCGCGCAGCTTGAAGTGCCACGGCTGCACGTGCGGCTGAATGTTCTGAATGAAGTCCAGGAACGCCTGCTCGCGTTCCGGGTCGTTGGTCGCCTGCGTCGAGGCGATCTGCCGGGCCGTGCCTTCCTCGTCAAAGACCGAGTCCAGTTCGCTGAAGTCCAGCATCCACTTCTCGAACTCGGCCGGCGTGTTGATCGGGCGCGCCAGCAACTCCTCGTAATACTGCTGGGCCGCTTCCCAGGTGTTGAACCGGGCATCGGTCGGGAGGTATTGACGGGGGAATTCCAACGTGGCGCCGTGATCGGACATGGGGCAGTTCCTTCCTTTTGCTCGTTTCCCGCAGGCTTCGACAAACCGGCAATTATTGCCCAGACGCCGACCCGGTGCCAGCCGCCGACCGCCGGACGCGGTAGATCCCCCAGTCCGGCCCGCCGGCCACGACCTCGAACCAGGCCGCATCCGACAGCCGCGCCAGGTCCTGCCAGGCCGCCCGCTCGACCTCGCCGACCAGCACGTGCGTGACGCCCAGGCGGACCAGCACCGCGTGCAGCCCGGCCACCGGGGCCGCCGTCTCCAGCACCCCGGCCAGCGCGGCCAGGTCGGCCTGCCGGGCTTCGGGCGGTCCGGCCTGGAAGACCATCGTGTCGCGTTCGATTTCGGTCACGCCGACCTGGTGGTCGATCATCTGCAGCAGGTCCAGCCGGGCGGTTGTCCAGTGTCCCTGCACGACCGCGTCCCGCGGAAGGTCCCGCGCCGTCCGCAGCAGGTCCGCCTGCCGCCGCGCCCGAACCGCCTCGTCCGGCACCAGCGGGCCGAGGCGGCCGTCCGGGGGCAGCAGGCGCCGCACCGTCGCCACCGGAGTCTGCAGCAGGCCCACCGGCAGCCCCGCCACGCAGAGCGCGATCGCCAGTACCGCCGCGCCCCGCCCGAAGCGAACGCCCCTGCGAAGCTGCCAGCCCAGCGGGTTCCACCACGCGGCGCGGCCGGGGCGACCGTGCAGAATGCCGGCCGCCAGGATCACGCCGGCCGCCTGCGTCGCGAGGATCACCTTCTGACCGAAATCGTTGTACGTGAAGTGGCTGCGGACCGTGACGAATGCCAGCAGGCCGACCGTTCCGGCACCGAGCAGCAGTCGCCCGCCCGGGCTGCGCAGCATCACGGCCCAGGCGGCCCGCGGCAGCAGCATTGGCAGGACCAGCAGCGGACCGAACTCCAGCAGCAGCACCCACGGCAGGTCGGCCAGATTCGCCAGCAGCCCGGCCGGCAGAAACTGCCCGAGCAGGGCCCGTTCCTGGTGCGGCCAGCCGAGCGTCAGGCTCTTGCCCAGTGTTCCCGCGGTCCGCAGGTAACCCAGCATGCTCGGCAGGGCGAAGATCACGGCCGTCGCGCCGCCGAGTCCGACCAGGACCCAGGGCGGGCGATTGCGCCCGCCGCGCAGGGCGACCATCAGCAGCAGCACGGCCGCGGGCAGCACGGCGGCCGCGACCCAGACGGTCGATCCGATCAGGCTGGCGGTCAGCAGGCCGAGCAGCAGGGCGAGCGTTCCGGTCCGGCGACAGGTGATCAGCAGGAAACTGGCGAGCAGCAGCACCAGCACGCCCTGCATGTTCTGGGGTGTCCAGACGAACTGGGTGATCAGGTTGTGAATCCGGACGAGCGTGTCGGCCCAGGCGTCGAGCGTGATGGCCCGCAGGCGCAGCAGCACGACCGGCACGATGTCGAGGCCGCCGATCACCGTCGCCAGCATCGCCGCCAGCAGGGCGGGCGGACCGCCGCCGAACAGCACGCGGGCCAGCAGCGCGAACAGGCTGACCGACGTGACGGCCACCAGGGCGGACTGCAGTCCGAACGCGAGCGGAATGCTGACACTCGGCGCGACCGCCCGCAGCGTGGCCGGCAGCAGGTAGAAGAAGTGATAGTAGAAGACCGGTCCGTCCGCGCGCGGGGCGTAGAACGGATTGCCGAGCGGCAGGGGGCGCCGCTCGAGCGAGAAGAGCACCGCGTGGTGCTTGATGTAGTCGTGAATCTGCGACGGCACCGGGCCGGCGCCGACCGTGCCCGGCCAGTAGGTGCCGATCGTCGCGAAGACGACCAGGCCGAGCAGGGCGGCCAGCAGCAGCCACTCCAGCGGCGACTGGAACAGGCGCAGCGCTTCGCGCCCGCTGGTCCGCAGCGCGAAGCTGAACTCCTGCGCGACCGCCAGCCCGGCCGCGGTGGCGAGGATCAGCGTCGGTCCGTGGTTCGTCAGGTGCCAGAGTGGATTCAGCACGACCGGCATCGTGGCCGTGGCGAGCGCCAGGCCGAGCATCGCCCGCGGTCCCGCGGTCCAGCCCTCGCCGACACCGGACAGTCGCAGCAGGATCTGCCCCGGAATCCAGACCAGCACGATCAGGGCCGCCGGGGCCGCCAGCAGGTCGATCGGCTGGCAGGCCAGCGCCGCCGCCGCGAGCAGCAGCAGGCGATCAGTCAGCGGTTGAGCACTCCGGTTGCGAATGTCTGGTACCCTGGCAGAGAGGATGCGGGATCGGGGTCACGCAGAGTATAGTCTCGGCGGTGCAACCTGACAGCGCGGCCGGGCGGCCGTGGACGGAGACGGAACCATGACCAGCGGTGAACTCCTGGCCGGCCAACTGGCCGAGACGCGTAACTGGACCCTGAAGATCCTGGACGATTTCGCGGACGAGGACTGGAGCCATCAGCCCGCGCCGGGCATGGGGCATGCGATCTGGCTGTGCGGACACATTGCCGTGGCGCAGTACCTGCTCGTGCATCAGCGCTGCTTCAACCGGCAGTTCCTCGACCCGGCCTTCCTGGGGCACTTTCCGATCGGCGCGCCGGTCAAGTCGGTGGCCGAACACGAGTACCCGGGCATCGACGACATTCTGCAGATGATGGCGGACATTCACGCGCGGACGCTCGACACGGTCCGGGCGGCGACGGACGAAGTGCTGGCCGAACCGGCGTTCGGTCAGGACGGGGCCGAGCATCCGCACTACCGGGACAAGCTGGGCGCGATCAGCCACTGCGACCGGCACGAGGCGTTTCACGCCGGCCAGTTGGCGAGCATCCGCCGCCTGCGCGGCAAGACGTTCCTTCGCTGAGGTCCGGGGGCGAGACGATGTCCGACAGCCAGGTGGATGCCGTCGGCCGGGCGCGAACCGAGGTTGCCTTCCAGCATTGCTTCAATCATTCACTCTTTCAGACAGGCCGGAGGTAGGCGATGCCCGAGCCGTTGATCGAATGCGTTCCGAACTTCTCCGAGGGTCGCGACATGGGCGTGATCCGGCGGATCACCGATGCGATCGAAGCCGTCGACGGTGTCACGCTGCTCGATGTCGATCCAGGGGCCGCGACCAATCGGACCGTGGTGACCTTCGTCGGACCGCCGCGCTCGGTCGTCGAGGCCGCGGTCAAGGCCGGCGGACTGGCGGCCGAACTGATCGACATGCGGCATCAGCAGGGCGAGCATCCGCGTTTCGGTGCGATGGACGTCTGCCCGCTGGTTCCGGTGACGGGCGTCACGATGGAGGAGACCGTCGAGCATGCCCACCTGCTGGCGCGGGCCCTCGGGGAAGAGGTCGGGCTGACCGTCTACTGCTATGAATACGCCGCCCGCACGCCGCAGCGTCGCAACCTGGCCGACGTCCGGGCGGGCGAGTACGAGGGCCTCGCCGATCGGCTCCGCGACCCCGCCTGGCGGCCGGACTACGGACCGGCCACGTTCAATCCGCAGAGCGGTGCGACGGCGGTCGGTGCCCGCGACTTCCTGATCGCCTACAACATCAACCTGAACACGACGTCGACCCGGCGGGCCAACGCGATCGCCTTCGACGTTCGCGAGAAGGGGCGCGTGAAGCGCGAGGGCAACCCGCTGACCGGGCCGGTCGTCCGTGACGCGCAGGGGCAGGAGGTCTGGGTCCCGGGGTCGCTGCGGTGCTGCAAGGGCATCGGCTGGTTCATCGAGGAGTACGGCATCGCCCAGATCTCGATGAACCTGACGAACATCAACGTCACGCCGATGCACATCGCGTTCGACGAGTGCTGCGAGAAAGCGGCCGCCCGCGGCGTGCGCGTCACCGGCTCGGAACTCGTCGGCCTGGTGCCGCTCGAAGCGATCCTCGATGCCGGGCGACACTACCTCTACCGGCAGCAGCGCTCCCTGGGCGTCAGCGATGCCGAACTGATCAAGATCGCCGTCCGCAGCATGGGGCTCGACGAACTCTCGCCGTTCAAACCCGAAGAGAAGATCATCGAGTACGCCATCGAGGCCCGCCAGGAGGCTGCCGCCCGCAGGCTGGTGGCCCTCTCCGTCAAGGACTTCACGCACGAGACCGCCAGCGAATCACCCGCGCCCGGCGGCGGTTCGATCGCTGCCGCGGCCGGCGCGTTCGGGGCCGCCCTGGCGACGATGGTCGCGAACCTGTCGAGCCACAAGCGCGGCTGGGACGACCGCTGGGAGGCCTTCAGCGAGTGGGCCCAGCGCGGCAAGCAGCACCACGACGAACTGCTGCACCTGATCGACGCGGACACCGACGCGTTCAACCGGATCATGGCCGCGATGCGCCTGCCGCAGGGCTCCGAGCAGGAAGCGGAACTGCGGTCGGCCGAGATCGAGAAGGCCACCAAGGCGGCGATCGAGATTCCGCTGCGGGTCATGCAGGTCGCCAGCGAGTCCTTCGAGACGATCGAAGCGATGGCCGAAGAGGGCCTGCCCGCCAGCATCTCCGACGCGGGCGTGGCCGCCCTGTGCGCCCGGACCGCGGTCCGCGGGGCGCTGCTGAACGTGCAGATCAACGCGGGAGACGTCCGCGACCGCGACTGGGTCGCCGGCGTCCTGTCCCAGGCCGAGGAACTCGCCCGCCGGGCCGACCAGTTGGAGGAGAAGATCCTCGCCATGGTCGCCGGGAAGATGGAGTAGGGGGAGAAGAAGGGAACAGGGAACCGAGGAGAAGGGAACAGGGAGCCGAGAAGAAGGGAACAGGGAACAGGGCACAGGGAACAGAAGAGAAGGAACCGGTAGCGGGAGCAGGGAGCAGGGAACAGAAGAGAGGGAACCGGTAGCGGGAGCAGGGAGCAGGGAACAGAAGAGAGGGAACCGGTAGTGGGAGCAGGGAGCAGGGAACAGAAGAGAAGGAACCGGTAGCGGGAGCAGGGAGCAGGGGACAGAGGAGGAGGGAACAGGGGGGGGGGGCGTGGCGCGCCGGGGATTGGGTGCCCCGCCCTTGAGTGAGCGCAGCGAGCGGAAGGGTGGGGGACTGCATTCGATTCCAACAGTCGCGCGAGCGCATCAGGCTGGTGCTTCTCCGCGCAGGTTCCCCCCAAGCGACTGATGGAGTTGCCACGCGGTGCGGCATCGACGCCTGCGGCTCCCTCGGTCGTTGTGAGCGCGGACTGCCGCGTCGATGACGCACCCTACAAACCCCCGCGCCCTCGCTCCCTCGCTCCCCCGCGCCCTCGCTCCCTCGCTCCCCCGCTCCCTCGCTCCCTCGCTCCCTTTCCCGGTAGCTAACAAAACCCGAATACGGTACCCTTCTTCCATGTCGCGCCGCCAGGTTGCCAACCCGCGGAATCCGTATGACGTCTATGACGTCGAGTGGCTCGGGCCGCCGCCGGAGTCCCGGCTCGAGGTCTACGAGGAACACGCCAAATCGATCGTCTCGACCAACGACAGCCCCGACCTGTCCTTTCGCTACAGCGTCAACCCCTACCGCGGCTGCCAGCACGCCTGTGCCTACTGCTACGCCCGGCCGACGCACGAGTATCTCGGCCTCGGGGCCGGCACCGATTTCGACCACAAGATCACGGTCAAGGTCAACGCCCCGGAACTGCTGGCCCGCCGGTTCCGCAGTCGTTCGTGGGAGGGCGACCTGCTGGCGTTCTCGGGGGTGACCGACTGTTACCAGCCGCTGGAGGCGGTCTATCGCCTGACCGAGCAGTGCCTGCGGGTCTGTCACGACTTCTGCAATCCGGTCGGCATCGTCACCAAGTCGTACCTGGTCGTCCGCGACGCCGAACTGCTCGCCTCGCTGGCCGCCCGCGCGTCGCTGCGGGTCTACATCAGCATTCCGTTCGCCGAGGATGCCCCCGCCCGGCTGATCGAAAGCGGGGCCCCGCCTCCCAGCCGGCGGTTCGAAGCGATCCGCAGACTGCGTGAGGCCGGCGTGCCGGTGGCCGTCCTGGTGGCGCCGATCATCCCCGGGCTCAGCGACCGCGAGATTCCCGAGGTGCTGAAGCGGGCGGCCGACGCCGGGGCCGAGTTCGCCGGATGCAGTCCGCTGCGCCTGGCCGGCAGTGTCGAGCAGGTCTTCTTCGATCGGCTGCGGGCGACGATGCCGGGCGCGGTCGGCAAGATCGAGCAGGCCCTGCGGTCGGTGCGCGGCGGGGCGCTGAACGACGCGCGCTTCGGGGCCCGTATGAAGGGCGTCGGCCCCTACTGGGACAGCATCGCGCAACTCTTCGAAACGACGGCCGCCCGGTATGGCCTGCAGTGGAAGGAAGAACTGGCCGGCGACGCGCACCGGCAGCGCAAGGTCCGCCCCGAACCGAAAGGCCCCGTGCAGTTGCCCCTGTTCTGAACCGAACGCGGGGGAGGGAATGAGTTAGCAGGTGAGCAGGTGAGCGAGTGAGCGGGTAAGCAAGTCAGCACACAAGCAGATGCGCGGGGCAGACTGTTCCCTGCGCTCCGCTGGCGGATTCCTTCACGCTTTCACGTTTCCACCTTTTCATCTCGAAAAAGAAGCCGGCCGTTCCTGGGAACGACCGGCTCCGTCTCTCGGTGGACCTCGAAGTCGGGTTTACTTGCCGGCTTCGAATTCCTTCAGACGCTTGGTGAACTCTTCGAGGGCCCGCTCGTCGCCGGCTTCCTTCGCGAGGTCGACGGCCTTCTTCTGGACGCTGATCGCTTCCTCTTTGTTGCCGGTCTTGAACAGGGCCAGGCCGAGGGTGTCGAGCGTGTTGGCGTCCTTGCCGCCGGTCAGGTCGTTGGCCTTCTTGGCCGCCTGCAGGGCGAGGTCCAGGTCGCGGGTCAGGATCCGCTCATCGGTCAGGATCTGCCACGACAGCGTGTTCAGCAGGTTCGGGTTGCCGCCACCCTTGGCCAGGATCTTCGCGCCGAGCGCGGCCGCCTCGGTGCCCTTGTCGGCCGAGCTGACCAGTTCGAAGTACTGCTGCATCATCTTGGCGACCTGCATCAGTTCCTTCTGGGCCTTCTCGCGATCGGCGATCATCTTCTTGGCGGCGGCATCGTCGAACTTGTCGGCCAGGACCAGGTCGATGACCTTGTGCAGGTCGGACATCGGGTGATCGTGCCAGACGATCTTGCCGTGCTTGTCGACGATGAAGGCATGCGGAATGCCGTTCTGGCCGAACTCGCGCATGTAGCCCTTCGAGGTGCCGTCGTTCTTGTCGATCGCGACGACGTAGTCCATCTTGTCACCCTGCTTGGTGACGAACTTCTCGACGACGTCCTTCTTCTCGTCGCTGATGCCGACGAAGACGACCTTGTCGCCGTACTTCTTCTGCAGTTCGGTCAGGTGCGGAATGCTTTCGCGGCAGGGCGGGCACCAGGTCGCCCAGAACTCGACGACGTAGACAGCCTTGCCGTCCGTGACGTCGACCGCATCGCCCTTGACCCAGTGCGAAATCTGCAGGGCCGGGGCCTTCATGCCAAGCTCGCCCGCGTGGGCGGCAACCGCCAGGCCGAGCGAAAGTACAACGGCGACCGTCTTCAGCATTGGTTTCATATCCGGAGTTCTCCGTAGTGGGGACGGATCGGCTGCCGGGTCCGATCCGGCGGCAAACGCAGAGTCTATCGGAACAACCGCCCCTCGATCGTCGCAATTCCGCGTTTCCGCGATTTTGTACCCGCCGAACGCCCCACGGTTGCTGCGGTTATCAGACCCTTGGACGCGCCGTCCGCGACCCGCCCCGTTGACGCCCGCTGGCCCGGAACCGACGATCCGCACAGGAGATGCGCCATGGCCAGCCCCGCGATCGATACCTGCGCCTGCTGCGGACTCGTCCAGCGGATGCCGCCGGTGCCCGCCCGCCATCGCGCCCGCTGCCCACGCTGCGGAACCGTTTTCCGCCGCTGGCCCAGCGTGGTCCGCGGAAACCGCCTCGCCACGGCGCTCGCCCTGGCCGCCCTGATTCTCTACCCGCTGGCCGTCACGCTGCCGATGATCCGCGTCGAACGCTTCGGGCATCGCAACGACGCCAGCATCCTGCAGGGCACCCGCGAACTGCTCAGCGAGGGCGACATCTTCGTCGGCGTGATCGTCCTGCTCTGCTCGGTCGTCCTCCCGCTGGCCAAGCTGGTCGGCCTGCTGACGCTCGGGACCGGCGGCATGCTGCTCCGCCGCGAACACCGCGCCATGACCTACCACGTCGTCGAGTGGACCGGACGCTGGGGCATGCTCGACGTCCTGCTGGTTGCGATCCTCGTCGCCGTCCTGAAAGTCGGCGACTACGTGCAGGTCACCGCCGGACCCGCCGCCTTCGCGTTCACCCTCTGCGTCCTGCTAAGCCTGCTCGCCACCGCGGCCTTCGATCCGCACAGTCTCTGGCACCAACCCGCCGCCGCGGAGCCCGATCATGGATGAGAACCTGCCGCAGCAACTTCCGACCGCGGACATCCAGCCTGAGCCCGAACGCACCTGGTTCTGGCTGATTCCCCTGGCCGCCGTCCTGCTGGTCGCCTGGCTCGGCTACGACTCGTGGGCCCGCCGCGGACTCGAGATTCGCGTCTACCTCGAGAACGGACACGGACTCCAGGCCGGCGACGACATCCGCTATCGCGGCATCGTGGTCGGACGCGTCAAGTCGGTCGAACTCGAACAGACGCTCGACGGCGTTCGCCTGCTGGCCGTCCTCGATCCCGGCTCGCAGCAGCTTGCCCGGGCCGGCACACGCTTCTGGGTCGTGCGGCCGAAGGTCGGCATCTCCGGCATCGCCGGGCTCGAGACGATCGTCGGCCCGCGCTACCTGACGCTGCTGCCCGGCGAGGGCCGCCCGCAGCGGTCGTTCATCGGACTCGAGGAACCGCCGATCCTCGAACGCATCCGGCCGGGCGATCTCGAGATCGTGCTGCAGGCGTCCCGCCGGGAGAGCGTCCGACCCGGGACGCCGATTCTCTACCGCCAGGTTCCGATCGGCGTGGTGCTGTCGGTCGGCCTGACCAGCGACAGCAGCGCCGTCGAGGCCCGCGTGCACATCGAAAAGGCCTTCACCGAACTGATCCGCGACGACACCCGCTTCTGGAATGTCGGCAAGATCGAGGCGCAACTCGGCCTGCAGGGCATGACCATCCAGATGGAATCGCTCGAGACGCTCGTGGCCGGCGGGATCGCGGTCGCCACGCCGTCGGCCGCCGGGCAGATCGTTTCGAACGGGCATCGTTTCCGGCTGTTCGACCGGGCCCGGGACGAGTGGCTCGCCTGGGAGCCGCTGATCCCGATCGGCAGTTCGCTGCTGCCGCCGGGGGCGATCATGCCGGTTCCGCTGCGGGCGGTCCTGCGCTGGCAGCAGGGCACGCTGCTGACGGCCGACAAGTCGCGTCGCGGGTGGGTTCTGCAGACGGCCGACGGGCTGGTCGGGCCGCGGGACCTGTTCGTTTCGGACCCCGACGCGCACGACGACAGCGTGCAGCTTGAGATCAGCGGCGAGCGACTGCCGGTTCCGGCCGACCGGGTGCAGTCCCGCGGCAGCCTGGCGGTGCTGGATGCGCACGTCTCGCGGACGGTCTGGCCGGCCGCCCGCATGCGGCGTGCGACCCGGCCGGAAGACTGCCTGGTGATCGGCGACCCGGCCGGGCGGGCGTTGCCGCTGGCGGTTTCGCGGTTGACGGTGGACGAGGGGGACTGGGCGATCGACACGGCCGTCTCGGTCGATGCGACCTGGCACGGTGCGTGCGTCCTGGCCCGCTCGGACGGGCAACTGCTGGGAATCCTGCTGGTCACCCCGGACGGCCCGCGGGTCGCACTGCTGCCCGGCGAGCAGGGTGGGGATGCGAGTGAGCAGGGCAAGTAAGCAAGTAAGCAAGTAAGCAAGTGAGCAATTAGCAAGCATGCAGGTTGCGGGTCAGCGGCAGATCGGGGCAGCAGGCAACCTCTCGGCCAGACGGAGGCATCGGCGCAGCGGAGACATCGAGTACGCGCCGTACGTCCCATCGCCCGATCGATCAGGTCCCGCAGAGAAGACGCTGCTCAAGAGCCGTGGCACCGGGCACGACCTGCTCGCTCAGAACGGTGCGACCGCGACGAAGGGGTCGATCGCGGCGGGGAGCAGGTCGGTGAAGTAGATCGTCCAGCGCAGGCCGACGTAGGCGTAGGTCGCCAGCAGGAACCAGCAGGCCCACTCGGCCGTGCTGTGACAGGCGGTCGCCAGCAGCAGGGCGGATCCGATCAGCACCAGCGTGAGCTTGTAGGCGATCAGCAGGCCGGGGGCGTGCAGCAGGCCGGCGGCCAGCGGGTTCAGTTCGACGAAGCCGTGTCGGCCGACCTCGTTCATCGTGTAGGCCAGGTCGAAGGCGTTCAGGATCCAGATGGCGGCCAGCAGCAGCAGGACGCGTCGGGGCCGGATCAGCCAGGCGAAGGTGGGGGCGGTCGGGTTGACGAGGTTCATGGGCGTTCGAGTCTTATGGTGAATCCGTAAGCGAATTGCGTACCTGACCCATCGGCAGACGCGGCCGGGAAGTGAAGGAAAACCCCGGATTGCAGGGGTGCGCGCAGGCGGTACGCGTCCCGGCCGGCCCGCTGCGGCCCGCTGCGGCCGGGGCCGGGGCGGGGGCCGAGATTATCATTGCCGCGCGGGGGGACGGGCGGTAGCGTTGCGATCGCCTTGGGCACTTCTTTTCGCACGGCGTTTCCATTTCCGCAGGTGCAGCCCGTCTATGGAGGACCATCCCGGCAGCGTGATCGCATGGCAGGGGGGATTCACTGGACCAGGCAAGAGGAGTCTCTCATGCCCAGCACAACAAAACCCCTGAGCGCGTGGTTGGTGGCGGGTCTGTTCGCATTCGTTTCGGGAGGGCTGGCCTTCGGGCAACCATGTGATCCGGGGTGCAACGTGCCGGGGGGCGACGCGGACGTGAACGATGACTGCGCGGTGGACCTGAGTGACCTGGCGGTCGTGCTCGCGAACTTCGGGGCCGGTCCGGGGGCCGGGCACGGGGATGGCGACACCAACTTCGACGGCGTGGTGGACCTGACCGACCTAGCGAACCTGCTGTCGGTGTTCGGGACGGCCTGTGACGGGCCGCCCGGGCCGCTGATCATCTTCGGATTCGGCCCGCAGCAGGTCACCTCCGGCGACGTGGTGCGGATCTTCGGGCGCGGGTTCGGCAACGACCCGGATGATCTGTGCGTCGCGACCACCGGCGGCGTCTTCCTGGAGGCCTTCGAGGCGAACGACCAGGAGGTGCTCGCCCGGGTGGTGGATCTGCCGGACCAGGCCGGTGGCGGCGTGCTGATGGTGGCCCGCGGTGAGGGCTTCCGGCAGCCGATCTTCGATCCGGCGCCGCTGCCGGGGATCGAGTTCGAGGAAGACATCTGGGTCTGGCAGGGCAACGACGATCCGAACGATCACGCGGTGCCGGTCGACGCGGGCCCGCTGGAGCCGAACCGTCCGAACGATCCGAATGACCCGAACGGTCCGGGCCTCGATCCGAACAACTGTACGCAGTACTGGCAGGCCGACGGCACCGGCGGGCTCGAACTGGAACTGGCCGGGGACTGGTCGACCGGCGACCGCTTCTCGATCTTCCTGCGGGCCTACTGCCTGGTTCCGTTCGTGCGGGCGCCGGACGTGCACATTCCGTGCATCCGGATCACGGATCCGGCCCCGACCCCGGAGAAGTGCGCGGAGGCGATCTGCCACGCGATCGTGACGGCCTACGCGAATGCCGGGATCGTGATCGACTGCGTCGTGACGCCGGGCCCGGTCATCCGGATCAGCTATCCCGACTGCCCGATCGACGGCCCGGACTGGGGTCCCGGCGGAGGAAACCCCAGCTACATCCGCTGCAAGTAGACGCCTGTCGGGCTGCGCCCGTGAAAAAGTGATTGAGTGAAAGAGTGAAGGAGGAATTCGCGCCGTCGGGCGGCCTCTTTCACTCTTTCGCGTTTTCACGCCGCACCGCATGGCCGAGCGCGATGCGTGTTCCACTGTGGGTGGAAACTGAACGCAGTCCCCCACCCTTCCGCTCGCTTCGCTCACTCCAGGATGGGGCACCCGGGGCTGCGCGAAAAAGTGAATGGGTGAAAGAGGATCGTAGGGTGCGTCATCGACGCGGCAGACCGCGGCCACATCGAACGCGGGAGCGCCAGGCGTCGATGCCGCACCGCGTGGCCGAGCGCGACGCGGGTTCCGCATGTGGAGGGAAACCGAACGCAGTCCCCCACCCTTCCGCTCGCTTCGCTCACTCCAGGATGGGGCACCCGGGCTGCGCGAAAAAATGAATGGGTGAAAGAGTGAAGGAGGAATCGCCGGCCCCGGGTTCCGTGTTCCCGGTCCCCCTGTTCCCTGTTCCCTGTTCCCTTCTTCAACCCACCCATGCCAGCAGCCCGAAGTGGCCGCAGCCGGCGCCTTCGCGGCGGTACGAGTAAAACCGCTCCGTGTCGGTCATCGTGCACAGGCCGGCCACTTCGATCGCCTCGGCGGCTACGCCGGCCCGTTCGAGTTGTCCGCGGTTCGCGGCCCACAGGTCCAGCAGCCAGCGGTCGCGGTGCGGGCGGAGGATCGTCTCGCGGTCCGGCAGGTCGGCGGCCGCGTCGTAGACATCCCGACCGACCTCGTAGCGCTCGGGTCCGGCCGACGGCCCGATCCCGGCCCGCAGGTCGGCGGGCTCTGATCCGCAGGCCTCCCGCAGGGCGTGCACCAGTTGCCCGACCAGGCCGGCGACCGTGCAGCGCCAACTGGCGTGCG
Source organism: Phycisphaerae bacterium (assembly GCA_030428945.1). Classification (GTDB taxonomy): domain Bacteria; phylum Planctomycetota; class Phycisphaerae; order UBA1845; family Fen-1342; genus JAUIEC01. The sequence goes on along the minus strand of JAUIEC010000013.1, from coordinate 75,310 downwards.
CGACGCCCAGCACCCTGCGGGCGGGATCGTGCACCAGCACCAGCGGACAGTCGGCCGAGAACGCCAGCACGGCCTGCCCCGGCGCGGTCAGGATGGTCGCGTCGGTTTCCGCCAGCGGGCCGGGCGGATCGCCGGCCGCACGGATCGTGATTCGCGGCCGGTGAATCTGCTGCTGCCAGCACAGGCGATCCGGATCAAGCGCGAACGCCCGGCAGAACGCCTCGCGGTCGGCCGCGTTGCGAACGTTGCGTCCGCGGGTCGAAAAGGCATGGCCGATGCCGGCCGCATTCCGCAGCGAGGGAAACTGCAGGTACGTGTGCCCGTCGATCGTGACCTCTCGCAACATCAGGCGCTTCCGCAGTCCAGCAGCACCTTGACGTTCTCGCGACGCGCGGCCGCGGCCAGGGCCCGCTCGGCTTCGGCCAGCGGATAACGCGTCGAGATCAGCGGCGTGACCGCGACCTCGCCGCGGGCGAGCGCGTCCAGGGCGGCATCCATCGGGCCGCAGCGACTGCCGTGGATGCGGATCTCGTCGATCACGACGGGCGCCAGGTCGATCGGGCGCGGGTCGGCGTAGGTGCTCTTCAGGACGATCTGTCCGCGCGGCCGCAGGTGCGCCAGGCACCAGGCGAGTCCCTCGGGCGCGCCGGTGCAGTCGACCAGCAGGTCGTACGGACGACCCGGCGGGACCGCGTCGAGCGACAGCGGGCGCAGCCCGAGTTCGGCCGCCAGACCGGCCCGGGCGGCGCTGCGCACCAGCAGGTCGGTTTCGGGGCAGGCCCGCGTCAGGACCTGCCCGCACAGCAGGCCGAGGCGTCCGGCCCCGATCACGCCGGCTCGCGTGACGCCCGACAGGTCGCAGTCCTCCAGGATCTGAAGCGCCGCCGCGACGGGTTCGGCGAACACGGCCACGTCATCGCTGAGGTCATCCGGCACCGGCAGGCAGCAGGCGGCGGGCAGGGCGACCTGTTCGGCGAAGGCTCCGTCACGGCCGAGGATGCCGAGCACCGTGCGGTCGGCCGCGTGCTTGCGGGCGGTCAGGTTGCCGTCGAAGCCGGGGGGCGGGACGTTGATCTCGGCCACGACGCGCCGGCCGTGCAGCGGGCCGGGCGAGCGGACGGTGCCGACGAACTCGTGTCCGGGGATGCCGCGGAAGCCCATGTAGCCGCGGGCGAGTTCGAGGTCGGTCGAGCAGATGCCGGCCACGCGCACATCGATCAGCACCTCGCCCGCGGCCGGCGCGGGAGGCGGCACGTCGCGGGCCAGGCGGGTGCGCGGGCGGTCGCACTCGTCGCGGTCGATGACGACGGCCAGCATCGGGGCTACTTCTTCGGTCCGGGGAAGATCCAGCGGAGGTTCTGTCGGCTGCGGTAGAGGGCCCGGTCGATCGGCCCGTCGTAGGGCGCCCGCCGCGATTCGGGGATCCGACCGGCGTTGGCGAACGGATCGTTGCCGTGCTGCTCGCGCCATTGTTTCCAGGCGTAGGCGTCGCAGTCGTGCGTCTGGCCGGTCAGCCTGACGAGGGCGTTCTCGCAGGCGGAGACGACGGCGAAGTTGCGATCGCGCAGTCCGGCGATCAGCGCGTCGAGGCTGCGGATCGTGGCGATCTGCCCGAGAACGTCGGCGGCGTGCAGACGCACGTGCGGTTCGGTGTCGGACTCGAGGCACTTGATCAGGACAGGCTCGGCCGCGGCCTGCTGCTCGGGGCCGAAGGCGGTGCCGGCGGCGAGTTCGGTCAGGGCGGCGGCCGCGTCCCAGCGGCAGAGTGCATCGGGCGGTCGGACCTCGGTGGGCGGATAGGCGGTGTGGTTGAGGATCATCAGGCAGGTGTCGACGCCGCGGGTGCTGCCGGAGCGGCCGAGGGCCCGCAGGGCGACGCAGCGGGCCTGCGTGTCGCGGTCGAGCGCGGCGATCGCGACGAACCCGTCGATCGCCCAGGGGGCCGAGACGGACTTTCCGTTGGCGACCTCGGTGACGGCGACGCGGCGCACGTCGGGGTCTTCGTCCGAGACGGCGATGATCATCTTCTCGCGGGGCCCGTTCTCGCACCCGGTCAGGATCAGGCAGGCGAGCACAAGCAGGCGGTTGGCGGTCACGCGGATCTCCCCTGGGAAACCACCGATGCTAAGCGATTCAGGCGCCCGGCAACAAGCTCAGTCGTCGCCGGCGGGCGTCAGCAGGCGACGGACCAGGCGGGTCAGCCCGATCGCGACGGCCGTGGCCACCAGCAGCAGGACCACCAGCAGCCCGATCGATCCCGGGCTGCGCTCCCACGCATGGGCGAACTCTTCGGCGTAGCGCCCGGCGATGCCGGCCGCGGGGCGGTACGCCAGCAGGGCCGCGACGAACCCGAGGGCCAGGGGCGGGACCAGGGCGATCATCGCTGTCGGCTTCGTGACCAGCAGCAGCAGCCAGACCAGCAGCGCGATGCCGATCGCCAGCAGGAATCCGAGCAGGGCGATCTGCCACCCGGCACAGGCTCCGGCGGCCGCCAGGATGTAGATGTCCCCGACCCCGAAGGCTTCGCGTCCCAGCGCCAGGGTGAACCCGATCCGCAGGACCCAGCCCGCCAGGGCCGCGGTCATGGCGCCGTGCATCGCGAAACTCGCCCCGGCGACCGGGTTGAATCCGCCCGGCGACCACGCCAGGCACGCGCTCCAGAATCGCTCGGCCGCGGGAACCCAGGCGACCAGCAGTCCGGCGACCGTGGCGGCCGCGATCATCGGCAGGAGCCAGCCGAGTTCGCCGAGCACCATCCGGCGGGCGCCGCTGCTTTCCTCCTCGATCTGTTCGTGCAGTTCGTCGTCGGCGTCCCGCGGCGGACTGGCGGCGATGACGATCGTCAGCAGCAGCAGCGCCAGGCCGATTCCGGCGATGCGGCTGAGTTGTCCGTCCGCCGGCGCCAGGCCCGGGGCCGTCGCGGCCAGGGCGGCGGCGACCAGCAGTCCGAGCAGGAACAGGATGCCGGGTCCGTAGCTGGAGCGGGGTGGTCGGGGTTCGTCCTCGGGGGCGGATTCGGGCTCACTCGGCGGGGGTTCGGGCGGCGGCGTCGGGATCAGGTACAGGCGAACGATACTGACGAGAAATGCCGCGACGGCGGCGGCGCTGAGGGCGGCCGGCAGGCTGGCGGTGACTTCGGGGCGCGGCCAGGCGGCCAGGCACAGCACGCCGCCGAGGGTGGCGAGGTCGGCCACGCGGATGTCGACCAGGTAGCTGACGATATCCATGGCGGTGGTGGCGACGAGGGCGGCGATCAGGATCAGCCAGGCGAGCAGCAGGGCGGCGTCGCGCGGCAGGGCGGGCTCGGTCAGCGCCGACCAGGCGTCGGCCAGGAAGAGCGCGTGATAGGCGAGCACGAAGGCGAGTCCGGTGCAGGCCTCGACCAGCGGGTACTGCGGCGAGATCGGCTGTCGGCATCCGCGGCAGCGTCCGGCCTGCAGCAGCCAGCTCAGCAGCGGCAGGTTCTCGATCCAGGAGAGCGTCCGGCGACAGGTCGGGCAGAACGACCAGCGCGGCTCGGCTACGGACAGGTCGCGCGGCAGCCGGTAGACGACGACGTTCAGGAAGCTTCCGACACAGAGGCCGAGCAGCCAGACGAAGATCGCGAGCGGGTCGACGATCATGCGTCGGACATCCCGAAGTAGTCGAGCACGCGGGTGACAAGCTGGGCGGCGCTGGCGGTGGCGGTATCCAGTTGCATCTCGGCCAGGGCGGCGTAGAGCGGGGCGCGGGCCAGGCTGACCTGCTCGATTTCGTCAAGCGGGTCGCGTCCGGTCAGCGGCGGCCGCTGCCCCGGCTGGGACGCCATCCGGGCCCGCAGGACGGCGACGGGCGCGTCGAGCCAGATGCACGGGCCGAGGGCGGCCAGGCGGCGGCGGTTGTCGGCCCGCAGGATGATGCCTCCGCCGGTGCTGATCACGCAGCGGCGGGCGTCGGCGAGGTCGGCCAGCACGCCGGCCTCGATTTCGCGAAAGGCGTCCTGTCCCTGGCGGGTGAAGACATCGGCGACCGGTTGTCCGGCCCGGGCTTCGATCTCGGCGTCGGTGTCTCGAAAGGTCCAGTCCAGGCGGGCGGCGAGGGCTTTGCCGAGCGTCGTCTTGCCGGTCGCGCGGAGCCCGATCAGGACGAGGTTCGCGGGTGGCGCGGTCAATCGTACACCGTGTGCACGAGCGTCCCGGCCGGGTCCTGCAGATCCAGCAGGACGGCGTGCAGACGATCGGGATGCTGCCCGGGGTTGATGCAGACGGTCTGTCCGATGTGGTTGTGGATTCGGCCGGTGATGCCGGGCGACTCGTGGATGTGCCCGTGCAGGCTGCAGAGGGGCTGGCGTTGTTCGATGAAGCCGCGGACCGCCCGCGAGCCGACCGGCTCGTCGATGTCGGGCAGGCGGTCGAGGCCCGTGTCGTGCGGCGGCGCGTGGCAGACGAAGACCCACGGCGGCTCGATTTCGGGAATCCCGGCCAGCAGTTCGCTGAGACTCGCCTGCTGCGTGAAGTGGGCCTGTCCCTCGACGATGACGGCGCGTCCCTCTTCGATCGACCAGGTGCGGCCGGAATCGGTCGGGGGCGGGTCGGCGGGCAGGTCGAGGCGTTCGAAGTCCTTCAGCCAGAAGGGGGTCGGCGGCGTGTGGGGGAATCCGATCAGGTTGTACCCGTTGCAGTTCCAGGGGGTCTGCGGCTCGAGCCAGCGGAGCAGGCCCTGGTCCTGGAAGGCGCGGAGCTCGTCCTGGGTCGTCAGCCAGTCGTGGTTGCCGGTGATGCAGGCGACCTGCAGGGCGGGGTCGTTGCGGTGCCAGGTCGCCAGGACGTCGCGGAAGGTCGTCCGCATGAACGCCCGCTGGGCGTCGGCCGGGTCGGGCTCGCGTCCGTCGGGGAACATGTCACCGCCAAGGATCACCAGTGCCGGCCGCTCGGCGTGGAGCAGCTCGGTCAGGTGGGCGTAGTGAGCTTCACTACCGTGGAAATCACTGGTGAAGCAGATCCGCATGCTCGCGCCCGTTTTCTCCAAGGTGTCTGTGCCTGATGGTTTTAGCGTCAATACAGCCCATGCTCAAGGCGCGTGTCCAGGTCCCGGACGAGCCACTCGGCCTGGTCGGTGCAGGAATCGGCCGCCTGAAGCAGGGTCGGATCGCCGTTTGCCGGCGCGTAGCGGTTGAAATGCACGTCGTCGCGCGTCGTGCAGGCCGGCAGCAGCACGGCCAGGAGAGCGACGAGCGCGGCGGTGGCCGTTCGGAGTCGAGGACGCGTGGGGCGGGGCATTTGCGGTCTCCGGGGGCGCTGGGGCACAATCCTGCTATCGGTTCGGGCAGGTCGGCAGGTTCAGCGGGCAGAGGGCTGCAAGCGTGTATGAGGTCACGGTAACGGACTGGTTTTCCGCAGCGCATCAACTGCGCCTGCCGGACGGGACGCTGGAGCCGCTGCACGGGCACAACTGGCAGGTGTCGGCCACGTTCGTCGGGCCGGACCTGGACGGGATGGGCGTGCTGCTGGACTTCGTCGCGCTGAAGGCCCGGGTCAGGGAACTGCTGGCGACGATGCACGACACGCACCTGAACGAGCTTGCCCCGTTCCAGGCGCTGCCGCCGTCGGCCGAGGGGGTCGCTCGACACATCGCGGACGAACTGGCCGACTTCGGCGGAGACACCGCTCGCCTCGCGGTGGTGGCGGTGGAGGAATCGCCCGGTTGCGTGGCCCGCTATCGCCCCCCGAGCGCCGCGTCGTAGGTCGAGCCAACACTGCCCCCGCGCGTCGAAGCACCCCTTCACGCGCTCACGTACTCACTCGTTCACGAGCTCATTTTCTTCCGTGCTGGCCTGTGCCTGGTTACTTCTTGAGGTATTCATCGAGGAAGCGGACGATCGACTCGCTGGCGGTGATGCGGTTCTCGCGGTTCTCGAAGCCGTGCCCCTCGTCCTCGAAGATCACGTATTCGACCGGGACGCCGTTCTTCCTGACGGCCGCGACCATCTCGTCGCTTTCGACCTGCAGGACGCGCGGGTCGTTCGCGCCCTGGATCACCAGCAGCGGGCGGCGGATGCCGCTCGCGTGGAACAGCGGCGAGATGCGGCGGAGACGCTCGCCGTCGGTGGCCGGATCGCCGAGTTCCTCGTACAGCGACGAGCGGAAGCTGGCCCACCAGGGCGGAATGCTCTCGAGCGTGCGAACCCAGTTGGTCACCCCGAAGATGTCGACGCCGACGTTGAACGCCTCGGGCTCGAACGCCAGCGCGGCACAGACCATGTAGCCCCCGTAGCTGCCGCCGATGATGCCGACCTTCCCGCCGTCGACCCAGTCCAGCCCTTCCAGGTAACGGCGCCCGTGCACGCAGTCCTTCAGGTCCACGTCGCCGTGCCGGCGGTCATCCATGTGATAGAACGTCTTGCCGTAGCCGCTGCTGCCGCGGTTGTTGACCGCCAGCACGGCGTACCCGTGATTCACCAGGTGCTGGATCATGCCGCGATAGCCCAGCCGGCTCTGACCGCCCGGACCGCCGTGCACCCACACCAGCGCCGGAACCCTGTTCTCGGCCGAGGCCGGCCAGGGACGGTACAGCAAAGCCGGAATCTGCAGTCCGTCGAAGCTCGGGTAGCGGACGACCGAACCGGCCACGAGGTCTTCCTGCCGCAGGTCCTTGTTCAGGCTGGTGGTCAGCCGCCGGGCCCGGCCGCTGGCGAGATCACAGACGTACAGGTTGGCGGGCGAAGTGTCGTCGCTCAGGTAGAACGCCAGCCGGGTTTCGCTGCGCGAGAACCGGACGCCGTTCAGGTCGCCGGGCGGCAGGTCGGCCAGCCGGATCTCCTGGCCGGTCTGCGTGTCGAGGATCGTGACCGCCGTGCGGGCGTCGGCGTTGACGCCGTGCACGCGGTAGCGGCCGGTCTCGGAGAAGCCCAGGTAGCTGACGTCCCAGTCGGCCTTGACGAGCGGCCGATGCGCCCCGGTCGCGATGTCGAAGGCCCAGGCCTGGCGGAACTCGCCGTGGCGGTCGGTGCTGTAGAGGACTTGGCCGCTGTCGGGCGAGAAGCCCAGGCTGTTGTGCATGCCCTTGCCCTCGTGCGGCGTGATCAGGCGCGGCGCGGCGTCGCTGCCGACGGCGACCAGCAGCAGGTCGCTGTCGGCGTTGCCGTTCTGGCGGGTCAGCACGATCCACTTTCCGTTGCGGGCGATCGCTGTCGGGGCCAGTTCGCCGGGGTTCTCCCAGATTCGCTCGCGGGCGTAGTCGTCGGCGGCGTAGCGGTAGACATCGAAGAACCGCGGATCGCGCTCGTTGGTGGTCACGAAGAAATGCGTGCGGTCGTGGTCCCAGCCGAAGAAGTTGGCCTTGAGCCGCGCGCCGGGTGTCAGGTCGCGAATCTTTCCGTCCCGCTCGCGAACATACAGGTGGTCGAGTTCGTTGCCGCCCTCGTCGCTGGCGAACAGGAAGCGCTCGTCGTGCGGGAACCAGGTGACGGCGTAGCGGGCGTTGTCCGAGGACTCGGTCAGTTGCCGGGCCGGCCCGCCGGCCACGGGCTGGGCGTAGACGTTGAAGACGCCGCTGGCGTCGCTGGAGATCAGCAGTTGCGATTCGTCGCCGTTGAAGGAAGCGCCGCGGTAGCTGATGGTCTGGTAGAACGTCCGGGCGTCGTAGGTCGGGACGCTGCGGGGCGTCTCGGCGCTGCCGGGCACGGCCGGGAGGACGGCAAGGCAGAGCAGGAACGGGGTGGCGCGCATGGCGGGCTCCTCGGTGGGGGAATCTCACGTTCGTGGGAGGGATTGTGGCGGGCCGGCGGGCGTGGCGTCAAACGGGCCCGGCGTGCGGCTTGTTGCTGCGCCGGTGTTCGGATACGCTTTTGGGTCCGCTGCTTACCAGCGGCCACGGACCGCGGCGCGTCCGTCGCGACTCACGGGGTTTTCTCCGGTCCGTGGACAGATCAGGAGCACAAGAGATGAAACAGGGCCTGCAGATTGGTTTTGTCGTAATTGCACTTGCGATAGCGGGTTACGTGATTTCGACCCAGGGTGGCAAGACGGTCAGCGCACGGCAGCAGGCGGGACCGGCGACGGTTCAGGTCGTCGGGGCCGAGAAAGTCCTGCAGGACTACATCGACAACGCGACCAAGGCCGGGGTGGGTCTGAAGGGACTGTGGTTCGTGGTGCACGGAACGGTCAAGGAAGTGACCGACAAGACCGTGATTCTCGAAACGCAGCAGCAGTACGCCGTCGAGGTCGTCCTGCGTGACCCGGCCGAAGTGAAGAAGGTCGAGGTCGGCGGGCAGGCGGGCTTCGCCGGGAAGGGGGCCGACGGCGCGATGGGCAACGTCCCGGTGACGGAGGCCTGGCTGCTGGACGCGGGCGCCTGGCAGGGCAAGGAATCGATCGAAATCACGATTCCGTAGCAGGACCGAAGCCGGGCCCCCGGAACCAGGCTCCCGGTAGATCGCAGCATTCCGAGAAACGCAGACCCCCCGCGCCACGCTTGTGACGCGGGGGGCTTTTTTTGACGAAGGGAGCAAGGCCAGGGAGCAAGGGAGCGAGGGAGCAAGGGAGCAAGGCCAGGGAGGTCGGAGGGTGCGTCATCGACGCGGCAGACCGCAGCCGCAGCGACCGTGGAAACCCCGGGCGTCGATGCCGCACCGCTTGGCCGTGAGAGGCGGACGCATCAGCAGGCGACCCCTTTCACTCTTTCACGCTTCCACGTTTTCACCAGGTCAAGGAATGCCCTGCGAAGATCCGCAGTGGCACACACCTCGCTCCCTTCCCGTCAGCAACTACCGAAGCGGAGGAAGGCGAGCAGGGCGATGACGAGGGCGAGCAGCAGCAGGCGCGGGCCGAGGCGGCTGGGGGGCGGAGGTGGCTGCTGCGGGTCGCTGGTCACTCGAAGATCACCTCGCTGCCGATCCTGGCGGCGATCACCGGAGCGTACTCGTTCAGGCGACCGAGCAGTTCCTCGCGGGTCGGCGTCAGGCCGTGCTCCTCGGCGAAGCGCAGGGCCGCGTCGTCAAGTTCGAGCAGGCATTCCTGGTACAGATCGCTGCCGGCCATTTTGTCGGCGAGGACGATCATCGGCGAGCGCTTTTGCAGAAAACGGACGGATTCGAGATCCGGGACGGTGTGCAGCAGTTCGGGGGTCGGCACCGAGACGAAGATCCGCTGGTCGTCGCGGCGGACGGACTCCGGCGGCAGGTCGGCCAGGTTGATGCCGTAGAGCAGTTCGACCGTCCCGAACAGGAAGCCGTGCTTGTCGCCCAGCAGCAGGCTGCGGCCGTGCTTTTCGACGACGACCTGGGTGACGATCCGCTCGGTGACGAGGAAGGCGAGCGGTTCACGCTGAAAGAAGGTCAGGGCGGCCCGTTCGTCGACCTGCCAGCGGGCCGCGGCCCGCAGCCACCCGCCGGGCGTCAGTGCGAGTGCCACACCCAGTACCAGTCCGCCGAGCACGAGCGCCACGCGCCCGATCGATCCACGCCGTCTCATCCCTGAATCCTCCGCGACATCCCTCCGTGGATGTCATACACACTCTATCGGTGCGCGGTTCCGCTGGGCAGCGGAAAATGGCCAGAGGGCAAGGGAGCCAGGGAGCAAGGGAGCGAGGGAGCCAGGGAGCGAGGGAAGAAACGGGGAATTCCGGGGCCTGCGGGTGCCGCCGCGAGCCGGTCCACATGGCAGCCTGAGCCAGGCGGTGCGGCATCGACGCCAGCAGCGTCCGCGGCGGATGCGATCGCGGAATACCGCGTCGATGACGCACCCTACGACCTGAGGACCAGGGAGCGTGAGGGCCAGGGAGCGTGGGAGCCAGGCAGCGAGGGAGCCAGGGAACGCGTCAGGCGCGGGATCCATCCGTGAGTAGATCGCGTGGTGCGTCATCCGGGCCCGGGCCGATTTGTCGAAGGGCCGCAGGGTGCGGCATCGACGCGGCATGCCGCGATCGCGAGACCTCGCGTGCCTGGTACCACTGCTCTGCCCGGGCTGCTTTCATGGGTCGCGAACAGTGGTAGCTGCGCGGCTGGTGAGCGTGTGCGAGCGTTGGCGCGATTGTGAGTCGCAAGAGCGGTGGCACGGTTTCTTGCTCCCTCGCTCCCTTGCTCCCTCGCTCCCCTGATCCCCCTGGCGCGTCATTCTCCCGCGGTCGAGGCGCTGCCGGTCGGGCCGGCGTGCTGGCCGGCCATCTGGTCGAGGACGGCCTGGTAGCCGTTGACCAGTGCTTCGAGCGAGGCCACCCGGGTCGCCAGGGCGTCGTGCTCGCCGCGGAGCGCATCGAGTTGCGCACGCAGCCTGCTGTTCTCTTCCGCCAGGTCGGACTCCGCCGCGGCCTGCGCGACTGCCGGGGCCGCTTCGGCCGCGCGATCGATCTTCGCCACCGCGTTCTCCAGCGCCTCGCGCGTCCGTTCGCGGGGGTCGTCGTCCAACGCCGCACGCAGCGCCGGCAGGGCCGCGGCCGCATCCGGACCGAGGGCACCGAGGGCACGGGCGGCCGGCAACTGGAGCCAGCCGTCTCCGCCCTCCACGCAGGCCGCCAGGGCCGTGACAACCTCCTCACGCTGGTCGTCGGGCATCTCCACGTCGTCGGACAACTGGCGGATGGCCGTGATCGCCGATCGTCGCGTGCGTGTCCCGTGCTGGTCGCCGAGATGCGCCAGGACCGGTTCCACCGCGGCCGGGTCGGCGGTCGCGCCGAGGGCCCCGAGTACGGCCTGGCGAACCATGCCGCGCGGATCGTCGATCGCCAGCAGCGGGCGCACGCGGTCCAGCAGGTCATTCGGCGCCCAGTCGGCCAGCGCGCTGATCGCGGCCGCGCGGACGGCGTAGCTCTGGTCCGCGTCGTCCAGCAGGGCGGTGACGCGCCGCCGGACCTCGGGCTCGTCGAAGTCGGCCAGGCGGTCGACCGCGGTTCGGCGGACGCGTGCGTCGGGATCGGACAGGGTGGCCAGCAGCGCCGCGCGGGTCGCGTCCGACTCGCTCTCGGCCAGCGCGTTGAGCAGTTCGCGGCGGACGGCCCAGAAGGGCTCCTCGGCCAGGCGGGCGTGCATGAGCGACTCGACATGGTCATCGAGGCTGCGACCCAGGTGCTTGACGGCCGCGATGCGGTTGACCGGGTTGGGGTCGTCCCGCAACTGGCCTTCCCACAGGCGACGCGGCATGGTCGCGGTCAGGTCCATCAGCACCCGCATGTCGGGGTCGATCGAGATCCTGTCCGGCCGGAAGCCGAGCGGCACGAGGTAGCGTTCCTGCTTGCTGGTCAGGTCCCGCCGCAGTCGGACGGTCTGGTCCTGGCCGACGAACTCGATCACCAGCGGGAAGTGGAAGGCCTCGTCGTCCTGGGTCTGGGTGACGGAGACTTCGGCGAGTTTGTCGTCGGCGAGCCAGCGATAGTCGATTTCGACGACGGGGTGCCCGGGTCGTTCGGTCCAGTCGTGGAAGAAGCGTTCGAGGCTGCGGCCGCTGACGCGTTCGAGCGTGCGGCGCAGGTCGGCGGTCTCGACGGGCTGATGGGCGAACTCGCGCAGGTAGGCCTGCAGTCCGGCCCAGAACAGGTCGTCGCCGAGTTCGCGGCGCAGCATGTGCACGACCCACGCGCCCTTCGGATAGGCCCGCGCGTCGAACTGGCTGTCGGGGTGGTCATAGTGCTGGTGGACGATCGGCAGGTCCTTGCCGCCGCGGATGGCGCTGCGGGCCTTGCCCATCAGGTTGTAGGCCAGGGCCTGCGGTCCGCCGACATGTTCGTCCCAGAGCACTTCGAAGTAGCTGGCGAATCCCTCGTTGAGCCACAGGTGGGCCCAGTCGCGACAGGTGACCAGGTCGCCGAACCACTGGTGGGCGAGTTCGTGGGCGATCAGTCCGTCGGCGTCGCGGTCCAGACGCGTGTGGGCATCGAGCAGCGAGGCCTCGCCGAGGGTCGTGGCGCTGGTGTTCTCCATTCCGCCGCCGAAGTTGTGGCAGCAGACCTGGGCGTACTTCTCCCACGGGTAGCGGACGCCGAGCTTGTCGGTGAACAGATCGAGCATCGCGGTGGTGTGGCGGAAGGTCGGTTCGACCTGGTCGGCCCGGTCGGGCGGCACGTAGTAGGTCACCGGGATGCCGCGCCAGGTCTCCTCGGCCACGTGAAACTCGCCGACCACCAGCGTCATCAGGTAGACGACATGCGGACGGCTCATCTTCCAGTGGAACGTCACCCGTCCGTCATCGGTCTCGCGGCGGCTGCGAAGGGCTCCGTTCGAGAGCACCTCGAAGCCGCGGTCGACGGTCGCGATGATCTCGGTCGTCTGCATCTCGTTCGGGTGATCGAAGCACGGCACCCAGTAGCGGTTCTCGATCGACTCGCCCTGCGACCAGACCTGCAGCGGCGCGGCGGCACCGTTCTTCTCCGGCGAGAAGAACGACAGCCCGCTCGCGGGCTCCTGCACGACATACCGGATCCGCAGGTCGAGGTCGGTCCCCCGCGCCTGCTCGGCCGGCAGGTGGACCCCCAGCTTCCGGCCGTCGTAACGATGCGGCCAGGCTGCCCAGTCGCCCCCGGCCACGCGCCCTTCGACCGAGCGGACCTGGAAGTCGACGGCGTCGAGTTCGACCAGCGCGGCCGGCGCGAGAACCCGCATCGACAGGTCGGCGGTCGCGTCGAGTCGCTCGGCCGGCAGGTCGATGTCCAGATCCAGCCGGATGTGCTGCATGTCGAACGGCTGGTCGGGAATGAAGATGCGCTCGTCGGCCCCGGCCACGGCCGGTACCAGCAGCGCGAGCACGAGCAGGAAGGCGCGATGCATGCGGGAATCCTCGTGTGTGTTGTCGGACAGTCGCCGGAACATCCTAGCGGATCCGACCGGCGCGAGGCCATGGGGTCGGGGGCCAGGGGCCAGGGAACAGGGGCCGGGGGCCAGGGAACAGGGAACAGGGAACAGGGGGGCTGGCGGCTGCGATCCCTCGACGCGGCGCCGGCTGGAGCGGGTACACTGGGAAAATTCCGTTCCGCCGGGTTAAGCACCGGCCAGGCGCAGCGTTTCAGGTGCTGGGGAACCGGATGAGTGATCCGCAGACGAATCTTGAACTGGCCGCGATCCAGGCCGCCATTGCCGGGCAGGACGGGGCGTTTGACCGGCTGGTCGGGCAGTACGCTCCCCGGTTGCGCTGGCTGATCCAGTTGCGGCTGGATCCGTCGGTCCTGGCCCGCGTCAGCGTCGACGATGTGCTGCAGGAAGTCCTGATCATCGTCAGCGGGCAGATTCGTACGCTCGATGTGCAGCACGAGGCCGCCTTCTGGACCTGGCTGTGCCGGGTGGTCGAGCAGCGCCTGATCGACGTCCGGCGCCGCCACCTGCAGGCGGCCGCCCGCGATGTCCGCCGCGAACGGCGTCTGGACGGCCCGCGCCCGTCGGCGAGTTTCCGCCTGGCCGACCTGCTCTGCGACCCCGGGACCTCGCCGAGCGGGCAACTGCGCTCGGTCGAGCAGCGCGAGGCCCTCGCCGAAGCCCTTGCCCAGTTGCCGGCTTCGTACCGGGAGGTGATCGTGCTGCGGATCCTCGAAGGGCTCAGCGTCAGCGAGACGGCCGAGATCATGAACCGCAGCGCGAACGCCGTCAGCGTGGTGCTGACCAAGGCGATCAAGCGGTTGGGGATGCTGATCGCCAGTTCGGACCCGCCCAGCGATCGGCGGCCCGCGGAGCGCCCGTGATGGTCCGCGGCCCCGCGACCGAGACGCTGGCGGCCGCCCGCGGTTCGCTGGTCGAGCAGATCCTGGTCGAGATCGAGGCCGGGCGCCGGCCCGACGCCGACGCGCTGGCCCGGCAGTTCCCGGAAACGCCGGCCGAGATCCAGCACCTGATCGCCGTGGTCGAACTGATCCGCGGGACGGGCGGGCGGCACACGGCCGCGACACAGGACCGGGCCTTCGGCGACTTCCGCATCCTGCGCGAGATCGGTCGGGGCGGCATGGGCGTCGTCTACGAGGCCCGCCAGTTGAGCCTCGACCGGCGGGTGGCGCTGAAGGTGCTGCTGCCGGGCGTCAGCGTCGATTCGATCGCGATCGAACGCTTCGTCCGCGAAGCCCGGGCGGCCGGCGGTCTGCAGCACAAGCACATCGTTCCGATCTTCGCCACGGGCACGCACAACGACCTGCCGTACTACGCCATGCAGTTCATCGAGGGAGACTCGCTCGCGGCCTGGCGGGACGAAGCCACCGCGATGCCCGACGAGGCCCGGGCCCGGCAGGTGGCCACCTGGGGCGTGCAGATCGCCGATGCCCTGGCCCACGCACACGCGGCCGGGATCGTGCACCGCGACATCAAGCCGAGCAACCTGCTGCGCGACGCGGGCGACCACGTCTGGGTGACCGACTTCGGGCTGGCCTGGCGCACGAACGAGGCGTCGCTGACGATGACCGGCGACGTGCTCGGCACGGTCCGCTACATGTCGCCCGAGCAGGCCCGCGGCGGGGGACGCGTCGATGCGCGTTCGGATGTCTACTCGCTCGGGGCGACGCTGTACGAACTCGTCGCCGGGCGCCCGCCGTTCGTGGCGGCCGACTACGAGGCGACGCTCAAGCAGGTCCTGCTGGACGATCCGCCGTCGCTGACCCGCGGCGAGCGCGCGATTCCGCTGCCCCTGTCCCAGGTGATTCACCGGGCCATGGCGAAGGATCCCGCCGACCGCTATCCCGACGCGCGCGTCCTGGCGGAAGAACTGCAGCGCTGCCTCGACGATCGGCCGCTGCGCTATCGCCCGCCCGGACTGTTCGGGGAACTGATCCGCTTCGCCCGTCGCAACCGCCTGCTCAGTGCGCTGGCGGCCAGCGCCGCGCTGCTGACGGTGGTGTTCGCGGTCGGAATGAGCGTGCTGTATGCCCGCGCGGATCGGCACGCCGCCAGCGCCATCGCCCGGCGTGACGCCGCCCGCGAGGCCCGCGCCGCCGCGGCCGTGGCCCGCACCGCGGCCGAATCGCGCGAGCAGGAAGCCCGCCAGGTGCAGCGCCTGCTGCAGGACATGCTCGCGTCGGTCGACCCCGAGATCGCCCAGGCCCGCGACACCGGACTGCTGCGCGGAATCCTGCGCGACGCGGCCGACCGCCTGGACCAGCTTGACGATCAGCCGGTGGTGGCCGCGGCCCTGCACGAAACCATCGGGCGGACCTTCGCCCGGATCGGTGCCTTCGCCGATGCCCAGCGGCATCTCGATGCGGCCGAGCAACTGCTGATCGACGCGCCGGATCCGCTTGTCAGCCTGGCCGTGCAGCGGGCGCGGGCCGATCTCTGGCACGCCTCGGGGCAGTTCGGCGCGGCCGAGGAGGCCTATGCCATCGTCGTCAGCGACGCCGTCGCGCTCGGCGCGGACGAACTGGCGGCCGAGGCCCGGACCACGCTGGCCGAACTGCTGCTGGAACTGGACCGCGAGGAGGTCGCCGCGGTGCTGCTGGACGAGGTCCTGGCCGGCGAGGCCGGGGACGAGGCCCTGCACCTGCGGGCCCGCTGGCTCGAAGCCACGCTGGCCCACTATCGCGGCGATCCGGACGGCGCGGCCCGGGCCTGCCGGGCGCTGCTGGTCGAGATCCAGGACGAAGTCGGGGCGGGGCACCCGCTGGTCGGGCATGTGATGCGCAGCCTGCTCGTCGCCCTGCGCGACCTGGAGGCGTTCGACGAGGCCGAGACCCTCGGCCGCGACCTGATCGAGCGACTCGAACGCCTGCACGGTGCCGACGCGATCGAGACGCTCGTCGCCCGTCACATCACGGTCGGGATGCAGATTCGCCGCGACAACCCGGCCGCGGCGGTCGAGGAACTTGCGGCGCTGGTCCCGCGTTTTCGGGCGGTGGCGGGTGACCGGCATCCGGCAACGCTGGCGGTGATCCACGACCTGGGGCTGGCCTGCCGCGAGATCGACCAGCACGAGCGCGGCGAGGCGCTGCTGCGCGAGGCGCTCGAGGGCTGCCGGGCGGTCCTGGACACGCGGCATCGGCTGACCCGTTCGACGCTGGCCAACCTGGTCACGCTGCTGCACATCCAGGGTCGCCTGCGCGAGACGGTGCCGCTGTACCGCGAACTGTACGCGCTCGAAGCCGAGGCCCGGGCCGGGCTGGACGAAGACGCGCTGACGCTGCTGCACAACTTCTGCTTCGTGCTGATCCGCTTCGCCCAGCACGAGGACGCCCGGGACGACCTGGCCGCCCGCGACGCCTGGCTCGACGAGGCCGAGCCGATCGCCCGCGAGAACCTCGCGCTGCGCATCCGGGCCTACGGCGAGGACGATCCCCGGACGCACTTCGTTCGCGATCACCTCGGGCTGATCCTCGAACTGCGCGACCGCCCCGACCTGGCCGAGCCGCTCTTCCGGGCCGTCCTGGAGGGGCACCGCCGGCAGCGCGGCGCCGACGACATGCTGACGGTCGTCGCGCTGACCCGCTACGCCGACTGCCTCGGCCAGCTCGAGCGCTTCGACGAAGCCCTGACGCTGCAGCAGCAAGCCAGTGCCGCCCTCGCCGGCGTGCTGCACCCCCGGGATATCCGCTGGGCCATGCTGAACTCGAACCTCGGCTGGTTCCTGCTGGAACTCGGCCGCTACGACGAGGCCGAGACGCACCTGCGCAAGGCCTACGACCAGATCGCCGAACGCTACGGCCGGGACGCGGCCGACATCGCCGTGACCCGCGCGCGGCTGATCGCCGTCTACGACCGGAGCGGGCAGGACGAGGCGGCCGCCGCCCTGCGGGCCGAAGCGGAGCAGCACGATGAGCTCGAGTGAACTGACCCGCGACGCCGAGGCCGCCAGCGGCCTGATGGACGCGATCCTCGCGACGCTGGCGGCCGGCCAGGTTCCGAACCCGGTCCTCTTGGCCGAGCGGTTCGACGAGCCGGTCGCCGAGGTCGAGCAGTTCATCAAGGTGGTGCAACTGGTCGGCGCCTGTGCGGACCGCAGCGATGCCGGCGTGGCGCTCGACGCCCGCGTGCGGGTCTCGCCGGTCCGGCCGCAACTCGGTGACTTCCGCATCCTGCGCGAGATCGGCCGGGGCGGCATGGGCGTGGTCTACGAGGCCGAACAACTGTCGCTCGAGCGGCGGGTCGCCCTGAAGGTGCTGCTGCCCGGCGTGGAAGTCTCCGAGCAGGCCCTGCAGCGCTTCCAGCGCGAAGCCCACACGGCCGGCGGGCTGCACCACAAGCACATCGTGCCCGTCTTCGCCGTCGGCGCCGACGACGGGGTTCCGTACTTCGCGATGCAGTACGTCGCCGGCCGGCCGCTGTCCGATGTCATTCGCCAGTGGCGCAGCGAGCAGGTCCGGCCGACCGCCGCCCACTTTCGCCAGGTCGCCCGCTGGGGCCGGACGATCGCCGATGCCCTCGCCCATGCCCATCGCAACCGCGTGATCCACCGCGACGTCAAGCCGTCCAACATCCTGCTGGACGCCGCCGGCGAAGTCTGGATTACCGACTTCGGCCTGGCCCGCTACGACACCAGCGCGACGCTGACGCTTTCCGGCGACATCGTCGGCACGCTGCGCTACATGTCGCCCGAACAGGCCCGCGGCGGAGACCTCGACGAACGCACCGACGTCTACTCGCTGGGTGTCACGCTCTACGAACTGGCGACGCTGCAGCCCGCCTTCGACGGACCCGACCGCGAATCCACCCTCCGCCGGGTCCTGTTCGACCGACCCGCCCGCGTCCGCCAGATCAACCCGGCCGTCCCGCGCGACCTGCAGACCATCATCGAGAAGGCGATCGCCCGCGCGCCCGAGGAGCGCTATCCGAGCGCGGCCCTGCTGGCCGAAGACCTGGCTCGCTTCCTCGAAGGGCAGCGCCTGCTCGCCGCGCCGCCGTCGGTCACCCGACAGGTCGGGCGACTGATCGATCGGCACAAGCCGGCCTTCGCCCTCGGCGGATCCCTGCTCGTCCTGCTGATCGGCTTCTCGGCCTGGATGACGCTGCTCTACTACCGGGCCGAGCACGGCCGCGAACTGGCCGAGAGCGGGCGCGTCGCCGCCTTGACGGCCAGCCTGCAGGAGCAGCGGGCCACCGCGCGGGCGACCGCCAGCACGCGGCGGGCCGACCAGATCCGCGGCTTCCTCGAATCGATGCTGACCTCGGTCGATCCCGAAGTCGCCCGCGGACGCGACACCGACCTGCTCCGCGACCTGCTGCGGCAGGTGGAGCGGCGAATCGAGCGCGACCTCGCCGCCCAGCCCCGGGCCCGGGCCCGCCTGCACGAGACGATCGGCCGCAGCTACCACGGCATCTGGCAGCCCGAGCAGGCCGGGCAGCACCTGCAGGCGGCCGTCGATCTGCGCCGACAGCAGCCCGACGAACCGGGCGACCTGGCCGATGCGCTCGGCCGACTGGCCGCCCTGCGCGGCGAGCAGGGTCGCTACGCCGAGGCCGAGGACCTGCACCGCGAGGCGCTCGCGACGCTGCCGGACGAGCCGGGCTTCGCGGGTCGGCGCGGGCACCTGCTGACCGGGCTCGGCGGGCTGTACTTCGAGATGGACCGCCTCGACGAGGCGCAGGAGACGCTGAGCGAGGCGCTCGACGTGCTGACCTCGGCGGTGCCCCGCGAACACCGCTGGGTCGCCACCTGCCTGCACGATCTCGGACTGCTGGCCCGCAAGCGGGCCCAGATGCGGCAGGCGGTCGTGTATCTCGAAGAGGCCGCGGAGATCCGCGCCGCGCTCCTGGGGGCGGATCATCCGCTGGCGGTCGCCAGTCGCGCGAGCCTGGCCGCGGTGCACTACACGGTCGGCGACTACGAGACCGCCGTGGATCTGTATCGCGACGTTCTCGCCCAGCGCGAGCGACTGTTCGATGCCGACCATCCCCGTGTGGCCGAGACGCTCGGCGACCTGGCGATCGCGCTGCACCAGTCCGGGCGAACCGCGGAGGGGTACCCGCTCGCGCGGCGGGCCCTCGAGATTCGCCGCCGCGTGCTCGGACCCGATCATCCCGACCTGGTCACCGGACTGGTCAACCTGGCCGGCTTCGCCCGGGTCAGCGATCGGACCGGCGAGGCCGAGGTCCTGCTGCGCGAGGCGATCGTGCTCGGCGACCGCGTGCTGCGGCCGCCGCACCATGTTCTGGCCGCCGCCCGGCGACAACTGGCCGACGTGCTGCAACGGCAGTTGCGCTTCGCCGAGGCCGAGCCGCTGATGCGTTCCGTGCTGGCCATGCGTCGCGAACTGTTCGGACCGGACCATCCGCAGACGGCCGCGGCGCTGTCCGGGCTGGCGGCCGTCCTGAACGACCTCGGCCGGCACGATGAAGCCGCCGAGGCCGGCGACGAGGCCCTCGCGATTCTGCGGCGGACGCTGCGCGACGAGGATCCGCGCGTCATCGCCGCCCTGGTCGGACGCGGCGCGACGGAGATGAACCGCGGCCGACTGATCGCGGCCGAGGAACTGCTGCTCGAGGCGCTCGACCTGCAGGACCGGGTGCTGCCGCAGGGCGACTGGCGGGTGGCCGAGACGGAGAGTCTCTACGCCGAGACGCTCGTCAAGCACCGGCGCTACGACGAGGCCGAGCCGATCCTGCACAGCGCGATCGAGCGGCTGGATGCGCACTTCGGCCCCGAGCACCCGCGCACGGAACTGGCGATCTATCGTCTGCTGCACCTCTACCGCGACGCCGATCGGCCGGCCGCCGCCGTCTGGGCGCTGCCGATCGCACGCGAGGCGGTCGTCGCGCGGGCCGCGGCCGACCCGGTCGATCCGCGCGAGTACGGTCGCGCCCTGGTGCTGCTGGGACAGATCGAACGGATGACCGGCGCGGACGACGAGGCCGAGACGCACCTGCGGGCCGCCCTGGCCAACCAGTTGCAGGCCTTCGCCGCGGACGATGCCGAGGTGGCCGGCACGCGCAGCGCGCTCGGCGCGTGCCTGACCCGTCGCGGGCAGTACACCGAGGCCGAGCAGTTGCTGCTGGCGGCCACCGAGGACCTGACCGGCCACTACAGCGCCGCGCACCCGTCCACCCAGCGGGCTTATGAACGGCTGGCCGAACTCTACGAAGCCACCGGCCGGGACGAAGCGGCGGCCGCCCTGCGGGCGATGCTGCCCGGGGACGAACCGTAAGCGGGGCGCGCCGAGACGCACTGCTCAGGAGCTCCAGAGCACGGGGGCACATCTAACGAGCGAGGGAGCAAGGGAGCGAGGGAGCGAGGGAGCCAGGGAGCCGTTCTCGGACGCACGCGCGGGATGCCGCTCGATGACGCAGCCGACGCGTTTCACCCTTTCACGTCTTCACCCGCGCCTCAGGTGCCGGGTTCGGTCAGGCTGTTGAGAGCGGCGGCGAGGTCGACGTCGCGCTGGCTGATGCCGCCCGCGTCGTGGGTTGTCAGGTCAACCACGACGCGGTTGTAGACGTTGAACCACTCGGGGTGGTGGTTGTGCTTCTCGGCCAGCAGGGCGGCGCGGGTCATGAAGCCGAAGGCTTCGACGAAGTCGCCGAACTGGAACGCGCGGTGCAGCTTGCCATCCCGCAGCGACCAGCCGGCGAGCCGGCCGAGGGCGTCCTGGATTTCCGTGTCGGTCAGTCTTGCCGTTGCCATGTTGCTTCCCGAGGGGGGTTCACCTGCCGGCCTTGCGTCCCAGTTTGCGGACCACGCGGAAGTGGGCCGCTTCAACCGGCTGGACGCTGAGACGCTGTCCACGACGAATGACGAGCATGCCTTCGAGTTCGGGCGTGTTCTTGAGCGTGTCGAGCGAGACGACGCCGGGGAACTTCTCGACGAACGCCAGGTCGACCATCATCCAGGTCGGATCGTCCTTGCTGGTCTTCGGATCGAAATGGCTGTCGCGCTTGTCCCAGGCGGTGAAGTCGGGATAGCCGGCCTTCGAGACCTTCGCGATGCCGGCCACGCCCGGCGGACTGGCGTTCGAGTGATAGTAGAGCACCTCGTCGCCGACCCGCATCTCGTCGCGCATGAAGTTGCGGGCCTGGTAGTTGCGGACCCCGTCCCAGTACGTCCAGCCGTCCCGCTCGAGATCATCGATCGAGTAGGTCTCCGGCTCCGATTTCATCAGCCAGTACCGCTTTGCCATACGCAACAGGATCGGGGAAAGGGAGCGAGGGAGCAAGGGAACCGGAAGAGGGAGCAAGGGAGCAAGGGAGCAAGGGAGCCAGGGAAGGGAGCATGAGTGGACAAGCGGTCGTCCCGCCTGCTCCTCATTCACGCTTTCACTCTTTCACGTTTCCACCGCGCAGCAGACCTGCTCACTTGCCGTTCGGGATGGTAGGGTGCGTCATCGACGCGGCGGTCCGCGCTCGCATCGGCTCCGGGGAGCTTCAGGCGTCGATGCCGCACCGCTCGGCTCAGGCTGGCGTGCGGACCGGTCCAATCCAGTCCCCCACCGTTCCGCTCGCGGCGCTCATCAAGGATGGGGCCCGGGGCTGAAGTGGGAGCAGGGGAGCCAGCGAAGGAGCATGAGTGGACAAGCGGTCGTCCCGCCCGCCCCTCATTCACGCTTTCACTCTTTCACATTTCCACCGCGCAGCGAGACTTGCTTACTTGCTGACTGCATTCAAGGGATTGTAGGGTGCGTCATCGACGCGGCGGTCCGCGCTCGCATCGGCTCCGGGGAGCTTCAGGCGTCGATGCCGCACCGCTCGGCTCAGGCTGGCGTGCGGACCGGTCCAATCCAGTCCCCCACCGCTCCGCTCGCCGCGCTCATCAAGGATGGGGCCCGGGGCTGAAGTGGAAGCAGGGGAGCCAGGGAAGGGAGAGGTGGACAAGCGGTCGTCCCGCCCGCTCCTCATTCACGCTTTCACTCTTTCACATTTCCACCGCGCAGCGGGACTTGCTTACTTGCTGACTGCATTCAAGCCGGCAGGGCTTCGTGGAACTTGCGGACGAGGGTGTTCTGGCGGCGGTTGTAGCCCAGGCAGACCAGCGGGCCGCTCCACTTCATCACCCGGCAGACGCTGCGGGTGAAGGCCCGCTTCCAGAAGCTGTGCGTCTCGTCGAGCCGCCGGTCGAGTTCGCCCTGCAGCACCAGCCAGACGTCCTCGCGGAGTTTCTCGGCCGTCCCGAACGCGCCGCAGGCGGTCGCCTGCCCGGCCTGGATCGCGGCGATCAGTTCCGCGACGCTCTCGCCGCGGCTGAGCGTCCAGGTCGTGCCGACCCGGTTGGTGTGCGAGTCGCTGCCGCCGACCAGCGTCTTGTCGTGCCCGCGGGTTGCCGCCCAGGCCGAGGCGTTGTGCGCGTAGCTGCGGCTGCCGTTGATCCCCTCGAAAACCTCGAAGTGCTCCAGCATCGCCTCGATCTGCCAGGTCTTCAGCACCCGGTGCTGCGCCGTCCACGTCATGTGGTTCAGCACGTACAGCTTGCCCAGCCGGCGGCAGTAGTCGGCCAGTTCGTAGATGCTGCCACGCAGACGCTGCAGTTCGGCGTGTTCGGACTCGTCGATGTCGTAGACGTTGACGTGCACGATCGTTCCGTCCTCGGGAAACGCCACCGAGACCTCCTCGGCCACGATGAAGTCATCCAGCGGGCCCCGGCGGTCCAGCAGGTCCAGGCAGCCGTCGATCGTGTCGTGATCGGTGATCGTGACGAAGTCCATCCCCCGCGACTTGGCCAGGTCGTAGGTCTGCTCCGGCGTCAGCAGGGGGTGGAACGCGATGCCCGGCAGCCACTTGATCCGCTCGTTCGAGAAGGTCGTGTGACAGTGCAGGTCGGCCCGCCTCGCGCCGCGCAGCGACGCCGCCAGCGGACTGCCCGGCGGGGCCACGTCCGGCCGCGGTGCCAGCGGATGAGTCTCGGTGTCTTCCAGCATCGCCGCCAATTGTATCCCCCGCCCGGCGGAAGCCAAGTCAGCCGGCCACCGCCGGCGCCGCCAGGGCCAGCCGCACGGCCGTACCCTCGACGGAGACCTCCTTGGCCTCCGCGGCCTCGGGCGGCCCGAAGACGACCCGCTCGGCCAGCGTCTCGGCCGCCAGGGTCTCCTGCCACCTGCCGAGCACATCGGCAAGTTCGGGGGCGGTCTCGACGAACAGCGCAATCCGTGCCTCGTAGGGCAGGTTGTGCTCCTTGCGGAGCGTCTGCACGTGGTGGATCAGTTCCCGGACCAGGCCCTCCTCCTGCAGCCCGGTCGACAGTTCCGTGCTCAGCACCACCACCCCGCTGCGGCCCTGGGCGGCCGACCAGCCCTCGCGCGGCTGCAGCCGGATCTCGACCTGCTCGGGCGTCAGCGCGACGGTCTCGCCGGCGACCTCGATCGTCAGCTTTCCGTCGGCCACCAGTGTCCGCCGCGCATCGGCCGGGTTGTCGAGCGCCTGCAGCGCCTTGGCGATCTGCGGGGCCTTCCGGCCGTAGACCGGGCCGATCGCCTTGAAGTTCGGCTTGACCTCGTAGTGCACGTAGTGGTCGGCGTCGCTGGTGAAGTCGACCTGCTTGACGTTCAGTTCCTCGGCGATCAGGGCCGCGTGCCCGCTCAGCCAGTCCTCGTGCTGGTGGTTGGCCAGGATGATCTCGACCCGTTCGAGCGGCTGCCGCACGCGGATCTTCGCCAGCGTTCGGGCGGTCCGGCCGAGCGAGGCCAGGTCGCGGACCAGGTTCATCTCCTCGGCCAGTTGCACGTCGATGCAGGCCGCGTCCGGGGTCGGGTAGGCGCACAGGTGCACCGAGTCCGTCGCGCCTTCCTCGATGTCGCGGACCAGGTTCTGGTGCATCGTCTCGGCGAAGAACGGCGTGAACGGGGCGATCGCGCGGCTCAGCGTGACCAGCACCTCGTAGAGCGTTTCGTAGGCGTCCCACTTGTCCTGGTCGCGGGCCGCCTCGCCGCTGACGGCGCACCAGAAGCGGTCGCGGCTGCGGCGGACGTACCAGTTGCTGAGCGCGTCGACGAAGTCGTTCAGTCGCTGGGCGGCCGGGAAGTTCTCGAAGCGGTCGAGGTGGCCGCGGACGTCGCGGATCGCCAGGTTCAGGTCGCTGAGGATCCAGCGATCGAGTTCGCTCCGTTCGGCGGCCGGGCGGGCCTGCTTCTGCCGCGGGTCGAAACCGTCGATGTTGGCGTAGATGTTGAAGAAGCTGAAGACGTTGTACAGCCGGACGAGGAACTCGCGCTGCGCGTCGCGGATCGCGTTCTCCTGGAAGCGGACCGAGGTCCACGGCGTCTGGGCGCTGTACAGGTACCAGCGGAGCGCGTCGGCCCCGTAGGTGTCGAAGACGTAGCCCGGCTCGCGGTAGTTCTTCAGCCGCTTGCTCATCTTCGTGCCGTCTTCGCCCATCAGGTGCCCGAGCACGATGCAGGCCTCGAACGGTTGCGGGAAGCCGAGGGCCTCGTCACCGTCGCGCTGCAGCGCCTGCCGGACCGGCTCGGCCAGCCTGCCGCTTTCATCCGGTCCGAACAGCAGCGTGCTGATCGCCAGCAGCCCGTAGAACCACCCGCGGGTCTGGTCGATCGCCTCGCTGATGAAGCTGGCCGGGAACATCTCCTGGAAGCGCTGCACGCTGCCTTCGGCGTGCGGGAAGCCCCACTGGGCGAACGGCATGCTGCCGGCGTCCCACCAGCAGTCGATCACTTCCCTGACGCGGACCATCCGGGCGCCGTCGGCGAACGGGCTGTCGTAGGTCAGGGCGTCGATGTACGGGCGGTGCACCCGCAGGTCGTCGGGCAGGTCCGGCCGGGCGGCCCGGGCCTGTTCCCAGACCTCGGTCCCGGTCAGCCCGGGCTTGGCGAGCAGTTCGTCGAACGAGCCGACCGCCTCCATCTGCCCGCTCTCCTGGCAGACCCAGATCGGCAGGGGGGTGCCCCAGTAGCGTTCGCGCGACAGGGCCCAGTCGACGTTGTTGCGCAGGAAGTCGCCGAAGCGGCCTTCCTTGATGTGTTCCGGCAGCCAGGTCATCGCCGCGTTGTTCTCGATGAACCGCTGCTTGAAGCGGCTGGTCCGCACGAACCAGCTCTTGCGGGCGTACTGGATCAGCGCGTCTTCCTCGGCCCGCGGGCAGAACGGGTACGAGTGCCGGTACTGCTCCAGGTGGTACAGCAGCGGCGTGCCCCACGGCGTGGTCCGCTCCTTCAGTTCGCGATTGATGTCCTTGTCGCAGTCCTTGATCCAGCGGCCGCGATAGACCTCGGGGGCCTCGTCGTTGAACGTTCCGTTCGGAGCCACCGCGCACAGCAGCGGGATCGCGTCGTCCTCCTTGAACCGCTGCCGCTCCTGCTGCAGCATCTCGAAGTCGACCTCGCCGAAGGCCGGGGCCTCGTGCACCAGGCCGGTGCCGCTGTCGATCGTCACGAAGTCCGCGGCCACGACCCGCCAGCCGATCGCGTTGACGCCGCCGCCGCGCAGTTCGGCCTGCTCGTGCCCCAGGTCCTCGTGGTAAACCTCGGGGTAGGGCGGCAGGTAGCGCAGGTTCAGCAGGTCGGCCCCGCTGACGACGAACAGCACCTCGAGTTCCCGCTTGACCTTCTTCGAGATCGCCGCGACCAGGTCCTCGGCCACGTACAGGTTTTCGCCCTGCTCGGCGTCGTGGACCAGCGCGTAGCGCAGTTCCGGGTGCACGGCCGCGAAGTGGTTGCTGACCAGGGTCCAGGGCGTCGTGGTCCAGACCAGCAGGCTGGTCGGGGCGATCAGTCGCGCCAGGAAGCCGGGGCTCTTTTCGACGATGTGCCGCAGGGTCTGCTCGGGCGTGTCGAACGACTCGCGGACCGAGGGCGGCAGGCGGCGGGTGCCCAGCAGGTGCGTCAGCAGGCTGTCGGCGTCGGTCACGTCGGAAACCAGTCCGCCGTCGGCCAGTTTCCGCAGGGCGGCCGGCGGTTCCGACTCGATCAGCGGAAACTTGACGAAGACGCTCGGGTCGTCGACGTCGCGATAGCCCTCGCCGACTTCGCCGCTGGACAGGGCGGTGCCGCCCTGGGCCCACCACCAGACGACCTTGTGGCCCTGGTAGAGCAGGCCGCGGTCGAAGAGCGTCTTCAGTCCCCACCAGACGCTTTCGACGTAGGACTGGTGATAGGTCGCGTAGGCGTCGTCGAGGTTGATCCAGAAGCCCAGCCGGTTGGTCATCTCCTCCCATTCGCGCGTGTAGCGCCAGACGCTCTCGACGCACTTGTGCACGAACGGTTCGAGCCCGTATTCCTCGATCTCCTCCTTCGAGTGAATCCCGATCTGCTTGCAGACCTCGACCTCGACCGGCAGCCCGTGCGTGTCCCAGCCCGCCTTCCGTTCGACCAGCCGGCCGCACATGGTCTGGTAACGCGGAAACAGGTCCTTGATCGTGCGGGTCAGGCAATGCCCCGGGTGCGGCAGACCGTTGGCCGTCGGCGGCCCCTCGTAGAAGACGAACCGCTCGGCGCCCTTCCGCTGCGCCAGCGACCGGGCGAAGACGTCATGCTCCTTCCAGAACGCCAGCACCTCCCGCTCGGCCTCCGGAAAACTGAACTGATCTGGCAACCGCGCAAACATGCAACGCTCCGCTCAGTGAAAAAGTGAAGGTGTGAAAGCGTGAAAAAGGAACCGCCAGGTTCCCGCCGGCTCGTGCAGCCGCGCTCGCGCGTTCACGGTGTCACTCCTTCACGCATGCCCTCTTTCACTCTTGCACTCTTTCACGTTTTCACCCGCAGAAGGGCTACTCTAACGATCCGGCTCGGCCGCCGCAAAATCGGGGGCCGGGCCGCCGGGGACGACCACGCCGGGGTCCGGGACGCCCGCTTCGATCTCGCCGCAGGCCTCGGCCGGGAGGCACTCCTCCGGGCGGTCGGACAGGTCGATCGACCGCCAGCGCCCGCCCGTCCAGCGCCGCCACAGCAGCAGGCCCAGCACCGTGATGTACAGCGTGGTCATCGCCCACGGGCCGTTCAGCCCGAACTGCGGGTACACCGCCGTCGCCGCCAGGCCGCCACCGACGAAGATCACCCAGCAGCAGACGAACGTCATCACGGCCGGCCAGAACGTGTCGCCCGCCCCGCGCAGGGCGTTCATGTACGTGATGCACATCGCGTCGAACGCCTGGAAGATCGCCGCCCAGATCAGCACGGCCGCACCCGCCTCGATCACGGCCGGGTCCGCGTTGAACAGCCACATCAGCCCGTGACGGGCCGCGAAGAACAGCACCCCGACCGCCGCCATGTAGGCGATCATCAGCCTGGCGGCCACGCTGGTGTACAGTTCGGCCTCCTCGGGGCGCTTCTCGCCGATCGCGAAGCCGACCTTCGAGGACAGCGCGATCCCGAGCCCGACGGCCGGCATGAACGACAGGTGCATGTACTGCAGCCCGACGTTCGAGGCCGCCAGGACGGTCGCGCCCAGCGGCGGGACGATGATCATCATGAAGACCAGCCAGGCCCCGATGTCGACCAGCCACTGCACGCTGGTCGGGATGCCGATCCGCATCAGCTCACGCATCTTCCGACCGTCGTAGCGCCACGACGTCCGCGTCTCGAACCGCTCGTGGAACGAGGGCAGCAGCATCGCCACGAACATCACGCCCGCCCGGACCAGCCAGCCGATCACGGTCGCGACGGCCGCGCCGGCCACGCCCATCTCGGGAAAGCCCCAGTTGCCGAAGATCAGCAGCCAGTTGCCGAACGCGTTGACCACCAGCGAGGCGATCACCGCGACCAGCGCGATGTTCGGCTTCTGCACCCCGTTGAAGAACCCGTTCAGCCCGATGCAGACGATCGACGGGGCGATCGACCACAGCGCGATCCGGATGTACTCGACCTCCAGGGCCATCAGTTCCGGACCGTGCTGCCCGAGCGCCGCGATCCAGCCGAACCAGGTCTCGACCGTGGCCGCCAGCGGGAAACTCAACAGCCCGACCGCGGCCGCGACGTAGATGCTCTGCCAGGTGTACCCGCCGGCCAGGTGCGGCGCGCCGCGCCCGTCGGCCTGCGAGACGAAGGTCTGGACGCCGTTGGCGATGCCCATGCCGAGGCAACTGATCACGAAGACGAAGGTGGTGGCCGGCGAGATCGCGGCCTGGGCGGTGGTCCCCAGTTGCGAGACCATCGCGAAGTCGATGAAGCCCATCAGCATCCGCGAGATGGTCATGCCGATGATCGGCAACGCCAGCACCAGCAGGCTCGCGGTCACGTCGCGCCGCCGCAGGCCTCCGGCGGGGGGGGATTGGTTCGAAACGGTCAGAGACACGACAGAGTACCTCGTGGCGAAGTTCCCGGCGTCCGGTCCTCTGTCGAGGACACCGGGAACGGACAGCAACAAAAAAAGCCCCGGCGGGAGAAAACTCCGCCGGGGCTGTTCGCGTCACGATGCGATGACACACCTACGGCGGCGGGGGCTGGTTGTCCGTAACCAGGGGAGCGAATTGCATGACATCGCAAATCATCGACAATCTCCGCCGTGCGCGAACTTCCCGCGCACACTGGGTGTATCAAGGGAAAGGGTTGTACCATCGCGGCACGCCGCCGGTCAAGGCAAAAACCCGACCGGGCGGCGCGGCAATCTTGTCCCCGGGCACCCCGGCGGGTTCCCTGCCGCGGCCGGGCGGTTTACGCTCCCGACCGGAATCCTCGCTGATGGAGTCGCTGAACGTGGTCATGCGGTTCGTGCTGCTCGCCTGTCTCTGCTTCGGCGCCGCGATCGCCCGGGCGCAACCGGTCCAGATCGACGTCCGCCAGACCGGCTTCGCATCGTCCAGCATCAGCGGGCACGTCGGCCGGGCCGGAAGCTGGATGCCCCTGCTGGTCGAACTGACCACCGCCGGGTCCCAGGCCCGACAGGTCAGCCTCCGCTGCGTCACGGCCGACATCGACGGCGACCTGGTCGCCTACACCGAGACCCCGATCGTTCTGACCCCCAACGCACCGCCCCGCCGGGTCTGGCTCTACGCCATCCCCGGGCAGGCCCGCTCCCTCCGCGTCGACGTGCTCTCGATGGAAGGGCAGACCCTCGCCTCCAGCCTCGATCTCGACTTCGAACGCGTCTCGGCCGACTACCAGGTGCTCGTCGACCTGAGCGCCAAGCAGTTGTCGGCCCTGACCGTGCTCGACGCCGGCGGCGACTACTTCGGACAACAGCCCAGCCGC
The DNA here is from genome assembly GCA_030428945.1 of Phycisphaerae bacterium. GTDB lineage: Bacteria > Planctomycetota > Phycisphaerae > UBA1845 > Fen-1342 > JAUIEC01. The sequence continues at coordinate 46,384 of JAUIEC010000013.1, read as the reverse complement.
GACTACGCCCGCAACCGCTGCGTCGCACGCCTCGCGGCCGGGGACCTGCCGGACCGCTGGTACGGGCTCGAGGCGGCCGACATCCTCGTCTGGGACGCCCCCGAGACCATGCCGACCGTCGCCCAGCAGGACGCCCTGCTGAAGTGGATCGAGCGCGGCGGGCAACTCGTCCTCGGAATCGGGCCGGCCTGGGACCTGCTCGACCAGAGCCGCCTGCGACCGCTGCTGCCCTACGTCGGAAACGGAGACCTGATCGAGGTCGCCGAACTCCCCAGGCTGGCCGCCCAGACCCGCAGCCCGGAAGACCGGCGCTTCGACCGGCCGATCCCGCTGAACCGCCTCGAACGGGCCCCCGACGCGCAGGTCCTGCTGCGGGACGAGGTCGAAGGCCGCCCCCACGACCTGGTCGCGATGAAGACCTTCGGCAGCGGCCGGGTGATCGCGACGACGGCCCGGATTCGCGACCTGCTGACCGGCCTGAACGAGTCGGCCCTGCGGAAGACGCTGCCGCTGTTTCTGGACCTGACGCCGCTGCGGGCCGGGTACCTGGAGGACGAGGCCTCGCGCTTCTCGGGCATCGAGAACGGCTACCGGGTGCGCGATCCCGTCCTGATGCCGACCGAGTTCCGCGGCCAGGCCAGCATCCTGGTGCTGCTGGCGTTCGTCTTCGTCGGGGTCTACGTGCTGGCTGCGACCTGGGCCAGTTGGGGCTGGCTTCGCAGCCGCGGGATGACGCAGGCCAGTTGGGTCGTCTTCGCCGGCTGCGCCGTGGTCGCCAGCCTCTTGAGCGTCGGGGCCGTGCAGGTCATCCGCGGAACCAGCGACGCGGTCCAGACCTTCGCCCTGGTCGATCTCGAGGCCGGCTCGAGCGCCGCCCGGGCACGCGTCTGGGTCGGCTATCGCAGCGCCCGCGGCCGGAAGGTCGACCTGCGGCTGGACGCCGCCGAAGGCAGCGACAGTTTCCTGCGCGGCGCGGTGCCGGTCCCGACCGAGGACGTCAGCTACGAGACGCCGGAACGGTACGCGGCCGAAGTGACCCGCGGACTGATCCGCGGCGCCCCGCTGCGGGCCACGCTCAAGCAGTTCGAAGGCTACTGGGAAGGGACCATCCAGGGACGCATCCGGGGCGAACTGGTGGCCGAGCGCGGCACCGGCAAGCTGCTGCCGGAAAGCTTCGTGGTCAACGATACCGACCGGCAGTTCGAAATCGGGTACCTGCTGTACACCGACCCGCGGCTGACCTACCTGAGCCAGGTCGCGGCCCGCCCGGCCGGGCCGCACAACCGCAACCGGTACTGGGGGGCCGACGCGTACCCGCCGGCGGTCAACATCCTCGCGGTCGAGATCGGCCGGCTGAATCCGGGCGCGACGCTGCAGTCGCCGGGCGCGGAAGAGTACGAGACCTACGATGTCGCCCGGCGGAACTGGCTGACGGATCAGAACCGCAAGCCGGACCTCGAGCCGAAGCTGCGGACCCTCTGGCACCAGCAGAACCTGGTCTGGGCGAACACCTTCCGGCCGACGCCGTTCGGCGAGCGGATCACGCCGACCGCGGCCGCGGCGCTGCTGTACGTGACGCAGAATCTGTACCTGCCGAACCGGGCGGTCGGCAGCTTCGACAAGATCGGGATCGAACTGACGACGGACCTGCTGCCGCGCGGGGCGGACATCACGCACCTGGTCCGGGGTGGTGACCAGGGCCAGGCGGTGCTGCTGCTGTACAGTCCGCAACCGGCGGCCCCTCAACTGGTCCGGGGCGGAAGCCCGCTGCCGGCCCGCCGCGGGGCGGCGCTGTACCGTGTGCGGATTCCGATCCGCTGGAAGTGAACGCAGAACGGGAACAGGGAACGGGCAGGCAACGCGGCCTGCTGAACACCGGGGCTTTGCCGGGGCATAGATGACGCCGTGATTATCCAGACGATCAACCTGACCAAGCGGTACGGCAAGCTGATAGCGCTGAACAACCTGCACCTCAACATCGAGGAGGGCGAGTGCTTCGGCTACATCGGACCGAACGGGGCCGGCAAGACGACCACGATCCGGATCCTCTCGACGCTGCTGCAGCCGACCTGGGGCGAGGCCCGCGTCTGCGGGCACGTGGTCGGATACGAGTCTCGCAAGATCCGCCCGCTGATCGGCTACGTGCCCGACTTCTTCGGGGCCTACGAGGACATGGTCGTCCAGGAGTACCTCGAATTCTTCGCGGCCGCCTACAACATCAACGGCAAGCAGCGGACGCAGATCGTCGGTGACGTGCTCGAACTGACCGATCTGAGCTACAAGGCCGACGCGCTGGTCGACTCGCTCTCGCGCGGCATGAAGCAGCGGCTGAGCATCGCGCGGGTTCTGCTGCATGACCCCAAGGTGCTGTTCCTCGACGAACCGGCCAGCGGACTGGACCCGCGGGCGCGGATCGAGATCCGGGCCCTGCTGAAGGAACTGCACCGGATGGGCAAGACGATCCTGATCAGTTCGCACATCCTGCCGGAACTGGCCGACCTGTGCACCAGCATCGGGATCCTCGAGCGCGGCGAACTGATCTACCAGGGCTCGGTCAGCGAAGCCCTCCGCCGGGCCCGGGTCGGCACGGTCGTGCACGTCTGCACCCCGGACGACCTGGAACGCACCCGCCAGGTGCTCGACACCCTGCCCGGCGTCGAAAGCGCCCAGGTCCGCGACCAGATGGTCGTCCTGACCCTCGAAACCGACACCGAAGACTTCAGCTTCATCGCCCAGGCCATGATCGCCAACAACCTCAGAATCCACGAAATCCGCCAGGAAGACATCAACCTGGAAACCGCCTTCATGCGACTGACCAAGGGAATTGTTCAGTGAGGGAGCAAGGGAGCAAGGGAGCGAGGGAGCAAGGACAGAGGCGACGTGGCCGAACGAGGTCCGGCTACCTCTTTTCTTGCTCCCTTGCTCCCTCGCTCCCTCGCTCCCTGCTCTCGCCGGAGGTTCGGCAGTGACCCTCCTCCAGGACATCGCGGCCTGGCTCTGGCGACTGCTGCCGGCCAATCCGATTGTCGTCCGGGTCGTCAGCACCGGCGGCAAGCGCACCCGGCACCTGCACGCCCGCTGGCTGTACCTGGTCGTGCTGTTCGTCGTCATGCTCGTCGTCGGCGGCAACGGGGCCCTGAACGCCGGCACCAACTCGCTGGCCGATCTCGCCAAGAAGTCGACCCGCACCTTCATGTTCGTCAGCTTCGTGCAGCTCTTCCTGATGAGCTTCATCGCCCCGATCTTCATGGCCGGCGCGATCACCCAGGAAAAGGACTCCAACACCTTCCACATCCTGCTGACCACGCCGCTCAGCACCGGCCAGATCGTGCTCGGGTCGCTCTTCAGCCGCCTGTTCTTCGTGCTCGTGCTGCTGCTCAGCGGCCTGCCGATCTTCTGCATCACGATGATCTACGGCGGCGTCACCCTCGGCGCCGTCCTGCAGAGCTTCGGCCTCGCCGCCTGCACCGCCCTGGTCACCGGGGCCCTCGCGATCATGATCAGCTTCATGAAGGTCGGCACCCGCCGGACGATCTTCAGCTTCTTCCTCGGCGTGGCCGTCTACCTGCTGGTGGTCGGCGTTCTGGGCTGGTCCGGCTACACCGCGCTGTCCCAGGCTCCGCTGGCTCCCGGCGCTTCGCTGCGGATGAGCTATCTCGCCCCGCTGCACCCGTTCCTGGCACTGCTCGTCGTGACCGGCAAGACCCCCGCACCCGCCGCCGGCGACGTGGCCGGACTGACCTGGCCGGCCGGCTGGCTGATGGCCTATCCGCAATACGGCTACATGGTGATCATGACGCTCGCCTCGATCGTGATGGTCACCGTCAGCATCTTCTTCGTTCGCTCGTCGCAGAAGGAGGGCGAGGCCACGCTGCTCAATCGCGTGCGGGCCTTCTTCACCCGCCGCGACGCCGTCGAGAGCAAGACCCAGACGCCGCGCCGCGTCTGGAACAACCCGATCGCCTGGCGCGAAGCCAAGACCAAGGCCTCGGCCTCCGGACGCAGCATGCTCCGCTGGGCTTTCGCCGCCGCCGGGCTGATCGGCGGCTTCGTCCTGCTGCTGGCGCACGAGAACGGCTGGTGGGGGTTCGTCGCCACCAAGCCGCAGGAGGCCCGCTACTGGCTGACCGGGATCGTCTGGATCGAGATGGCCGTCCTGCTGATCATCATCACCAACGCGGCCGCCACGGCCCTGACCCGCGAAAAGGAATCGGCGACGATGGAACTGCTGCTGACCACGCGGCTGACCAGCAAGTACATCGTGGCCGGGATTCTTCGCGGACTGGTCAGCTTCATCCTGCCGCTGATCGCGGTGCCGACGGTCACGCTGCTGCTGTTCGCGATCGCCGATCTGCGACGCGCCTCCGACCAGGCGGTCATCACGCCCGAAGCGTTCCTGCTGGCACCGCTGCTGCTGCTGAGTTTCTGCGCCCTGGCGGCGATGATCGGCCTGCACCTGTCGCTGCACTCGAAGAAAACCGTCCAGGCCGTGATGATCAGTACCGTGATCGTGCTGGCCGGGGCCGGCCTGCTGTCCCTGTGTGGTTTCGCCGTGTCCAGCGGCGGGGGCGCCGACGGATTCATCGGCGCCGCGATTCGCCCGCTGATGCCGTTCACCGGCATCTCGACGCTGATCGACTACGAATCGGTCTTCGACCTGCGGAACGGCACCCCGTCGGCCGGCGCCCGGACCAGCGTCCGCCTCGTACGGGCCGTCTCGACGCTGCTCGCGGTCGTCGTCTACTGCGCCGCAACCTGGAGCGTTTACACCACCCTCGTGCGAAACTTCGACATGACCGTCCGGCGGCAGTCAGCCTGATCGAGTGAAAGGGTGAAAGAGTAAATGAGTGAAAGAGTGAAAAGGTGAAAGAGTGAAAGAGTGATGACTCCCGACTCTGAAGCCGTCCCCAGTCACTCCTTCACCTGTTCACGCTTTCACGCCTTGACCGGGGAACCGTCAGTCTCCCCGTTCGGCCCGCTTGCGCTGTGCTTTGCTGGCCAGCAGGTCAAACGTTGTCAGGTGTTCGGCCGAGATGGTCCGCGTGGCTGAGTCGCTCGCGGCGTGGTCTTCGATCACCAGTTTCGCCAGGCGCATCTGCAGCACGTCGTCCCGCTCGTGCTCGAGTTGCTGCAGCGCCCGCAGCAGGTGCCCGGCCGTCTTGTAGCGCAGGAACTGCGGCTTGTTGGTCGCACGCCGGACGATGTCGATCACGTCCTCGCCCAGGCCGCGCTGCTCCAGCGCCGTCAGCGGCACTTCCTCCGAACGATGCTGCCGTTCCAGTTCCGGGATGGTCTTTCCGTTGAACGGCGCCCGGCCGGCCAGCAGTTCGAACATCATCAGCCCGAGCGCGTACACATCGGTCTGTGCCGAGACCTGCCCGTCGAACATCTCGGGCGCCATGTACAGCGGACTGCCGCCGATCGACGCGACCGAACCGGCCGACCGGACTTCGCAGGCCAGCCCGAAGTCGCAGACGTGCGCGATCGCATCACGATCGAACAGGATGTTGGCCGGCTTCAGGTCGCGATGCACGACCGTCGCCTCGTGCAGGGCCGCCACCGCCGAGACGATCGACCGCATGATGAACAGGCCCAGGCTCGGTTCGAGCACACCGGTGCGGTCGAGCAGGGCGCGCAGCGAGGCCCCGTCGACGTATTCCATCACGATCACCGGCATGCCCTGGCACATCTCGACCGTGTGAACCGTCACGATGTTCGGGTGCTTGACCTGCGCGGCGCTGCGGACCCCGGTGACCAGTTCCTGCGTCGCGGCCGAGGCCGCCCCCGCCGTCTGCTTGTGCAGCACCTTGACGGCCACCTTGCGCGAGAGGGCTTCGTCGTAGCCGGAGAACACCGCACCACCGCCACCCTCGCCGAGCAGTTCACCGACCCGCACGGTTCCGACCCGGGCCGGCACCGCGACCGGTTCGGGACGCTGCCCGCTGCGGCGCGTCAGCATGACGGTCATGGTTTCCTGCATGTTCATCGGTGATTCCGCGCTGTTTACGACCCGCACCCGCGGCGGTTCATCGCCATTGTACGGAAGGTCGGCAAGTCCGCTGCTACAAAACACCTGCGAAAACCGTACCCCCGGCCAAGGCGCGCCGGACCGCAACTTCCGCTACACTCGCCATATGCGGACGTTCGATGCAGTCGTGATCGGTCTCGGCGCGATGGGCGCCGCGGCCTGTCGGACACTTGCCGGCCGCGGCCTGCGCGTCTGCGGAATCGATCGCTTCACGCCACCGCATCCATTCGGCAGTTCCCACGGCCAGACGCGAATCTGTCGCAAGGCGTACTTCGAACACCCGGACTACATTCCGCTGCTGCATCGCTGCTACGACCTCTGGGCGGACCTTGAAACCGCCGCGGACGAACAACTGTTCACGCGCTGCGGACTGATCCTCGGCGGGCCACCCGAAAGCCCTCTGATCCAGGGCGTTCAGCAGGTCAGCACGCTGCACGACCTGGCCATCGAAGACTGGCCGGCCGGCGAGGCCACCCGCCGGCACCCCCAGTTCCGCCTGCCCGACCACTGGCGTGTGCTGCACGAGGCCGACGCCGGCTACCTGCGGGTCGAGGCGTGCATCGCCGCACCGCTTCGCCTGGCCGGCGCCGACGGCGCCACGCTGCTGACCGACTGCATGGTCCGCGAGTGGCGGGCCGACGGTGCCGGCTACGTGGTCCGCGCTGGCGAGGAGACCATCGGCTGTCAGCGCCTCGTCCTCGCGGCCGGCGCCTGGACCGGACCGCTGCTCGCGCGGCACGACCTGCCTCTGCGGGTGCAGCGGCGCCAGCAGACCTGGTTCGCCTGCGACGATCCGCGCATGCGGGTCGAGGACTGCCCGGTGTTCGGGTTCCATCTCGACGACTGCTTCTTCTACGGCTTCCCGCAGGTGCAGTCCGGGCGGATCAAGGTGGCCGAGCATCTGACCGCCGCGCCCTGCGATCCCGACACCGTCGACCGCGACCGCAGCCCCGCCGACGAGGCCCGCGTACGCGGCTTCCTCGACCGGCACCTGCCCGGCGTGGCCGGCGAGGTGGTGGAACACTCGGTCTGCCTGTACACGCTGACGCCCGACGAACACTTCATCGTCGACCGACTGCCCGGACACGACGGCGTCGCCCTGGCGGCCGGCTTCAGCGGCCACGGATTCAAGTTCGCCCCGCTGATCGGCGAAATCCTGGCGGACCTGGTGATTGACGGACAAACGACCGAACCGATCGAGTTCCTGCGGATGCGCTTCTAGGAAGGCTCCCTCGCTTCCTCGCTCCCTGTTCCCTGTTCCCTGTTCCCTCTATGATCCTCCCCCATGAGCGACCAGATCGAAGAACGCAAGGCGAAGCTGGAGCGGATCCGCGAACGGGGCGTCGACCCCTACGGCTGGCGGTTCCCCGACCTGACCGAGATTGCCGCCGTCCGGGCCGCCGGTGAGGCCCGTGAGATCGCCGACGGCGAGATTCTCGAGGGCGACGAGGTCACCTTCCGGGTGGCCGGCCGGGTGGCGCTGCTGCGGGTGATGGGCAACCTGGTCTTCATCACGCTCCGCGACCGCACCGGGGCCCTGCAGATTGCCGTCAGCAAGAAGTCGGTCGGCGACGAGTTCAAGATCATTCAGAAGCTGCTGGACCTCGGCGATCACGTCGGCGTGGCCGGCACGCTCGGCAAGACCAAGACCGGCGAACTGACGCTCTGGGCCAGCCAGGCGACCCTGCTGGCCAAGGCCGTCCGCCCGCCACCGGACAAGCGGATCGGCCTGACCGACGTCGAAACCCGCTACCGCAAGCGCTACATCGACCTGGCCGCCAATCCCGAGTCGCGGGCCGTCTTCCTGACGCGGGCCGCGATCATCAACAGCATGCGGACCGAACTGCACGCCCGCGGGTTCATCGAGGTCGAAACGCCGGTGCTGCAGCCGCTCTACGGCGGGGCGGCCGCGCGGCCGTTCACCACGCATCACAACACGCTCGACATGCAGCTATACCTGCGAATCTCGCCGGAGCTGTACCTGAAGCGCTGCCTGGTCGGCGGGCTCGAACGGGTCTACGAGTTCGCCCGCTGTTTCCGCAACGAGGGGATCAGTCCGCGACACAACCCCGAGTTCACCATGCTTGAACTGTACCAGGCCTACGGCGACTACCACGACATGATGGACCTGACCGAAACACTGATCGCCGGGGCCGCCCGCGACGTGATCGGCCGCGAGAAGATCATGTTCGGCGAGCAGGAGATCGACTACGCCGGCCCCTGGCCGCGGCGGAAGTACCGCGACCTGTTCGAGCAGCACGTCGGGCTGAAGATGGACGACCTGCCGGCCCTGCGGCAGCGGGCCCGCGAGGTGCACATCGAGGAAAACAAGCTCGACGACGCGGTCGTGATCAACGAACTGTTCGAGCACTACGTCGAGGAGCACCTCGTCAACCCGACCTTCGTGATCGACTACCCGGCCCCGCTCTGCCCGCTGACACGCCGCGACCCGGGCAACCCCGACGTGGCCCTGCGGTTCGAACTGTTCGTCAACCGGATCGAAGTCGCCAACGCCTACACCGAACTGAACGACCCGGCCGTTCAGGCCGAGACCTTCAGCCAGCAGTTGCGCGGCGAGGAGGGCGAGACGATGGCGGTGATGGACAGCGACTACGTCGAGGCGCTCGAGTACGGCATGCCCCCGGCCGGCGGCCTCGGCATCGGCATCGACCGCGTGATCATGCTGCTGACCGGCTCGCAGAGCATCCGCGACGTGCTGCTCTTCCCGCTGCAAAGACCCCAGCAGGCCGACCCGCCCGAAGGCGACTGACGGCCCCGCTGAAAGCACGACGCGCGGACGTGCTCACGTGCTCACTTGCTTACGTGCTCACGTGCTTACTTGCTTACTTGCTCACTTGCTCACTTGCATACCCGGGTGCCCCATCCTTGAGCGAGCGCAGCGAGCGGAAGGGTGGGGGACTGCTTTACCGCCGCGTCTCCTGCCCCCAAACGTAAGTCGCTCGAAATCCCGTCGCCGTTTCTAATGGTCTCGGCCCGCCATTGCGGCCAAACTGCCCGCATGCCTTCGTCCTGTCTTGCAACAACGCCGACCGCCGGAGAAGGGTTCCTCCAGATCCTCGCCGTGTTCGTCGCCGCCGCGCTGCTGGTGGCCAGCGTGATGCTGCTGCGGCGCTACTTTGTCATGGCTCGAATGCGGTCGCTGCAGACCTGGGCGACCGGGCGGGGCTGGGCGTTGGAAGCGGCACCCGCTGTGCCGGACGGGCTGACGAGCCTGCCGTTGTGGTCACGCGTCGAATCCCCGCGAATCGCGAACCTCTGCCGCGGCCCGGGCGGCGTGCTGATCTTCGACCTGGAGTACCTGCAGGTCCAGGTCTCGGGCCGCGATGCGCTGGGCTGCACCGTCGTCGCCATTCCCGACCCGCGGGTCGAACTTCCGCCCCTGCGACTGATCCCCGACTGCTGGGATCCGATCGACGGCCCCGAACCGATCCGACGCGGCATGTCCAGCGGCGCGTACCTCGGCGAACGGAGCACCTTCGACGATGCGGCCGGCCGCGAGAGACGCGTCGGCATGTGCGACAGCCCTGAACTTGCCGACCTGCCGACCCCGTACCTGCTGAGCGATTCGGGTGACGGGCGTTCCGCGCGGATGATCCCGCGACTGCTGCCCGCCCTGGAACAGGCCGACAACCTGCGCTTCGAAGCGGCCGGGCCGTGGCTGATCGGCTATGTCGACCGCCGCGTCGCAACCGCCGAACTGGAGGACATGATCACGCAGGTCACCAGCGTCGCCACCGCCGTGCGGGCCCGCTGAAAGCGCGACGCGCGGACGTGCTGACTTGCTTACTTCTTGAGTGCCGCCAGCATTGTCGCCGGCGGCTGGACGCCGTCCCAGGTTTCGAGGATCGCGAACCGCCGTTCGACCGCGGTCGCCAGGCTCTCGGGCGAAAAGTAGTGCACGTGCGAATCGTTGTAGAACCCGCCCGTCGGCGGCCGGTTCCAGTCGTTGATCGTCGGCACTTCGAGCATCAGCTTGCCGCCCGGGACCAGCAGGTCGGCCGCCTTGTCGAGGAACGCCCCCACGTCGACCGTGTGCTCCATGCAGTGCCAGGTCACGATCACGTCGAAGCGGTCGTCGGTCTCGAAGTCCTCCAGCGTGGTCTTGCTGGCGGTCGCCGGCAGGTTCGCGTTGATGTAGTCGACGAACCAGCCGCTCAGTTCCAGCCCGTGCCCGCGCTTCACGTGCGGCGCGATGTGCCGCAGGAACGATCCGCCCCCGCAGCCGACGTCCAGGACGTGGTGGTGCGGCTTGAACATGTGCCCGATCAGGTTCCAGCGCCCCAGCGTGAAGCGGCTGCGCACCTCGTGGAAACGCTCGTCGATGATCCCGGCCGCGTTGTTCGCGCGCTCGGTCTCGTCGCGGTAGTACTGCAGCCGGTAGTCGCCGTCGTGGAATTCGCTGACTTCCGCCAGGCTCCGCTGCGGGATGTACGCGTGCCGGCAGCGGTCGCAGCGGAAGATCCGCAGGTCCTTGCGGCCCATGTGCGTGTTCCGCCAGTAGTACGGGCGGCAGTCAGGGCCCCCAATCGGGCAGCTTGTCAATCCGGCGGCGGATGTCGTTCCAGTCGTGTTCCTGGCAGTTGACGGTGAGGTCATCAATGTACAGATCTCCAACGGGCTTGCCGAAACAGATGTGATCGAACTTCACACCGTGGCGCGCCATCCAGGCGTAGGTCACTTTCATCCGCTCGATGTGCCGGCCGGTGTAGAGGATCACCGTGTGACCGGCCTCGTGCAGGGCGTTCAGGGCCGCGATCGCTTCCGGCTTCGGGGCCGCTTCGGCGTAGCCGTCCGGGCCGCCCGCTTCGCACAGGGTTCCGTCTATGTCGCAGACAATGCGCATGCCGTGCGTACTCCCAGCCGCTCGCGGGTCTGTTCTTCCTCCGGCGTGATCCGCTTGACGCCGTCGCCGAGCGCGACCTCCAGTTCGCGGACGTACTCGATCAGCTTGATGCAGCCGACCGGGTTGACGCTGGCGGCCTGGTCGCTGCCGTACATCGTCTTGTCGAGCGTGATGTGCCGCTCGATCGCCGTCGCCCCGAGGGCGACCGCCGCCAGGGTCGGCGCCAGCGAGTTCTCGTGCCCGCTGTACCCGACCGGGCAATCGTAGCGCTCCCTGAGTGTCCCGATCGTCCGCAGGTTCAGGTCCTTCGCCGCCGCCGGGTAGGCGCTGTTGCAGTGCATCAGCGTGTAGCGGCAGCCGGCCCGCTCGAAGATCGCCACCGCCCGGTCGATGTCCTCCAGCCGGCACATCCCGGTCGAGATGTACGTCGGCCGCCCGTAGTCGGCCGTGCGGCGGAGCAGTTCGGTGTTGCCGATCAGGGCCGAGGCGAGCTTGTGCCAGCCCAGGTCGAACTGTTCCAGGAACGTCAGGCTGACCGGGTCCCAGGCCGAGGCCGACCACGAGATGCCCTGGCTGCGGCAGTGCCGGTCGATCTCCTCGAACTCCTCCTGCCCGAACTCGATCGCCGCGCGGTACTGCCCGTAGGTCGCGCCCCAGGGACTCTTCCGCGGCGCGGCCAGCTTCTCCGGCGTGTAGACCAGTTCGTTGGTCCGCTTCTGGAACTTGACCCCGTCGAAGCCGGAGAAGTTCGCCAGGTCGATCAGCTTCTTGGCGATCTCGAGCGAACCGTTGTGGTTGATTCCGATCTCGGCAATCGTGAAGACGTTCATAGTGCCGCCCGTATCCGCGCCAGCGTCCGCCCGGTGGCGACGCGGAACCGTTCCGCGGCCGCCGCGTGGGCCTCGTGCCATTCGGTTGTTTCGGTGATCCGGTCGAGCAGCGCCAGGGTCTGCTCCGAGAGATTCGGGGCGCCCGCCTCGACACCCCAGTCGCGCATCCCGGCGTCGTCGAGGAACCAGCCGAGCTTGTCGTGGCTGATCCACGAGATCACCGGCGTGCCCTGCCCGAACGGGATCATCTGCCCGTGCCCGCGCATCGCGATCACCGCCGCCAGGTCCCGGTAGGTCCACAGCAGTTCGTCGACGTCGCCGCGCTGCCAGAGCGTCGAGAAGTCCAGCCGCGGAACGTCCCCGTGCCGGGCCGCAAGTTCGGCCAGGTTCGAGGCCGGATTCCAGTTGTGCTCGAGGAAGACCGGCTCCAGCCCCCGCTCGCGAATGCCGACTACGGTCGCGTCCAGTTCGGCCGTAAACCCGGCCATGTCCGGCACCCGCAACCCGATCCGATCGCCGGCCAGTTGAATCCCGACCCGCCAGCATCCCATGCCACGGCTCTCGCGCGGCGTCTTCTCCGCGCACCGGGCGCTCCCCGTGCCACCACTCTCGAGCAGTGTCTTCTCCGCGCAACAGGCGCTCGAAGAACCGACCGCGTCGCGCGCCGCGCCGACGCCCCCAAGCCCGACCCGCTGCGTACGCGGCTGGATCATCAGGGACGGACACGGGCAGACCTGCACGTGGTCGACGCACAGTCCGTGCCGCGCGGCCAGGGCGGTACGACTGCCGTGGTTGCGCACGCTGAAGACGGCGGCCTGGTCGAGCAGGGCGGCCACGTGCCGCTCGAAGATCGGCGGAAACCCGCCCTGGTTGCGGAACACGTTGTAGCCGACCGCCAGCACGACCAGCGGACGGCGGAACGCCCGCAGCAGCGGCAGCGGACACTTCCACTGCCAGCCCGAGACTTCGTTCGGATTGGTGTCGGCCAGGAACAGGCCGCCGCCGCCGACCACGACCAGGTCGTGCGTGTTGGCGTGGGCGACCGTCTGCGGCGTGACGTGATCGCGCAGGTTGCAGAGGGTCCACTCGCGAATGCCGATCTGTCCGAGCAGTTCGCGCGTCGCGTGCGCCAGCACGTCGTCGCCGGCGTTGCCCGACGGACTCGGAACCGTGAAGTGAAAACCCCTCACACCGTTGCTCCGTCGCGGACCGCCTGGCAGGTCGCGGTCGCCACGAGGAAGTCGGTCTCGGTGTCGACATCGATCGCTTCGATCGGGTCGATTTCGAACAGGTGCGGATCACCGGGCAGGTTGTTCCAGTACGACGCCGTGGCGAACAGGTGCGTCTTGCGGAAACAGTGGAAGGCGTGGCAGACCTCGTAGACCGGCGGGGTCCGCTTCGTGTCGATGCAGCCCGGGTCGAGGTTGTTGATCGGCGTTCCGTCGAGCGTGTAGAACCAGTTGTGCGACTTGCAGACCGCCGTCAGCGATCGCGGGTTCGCATCGCCGCGAAAGACCGCCAGGGCCGCTTCGATCGTCTCCGGCCGCAGCAGCGGATGGCAACTGTTGATCCAGAACGCGTAGTCGAAGTCGAGGTCGCGCAGGTAGTCGTGCACGGTCGTGATCGGGTTGCAGGTGTGGGCGCTCTCGTGGCTGCGGCGGATCAGCGTCACGTTCGGACAGGCCGCCACGCGCTGCTGCAGTTCCGGTTCATAGGCCGCGAAGTAGACGCCGTCGAAGCCGCGCAGCGCGTTGAGCCGCTCGAGCGCCAGGTCGGTCAGCGTCGTGTCGCCCAGCGGGCGCAGCATCTTGCCCGGACAGCGCGTGCTGGCCAGGCGGGCGTTCCCGAACGCGATTACCCGATCGGTGCGCATCGGACTTCTCCCGGAAAGAGACTCGTGAAGCGGACCCGCGGCAGCACCTCGAGCTGGCCGCCCAGCCCGGCGTTCAGCAACCGCCGTCCGTCGCTGGCGTAGACCGCCTGGCAGACTTCGTAACTGTGAAAGACCGTCTCGGCCCGCAGGATCGGGGCGCTGCTCGTCTCGCCCGCGTTGTAGAAGTGCCGGCCGGCCGCCTTGGTGCAGTCACAGCCCAGCAGGTACAGCGTGCGAATGCCCATGCAGTAGGCCAGTTGAATGATGAAATCGATCATCACCGTGTTGCCGCTGTGCAGCGGACCCGGCAGCGTCCGGCGGAAGTTCTCCGGCGTCAGCCACTTGCCCGGTCCCCAGTGGTACTCGAGCGCATGGCAGTTCGGCCCCGGCGGATCCGGACGAAACCCGCGGCCGATGTGCGGCAGGAAACAGGTCGACGACAGGCCCGGCAGGTCCGGCTCGATCTCGCGATAGACATCCGGATCGCTGCAGCACAGGTAGGTCGGCGTGAACCCGAACGCGTCCGCGTGCCGGTAGAAGCGGTTGGCCGCGAAGGTGATCTCGCCGGCCAGCGGCGACAGGTCCATCTGCCCCAGCGACGGCCCGTTGCCGAGCGCGAACGCCCGGGCCCCCAGGTGCAGGTCGTTGAACTCGGACAGGCTCTCGGCCGGCAGCGACACCCGGACGCCTCCTGGTCCGCGGACCCCGCGCCTCCCTGCGCAGCGGACCGCGATCCTGATCGTTCCTATCGGTGCCGGCGACGAATCAGCGTGAGGTTTTGTCCAGCCCGCGGCGACTCACGTGCTGATGTGCTCACGTGCTGAGTCGCTCACTTGCTTACTTGCTTACTCGTCCGCCGGCGCCACGGCCGACCCGGCGCATCACGCTCATGGGGGACCAGGATCATCCGCCCGCCCGGTTGCGGCACCAGCCGCGGCCCGTCGTCGAACATCCGGTAGATCCGGTAGTTCAGCCGCGAAAGCTGGTTGCGGATCCGGTTCCGACCATCCGCCGAGACCTCGTCGATCCACGGGTGGAACTCGACGAACAGCAGCGGCCGCTGCCACGACAGCGTCCGCTCCAGCCCGGCCAGGGCCAGGGCCTCGGCCCCTTCGACGTCGATCTTGATCACGTCGACCGCGTCGTGCCCGACCAGGTCGTCCAGCCGTACCGAGTGAACCTCGAACCGCGAACCCACGCCGCCCAGCCGGGCCGAACGACCGTCCGGCTTCGACAGCGTGATCCGCCCGTCGACATCGCCCGCGGCCGCGTGGTAGACCCGCACCTGCGGGTCATCGGCAAAGTGCGTCCCGAGCAGCGCGCAGCGGACCGGGTCCGGCTCAATCGCGATCACGGAACTGCCCGCGGCCATCTGCTGCCGCGCCAGGCAGGCGTAGAAGCCGCGCTCCGCGCCGACATCGACGAAGACCCGCGCGCCGTCCAGGCAGGCCAGCAGCGGGGCCGTCAGGTCCTCGCAGACCGGCAGCGCCGACCAGTAGCCGTCTTCGATCGCCGAGGTGACTTCGAACTGCTGCTGCGCGCAGGCCTGGCGGTAGGCCGTGTCGCCGAAGGTGACGTCGGCCAGGACCGGCGGAGCCAGCAGGGGCCCCGGACCGGCGGTTTGGGTTGGCATGGTGAACTCTCCCGCGAAACGCGCCACAACTCCAGCCGTCCTATCGGCCGCGCCCGCCCGGCCGCTTGGGGTAAGTTTCCCCGCCGCGGGTTTCCGATAGGAAGCTGCAGGGAGACTCCTGTGACGAACAACGCCGCCCAGCCTGCCGGTCCCGAGCCGTACTTCAACTACCTGCAACGGGCCCGGGCCGAACTCGACACCCGACCCGATCCGCAGGCCGCGATGCAGATGCTTCGCGTCCTGGCCGAGCAGTACCTCGGACAGCCCGCCGCCGAACTGCTCGCAGCACCCGTCCTTCAGCAGGCCGCCCCGGACGAACTACGGGCGGCCGTCGCGCAACTTCCGCGCGGAACCGTCTCGTGGATCGAGCAGGCCGAGACTCGCGCCGCCAACCTGGACGCGGTCCGCACCCGCTGGCCGGAACTCGCCGAACGGGCCGCCGCCTGCGATCCGGCCGCCCGCGGACTCGAACTGCTGCGGACCCGCGGCGGCGACTGGCTGCTGACCCGCCGCGTCAACGATGCCCCCCGGCACTGGCTGCGGAACCTGACGATCGCGCAGCGCCCGCAGTTGCCGCCCAGGGGAGAACTCGGTCCGGTCGCGCTGCTCGGCACCCGCGACGCGCCACTGGTCGAGTCGATCCGCGCCGCGACCGCGCAGCTCTTCCTGACCTACAGCCACCCGCTCTTCGTGCTCGAACCCGACCTGGCCACCTTCGTCGCCTGGCTGCACCTGGCCGATCACCGCGAACTGCTCGGCGATCCGCGCGTCCATCTGCTGGTCGGCGGAGACGCGGCCGATCAGTTGCAGGCGCTGCTGGCCGCCCGTCCCGCGCTGCAGGCCCCGACCGCCGTCATCAACCTGGGCCTCGGGCGCGAAACGGCCGACCGCGTGCACAACGCCGTGCAGGCCGCCGAAACCTCGCGGCAGACCCGCCTCGAAGCGTGCCTGGCCGAGATCGAATCCCGCTACGCCGACCGCGACCACGACTACTGGGCCGCCCGCTATCAGCAGCCGCGCCGCCTGCTGGCGATCACCAGTCGCTACACGACGATGCTGCAGCACTCCGTCCGCGATGCCGTCGCGGCCTTCGAAGATCACGGCTGGGAGACCGAAGTCTATCTCGAGGACTGCGATCACGAACGCTTCTCCGCACTCGTCCTCGGCGAGAAACTGCTCGACTTTGACCCGGACCTCGTGCTGCAGCTTGATCACCTGCGCTACGAATGGCCGGTCTGGCCAGCCAACCTGCCGATGCTGACCTGGATCCAGGATCCGATGCCGAACCTGCTGTGCCCGCAGGCCGGCGCATCGCTCGGACCGCTCGACTTCGTCTGCGGCTACTTCAAGCAGCGCTGCGTGGCCGAGTTCGGCTATTCCGCCGAGCGCTTCCAGTCCACCGTCGTGCCGGTCTCCGAGCGCCTCTTCCACGATCGCCCGTCGAGTCCCGCCGACGCCGCCCGCTACGCCTGCGATGTCGCCTTCGTCAGCAACGCCTCGGACACGATCGAGCAGATCCACGCCACCTACCTCGAAGGCAACCCCCCCGAACTGCACCCGGTCTTCGAGGCTCTCTTCGACCGCATCGGCCAACTGCTCGCCGACGGCGTCTATCTCTCCCCGCACGAAGATGCCGACCGGTTCGTCCGCGAGGTCGTCGCCGACGTGCGGCCCGGACTCGACCCGGCCCTGGTCGAACGAATCAAGAACGAGTACGCCTACCGGATCTACGATCGCGGTCGCCGCCACGAGACACTCACCTGGGCCGCCGACTGGGCCCGTCGCACAGGACGCACCCTGCGACTCTACGGCCGCGGCTGGGAACAGCACCCGACCCTGGCGCCCTTCGCGGCCGGCGTGCTGCCGCACGGCGAACCGCTTCGCGCCGCGCTGCACCACGCCAACCTGGCGCTGCAACTGATCCCGGCCGGCTTCCGCCATCAGCGGACCTACGAGACGCTGGCGGCCGGAACGCTGCCGCTGACCCGCTACTGCGGGACGGATTACGACGGCCTGCCGGTCAGCGAGTTCGTCGCCCTCCGCAAGGCCGGACAGCCGACCCGCACGCCGCATGCGGCCGCGTTTCCCGGCCTCGATCGGATCACGTTCGACGCGCCGGGCGAGTTCGCCGAACTGGCCGACCGCTACCTCGAGGACGTGCCGCTGCGGAACGCCACCCGCGACGAGTTCCGCCGGATCGTGCTGGCCCGGCACACCTACCGTGCGGTGGTAGGGGGGCTGATCGAGCACGTCCGCGGCGGGATGGCCGGCCTCGGCCGCGTTTTGACGACCTGAGGAGGCTGGGCGCAGCCGACGCCGCACGCGTATGATCCCGCCACCCGGCGCTGGTGTCCGGGGCGGAGTGCAACGTGCCGGAAAGTGCCGTCTTCGGGATCGCGTTCGTCGTCGTGCTGGGAGTCTCCGCCCAATGGGCGGCCTGGCGCCTGAACCTGCCGTCCATCCTGCTGCTGCTGGTCTTCGGGTTCGTGGTCGGCCCGCTCTCCGGGCGGGTCTTCGGCAGCACCTGGCTCGACCCCGACCACCTGTTCGGCCCGGCTCTCTTCCCGCTGGTCTCGCTTTCCGTCGGACTGATCCTCTACGAGGGCGGACTGACGCTGAAACTTCGCGAACTGCGCGAGGTCGGCACCGTCGTCCGCAACCTGTGCCTGCTCGGGGCGCTGCTGACCTGGCTGCCGGCCGCGCTGGCCGCCTGGCTGCTGTTCGACATCCGGATCGACCTCGCGCTGCTGATCGGCGCCGTCGTCGTCGTCACCGGGCCGACCGTGATCGGGCCGATGCTGCGGCACATCCGCCCGGCCGGCGCCGTCGGTTCGATCCTCAAGTGGGAAGGCATCGTGATCGATCCGATCGGCGCGCTGCTCTCGGTCCTGGTCTTCGAGGCGGTCCTGCTCGGCGGCAGCGAGGGGGCTTCCGCCTCGCACGTGCTGGTCGCGATCGCCAAGACGATCGTCTTCGGCGGCGGACTCGGCGTCGCGGCCGGGTACCTGCTGGCGCTGCTGATCGGCCGCTACTGGATCCCCGACTTCCTGCAGAACGCCGTCTCGCTGATGCTGGTCGTCGCGACCTTCGCGATCACCAACCAGTTCCAGGAAGAGGCCGGACTGCTGGCCGTCACGGTGATGGGCTTCGTCCTCGCCAACCAGCGCCTCGCCGACGTCGAGCACATCGTCGAGTTCAAGGAGAACCTGCGGGTCCTGCTGATCTCGCTGCTGTTCATCCTGCTGGCCTCGCGACTCGACATCGATGACCTGCTGGCCGTCGGCTGGGCCGGGGCCGGCTTCGTGCTGGTCCTCGTGCTGCTGGTCCGCCCGCTGGCCGTCTTCGGGTCGACCATCGGGGCCCGGCTGACCTTCCGCGAACGCCTGTTCCTGTCGTGGATGGCGCCGCGCGGCATCGTCGCGGCCGCGGTCTCGTCGCTGTTCGCGATTCAACTGGTCGAGCACGCGGTCCCCAACGCCGAAATGCTCAGTTCGCTGGTCTTCGTCACGATCATCGGCACCGTCACGATCTACGGGCTGACCGCGCCGCTGGTCGCCCGCCAGTTGGGCGTCGCCGAGGCCAATCCGCAGGGGTTCCTGCTGGTCGGGGCCCACGACTGGGCCCGCGCGCTGGCCCAGGCGCTCAAGGCCCAGAACGTCCGCGTGGCGCTGATCGACAACAACTGGAACAACATCGCGGCCGCCCGACTCGAGGGACTGACCGCCACGCACGGCAGCGTCCTGGCCGAGCAGACGCTCGAGAAACTCGAGATGGGCGGACTCGGCCGGATGCTGGCGGTCACGCCGAACGACTGGGTCAACGTGCTGGCGGTGCGGCGTTTCACGGCCCTGTTCGGCAGTGCCGCGTGCTACCAGATGCCGCTGACCGAAACCGAACGGACCCGCGGAACGCACCGGCACCTGCACGGCCGCCTGCTGTTCGATCAGAACGTCTCGTACCTGGGCTTCGAAGCCCGCATGCGGGGCGGATTCTCGATCAAAGCCACCAAGCTGACCGAAGAGTTCAGCCTCGACGACTTCCGGGCCCGCTACGGCGGACGCGCGATCCCGCTCTTCTGGCGAGGCGACGGCGGACGCCTGCACGTGGTCAGCGTCACCGGCTCCGGCCCGCCCCAGACCGGCATCACCCTCGTCAGCCTCGTCCCCCCACGCGCCGAAGTCGACCCCACCAGCCCGCCGGCGGACACTGGCAAAGAGTGAAAGGGTGAATGGGTGAATGGGTGAAAGAGTGACCGAGTGGAAGTTGGACAAGTGGAGGGTGGACGAGTGAAAGAGTGAATGAGGGGCGGGCGGAACCGTGCCCCCGTGCTCCCTCCGGCAGAGCACTGCTCGGGAACTCAAGAGCAGTTGCACAAGATTCCTCGCTCCCTCGCTCCCTCGCTCCCTGGCTCCCTCCCCTTCACCGCGCCGTCTTCTGCAGCAGCCTTTCGACCGCCACCAGCAGGCGATACGCCCCGACGCCGAACGCCACGGCCACCACGATGTACAGCGCCGTGACGCCCAGGTGCGCGTCGCGCCAGCCCTTGTGGTCGGCCGCCAGGACGCTCAGGTACCGCAGGCAGAACAGGGCGATCCCGCTGATGATCACGCCCCAGAACGCCATCCGCGCGAACATCGCCAGTTCGACATTCGGGACGCGTCGCATCAACTGTCCGAGCCGCTGCATGAACACCGCCGCCGGGCCGGCCGCCCACAGCGCCAGCAGCAGGTTGGTCACCAGCCGGGGGGCGGCCGCGAAGCCGATCGTCAGCAGCATCAGGATCGCCAGGCCGATCAGCCCGACCTTGTTGATGAACGCGCGGTTCCCGAAACGGGCCTGGTAGTACGCGAAACTGCGGCGGTTCGTCAGCGTGCACAGACCGACCGCGGCCAGCAGGGGGGCGATCATCGCACCGGCGAACAGCAGGCGGAAGACCGAGCTGATCCCGCGCGAGAAGTCGCGGTGAATCAGTTCGGTCGCGATCGTCATCAGCAGCGCCAGCACCACCAGGACGCCCAGCAGCAGCGCCCCCAGCCGGACGAAGCGGGCCGCCTCGGCCAGCCGCCGCACCTGCCGCGGGTCGGTGTGAATCAGGTAATCGCCGTGCACCGAGTCCGAGACCGGGTGCATGCAGTTCGGACACCCCTCGCGCGTCGACAGGTTGATCAGGTTCACCCCGCACCGAATGCAGAGCACGTCCCGTATGACCCGATTGTCTTCGTCGAGCAGGACTTCCTGTCTGTTGCGGGAGAGCCGTCGGAAACGCTTCACCGGTCGGTCGCCTGCTGGAGGTGGTCAAGAAAGGCACCACGCGTCGCGCCCGGTGCCTCGCACCGGCCTTCACGCTCCGTGCGTAGAGTAGTCGGCGCCGGTCCCACCTGTAAACCTTCGTCCCGCCCCCCGCTCAGCCGTCGCGGTTCAACTCGTCCGCCAGCGCGACCGGCTGGTTGGCCGCCATCTCGGCCTCCTCCCGCGTGATCTGCCCGGCCCGCACGAACTGGGCCAGCGAACGCTCCAGCGTGCAGCAGCGCTGCGCCGTGACGTCCCGGATCTGCGTCTGAAGCAGCGTGTAGATCTGCTCCGGACGGTTCTGCCGCAGCAGGTTCGCCGTCGCGAACGTGTTGTGCAGAATCTCCATCGCCACCAGCCGGCCCGGCCGGTCCGAACGAGGCAGCAGCTTCTGCAGGATCACGTACCGCAGCGCCAGCGAAAGCTGGTTGGCGACCTCCTCCGAGCGACCCGGCGGAAACATGTCGATCAGCCGCGTCACCACCCCGGCCACGTCCCGGGTGTGCAGCGACGAGAACACCAGGTGCCCCGTCTCGGCCGCCGTCATCGCCCACGAGGCCGCCTCCGGGTCGCTCATCTCGCCGACGAAGATCACGTCCGGATCCTCGCGCAGGCAGTCCCGCACCCCGCGCTCGAAGTCCGGAACGTCACGCCCGATCGCCCGCTGCGAGATGATCGCCTTGGCGTTCTCGAGCTGGTACTCGATCGGATCCTCCAGCGTGATGATGTGGCACGCCCGCCGCTTGGCGATCTCCGACAGCAGCGCCGCGATCGTCGTGCTCTTGCCCGACCCGGTCGCACCCGTCAGCAGCACCAGCCCCTGGCGCAGGTTGATGATGTCCTCCCAGACACCGTTCGGAAAACCGATCTGGTCCAGCGTCGGCATCACCATGTCCAGCGCCCGGATCGCCGCCGCCAGACCCTGCCGGTCGTGGTACACGTTGATCCGGAAACGCAGACCGTGAATCAGGTGCGAGTTGTTCAGCGAGCGCTGCTCGTCCAGCACCCGCCACTCCTCCTCCTCCAGCAGACCCGCCAGCAGGGCCCGGATCGTCTCGTCGTCCAGCCCGCGCCCGTTGGTCTTCTTCAGCCCGCCATCCACCCGGAAGATCGGCGGCTCACCAATTTTCAGGTGCAGGTCCGTGATCCGGTCCGCACCGTGCCGCGAAAACGACCGCAGCAGCTCGTCCATCGACATCCGCTTGTTGGCCGTCGGCGAATACACCCGCTCGGCCAGCAGCTTCTCATCCATCGACCGGCCCTCCGCCCGCTGCCGAAAGCCGCGCTTCCGTCGAGCGGATCTGTTCCTTACCCTGATACATGCGCTTCCAGGAAAAGAAACGCGCCAACTTGTCTTTTACGCCTGAATTCCGGCCAGCGGAAGGCCCGATAGGCGAGTTGGGACTCTGCCCCCCCCAGGAGCCGCCATGCCGGCCGCCCGATCGGCGCCCAGAGACGACAGCACCGCCCGCTGGTTCCCGCGACCCGGGCCGGACGCTGTCAGTCTGGGCGTATTCGTGATCCTGGCCGCCTTCGGCCTGCAACTGATCCTGCCGCACGAGTTCGCCCCGTACCTGCTCTACGTCGCCGCCTGGATCGGCCTGCTGGCCGGACTGCCCGACCTGCCGCGCCGCGCGTTCGCCACCCTGATCAGCCTGATGCTCGTCCTCGGCGCGCTGCTCCAGGCTCCGCTCGGCTTCGTCACCCATCCCGTCGCCAGCCTGGTCCTCCCGATCGGCCTCGTCTGGGGCCTCGCCATGGCCTGGCCACGCCCGCCCTCGCCGGCACCCGCCACCGCGACGCCGACCGCCATGCCGGTCGATGACGCCGCCTCCGTCGTCCAGATGTTTCACCGGATCTACGACGCCAGCCAGATCGGCATGGGACTGATCGCCGCCGACCGCCAGTTCGTCGAAGCCAACGCCACCATGACCAACGTGCTGCGCTACTCGGCCGACGAACTCCGCGGCGTCACCCTCGTCGCCCTGGCCTTCCCCGACGACGCCGAAGTGCTCGACCGGCGACTCGGGCAACTGCTGGCCGGCACGCTGCCAAGCTTCCAGGAAGTCATCCGCTGCGTCCGCAAGGACTGCAAGATCATCTGGGTCCGCCTGAGCGTCTCGGTCGTCCGCGACGCCAACGACCAGGTCCTCTTCGGACTCGCCATGGCCGAGGACGTCACCGATCACCGCCAGCTCGAGGAACGCCTGCGCCAGCGCGAATCCGAGTACGCCCACGCCACCCGACTCTCCACCGTCGGCGAAATGGCCACCGGCCTGGCCCACGAGATCAACCAGCCGCTGGCCGCGATCACCAACTACGCCGAAGCCAGCATGCTGCGGGCCCGCCACGGACAGGCCCAGGCCAGCCAGCAGATCCAGGACCTCGAAGCCATCGCCCACCAGGCCGAGCGGGCCAGCGAAATCATCCGCCGGCTCCGCGGTTTCCTCCGCAAGCGCGAGTCCCGCCGCGGACAGGCCAGCATCAACGACATCATCCGGGAAGTCGTCGAATTCACCCAGTACGAAACCCGCTCACGACAGATCGAGGTCGAACTCGACCTCGCCGAAGTGCCCTCCCTCGTCGTCGACCGCATCCAGATCCAGCAGGTCCTCGTCAACCTGATCCGCAACGGCGTCGACGCCATGAGCGAAACCGCGCTCGAACGCCGACTGCTCCGCATCACCACCCGCCTCGGACAGGGCACCGTCACCGTCAGCGTCATCGACAGCGGCCGCGGCATGCCGCGCGGCGTCTCCGACCGCCTCTTCCGCCCGTTCTTCAGCACCAAGCCCGAAGGCCTCGGCGTCGGACTGTCCATCAGCCGCACGATCGTCGAGGCCCACCACGGCCGCCTCTGGGCCGAACCCAACCCGATCGGCGGGACCACCTTCTACTTCACGCTCCCCGCCCGCGCCCGCAACCAGGACGTGACTTCTCCGAATCTCGTTGAATCGCACCTGGGGGACCGCTAGCGTTATTGCGAGCCGAGCCGCTCGCCGTGATCTTCGCGGCCCCGCCCCGCACCGGGCGCCCGGGCCCGCGCCAGGATCGCTCGGGCAGCGGAGAAACGCGTGCAATCCAAGCCCAACAAAGCGTTTACGCTGATCGAACTGCTGGTCGTCGTGGCCATCATCGCCCTCCTGATCGCGATCATGCTGCCCGGGCTCTCCGGCGCCCGCGAACAGGCCCGCAAGGCCCGCTGCCTCGCCAACCTCTCGCAGATCGCCCAGGCCACCCAGGCCTACGCCCACGACGAGAACGACCTGATCGTGCCCATCCACCAGTCGATGGTCGCCGACACCGGCGGAGGGTTCTCCGAGCAGGACAACGGCACCGCCGGCGAC
This sequence comes from Phycisphaerae bacterium, assembly GCA_030428945.1. Taxonomy (GTDB): domain Bacteria; phylum Planctomycetota; class Phycisphaerae; order UBA1845; family Fen-1342; genus JAUIEC01. The sequence continues at coordinate 22,520 of JAUIEC010000013.1, read as the reverse complement.
CGCTGGCTCTGGCGGACCGCCATGTGGTTCGCCTTCGGCGGACGCTCCACCACCCAGCAGTTCCGCACAACAGACGACGGCGGCCCGGTCCTCGACGACGACAGCCCCTTCGCCGCCGCCACGAGACCCCTGAACCGCTACGTCTACGGCGAATCGGATCTGCGGGCCCCACGCGAGAACGGCCGGATCATCCCGACCGGCACCGCCTATCGCATGCCCCTGTTCCGCTGCCCGTCCGACAGCGGCTACCCGCTCAGCGAACTGGTCGATGACTCGCCGCCGGCCAATTCGGACCGCCTGTGCTACGACACGCTCGGCAGCAGCTATCGCGCCAGCCTCAACACGCTGATCCTCGGCGACGGACCGCGCTACCTCGGCGCCTTCAGCATGGGGCCCTGGGGACAGAAACTCTCGGCCCTGCCGAATCCCGCCCGGCTTGTCCTGCTCGGCGAACCACTGTTCTTCAACGTGATCGGCGTCGACGACTTCGTCTACTTCGACGAGGACGACAGCAAGACGGCCGTCCTGATGCGCGGCTGGCACCGCACGCTGCGATTCAGCAACCTGGCCTACTGCGACGGATCCGCCCGCTGGACCCGCGCCGACGGCGCCGAGGCCATGCCCCCCGACCTGGTCGCCCCCGCTCTCGGCGGCGACTACCCCTACACGTCGCGCGGCGACCGCTGGCAACTCGACGTCTACCCCAGCCCCGGCGCCCGCATCGCCGGACCCGCCCCGCGCGACTGGGGCTTCCTCTCCGGCCCGGACCTGAACCGCTGGCCGTTCCGCAGCCACGTATCCAACCTCAGGTAGAACAAGAGTAAGCAAGTAAGCAAGTCAGCAAGTAAGCAGGTAAGAAGGTAATCAGGTAAGCAGGTGAGCAAGTGAGCAAGTGAGCAAGTGAGCGGGAAGCTTCGAGCGCCATGCCAGGTCACCTGTTCCCTGTTCCCTGTTCCCTGTTCCCTGTTCCCTCTCCCCCCAAAGACCCACCGCCATGTCCAACCTGCTGAACGCCACCCGAACCGCCCTGAACCTGCTGGCCGAGCGGCTGCATAGACGTTTCCCGGTCCTGGGAACGCACCCTCGCGGAGTCGCCCTGGCCGGCGCCGGACTGCTGATCCTGTTGATCGGACTGGGCTGGTCGCTGATGGGGCGGCAGGGACCCGCCGCCGGGCAGGTCACCCTGGCCGACACCCGCCAGCGCATCAGTTGCCAGGCCTGCGACTACGACCAGGCCCACCCGCTGGCAGAGATCCGCACCTGGCGGCGCGATCCCGCCGGGTTCTACGCCTGCCCGTCCTGCGGCCGACACCAGGCCGACCGCTTCCGCACCGGCGGCGTACGCGTCATGCGTCCGCGCCCGGCAGCCGGATCCCCAGCTCCGCCCAGCGGCGACTGACCTGCGCCCGAATCTCGGCCGACATCTCGATCTCGTCCGGCCATTCGCGCTGCGGCCCCTCGCCGGGGATCTTGCGGGTCGCGTCGATGCCCATCTTGCCGCCGACGCCGACGACCGCCGTGGCGTGGTCGAGGATGTCCAGCGGCCCTTCGGTCAGCACGACGTCGCGCTGCGGATCGACATTCGCGCACAGGTGGAACAGGACCTGCTGTTCGTCATGCACGTCGACGTGCTCGTCGACGACGATGATGAACTTGGTGAACGCCATCTGCCCGGCCCCCCAGATCGCGCTCATCACGCGGCGGGCCTGCATCGGGTACTCCTTGCGGATCTTGACGAACACGCAGTTGTGGAAGCAGCCGAACATCGGCAGGTTGTAGTCGATGATGTCCGGGATCAGCATCCGCAGCAGCGGCAGGAAGATCCGCTCGGTCGCCTTGCCCAGCCAGAAGTCCTCCTGCGGCGGCTTGCCGACCACCGTCGTCGGGTAGATCGGGTTGCGACGGTGCGTCAGCGCCGTCAGGTGCAGCTTCGGATAGAAATCCGCCGTCGAGTAGAACCCCGTGTGATCGCCGAAGGGCCCCTCCGCGATCGGGTCCTCGGTCGGGTCGATGTAGCCTTCCAGCACGAACTCCGCCGTGGCCGGCACCTGCAGATCCGGCTGCGAGACGCACGGCACCAGTTCGATCGCACCCCGGTTCAGGAATCCCGCGAAGAGCAGTTCGCTGACATCCGGCGGCAGGGGGCAGGTGGCCGCGTACGGCATGATTGCCGGCCCGCCCAGGGCGACCGCCACCGGCATCCTCTGCCCGCGGGCCCGGTACTTGCGGAAGTGCCGGGCGCCGTCGTGGTGCAGGTGCCAGTGCATCGTGCACAGGCGCGGACCGAAGACCTGCACGCGGTACATGCCGATGTTGCGGTCGCCGGTCTCGGGATCGATCGTGTAGATCCCGCCCAGCGTGATGTAGCGGCCCTCGGTCGGCAGGTGCCGGTCCGTGGCCGCCGCGACGTGGGCGGGCGTGTTTCGCGACAGGTCGCCGTCCAGCGGCCAGCACTTGAGGGTCGGCAGGCGGGTGACGTCGACCTGTTCGTCGCGGTGGATGACTTCCTGGCAGATGCCGCGCCGCACGACCTTCGGCGGCAGCGAGCCGAGGCGGGCAAGCTGGGGCAGTTTCTTGAGCTTGTCGATCAGCGTGGTCGGAACCTCGGGCTTGATCAGCGTCTGCACCTCGGTCGCCAGTTCCTCGAAATCCGCGACGCCCAGCGCGTGGCACATCCGTTCCCGCGTCCCGAAGGTGTTGATCAGCACCGGGATGTCATGTCCGATCACGTTCTCGAACAGCAGCGCCGGCCCGCCGGCCTTGGTGACCCGATCGGTGATCTCGGTGATCTCGAGAATCGGATCGACCGGCGCGGTGATGCGCTGCAGCGTGCCGGCCTGTTCGAACGCGCTGACCAGGGTCTGCAGATCCGGAATGCCCAATTTGCGTCTCCTCCGAAGGAATCGCCAGAGTATAGCGGCGGCAGGGGGTGGAGCAGCCCGCGCCGGGCGGGATACAATCATCGTCAGGCGGGTCCGGTCCACGCGGCCCCTGGAACAGGACACGACGATGGGCTGGCAGGATCGCGAATACCACTGGGACGGCGAGCAGGACTACGGCGGCGGAACCTGGCGCCCGCCGGTCGTCACCGCCTGGCTGCTCGGCATCCTGATCGCCGTCTTCGTCCTGGTGCAGTCCGTCAGCGGCCCCGAATACCTGGCCTGGTGGAGCTACCTGCTGAGCCCCTTCGGCTGGAGCATCCAGCCCTGGCGCGGCGGCCTCGCCGTCGTCACGATCATCTTCGTCCTGCTGACGCTCGGGGCCCGCATCGAACGCAGCGATGGCGGCGGCACGCTCGTCGGCCTGTTCCTGCTCGGATCCCTCGCCGGCGTCGCGGCACACCTCGCCGTCGCCCTGACCGCGCCATCCCTCGCCGGCCTGCCGGTCGCGCCGATCCCCAACGGCGGCTTCGCGGCCATGGCGATGTTCGGCATGCATCGCTATCGCGACGAGCACGTCTCGCTGTTCGGATATGTCCGCACCGTTTCCTGGGTGATCGGACTGGTCGCCCTCGTGATGCTCGCGTTCCGGTTCCTGTCGCTCGGCCCCGACGCCATCGGCTGGCTGACCGGCACCCTGGCCGGCGCGCTGGTCGGGACCACGCCCGAGTCCGTCCGCGACCTCTCGCAGTGGTGGGCCGTGCTGCGTCCGCGGCGGCGACCGCGGGCCGCCGTCCGCCCGTCGATTCCGCGGACCCCGCCGCCGGTCGAAGAGCCCGACCCGCTGACCACCACCCTCGACGACCTGCTCGAGAAGATCTCCCGCGAGGGCATCGAAGCCCTCACCGACGAGGAACGCGACCAGCTCGAACGCGCCCGCTCGCGCCTGCAGAAGCGGACCTGAACACTGTTACGGAACTTGTTTTCTGTCCGCTTGCGGTTCAGACCTCGCCGATCGGCCGATATAATTGGATCATTGAAGGGTCGGTTCTCCGGAGCAAGCCGAACCTCGCGAACAGAGAGAGGCGGGCGACATGCCGCACACCTCTGAGCAAGTGCGTGTCCTCATTCTGGCTGGATCGGAAGCTGCCGCCCCGTCGCAGGTGATGGACTCGTTGCGCGATAAGGCCGAGATCGTCCTCGCCCGGACGCCCGATCAGGCCGCCGCCCTCCTCCGGGCCGGCAGCTTCGACCTGATCCTCGGACTCCCCCAACAGATGCAGGCCCTCGTCCAGGCCGCAGACGCCGGGCAGATTCTGCGCGAACTCGGACAGCCCGCCTGCATCGTCGACCGCGCCGGCGGACTGGTCTGGGGCAACCGCCAGTTCCACGCCTATCCCGAGGATGTCACCGCCGGCCTCGCCACCGCCTGTGCCGAACGGTTCGTCGCCTCCCGCGAGGGCAAACCCCGCCGGAAACCGGTCGAGGTCGGCCAGTACAGCTTCGATCTGACCGTCGCCCCGCTCCTCGACGCCGACGGCAGCCTCGACCAGATCGTCGGACTCGCCTGGGACATCTCCGCCCGCACCCGCCTCCAGGTCCGCCTCAACGCCATCGACACCGCCGGCCGCGAACTCGTCAGCCTCGACGCCGATGCGCTCGCCGAAATGGACGTGCCCGCCCGCCTGGCGCTGCTCGAGGAACGGATCGTCTCCTCCTGCCGCGACCTGCTCCATTTCGATCACTTCGCGATCCTGCTCGTCGACGAGAAGTCCAAACGACTCGAAACCCTGATCGCCAGCGGCATGACCGAGGCCGAGGGACTCGGCATGATCGCCGCCAGGGAAGGCAACGGCATCGCCGGTTACGTGGCCGCGACCGCCACCTCCTACGTCAGCCGCGATGTCCGCAAGGACAGCCGCTACCTGCCCGGGCTCGAAGACGCCCGCTCGTGCCTGACGGTCCCGATCAGCCTGCACGATCGCGTCATCGGCGTCCTGAACGTCGAGTCCGAACGGATCGGGGCCTTCACCGCCGAAGACGTGCAGTACGCCGAGATCTTCGCCCGCTACCTGGCGCTCTCGCTGCACATGCTGCAACTGCTGGTCGTCGAGCGACGCACCACCACCGGCCAGATCGCCGCCGAGGTCGACGCCGAAGCCGCCACCCCGCTCAACGCGATCATCACCGGCGTCGCTTCGATCATCGATGACTACGCCGCCGCCGACCCGGCCCTCCGCGACCGCCTCCAGCAGGTCATCGCCGATGTCGACCGCGTCAAGGACGCCATCCACGCCGCCACCGAACCCGCCCCGATCAGCGGCACGCTCGGCGCCGGCGAACAGCGCGATGCCTTCCTGCGCGGAGCCAGCATCCTGGTCGCCGACGACGAGGACATCATCCGCGAGACCATCGCCGAAGTCCTCAGCGGCGTCGGCGGGAACGTGACGATGGCCGCCGACGGCGAAGAAGCCGTCCAACTGGTCAAGGCCCGCCCGTTCGACCTGGTCCTGTCCGACATCAAGATGCCCAACCGAAACGGCTACGAGGTCTTCGCCGCCGCCCGCGAACAGGATGCCAACTGCCCCGTCATCCTGATCACCGGCTTCGGCTACGACCCCGACCACAACGTGGTCCGCGCCAGCCGCGAAGGACTCGCCGGCGTCCTCTTCAAACCCTTCAAGGTCGACCAGCTCCTCGACCAGATCCGCGCAGCCGTCTCCAGCTACTCGCCCGGCCGATAGGCCACCGTCACCCCTCGGATCGTGAAAACGTGAACGTGTGAAGGCGCGAGAACGGCCCGATGCGCGCCGGATGCGAAGACACGCTTCCGTGACGGACCGCTACCGTTGAAGGATCGGAGGACACCGGAACCGCGGACGGCCGCCCGCGATCACCCTTTCATGCTTCCACCTGTTCACGCGCGCCGGCCAGCCAGTCGCGCGGACCGGCCGTCAGCAGCAGCGGCTCGGCCGTCAGGGGATGGTCCGCCAGGTAGCGGCTGATCTTCTGCGGGGTGACCGCTTCGACTTCCGCCAGGCGGCTCTCGGCCGGGCGCGGCATGCCGTAGCCGCTGATGTCGTCCAGGACCTGCATCATCCGCGTTCGCGGGTTCTCGCCTTCCAGCGCCAGCGTCGTCCGCCGCCGGTTCCGGACCCGCTGAACCTCATCGTCGCGGAAACCGTCCTGCATGACCCGCTCGGCCTGCTCCTGCAGCGCCGCCAGCATTTCCTCGGCCCGCTCGGGTTCGCCGTCCGCGTACAGCGCCAGCATCCCGACATCCGAATAGTCCAGCCAGGCCGCGCCGGCCGCCGTGCAGATCCCCTTCTGCACGATGTTCCAGTAGCACCGCGAGTTCGCCCCGCCGAACAGCGACTGAAACGCCTCGACCACCTCCGAACGCGGGTCGGCCTGCGCGACCGCCGGCAGCACCAGCACCACCGACTGCTGCTTGAACTGCGGCAGCACGCGCTGAAAACGACCCGTCGGCAGGGGGGTGGCCGCCACGTCACGCCCGGCGTCCCGGCCGGCCGGCCGCCAGTCGCTGCAGTAGCGCCCCGCGGCCGCGAAGACCACCTCCGGGTCGACCCCGCCGGAGGCCACCAGCGTCATGTTGTTGGCCGCGTAGCGTTCCGCGTGGTAAGCGCACATGACGTCCCGCGGCATGCCGGCGATGTCCGTCTTGTCACCCAGGATCTCGTGCGCCAGCGGGTGCGCCGGGAAGGCCGTCTCGAAGAGCAGTTTCCAGACGTGGTGGTCGAAGTTGTCGGCCGCCATCGCGATCTCTTCGAGAATCACGTTCCGTTCGGTCTCATAGTCCTCGGCCGCCAGACGCGGGCGCATCATGTCGGCCAGCAGTTCGATCTGTTCGGTGACGTTGTCTGCCGGCAGCCAGCCGTAATAGAAGGTCTTCTCGTGGCTGGTGAAGGCATTGTTCATGCTGCCCAGTTCCGAGAAGCGGATGTTGACCTGCTCCCAGTTGCGGGTGGCGGTGCCCTTGAAACACATGTGTTCCAGGAAGTGGCTGACGCCGTGCTCGTGCGGGCGCTCGTGCCGGGCACCGGTCCGGACCAGGAAGCCGACGGCGGCCGAGGAGACCCGCGGCATTCGTTCGCAGACGACCCGCAGGCCGTTGGGCAGCGTGTGTTCGGCAAAGGTGGATCGCATGGGCGAAGTTTACCGGCCCTTCCCGAAGGGGGCACCCGTTTGCCGGGCGCCAATTGCCAAAACGTTTGGAACACTAGGGGGGTCGGAAGGAGGACACCGGGACATGACTGAGACAGCCAAGGACATGGAACTGGAAAACGCCGTTCGCGATCTGCTGCTCGAAGCGAGTACGCAGGGCGTGCAGGACGAGTTTCTGGTTCGCCGCCGCTGGCAGCGGCACTGCCACGATTCGCGGCTCGAATGGCGCTGCGAGGACGACGAACTGCACCCCGCCACGCTGGCCGACGTTTCCAGCGGCGGGCTCGCCGTGTGGGTCCGCGAGAAGATCCCCCGGGGCACCGAGATCCATATCCGTCGCTGGCCCGGCGCCCGCGGCGACCACGGCTGGATCTCCGGCGTCGTCCGGCACTGCGAGCAGGGCCTCAAGGGCTACCTCGTCGGCGTCCGCTTCGACGCCCCGGTCGAGTTCTCCTTCTCACCCCCCGTGGTCGAACAGCCCGTCGAGAACCTCGCCGCCAAACGGATGCCTCGCCGCCAGGCAGCCTGGCCACTCTGGCTGCTGCTGCTGACCCTCCTCGGCGCCAGCGGATACTGGGCCTATGAGCGCGTCACGCTGGTGACGTAGGGGGGGGAAGGGATCAGGGAACAGGGAACAGGGAACAGAAACAGAACAGGAAGTTGGGAGCGAGGGAGCCAGGGAGCCAGGGAGCCAGGGAGCCAGGTTCCGCACCCTTGAGCGAGCGCCGGGTGCCCCGCCCTCGAGTGAGCGGGGTGCCCCGCCCTTGAGTGAGCGCAGCGAACGGAAGGGTGGGGGACTGCATTCGATTCCGAATCCAGGCGCGGAGCCGCATCAGACAGCCCGAACGTGGTGCCACGGCTCAATAGCTTGAGCAGTGTCTTCTGCGCGCGGTGGATGCACTCGTTGTCGGAATCGACCCCCGTCGTCCCGCTTCAGTCCTCTTCGTCTTCACCGAAGACGAATTCGACACCCACCAGGTAGCCGACCGGGGCCCGCGTGCAGTGCCGCGTCACGGCGTGCCCGTACAGGCTCATGGCCGGCTGATGGATCGCCAGCGAGATCCGCGTTTCGCTCGGGATCGGACGACGCGTTCGCATCGCCAGGCCGCCCGGACTGAGGTTGTGCAGCGTCGCCAGCAGGTGCCGCTCGCCGTAGCACTCGTCCGGTAACCAGACCTCAACCGTCCCCGGGAAAGGCCAGCGCTCGGTCGATCGCTTGCCCAGCGGCAGCTTGCTGTGCGCGTCGACCGCCTGCTCCCGGATCAGTTCGACGACGGAATCCGCTGATAGCTTGACGATCCGCTCCGCATCCATCTGCTGCTCCCCGCTGCGTGACCGCCGACGGCGGTCCAGGCTGGTCCTTGGCACTGGAGTCTTCTTCGTCCAGTTGCACCCGCCGCTTGACCAAGAAGCGTTTCGCCAAATCCGTCTGGGACCCGCCGCCAACGTTTCGAATACTTCCCCCGACCGTCCCTGCGCCGCAGCTTCCATCGCGCCGCCGACCGGTCCACGACCGCGCAGTTCCTGCCGCGGACTTCGACAGAGAACGGGGGCACCATGCAACTCGCCGAATCACGCGCCCGAGCCATCTGCCTGGCCGGTCTCGCTCTGACCCTGCCCGGCTGCCTGCTGACCACGCCGCTCGACACCGGCGACAGCGCCATCGCCACCGCCAGCGTCTCCGACGCCGGGACCAAGCAGGGCGCCACCCGACAGACCGCCCTCAGCGGTTCGCTCACCGGCGCTCTCAACTATCGCGTCATCTCGCTCGGACCCGCCGAGGCCGGCCAGCGCTGGACCGTCCGCCCCAGCGGTATCCTGACCGCCGCCTTCGTCGTCGCGTTCTTCGATCAGGACCAGAACCTGCTCAAGCGAACCTTCCTGTCGACCGGCGTCACGCACGAGCACGTCCTCCGCGAGTCCACCAGCGACCTGCGGATCGGACTGATGGTCCCCAGCGGACGCGCCGGCGGAAACTACAACCTCGCCATCGAAATGACCCCCGACCAGCCCATCCCGGCCCCCACCCGACAGGTCGTCTGGCTCAACTTCGCCGCCTCAAGCTCCGTACAGATCCACACCCGCTCGGCCGTCTCCTTCCCGGCCTTCGACGCCGCCCGGATCAACGCCGAGTACAGCGGCCAGACCGCCGAGATGCGCGACGCCATCGTCGCAACCGTCACCCAGGACTACGCCGATTACGACGTGCAGATTCTCCGCTCCGACCAGGATCCCCGCCCGACCGGACCGCACTCGGTCGTCCACTTCGGCGGGACCTCGACCGGCCTGCTCGGACTGGCCGACTCGGTCGACGGCTACAACAGCGACCCCAGCCAGGAAGCTATCATCTACGTCGAGAGCTTCGCGCCGTACCGGACCATGCGCCTGACCGCCGCCGAGATGGGCGTCATGATCGGCAACGTCGCCAGCCACGAACTCGGCCACCTGCTGGGCCTGTTCCACACCTCCGCCCCCGATGACGTCATGGATACGACCGGGTCCGCCTGGGATCTGGCCGGCGCGCAGCAGTTCTCGCGGGCCCCCCTCGAGGAAACCGTCTTCGCCACCGGAATGGAGGACGGTCCCAAGCTTCTCAGCCAGATCGTCGGCCCCGGAACCGGTCCGAAAACGGCGGGCCTGCTGAAGGTCGCACCCCGGATTCAGGCCGAGATCGAGGCCCTCGCCCACCTGGAAATCCCCTATACTTGTGGGACCTGCTGCGGAGTCGTTGACGGCGACGGGTAGCCGCGCCTAAGACCATGCAGGGGAGCGATTTAAGTCACGCGAGGATGACGCATGCAACGCCGCACGCTGTGCGCCGGGCTGTCACTTGCCACCCTGGCGAGCCTGGGCGGCTGCCCGATGGCCGGAATCGATGGAAACTCGGGGACCGGGAACGACTCCTTCCCGACCGCCACCGCGCTGTCGCTCAGCGGCGATGCGCTCGACTTCACCGGTGAACTCTCGGGCGACGACCCCGTCGACCTGTACCAGCTCGGCGAACTCGCCGTCGGCGACCGCGTCGTCATCGACATCCAGACCATCACCGGCACCCTCGATCCCGTCGCGGCCGTCTTCGACGCGGACGAGAACGTGCACGTCTTCAACGACGACCGCGTCCCCGACGCCACCGATCTGAACCCGCGCCTCGACTTCGTCGTCCGCGGCAATTCGGGGCAGTACGTGCTGGGCGTGGCCCGCTTCCCGGGCACCCGCACCTCGGGCGAGTATCGCGTGTCGCTGACCATCACCCGCGGTTTCGGCGAGGCTGAACCGGTTCCGCAACTCGTCTACCTGCACTTCGCCGGCGGCGACGACATCGTCGTCAACAACGTCGGACGCTTCGACCTGCAGCCCTTCGACGCCCGCGATGTCGGCCGGCCCACCGGCCAGACCGAAGCGATGAAGGACCGCATCCAGGAAATCGTCGAGGACCGCTACCGCCGATTCGCCCTGACCTGCCAGAACTCCGACGATTCCGACCGCCCGGCCGGCGATCACTCGACCGTCTATTTCGGCGGAACCAGCGTGACCGCGTTCGCGATCGCCGAGCAGATCGACACCTTCAACCAGGACCGCAACGACGACGCGATCGTCTTCACCGGCAGTTTCCGTGACGCCTTTTCGAGCACCCCGACCTTCGAGCAACTGGCCACGGCCCTCGGAAACACGACCGCCCACGAAATCGGCCACCTGCTCGGCCTGGTCCACACGGCTGAGTGCTCCAGCCTGATGGACACGACCTGCGGGAACGACAGCATCCTGATCGGCCAGGCCTTCGAACACGCGGTGCTGGACGACAGCGTTTTCCCGGTCGGCATGCAGGACGCCGAGGAACTGATCGGCTGGGCCATCGGCTTCTCCGGGCTCTAGCCGGCCGCCCCCGCCACACGCTCCGCGCCGCCAACGGACTTCTCCGCGGACGCTCCGACCGATGGTGGACCCCACGATCGGGGCAGGGGGCGGAATTATGCCCACAAGTCTTTTAAAAGCAATAATTTAAGAAAAATCGCGATTCCTGGCTGGGCTGGAAGTGTACACCTAGCGACCGGTACAATAAACCGCGCAAGTGTGACAGTTCCGTGTCATTGCTGCTACGATGTAGGCGAGAGGTAGAAACCGTCACATCGAATCCACCCTGTGGGGCGGCCCGTCCGGGCACGTCGCGGGGGGAACCGAGGCTGCGGCCCGGTGGATGTCAGCGGTAAAACTTGGTGGACTGCCGAGCGTTGGCAGCCGTGCCTGTGGCCGGGATCCGGCCGTGGTGTGGTCTTCCATCCATGGTGGTCGTGAATTCGCGCAGCCCGGAGACACTGGAGGATTCCTCATGAAGCCTCGAACACGCACATGCGGCTTCACCCTGATTGAACTGCTGGTCGTCGTCGCGATCATCGCGCTGCTGGTCAGTATCCTGCTGCCGGCCCTCAACGGCGCCCGGCGCCAGGCCAAGGCAGCCGTCTGCCTGACGCACATGCGTAACCAGGGGACTGCGTCGGCCTTCTACCAGACCGACAACAGCGGCTGGATTCCCTGCGGGATCATGTCCAACCTCTCGCCGACGGCGACCTCGGTGCCCAACAACTACGCCGAGTGGGCCCTGCCGCACCAGGTCTTCCTGCCGTACCTGGGCTACACCCCGCCGGGTGACGGGCTCAAGGCCGAGCGGATGAAGGTGGACCGCCTGTACGACAACAGCTTCAGTTCCGACCAGCGGGCCCGCATGGGCGAGGCCTACGCCAGCATCGTCGACTACCAGTGCCCCGAGTTCCCGCTGGTCACCGCCCAGCGCGAGGGGCGGGTGTTCACCTCGCTGGCCGAACTCGACTACGTGGTCAACGCCATGCCGATTCCGTTCTCGAAGCGGTCCGCCCAGCGCAGCCGCCAGGTCGGCCTGGAGGACCTCGACGAGGGCGGCGCGATCGGCGTGGCCCTCGGTTCCACCGACTACTACGGTCTGCGGCGTGACAGTTCGGTCCGCCGTCCGGCCGATTTCGTCTACATCACGGAAGTCGACACCTCGGTGATCGAGAACAACCTGACCTCGCCCGAGGGCTACAACTTCCGGTTCCACCACTTTTTCCTCGGGGCGCACCTGCCGTTCGCGGCCACGCCCCGGATCGCGTCGGACCGGCGGCATTCCGGAGGGGTCAATGCCGTCTTCTTCGATGGGCACGCGGATACGCTGAGCCCCAACGAGATGGATCCCGGCTGGCCGAACAGCCTCGCGATCCGCCTCCGCTGGTTCAGCGACCCCTCGGAACTGCCACGGCCGTTCCAGTAGGCGTCGAACTGTCGGCCGATTGGGTGGATTCGTCGGAAGGCAGTGTCTATACTCAAGGAATCCAGTTTTGTCGGCGACTGACACACGCCGACCCGAAGATGTACAACCAGGCCTGAAGGGGCATCCGCGTGCCGGCGGATGGAACACCCAGCTTTTTGGGAGGAATGCGAATGCAATTGCGTAGAAAAGGCTTCACGCTGATCGAACTTCTGGTCGTAGTCGCGATCATCGCCCTGCTGGTCAGCATCCTGCTGCCGGCCCTCAACGGCGCCCGGCGCCAGGCGAAGGCAGCAGTCTGCCTGACGCACCTGCGGAACCAGGGAACAGCCTCGGCCTTCTACCAGCAGGAAAACAGCGGCTGGATTCCGTGCGGGATTCTGTCCAACGCCAGCCCGACCGCCACGCAGCAGCCCTCGAACTACACCGAGTGGGCCCTCCCGCACCAGTTGTTCCTCAAGTACCTCGGCTACACGCCGCCCGGTGACGGCCTCAAGGCCCAGCGGATGAAGATCGAGAACCTCTACAGCTCCGGCTTCAACGCCGCCCAGCGCGAGCGGATGGCCGAGGCCTACAGCACCATGGTCGACTACCAGTGCCCCGAGTTCCCGCTCGTCACCGCCGCGCCCGAGGGACGCGTGATCACCTCGACCGCCGACCTCGACTACGTCGTCAACGCCATGCCGATTCCGTTCTCGCCCCGCTCGGCCCGCGCCAGCCAGTCGGCCGGTCTTGAGCCGGATGTCGACGGCAACGGCGCCGCCGGCGTCCTGGTCGCCTCGACGGACTACTACGGCCTCCGGCGCGACAGCTCGATCAAGCGGGCCGCCGACTACATCTACATCACCGAGGTCAACTCCAGCGTCATCGAGAACAACCTGACCTCGACCGAAGGCTACAACTTCCGATTCCACCACTTCTTCACCGGTTCGCACCTGCCGTACGCCGGCACGCCGCGAATCGCCAGTGACAAGCGTCACTCCGGTGGTCTCAACGCCCTGTTCTTCGACGGCCACGCCGACACGCTCAGCCCGAACGAGATCGATCCGGGCTGGCCGAACAGCCTCGCGCTCCGGCTTCGCTGGTTCAGCGATCCGTCGGAACTGCCGCGCCGCTTCCAGTAAGCCGACGCGACATCCCGGCCATTCACGGCGGAGCATCCCCAGGGGTGCTCCGCCTTTCTTTATGGACGCTTCGCCGGGAAGCCACCACCCGCCGCCAGCACCCCCGGGATCGCCCCCGTCCCCGGTTTCGACCCCCAAAAAACCAGCCTCCCGCGCCCCGGACCGCCGATCCTGCCGATGGAGACAGGCAGGTCCGGACGCCCGTATACTCTGCCGATCGGAGTAATGTAGCCTCGTCATGCATGCGACCGCCTCCAGTTCCGAAGCAGCTTCGCCACCGCGGGCCCGCCTGACCGCGCTGTACCCCAACCTCTACGTCTGGTTCATCTTCTTCGCCTCCCTGGACATCATGTGCACCTACCTCGTGATGCACCCCAACGTGTTCTATCTCGAACCCGTCCAGATCATCGATGAACGCACCAACCAGATCGACTACCTGATCGAACCCCGCGGCTACGAAGTCAACCAGCTCGCCGCCTGGGTCATCGACCGCTACGGCGTACCCGGAAAAGTCGTCTACAAGTTCTCACTCGTCACCCTCGTCGTCCTGATCTGCGAATACATCGGACGCCGTCAGTTCAGCAAGGGCCGCCGCCTCGCCGAGTGGGCCGTCGCCCTGACATTCATCCCCGTCGCCGTCGCCATCATCCAGATGCTCAAGGACGTCGCCCGGTGAGCCGGCCCTCCGCCGAAACGCTCCGCATTCTCGACGCCAGCCGCAACCGCATGCGCGAAGCCCTCCGCGTCATCGAAGACCACCTGCGCTTCGCCTGCGACGACGCCGACGCCACCGCCGCCGTCAAACGCGTCCGACACGACCTGCAGACCCTCACCGACGGACTGGAACCGGCCGCGCTCCTCGACGCCCGGGCCGCCTTCGCCGACGTCGGCCGAGGCCGGACCACTCCGGAGGAACGCACCCGCCGGCACCCCGACGACATCCTCCGGGCCGCGTTCGCCCGACTGACCGAGTCGGCCCGCAGCTTCGCCGAACACGCCAAGCTCGACGACCCCGAGCGGGCCGCCCGGGCCGAACGAATCCGCTACGCCGGCTATGACCTCGAACAGCGCATCCTGCTGCGCTCCGCCCGCATCACCCGCTTCGCCCGGCAGCGCCTCTACGTCATCCTGACCGAAGCGCTCTGCCGCCACGACTGGCAGCACACCGTCGAACGGGTCCTCGCGGCCGGGGTCGGCATCGTCCAGGTGCGCGAGAAACAGATCGACGACCGCCACCTGCTCGCGCGCAGCCGGGCCCTGCGGGACGCGACCGCGGCGGCCGGGGCGCTGCTGATCATCAACGACCGCCCCGACATCGCCCGCCTGGTCGGCGCCGATGGCGTGCACGTCGGACAGGAGGACCTGTCGGTCGCCGACGTGCGACGCATCGCCGGCGGCGGCCTGCTGGTCGGCAAGAGCACACACAGTCGCGCCCAGTTCGAGGCCGCCCTCGCCGAGGCGCCGGACTACCTCGCCATCGGGCCGATGTATCAGACCACCACCAAGCCGCAGGATCGCATCGCCGGACTCGACACCCTGCGGGAGGTCGCGCCACTGGCCGCGACACCGCTGGTCGCGATCGGAGGCATCACCCCGGACCGGGCCGCCGCCGTCCGCGCCGCGGGCGCCACGCAGGTCTGCGTCTGCTCGGCCGTCCTCGCCGCCGAGGATCCCGGGCGGGCCGCCGGTGCGTTCCTGGCCGCCCTGCAGGACGAGCCCGACCCCGCCTGAGCGCGCCGGCCCGCCACCTCGCGCGGCAATCGCAGCTTTCGCATTCACGCCGTCCGCGCGGCCCGGTATCCTTGCCCGGCATGAGCAGCGATTCCCTCAGGATTGTGCATCCCGAGTCGGTCGCCGACTATCGGCGCGACCACGAGGATCCCTATGCCGCCAGCCTGCCTCCGCTGCTGGTCGACCGGCGGCGGATCGTGCAGTCGTCGGCCTTTCGCCGATTGCAGCACAAGACCCAGGTCTTCGTGGCCGGCAGCGGCGATCACTTTCGCACCCGCATGACCCATACCCTCGAGGTCGCCGACCTGGCCCGCTCGATTGCGCACCTGCTCGGACTGAACGCCGAACTGGCCGAACTGGTCGGACTGGCCCATGACCTCGGGCACCCGCCGTTCGGGCACGCCGGCGAACGCGCCCTCGACTCCTGCATGCAGGGGCACGGCGGATTCGAACACAACGCCCACACGCTGCGGACCGTCGAAGTTCTCGAACATTCGTACCCCGAGTTCCGTGGCCTGAACCTGACCCGCGTTCTCCGCGAATGCCTCGCCAAGCACGAGACCCGCTACGACCATCCCGACCCGCACCCGCTGCAGGATGGCGCCGCCGCGCCGCTCGAAGGCCAGATCGGCGACCTGGCCGATCGGCTCGCCTACGGACTGCACGACCTCCAGGACGGCCTCTACGCCGGACTGTTCGAACCCGAGGCCCTCGACGATCTCGAACTGTGGCGCCGCTGCTGCCCCCGGCCGACCTCCGGACGCAGCGCCGCCCTGCGCGTGCTTCGCCCGACGATCGACCGCATGCGGCAGGTGTTGGTCGGCAACGTCGTCGACGAGGCCCGCCGCCGGGCCGGCCTCGGCAGCGGACAGACCCTCGGCGGCGTCAGCGAACGCATCCCCGGCCTGATCGCCCTGGCCGGTCCGCTTGAAGCCGAGTTGCGCCAGGTCGAGGCCTTCCTGGCCGAGCGGGTCTACCGCTCGCAACGCCTCGTCCGGATGGACACCAAGGCCCGTCGCGTGCTGACCGCCGTGTTCGAGGCCTTCGTCGCCGAACCGCGTCTGTTGCCGGGCCGCTACGCCGAACGGGTCAAGGAGCAGGGAGCCCATCGTGTCGTGGCCGACTACATCGCAGGCATGACCGATCGCTTCTGCCAGACCGAACACGCCCGTCTGTTCGATGCCCGGATGGATGCCTGAGTTGCGCGAGCGCCACCGCCTCGCGGCACCGCGGGCAGGGCGGGCGTACGCGGATGCGGCCGGCTTGGAAGCAGGGGCGAACGAAACCACTCGCTGTCATGTGAAGGTGTGACCCCGATGTCCGACGATCAGCTTCATCGCGGCTGGCTGCTGTACGAGTCACGCCGCTACGCCGAGGCGCTCGCGCTGGCCCTCGAGGTTCACGGGCGGGCGCCGCAGTCGACCTCGGCGATCTACCTGGCCGCCCTGGCCGCCCTGATGACCGAAGACCTGCCCCTGGCTGAGGAGATGGCCGGCAAACTGCTGGCCGGCGACCCGGATTCGGAAGAGGGGCATGCGCTGCTCGGCTACATCGCCAGCCGGCGGAACGACCCCGTGCGGGCCGAGCAGCATCTGCAGAAAGCCATCGCCGCCAACCCGACCCAGGCCGAGCACCAGGCCCGCTACGCACTGTTCCTGCTCGGACGCGACCGGATCGAGGACGGTATCACGGTCGCCTGGCGCGGACTGAAACTCGACCCGGAGAGCGTCTTCGTCCGCAAGGTCCTGCAGCGGCTCTACCTGGCCAACGACGAACTGGAACTGGCGGAGAAGATGGGCCGCGAGGCGCTCGAACGCGACCCGAACGACGCCGACATCCACTTCGCGACCGGACAGGTCCTGCTGGCCACCGGCAGCGGACAGGCCGCCCGTGGCAGCTTCCGCGAATCGCTGAGGCTCGACCCGCAACTGGCCAGCGGCGACGGCCTGCTCGACATGGCCCACGAGCGCGTCCGGCACTGGGCGATCTTCCGCCCCGGACTGCTGTTCCCGGTCGGCGTCACGGAACTGGTCCTGATCCTGGTCGTCACGCCGCTGTTCTGGGCCGGCCTGGCCTGGCTGTGGGCCCCGCTCTGGTGGATGTTCTACCTAGCTGTCACGCTGATCGCGCTCGGCTACCTCTACACCGCCGGTTTCTACCTCGCCCGCCGGCTCGTGCTCCGCCAGCTCCGCCGCGGCCGCACCTGAAGCGCCGGCCCCGAACGCCTCGAACGGCCGCAGCGCCGGGCCGTCGACGACATCCTTTTCCTTGGCCAGCATGAGCGTGTCGTCGCCTTCGCGAATCTCGGCCAGCTTCCAGCTCCGCAGGTCGTGCACCAGCGTCCAGACGGTGTCGATCTCGTCCATCGAACGCTTGCCCTTCAGCACCTTGCCTTCGGCGATCGACTCGAGGAAGTCGACGCCGCGGATCGCGATCTTGACGTACAGCACCGGCAGGAAGCCGCTCGTGTCGATGTGCAGCGGCTGGATCCGATTCACCTGCTCGAGCTGGCAGATGTTCCGCTTGCCCTCGGCCGTCCAGCGCTCGAGCGTCTCCTGCTGCACCTCGTAGTAATCCGAGAACAGGTCCTCGCGGACCGGTGACAGGTCGCCCGCCGACCACGCCTGGTAGACCCGCGGCAGCATCTCGCGGACCCGCATGCTGATCGCGTCCCAGTCGAATCGCTCGTCCTCGGCCGCCAGGGCCGTCAGCGCCGTCCGGCACCGCGAGATCCCGCGCCGCTCGCCGACCATCACCCACAGGATCAGCGGCAGCAGCACCAGGCACAGCACCCCGATGACGATCCCGCCGATGATCTTGCCGGCCGTCGATTTGAACATCGACTTGACGAAGACCCCGCCCGGACCCGCCACGGCCGCATCCGGCTCGGCCAGCACCAGCGCCACGATCAGTACCAGCCCCAGCGTCGACAGCACCCTGGTTGCCGCCGCCGCGCGTTCGCTGCCCATCCAGTCCGAAACCGCCCGCATGTGTCTGCTCCGCATGTTCCCGATGAAGACGCGAGTCTAGGTCGCCCGGGCCGCCGATCAAAGCGGAAAGTGCTCCGGCCACTCGAAAAATCCCGTCCCGCGCTCTGGTCCCCGTTCCCTGTTCTCGCTTCCCGTGCCGCCGTACCATGACCGCTCGTCAGTGGAACACCGAATTCCGCGGCCGGACAGCGGCCGCCGATCCGACCGAAGGACCAAAGGCCATGGCCGACGCGAAGTTGATGGAGAAGCTGGTATCGCTGTGCAAGCGGCGCGGGTTCATTTTCCCGTCGAGCGAGATTTACGGCGGGCTCGGCGGTTTCTGGGATTACGGCCCGCTCGGTGTCGCCCTGAAGAAGAACATCAAGGACGCCTGGTGGCAGGACATGGTGATCGATCCCCCGGACGGTCCGGACGGCCGGCAGGTCGAGATGGTCGGGCTGGACTGCACGATCATCATGAACCCGAATGTCTGGAAGGCCAGCGGGCACGTCGGCGGCTTCAGCGATCCGATGGTCGACTGCCGGACCGAGGGCTGCAAGAGCCGCATCCGCGCCGACCAGATCGACCAGACCCCATGCCCGCTCAAGCCGAGCAAGTGCGCCGGGCAGTTCGAGAAGTGCGACCTGACCGAGCCGCGCGAATTCAACCTGATGTTCCAGACCTACGTGGGCGCCTTGCAGGACGCCTCGGCCGTGGCCTACCTGCGGCCCGAAACGGCGCAGGGGATCTTCGCGAACTTCAAGAACGTGCTCGACACGTCGCGGGTCAAGCTGCCCTTCGGGATCGCCCAGGTCGGCAAGAGTTTCCGCAACGAGATCAACCCGCGGAACTTCACGTTCCGTTCGCGCGAGTTCGAGCAGATGGAGATCGAGTTCTTCTGCGACGACGCCAGCGCGATGGACTGGTACAGGTTCTGGCGCGACACGCGCTACAACTGGTACGTGCGGCACGGGCTGAAGAGCGACAAGCTTCAGCTTCGCGACCAGACCGAGGACGAGCGGGCCCACTACGCCCAGGCCTGCGCCGACATCGAGTACCTGTTCCCGTTCTCCGAGGAGATGCAGGAACTCGAGGGCGTCGCCCACCGCGGCTGCTACGACCTCGGCAAGCACCAGGAGCACAGCGGCAAGGACCTGACCTACTTCGACGACGACCGCTGGCAGGCCGACGCCGCCCAGTACAAGGGCGACAAGGACGCCGCCAAAAAGGCCAAGGAGAACCCGCCGTACCGCTTCCTGCCCACGGTGATCGAACCGTCGGCCGGCGCCGACCGGGCCACCCTGGCGTTCCTCTGCGAAGCCTACTGCGAGGACCAGGCCCCCGACGACAAGGGCAACATGCAGACCCGCGTCCTGATGAAGTTCCACCCGCGGCTCGCCCCGATCAAGGCGGCCGTCTTCCCGCTGATGAGCAAGGGCGAAATGCCCGAGATGGCCGGCCGGCTCTACCGCCAGCTCAAGCACCGCTTCAACGTCGCCTACGACGACAAGGGCGCCATCGGCCGCCGCTACCGCCGCCAGGACGAAATCGGCACGCCGTACTGCGTCACGATCGACGGCGACTCGCTGGAGCAGGGAACCGTCACGATCCGCGACCGCGACACCCTCGAACAGGTCCGCGTCCAAGCCGACGATGTCGCCGCCTGGCTGGATGAGCGCGTTCGCTGACGCGGAAGGGAGCGAGGGAGCAAGGGAGCCAGGGAGCCAGGGAGCGAGAGAGGCTGGTGCCTCGCCGTTTACGGTGGGGGACTTCCGCAGTCGAAAAAACCTTTCAGATCCTTCTTCAGTCTCAAGGCGTGCCACTGCGATCTTCGCCGTGGGCCCTGGTTGGTCCAGACCCAGGTTCGACATTCAGCGTACCGGCGGTTTTCAATCCGAGGCAGGTCACTGCGCGGCATGCCAAGACGACTTCGATGCAGGTCAACATGTGCTCCGTCTCCCAATTGACCCTTTGCTGAGCGAGGCTTTCGCGGCGGTTTGGCGCAACCCACCAACCGGGCCCGGTGGGTGGCCTCTGCCGTTGCCACTGCAGGGCGGGCTCGAATGCCAACTGCGTGCCCCCGAATTCGCGGCGCATCTTCCCGGATCGCCTGACGGGCTGGACGGCGACATGCGCGTGCTGCAGCGCGGCCTGCTACTCAGTGGATACCTGCACCTGCTGCCCGCCGGGATCATCCCGTTGCGGGTGTTGCTGGTGGCTGACCCACAAGGTGGCCTGGGAACCGGATGGCTCAGAATCGGCAATGTGGACGGTACGATCCTGCGCAGCGATGCATCACCACGCGAGAGGTTCCGCGGGTTTCCACGCAGCCCTTCGGACTGGCGTGTCCGCGTGGTACTTCTTCGATAGGTGAGACGGTGCGCCCCTCCTTCACCCTTTCACTCCTTCACATTTTCACTTGCGCTGCCTGGCCGTCAGAAACAGCAGCACCGGCAGATCTTCCTCGCTGGCTCGCGGAATCGGAAACACCCCGACTTGGTTCGGTGCCAGCGACAACTCCATCCGCGCCTTCCGCGTGCCGATCACCGGCCGGCCGACTTCGAACGGGACGCCCTCCAGCGGCAGTCGGCCGACGACTTCGCTGACCTCGACCGTGATTTCGCGGAACACGATCCGCTCGGCGGACGCTTCGCCGACCAGCAGGTCGATCGCGACGCCCTCACGCTGCGCGTCATCCTCGACCACCTGCAGGCAGCCGTCCTCACCGCGCTTGATGTACTGCAGCGAACGCCCGACCCGCACGCTCGCCGGCTGGTTCAGCAGCGCCAGGACGCGCGGTGCCGTCAGTTGCTTGATGATGCCGCGGCTGGTCGCGTGGGCCAGCAGTTCATCCATGTCCGCCCCGCGCGATGTCAGCGTGTAGTGATCACGCTCGACGAAAAGATCCCTGACGGGCGACTCCATCGACACGCCCGGGATCCGCAGCAGCGCCTCGCCCTCCGGGTTCTCGCCGAAGAGGGTCCCGACGGCCGGATCCTCGGCCTGCGGTGTGAAGCGCACCAGCCGCAGTTGGATGTCGATCGCGGGCGGTTCGATCGGATCGGCCGGCTGCCCGAACGTCGCCAGCCCCAGCAGCACAGCGGTTGTCATCTGGATGATCATTACATGCCTCCCCGTCCGCCACGCGGACTCCACCTGGTGATGTCCAGGCCCACCGCGGGCTCGGACCGGGTTGCGAACCAGTCACTCTCCAGCGACACGACCACCTTGCCCGGCGCCGGCTCGCCGGCGACCAGCGACGGACCCGCCAGGCCGATCGCCAGGCCGACCATCGCGGCCGCCAGCGCCTGCCACAGCGCGACCGGGCGTCGCAGTCCGCGCGGCCGCTCGGCCGCCTGCAGTCGCGCGAGCAGGGCGGCTTCGGCTTCAGCGGGCAGACGGCGGGTCGGCAGGGCGGCCAGCATCTGTCCGAGTCGTTCGTCGGTCATCGTCATCCTCCGTCAACAGTTGACGCAACTGCTCCAGCCCGCGGCGGTAGTGGCTGGCCACAGGCATAGGCCTGCAGCCGTTCGCGATGGGCGAGGTAGAGGGCGGTCCAGCTTGTCCCGGTCTGCGGCACGCTTTGCTCACAGTCAGCAAGTAAGCAAGTAAGCAAGTAAGCAAGTAAGCAAGTAAGCAAGTCAGCAAGTCAGCAAGTCAGCAAGGTAGCGGATGCGGGTCCTGCAGGGTTCGTGACTGCCTTTCGGAGAGGAAGACGGGGCAGGGCGGCGGGGGTATGCAGAAATGCCGAAAAGGAGGGAGCAAGGGAGCCAGGGAGCGAGGGAGCCAGGGCTGGGGCCAGGGAACAGGGGCCAGGGCACAGGGAACAGGGAACAGGGAACCGCGGACAGCGGACACGGAACGACGGAAGCGGGGCGAGGGAGGAACCGGGACGAGGCACGCATGCAGGGGTGCACCGCGGGAGGCGGGACGAACGGTTCTGTCCGGGTCTTCCTTGCTCCCTCGCTCCCTCGTTCCCTCGCTCCCTGAAGCCCACGAAGTGGGCGCAAAAAGAGAAGCCCGAAGCAGGTTTCCCCGCTCCGGGCTTTTTATAGCAAGAAACAGTAGACCAGGCATCGCGGCCGGTGGCGAGCCACCGACCTTGGCGAACCACTGGTTCGCCTTGAGAATGTGCTGACGATCCACCCTTTTGGTGCCACGCCGAAGCGGGGCAGGGTGCTCTAGATAATCCTCTAGAAAGGAGGTGATCCAGCCGCAGGTTCCCCTACGGCTACCTTGTTACGACTTAGTCCCAGTCACCGGTCTTACCGTCGGCCGTCGCTTCGTAAAGTTAGCTAAACGGACTTCGGGTACTACCAGCTTCCATGACTTGACGGGCGGTGTGTACAAGGCT
>JAUIEC010000012.1 GCA_030428945.1 Phycisphaerae bacterium | reverse complement strand
CGGGTTCGGCACACTCGCTCCGCTGGCCGGCCTGCACTTCGTGCAGCCCGACAGCGCCACGACCGCGATGCTGCTCGAAGGCGGCTTTGACGGAGCCGATCCGGGGATTGTGTTCGAGGAAGACGGCGGCGCCACCGTCGGTGTGGGGCTGAACGAAGCCAATGCCGCGGCCCTGGAACTTCGCACCGGCGGCAGCACGCGGATGACCGTCACCCAGGCCGGCGATGTCGGCATCGGCACCGATGCGCCCGCCGAGAGGCTCGACGTCGCCGGGATGATCGCGACCGACGGTATCGCCTTTTCGGACGGCACGGAGATGACCAGTGCGCCGGCGATGATCAATCGGCTGGAGTGGGTCGATCCGGACCCGATCGTGGGCAACGGCGGTACCGACACCCAGATCGTCACCATCGCCGGCGTGCAGACCGGTGACGTCGTGATCGCCAATGCGCCGATCAACATGCTGGGTGTCGCGATCGCGAACGCCTACGCCGGAAACGGAGTCGTCGCGGTCGAACTGGTCAACGCGCGGAGTTCGACGGTGGATCTGAGCGGTTCCAACTGGCGCTTCCTGATCATCAAGTCGCAATAGGAGCCCTCGGATGTCTCCCAGAACAGCCGCGATCGCCGCGCTTCTGACGCTCGTACCGGCCGGGTCGGCGCTGGCGATCGACATTTCGTGGTCGGCGATCCACAACGGTGTGACCGATGCGAGCGGGGGCGGATTCACGCTGCGGGGCACGCTCGGCCAGGCGGGGATCACCCGTGGCAGCGGCGGCGATCTTGCGCTGACCGGCGGGATCGAGCCGCAGACCATGCCCGCCGAGCCTCCGGCGTGTCCCGGAGATGCCGACGGGGACAACGATGTCGATCTCTCCGATCTCGCCGTGGTCCTGAGCGAGTTCGGTCGCAGCGAAGCCGGTCTGGGCGGTGACGTCGACGGCGACCAGGACGTTGATCTGAGCGATCTCGCCATCGTCCTGGCGCAGTTCGGAACCGCGTGCTCGTAGCCACGTGTCCACGTCTGCCGGGCCATGCGCCTGGTCACCTCTCTCAGGAGTCTCAACCGTGAATGGCAGGAAGATGCGTTCGACAGGCACGGCCGTACTGCTCACGCTGGGCGTCGTTGCGACGACGCTGGCCGTCGATTTCGGTCCGGGTTTCACCTACCAGGGCGAACTGAAATACAACGGCTCGCCGCCGCCGTGGTCGCAGGTCGAACTGCGTTTCCGACTGCTCGACGGCGACACGCTCGCGCAGGTTCCCGGCAGCGGCCAGTCGATCTCGACGGGCGTCCCGCTGACCGACGGCGTATTCAGCACCACGGTCAACAGCCTCGGCGAGTTCGGCCCGAACGCGTTCGACGGATCGTCACGCAAGCTCGAGGTCGAGGCCTTCTTCGAGCCGAACATCGTGATCACGTTCCCGCCGCAGGACGTGCTCGCCACGCCGTACGCCCAGCATGCCGGCGGCGGGGCCGGGGATGCCTGGCAGGCGAGCGGGCTCGATCTCTACTACGACCAGGGCAATGTGGGTGTCGGCACGAATACTCCGGCCGCGCTGCTGCATGTCGGACAGGGTGACGAATCGTCACTGCATGTCGGCATGGCGCCGCACATCGCACTGCGGCGTGACCTGGCCGCCGACCGCTTCCGGTTGCAGATCGGGGGGAACAACTGGGGCGACGCGCGCCTGCTCCAGATCGGCCGCGACGACGGCGGCATGCCGGTCAGCTTCACCGGCGACATCGGCATCGGCACGGACGACCCCTTCGTCGCGACGCATCTCCGCGGGAAGGATCTGAACGCCGATACGCTTTCGCCGGGCATCAGCAGCAACACTGACATGCTGATCGAGTCACAGGTGGCCAACCTGACGCTGCTCGGCGAACCGTCCGGCAACAGCGATGCGTTCATCGACTTTTGCGCGACGGACCTGAACGGCACGTCCGCGACGCGCGTCGACCATCGCTGGCGGATCCTGAAGCGAAGCGTCAACGCGAGCAGCGGCCGGGGCGACCTGCAACTCACGAACAGCCAGTACAACACCACGTCCGGCAGCCTCGAACAGGTCATCGAGCATACGTTTGCCGACAACGGCAAGATCGGGTTCGGCACACTCGCTCCGCTGGCTGGCCTGCACTTCGTGCAGCCCGACAGCGCCACGACCGCCATGCTGCTCGAAGGCGGCTTTGACGGAGCCGATCCGGGGATTGTGTTCGAGGAAGACGGCGGCGCCACCGTCGGTGTGGGGCTGAACGAAGCCAATGCCGCGGCCATGGAACTTCGCACCGGCGGCAGCACGCGGATGACCGTCACCCAGGCCGGCGATGTCGGCATCGGCATCGACGCACCGGCTGACCGCCTGCATGTCGACGGCACGATTCGCGTCGAAGGCGACCTGGTCGGGTACGACGGCAGCGGCGACCAGACGGTCGATCTCGATCCCGACAGCGGCGGCGCGCCGACGCTGGCGCTGCGGACACGCACCGATGGCGGCAGCCTGTACTCGGCCGTCTTCATGGATGCCGAGGATGGCGCGACCGACCGCGGCGCCCGCGTCTACGTGCGGAACAGCCTCGGCAACACGACCGTCGACATCGACGGCGACATCGGCGACGCGGGCTGCATCGAGATCAAGGACGACACGACCACCCGCATCACGCTCGACGCCAACTGGCAGGGCTCCGGAAGCAGCCGCATCATCGCCGACGTACTGCAGTTGAACGGCGCGGACCTGTCCGAACAGTTCGATATCAGCGGCCCGGTGGCGGTCGAAGCCGGTCTCGTCGTCAGCATCGATCCCGCCAACCCCGGCAAGCTGATCGTGGCCGAGCAGGCCTACGACCGGAAGGTGGCCGGGATCGTCAGCGGCGCCGGCGGCGTTCGCACCGGACTCCTGATGGGGCAGGCCGGCACACTCGCCAGCGGCCGGCACGCGGTCGCACTGACCGGGCGGGTCTGGTGTCAGGCCGACGCCGGTTTCGGCTCGATCGAGCCGGGCGACCTGCTGACGACCTCGACGACGCCCGGGCACGCCATGGTGGCCGGAGACGATGCCCGTTCGCGCGGCGCGGTGATCGGCAAGGCGATGACGGCCCTCGAGCACGGCACCGGCATGGTCCTGGTCCTCGTGCAGCCGCAGTAAAGGAGCGCAACGTGCATTCGATTACCAGGCAACTCGGTCTGCTGGCCGCCGCGTACTTCGCTGGCGTCGCGCTCGCGCAGCAGCCCGCGGCCGAGCAGGTCGACGGCGCTGTTCCGCTGCCGCCCGGATGGATCGTGATCGAGGGCGACATCGTCGTCCCGGACGACTACTTCCAACTGCGCGGGACCTACAGCACCAACCTCTGGTCGGGCGGGGTCGTGCCCTACGTGTTCAACGCCAACGTCAACAGCACCAATCAGCAGCGGGCCCTCGACGCGATGGCCGAGTGGGAAGCGGTTGCGAACGTCAACTTCGTGCCGCGCACCAGCCAGCCCGACTACCTGTTCATCCAGAACAACACGGTCAACAACTCGGCCGTCGGACAGACCGGTGGTCCGCAGATCGTCAACATCAGCGCCTGGACGTCGCGCTTCGTGATCGTCCACGAACTGGGGCACGCGCTCGGGTACTGGCACGAGCAGTCCCGCGCGGATCGCGACCTGTACATCAACGTCGAGTTCGACAACATCTGCGATGCGTGCTGCAGCGGCAGTCCCTGCGACTACAACTTCTCGCTTCGGCCGCCGGGCGGGGCGGGCGAGTACGGCCCCTACGACTTCGACTCGGTCATGCACTACGGCGCGTGCGCGTTCAGCGCCTGCACGTCCTGCGTGGCGGGCGATGTAAGCTGCCGGACGATCAGCGTGCTGCTGCCGAACACCGCCTGGCAGAGCCAGATCGGCCAGCGCGATCACCTGAGCAAGTTCGATGCGCTGACCATGTCGTTCCTGTATCCCGAGTCCGACTGGCGCTTCGTCGACGTCGACTGGACCGGAACCGAGGCCGGCACGTTCCTGGCGCCGTTCCAGACCGCGCTGCTCGGGTTCAGCAGCGTCCCGGATGGCGGGACCGTCTGGATCCAGCCCGGCGACTACCTCGCCGCCGGCACCTGGTCGGACGCGATGACGGTCGTCGCGCCGCTCGGGGGCGTCACCCTCGGCCTCGGCGGAACACCCTGACCCGGCAAACTTCACGCAACGAAAGGTTGATGCGTCATGAAGACAGGAAACATGCTCGCCGCGATCCTCGCAGCGCTGTGCGCGTCGCCGGTGCTCGCCCAGCAGGTCACGCTCAGCCGCTCGGTGATCGCCGGCGGTGGGGGGGACGTGGCCGCGGGGGCGTGGCAGTTGCGGGGCGCGATCGGACAGGTCGATGCGCACCCGACGCTGACGGCGGGGCCCTGGCATTTGACCGGCGGGTTCTGGGCGGTCGGACCGCCGCCGCCACCGCCGCCGTGCGACGGTGACACCGATGGAAACCGTGTCGTGGATCTCGCCGATCTCGCGACGGTCCTGAGCCAGTTCGGCCGGCCTGGCACCGACCTGGCCGGTGACGTGAATGGCGATGGCGAGGTGAGCCTCCCGGACCTCGCGATCGTTCTGGCTCTCTTCGGCACGAGCTGTCCCGGCGCGCCGTGAGAACCTGATCGAGCAAGCGGCTGGAAAGATGCGAAGCGGCGGCGATGCACCCCCTCTGGCTCGCTCGCCTGCTTCACCGCCGCACGATGACGGCCGGCCGGCGCCTGCAGGATGAACTGTTGCTATTGTGGTCCCCGCATCACTAGACTTGGCTCCGGATCGGACGGAGCTTATGACGGATCGCTGGGACGAACTCAACAGTATCTTCCAGGAGGCGGTCAGGCTGCCGGAGGCGGATCGCGCGGAATGGCTCGATCGACGCTGTGCCGGCCAAGCCGACCTGCGGGCCGAAGTCGACGCACTGCTGGCCGCGGATCGCGCGGTCGGCAGCACACCCACCGTCGACGCGCCTGCCGAGCGGCGGTCAAACGCTGGCCACGGACTGGCCGCGGGCGCGGACCTGCCGTCCGTCTCGCTGCCGGGCTACGAGGTCACCCGCCTGCTGAGCCGCGGTGGACAGGGCGCCGTGTACCAGGCGGTGCAGACTTCGACCAAACGCAAGGTCGCCATCAAGGTCCTGCTGGACGGGGAGTTCGCCTCGCCGTCGGTTCGCCGGCGCTTCGAGCGTGAAGTCGAACTGGTCGCGCAGCTCAAGCATCCCAACATCATCTCGATCTTCGATTCCGGGCAGACCGCCGAGGGGCGGCAGTACGCGGTGATGGACTACGTTCGCGGCGTTCCGCTGACCCGCTACGTCCGCGACAACGACCTGACGCTCGAGGATGCCCTGCGGCTGTTCAACAAGGTGCTCGACGCCGTGCAGTATGCGCATCGCAAGGGCGTGATCCACCGCGACCTGAAACCCGGCAACATCCTGGTCGACGCCGACGGCAGCCCCCGCGTGCTCGACTTCGGACTGGCCAAGCAGATGCTCGGCACCACCGACACCGTCATTACCATGACCGAGCAGGTCGTCGGCACGCTGCCCTACATGTCGCCCGAACAGACGACCGGCAACCCGGACCTGATCGACACCCGCACGGATGTCTACGCCCTCGGAGTGATCCTCTATGAACTGCTGACCGGAACCTACCCCTACCCGGTCGTCGGGCAACTGGCCGCGGTGCTGAAGCACATCGCCGAAACCGATCCGACTCCGCCGAGCCGCTCCTGGCAGACCGGTTCGGGAATCTCGCGACGGTCCGGACGGCGAAAACAGCGCGTCGGCGGATGCCCGATCGACGACGAACTGCAGACCATCACTCTGAAACTGCTCAGCAAGGACCGGGCCCGCCGCTACCAGTCGGCCGGCGAACTGCGGGAGGACATCGAGCACTACCTCGCCGGCGAGCCGATTCAGGCCAAGAAGGACAGCGGCTGGTACCTGCTCAGGAAAGCCATGCGGCGCTACCGGGTTCCGGTTGCGGTGCTGTCGGTCCTGGTGCTGCTGATCTCCGCGTCCACCGTGGCGCTGTCGATCCTGTACCAGCGGGCCGAGAGGCAGCGCATTCGCGCCGATCGCGAATCGGCCGAAGCCGTCGCCGCCGCGAACCTGGCGGACCAGCGCTACCAGGAGATCATCCGCCTGGCGGACCTGAAACGCCTGGCGGACGCCCGGTCGGCCGCCGATCGCCTGTGGCCCGCCCATCCCGGAAAGATCGAGAAGATGCAGGCCTGGCTGGTCGATGAGGCGGCGCCGTTGCGCGAAAACCTGCCGCTGCACGAGGCCACGCTGGCATCGCTGCGGACCCGCGCCCTGCCATACGATGCCGCGCAGCAGCGGGCTGACCGGCAGGGCCATCCGCGGGCGGTGGAACTGGCCGACCTGCGGCAGCGCCTCGATGCGCTGCGGCGGCAGGTCTCCTCAGATCGCGAGGCCGACGGTTCTGCCGCGGCCGGCGACGAGAGGCGCGCGGCCCTGAACGCGACGATCGCCCGGACCGAGCAGGAGATCGCCGATCTCGAGGAGGTGGTCGGCGAGCGCCGCACGTGGCTGTTTCCCGATGATCAGACCCAGTGGCAGCACGACGCGCTGGCCGGACTGGTGGCGGATCTGCGGGCGTTTGTCGATCCCGCGTCCGCAGAGGGGACCGTCGCGAGCGTCGGGCGGCGACTGTCGTTCGCGAAGGAAATCACCGACCGCAGCGTCAGCTGCCCGGAGGCGGCTTCGCGATGGACGCAAGCGATCGCTGACGTGGCCCGGCTTGAAGTGTACGGCGGCCTGCAACTCGAACCGCAGATCGGACTGCTGCCGCTGCGGCGCGATCCGCGCTCGGGGTTGTGGGAGTTCTGGCATGTCCAGACCGGGGCGGCGCCCGCGCCGAATCCCGATCCCGAGGCGGCGAACCCGTGGATCCTGACCGGCGATACCGGCCTGGTCTTCGTGCTGATTCCCGGAGGGGAATTCTGGATGGGGGCGCAGCGCGACGACCCGGCCGGTCGGAACTACGACCCGCAGGCCGAAGAATCGGAGAGCCCGGTGCATCAGGTCAGCCTCGACGCCTTCTTCCTGTCGAAGTACGAGATGACCCAGGCGCAGTGGCAGCGGTTCACCCGCGGCAACCCCAGCCGCTACGGACCGAACTGGCACCTGGCCACGCATCGCAACACGCCGTGCAACCCGGTCGAGCAGGCCTCCTGGTCCGAGTGCCAGGAGGTGCTGACACGGCTCGGCCTGGTCTTTCCGACCGAGGCGCAGTGGGAGTACGCGGCCCGCGCGGGGACGCGGACGCCCTGGTGGATCGGAACGGAGAAGGCCGCGCTCGACACCGAGCGGGCGGGCAACCTGGCCGACGCCTGGGCACGTGACAACGGCGGTCCGGCAAGCTGGAGCTACGAGGACTGGGAAGACAACTGGCTGGTGCACGCACCGGTCGGCACGTTTGCCGCCAACGGCTTTGGTCTGCACGACGTGACCGGCAACGTCTGGGAATGGTGCCGGGACACCGTGGCCGACTACGACGCGGAGGTTGCGAGCGGGGACGGACTCCGGCGCCCGGCCCCGGGGGCCCGCCTTCGCCTGTACCGGGGCGGCAGCTTCAGCGATCCCGCCGCGGATGCGCGCTCGGCACATCGCGTCGGCAGCACGCCCGCCAACCGCGACAGCAACCTCGGCCTGCGCCCCGCCCGACGGCTTTCGGACTGAGCCGGGCGCACGCCAGCGCCGCGGCGACGGCGAACCCGGCCGCGTTCATTCTCTTACACGGCGCCCGCGCCGTCACAGGCCGGGCTGAATGAAGCAGCGCCGGCGGGCCTGTTCGCATTCGGGGCTGGTCAGCCACGTGTACAGGTCCTCGGCATCGACCGTTTCCGGCGTGAAGCCGGCCCGGACGACGGCCTCGAGGTACGCCAGGCCGCGTTCGAGCACGTACCGCGAGTGCCCGTGATGACAGTTCTCCAGCAGCCAGCGCCGCGCTTCCTGGATCTCTTCCGTGTCCTGCATGATTCCTGCCTCCCCGCTGCGGCTTTTGTTCAGGTGATCAGGGTGTGGTCAGGCCCCGGCAACCGCCGCCGAGCCCGCCCCGTGCTCCCGTCCGAGCGCCAGCGCCCGCAGGTTCGGGTCAATCAGTTCCGGACGCTTCTTGCCGATCAGGCCGCGGATCGCGTCAGCCACGCATTCGTGCCGCAGTTCCGGCCGCAGGGCCAGGAAGACGCCGAGCATGACCACGTTGCTGAACTTCTCGCCGCCGCTTTCGGTGGCCAGTTCGCCGGTCGGCACGTACGAGACGACGATGTCATCGCGCTCGGCCCGGATCGGCACCATCGTCGCGTTGACCAGCAGCGTGCCGCCGGGTCGAACACGCGGCCCGAACCGCTCCAGGGACGGCTGGTTCATGACGATCACGTTGTCGTAGTGCGAGGCGATCGGCGAGCCGATTTCATCATCGGCGTAGATCGTGGTGCAGTTGGCGGTCCCGCCGCGCATCTCCGGACCGTAGGAGGGGAACCAGGTGGCGTGCAGGCCCTGCCGCATGGCCGCCTCGGCCAGCAACTGGCCGATCAGCAGAATGCCCTGGCCGCCGAAACCGGCGATCAGCGTTTCCTGTTTCATCGCACTGTGTCCCGTATCGGAGTTTCGAGCTTGTCGACGAAGACACCCGGCGGGAAGGTCTGCACGACCTGCTCGTCGATGTGCCGCATCGCTTCCACGGGCGACATCTGCCACTGCACCGGGCAGGTCGACAGGAACTCGACCAGGCCCAGGCCCTGGCGATCAAGCTGCGCCCGGATCGCCTTGCGCATGTGCTTGCGGGCCGTGTTGACGTTCTTCGGACTCGTCACCGGTACCCGGGCCGCGAACGCGACCCCCGGCAGCGTCGCCAGCAGTTCGCAGATGCCCAGCGGTGCACCCGTCTCCAGCGGATCGCGGCCGTCCGGACAGGTCGTCGTCCGCTGACCGATCAGCGTGGTCGGCGCCATCTGCCCGCCGGTCATCCCGTAGATGCCGTTGTTGACGAAGAAGATCGTGATCGGCTCGCCCCGGGCGGCCGCGTGGATCGTCTCGGCGATGCCGATCGAGGCCAGGTCGCCGTCGCCCTGGTAGGTGAAGACAAAACGCGACGGGTCGGTCCGCTTGACCGCCGTCGCCACGGCCGGCGCCCGTCCGTGGCTGGCTTCGATCGAGTCGGCCTCGAAGTACTCGTAGGCGAACACCGCGCAGCCGACCGGAACGACGCCGACGGTCCGGTCGAGCAGGTCGAACTCGTCGATCATCTGCCCGACAAGCTGGTGAATCAGCCCGTGCGTGCAGCCGGGGCAGTAGTGCATCGGCTTGGCGGCCATCGCCTTCGCGCGATGGTGCACACACTCGAGTTCAGGCTCCGCAACCGCTGACTTGCCGTTCATCAGGTGCCCCTCACCTTGTCAATCTGCGCCTGCAGTGCCGTCGCAAGGTCCTCCGGTGTCGGCAGCAGACCGCCCATGCGACCGAAGAACTCCACCGGCCGCCGACCGTTGACCGCCAGGCGGACGTCCTCGACCATCTGCCCGGCGCTCAGCTCGAACACGTGGAACGAGTCGACCCGCTCGGCCAGCGCCGCCAGTTCCTCCGTCGGGAACGGCCAGAGCGTCACCGGCCGCAGCAGGCCGACCGGCACACCGGCGCTCCGCAGGGCGGCGACGGCGGTCAGGGCCACGCGGGCGGCGACGCCGTAGGCGACCACCACGTGCCGGGCGTCCTCGAGGCGGCGTCCGTCGTGGCGGACCTCCGCGGCCTCGGCCTCGGCATAGGCGTCCTGCAGGACCTGGTTGTGCCGGGCGAGGTCCTCGGGCTGCAGGAAGAGCGAGTTGACCACGTTCTTGTGGGCCCGCTGGCCGCGCCCGATCGTCGCCCACGGCTTGTCGACGCGGGGGACCGGCGGGACCTGTTCGGGAATCTCGGCCGGTTCGAGCATCGACCCGAGGACCGCATCGGCCAGCACGAAGACCGGCATCCGGTAGCGGTCGGCGATGTCGAAGGCGTCGCGGGTCAGTTCGAACATCTCCTGGACTTTCCAGGGGGCCAGCACGACGCTGCGGTAGTCGCCGTGTCCGCCGCCCTTGACCGCCTGGAAGTAGTCACTCTGCGAGGCGGCAATGTTGCCGAGCCCCGGCCCGCCCCGCATGACGTTCACCAGTACGCACGGCAGCCGCGCTCCGGCGCAGTAGCTCAGCCCCTCCATCATCAGGCTGATGCCGGGGCTCGAACTGCTGGTCATCACCCGATGCCCGGCCGCCGCGGCCCCGTAGACCATGTTGATCGACGCGACCTCGCTCTCGGCCTGCAGGAAGACGCGATCGTGCCGCGGCAGCAGGTCGGAGAGCAGCTCGGGGACCTCGTTCTGGGGGGTGATCGGGTAACCGAAGAACGCCTCGCATCCGCCGTGCAGAGCGCCGTAGGCGACGGCTTCGTTGCCCTTGACGAGTCGTCGGGTGGGCGTGCCGGGCGACGTGCCGCGCTCGGCGACGGCCACGGCCGCCTTGTCATTCACGCCGTTTCCTCCGTTTGCGATAGACGGTGATGCCGCCCTCGGGGCACATTTCGGCACACAGCGCGCACGAGGTGCAGGTCTCGCCGTCGTGCAGCTCGGCCGGGTGGTGCCCGATGGTGTTCAACTCATCGCTGAGCTGCATGACGTGCTTGGGGCAGAATTCGACGCAGAGGCCGCAGCCCTTACAGAGCTCGCGGTCAACCTCGACCTTGTCAGGCATGGGCACCCTCCTGTTGTGGGCGCATCAATCTCATCAGGTTTGCGGCAAGCCCCGTGCCAGTTGGCCACCGCGGCCGGCGGGCGGCTGGGGCATCTGGCGCGGGGTTGCGCCGAGGTCAGGCCCGGGCCCGTGCGCGATTTGGCGCAGGCTCGGGCGGAATGGCGCGCTGCGCAAACGGCTGGGCGGCCGGCCCGGGCGGCGCCCCGGGGGAATATCGGAAGGACTCCGCCCGCCGGGGCCGGAGCGGGTACGAAGAAAGGACCGCCCCGCGCGGGGCGGGACGGTCCTTCGGGGGTTGCCTCGGGATCAGGCCGGGTCTCAGCAGAAGGTGCCGTAGACCGCCAGCATGATCGCCAGGTCGCTGAGGTCGACGTCGCCGTCGCCGTCCAGGTCCGCCTGGACGCCGCCGCCGCTGGTGCCGTATTCGCTCAGCAGAATCGCCAGGTCGGTCAGGTCGACCACGCAGTCGCCGTTGACGTCGCCGTCGAGGACCGGGGCCGGCGGAACGGCGATGATGCGGACATCGTCGATGTTCCAGCCCGGATAGGTGACCGAACCGTCGGTGCCGCCCATCGTCCAGCGGATATAGACGGTCGCCTGGCCGTCGGCCGTCGCGGAGATGTCGAAGACCTGCTCGGACCAGGCCGAATCGGAGATCGCCGAGCCGCTGTGGGTCCAGACATTGGTCCACGATGTCCCGTCAGGGGAGACGTCGACCCGGGCGTCGTCGAAGGTCGACGACTCGACCCCCAGCCAGCGCCAGAACCGCAGTTCCGTTCCGGTGTGCCCGGTCAGATCGAGGGCCTGCGTCGTCAGGTGGTACTCGGGCATGTTGTTGGTGTAGTCGCCCGCCAGGTTGTACCCGTAGACCGACGCACCCGTGAAGCCCGAGGACGGATCGAAGTTGTGCGAGCCGCCACCGGTCGGCGGGCCCCAGGCCCACTGGCCTTCGACGGTCCAGTTCGGGTCGGCGTCCAGCGGGAAGTCGTAGACCACCACCGGCAGCGAAACCGCGACCGTGATCGAAACCGTCGCGAGGTTCGAATCACCACCATCCGGCGGCGTGCCGGTGTCGTTGGCCTTGTACTGGAAGCTGTCCGGACCGCTGTAGCCCGGGGTCGGGATGTACTCGACCTGCGTGCCACCGGCCGCCAGCGTGTACGGAACGGCGCCGATCGCGCCGGCACCCGGATCGGACAGCGTACCGCTGCCCGGCAGCGTCTCGATGATCACATCCAGTTGCGGCGGGGTCGGCAGTCCGTCGTCGGCGACCGGCAGATCGATCACGACCGCCGTGTTGCGGATCGTCTCGACGTTGATGCTGCTGGCCAGCGGCGGACGCGGGCCGCAACTGCCCATCGCGCCGAGGTCGGTCTCAAAGAAGTCCGGATCCTCGCCGTTGCCCTCGGACAGGCCCGAGATGCCGTCGGTCGCGTCGAGCGACAGGTAGCTGACGTGAATGTCACCGCTGAAGAACATCTCGACCTGGAACGTGTTCGCGTTGCTGGTGCTGTACTCGGGCACGTTCTCCCAGGTGATCGCGACGCGGTCGGCCAGTTGCTTCCAACTGACGGTTCCGCCGACCGACGGGTTCAGGTCGTCGAACAGCGCCGAAACCCGCGGCTGGCCGAAGTGGGCCGACAGCGATTCAGAGTAGGTGCTGTCTCCGCTGTTGAAGGTCAGGTTGCCGTTCGCGTTGACGTACAGCGAACTGTAGCTGACCCCGTAGAGGATCACCGCGGCGCCACCGGTCAGCGAAATCTGGGTGTTGCCGTCGTCGCTGAGCGAGAGCGTCGTCCCGCCGGCCGGATCGGTCGGCAGGCCGCCGACCAGCGGCTCGACACAGCCGAGGTACTGGTCGATCCCCGCGCTCGGGGTCATCAGCAGCTTGGTGCCCAGCAGGTCGTTGTCGCCGCCGTACTGCTCGGTGAAGAAGTCCGGAATCTGCGGCGTCGCGAACGTGTAGCAGCTTCCGCCGTTGTCATCGGTCACGGCGTTGCCGGCTTCGTCCGAACCATCCACGACGAAGAAGTACGTCGTGTCGTCGCTCAGGCCCGCCACGCGGATGCTGTGCGAGGTGTTCAGACCCGAACCGCTGACGATCGTGCCGAGCGTCCCGCAGTCGGTGCCGATCTCCACGCTGCCGTTGACCGGCTCGTCGGTGTCGAAGGTGATCGTCGCGTCGCGCGGACCGATGCCGGTCGTCTGCACGTTCGAAATCACCGGCGGCACGCAGTCGATCGCCGCGGTCACCTGGACCGTCACGTTCGTGCTGCC
This sequence comes from Phycisphaerae bacterium, assembly GCA_030428945.1. Lineage (GTDB taxonomy): Bacteria > Planctomycetota > Phycisphaerae > UBA1845 > Fen-1342 > JAUIEC01. The sequence goes on along the minus strand of JAUIEC010000012.1, from coordinate 153,241 downwards.
CTGGCCGTCGTCGGCGTCCAGGTACGAAGCCGTCAGCGTGTCGCCGTGGGTGATCAGCAGCACACCGGCCCCGTCCACCACGTCAATCGGCAGCAGACCTTCGAACTTGGCCGACTCGGGGGCGCTCTCGGTCAGCACGACCGTCTCGCCGCCCGGCTCGGAATCCGAAGCCACCGTCACGCTGACCGTCTCGGTCAGCCCGTCGTCGGTGTTCAGGTCGCAGTCGACAACGCTGAGCTCCACCATTGCGCCGCACGGGTACTTGCCGCTGTCCACGGCGATGAAGCCCGCCGAGGAACAGGCCACCAGCTCCGGCGAAACCGCGATCGAGAACGGCTGCGGACCGCTCGGAACGTTGAATCCGAGAATCTCGATCCGGTAGGCGCCCGGCGCCGGGTTGTCGATCACCACCTGCTCGATGTTGTTGACGTGGTCTTCCTGCGTCCGGACGGCCGGAACGCTCGGGTTGGCCGGGTCCAGCGTCCACGGGTAGTAGCGCGTTCCCGAGGAATCGAAGACCCGCAGGTCAAGGTCGTTGACCAGCACCGGGTTGACGTTCGGCGTGCCCGGCTGGTCGTCCCAGGCCAGCGTGACCTTCAGCTCCGTGTCGGCCGGATCGACGATCGCCAGCACGCTGAAGGTCTGGCCCTGGTCGACGGTGTCCTCCAGGAAGTTGCCGGCCCGCAGCAGGTCAACCGCCGGCTGCACCCGGACCGAGCCGTAGCCGACCTTGTAGTCCGGGCCGGTCTCTTCGATGTCGACCGCCGTCTGCGCGAGGATCACCTTCAGCGTCGAGCCCCGCGGATCCGCGTCGCCCGGGTACTGCTGGCGGAAGTCCTGCAGCAGCAGCGCGCCGAGCCCGGCCACGGTCGGACCGGACATCGAGGTGCCGCACAGCGTCGTGTAGCCGCCGCCGCTGTCGGTCGAGGTCACGCCGCCGTCACCGTCCGACTGGCAGCCCGGACCCGAGATGTCGGGCTTGATCCGGCCGTCGTCGGTATCGCCCCAGCTCGTGAAGCTCGTGACCGAGTCGTCGTTCGAGTTCAGCGCCCCGACCGTGATGTGGTTCTTGGCGCAGGCCGGCGGAGCCGTCGTGTGATAGCCGCTGCCGCAGGCGCCGCTGCTGCGCTCGTTGCCGTTGGACCAGACGATCCGGAACGGGTTCCCGAAGAACCCGCGGGCAATCGAGTCGATCAGCGCCCCGGTCGCGCCGTAGTTGCCTTCCCAGTCGCACGGAAAACCGTTCGAGGCCGTGTTCGTTCCGATCGAGTTGTTCGAGATGTCCACCCCGTAGACCGTGATCGCCTCGCCGTAGTCGGCCTCCAGGTCGCCCGGGTCGGTGTACAGGAAACCCTGCGACAGACCGCCTTCCTGCTCGAAACCGTACGACTCGATCGTCACGCCCGGCGCCATGCCCGTGTACTGCCCGGCACTCGACGCGCCGTTGCCGCCGATCGTGCCGGCCACGTGCGTCGCGTGATAGGACGTGCCGCTCGAGTCCCGGACGGTCGCCCGGCCGCCGTAGTCGGCGTGACTCGCGTCGACGGTGCCGCCGTCGTAAACCAGCACGGTGATGCCGCTGCCGTCCAGTCCGTAGGGCGCCTGCTGCACGACGTCCGCACCCGTTCGCGAACGGTTGCTGTCGTTCGTCGGGCTCATCCGCGGAAGCGGCGGCTCGATCCACTGCACCGCGTCCTCCTCCGCCAGGCGGAAGATGTCGGCGAACGGCAGTTCGATCACCAGCGCGTTGATCGCCCGCACTTCCGAGCGGACCGTCGCGCCGTACACGTCGACCAGCCCGCGGGCCTCGTCCAGGTCAATGTCGGGATGGAACAGGGCATAGGCGCCGACCGTCGGGTTGTCGGCCGCCGTCACCTCCTGCTCGGCGGGACGCCCTTCCTTCCAGCCTTCCGCCTGCGGATCCTTGACCGGCTGAACCACAGTCCAGGAATAGACCGTTCCCTGCGCCAGGGCGGGCTCGAGCTTCCAGTCCCGCTCGATCGGGACGGCCGCCCGCAGCGTCGGAATCGCCGCCAGGCCGTCACGGTCGAACAGGTCCGCATCGCTCACCGCGAAAAACGCATTGTCGCCCGCGTAATTCAGCAGTTGCACGCCGGCCTCGGCCAGGCGGGCCCGTCGGGCCGGAACCGGCGGACGCGTGAACTGCAGCACGAAGTGCCGCTGCCCCTGCGCCAGCAGGTCGTCGATGACGGCCACGATCTCCTGCGGGGTGCGGGCCGCGACCGGTACGTCTCCGCCGCGCCAGGGCAGCACGCCCCGCGTGGCCGGGAAGTCGAACTGCTCGGCCGAGGCCGCGGCGTTCGCCCCCTGACCTGCCAGTACGCTTCCGCTGAGCAGCGCCGCGGCGCATACCCCCGCTGCTACGAACCGTGTCCGCTTCATCTCACCCTCCTGCTGTTGAATTCAGACATAAAGGACCTGTCCGGGACGTTCGCAACGCCCGGTATCCCGCGATCCTACCGATTCGCCCGACAATCCGGCAAGGGCAAAGGGGATCCGGGGTGGCGCTGGTCCGAGAATCTGCCGGGATCAGACCCCGGGAGGTGAGCAGGGGTGCGGACACAACACGTTCGACCGTGCGGACCGATCCCCGCAAGGACCGGCCCGCTCGTGGTCGTCTACGGACAGGCGGCCCCGAAGACCGACAGCAGGATCGCCAGGTCGCTCAGGTCGACCGTGCCGCTGCCGTCGATGTCGGCCGGGCAGGATTCGATCTGGACCGACGTAGTGGCTTCCGCCGTGTTGTGGATCACGGCGTTGCAGTTGCGCGTCGCTTCATCCACCGCGACCAGGCGCAGTGTGTACCCGCAGGGCGGCAGGCCGCTGACGTCCCAGTTCGCCAGCAGGCCGTTGCTCACCGGGCCGCTGCCCGTGGCGATCGTGACCCACCCGCCGACACCGCCGCCCGTGAACTGCAGCGACCAGGACGCCAGGTTCGCATCGCTGACCGTGCCGATGATTGGCACGACACCCGCCACCGGTTCGCACGCCAGAGGCGCCGCGATGATCACCACCGGCGCGGTGTTGTCGACGGTGACCGGCCGCGTCTGACTGGCGGAGTGCCCGCAGTCGGTCCAGCCGCGGACCATCAGCTCGTAGGCGCCGTCCGGCAGCACGGTCGTGTTCCAGACGGCCAGCGTCTGGTTGACGGCGGTCGTACCGTACGACGGCGCGTCCACGGGCAGCCAGGTCCCACCGCCGGCCGGTCGGTACTCGGCCGTGTAGAAGTCGAAACAGAAGCTGTCGAAAGCGGTTCCCGCCAGGCAGACGTCACCGCCGAGGACGTCGGCTGTGCTGAAGGTCAGGCTGTCGAAGGCGGTGTCGACCCAGACGACCCGTTCGACCGCGCTCGATCGCGCGCAGGTGTTGTCGGCCCGCAGGCGCAGGACGTAGTAGCCCTGCGGGACGGCCGCGTTCCAGTTGGCCAGGACGCCGCCGGACGGTGGCGTTTCGCTTGCGCCGGTTGCGATCGTGGTCCACGTCGCGCTTCCCGGCGGGCGGTACTCGAGCGTCCACGTGTCGAACGTGCCGTTCGGATCGTACGCCCAGCCTTCGATCGCCACGCCCGGGCAGACGCAGCCGCTGGTCAGTTCGTCAGGCGCCGTCAACCCGACTTCCGGCGCGGACAGGTCCAGGTCGCAGATGTCCTCGATCAGCACTTCCAGCCCGAGACACAGCGGCGCGGCGCAGCCCGCAGTGTTGTCGTTGTAGGAACCGACCTGGATCAGGTACGTCCCCCCGGCCGAAACCGCCGTCGAGAGCAGCGATCCGCGCGGCGTCGGATCACAGGCGTTGATGCAGGCGGCGTCGGGGAAGTCGTCGCTGCAGTCGACCGCCAGCAGCAGTCCGCCGCCGGCATCCTGGTAGACTCCCAGGACCGTGTCGAAGTTCGTGGTCGGCGTGCAACTGCCGACCGTCAGGCGCCCATCGCGGGTCGGCGTCGTGCGGTACCAGACCGAATGCCCGATCGCCGGTCCGACGCAGGACGGGTTCGGTTCGCTCGGCAGCTTGATCGCATCGGTTACGTCGACCTGCCGGGTGTAGACACCCGGATCGCCGGGAATCTCCGCGGCCAGCGTCGCGTCGAGATGGTCGGGCGGGTCGCCGCAGGGCGCACCGAGGGTCACCCGCACGCCCAGGCACGGCTGGCACGGTGCGACGATGGACGCCCCGAAACCACCGACCACGAACCGGTAACGCGTGCCGGCCGTTGCCTGGATGGTCACGCTCGACGAACGCGGGCTGGGGTCGCCGCACACGCTGGTGCAGCCCTGCCCGAACGGGTCGTCATCGTTGCAGGCTTCCTCGACCAGGAAGTCGCAGCCCGCGTCGCCGCCGCTGTAGACCTGCAGGACCGTGTCGTAGGCCGTGTTCGGGTGGCAGGTCGTGATCGTCATCGGACCGCTGGCGATCGGGGTCACCTCGAACCAGACGTTGTGGCTGGTGGAGACGCCGCAGAGCGTCGACGTGCTGGCCGACGTCGACACGTCCATCATCACCACGTGATGCCCGGGCGCGCCGGAAATCACGCGTGGCGATGTACACAGCGGGGTGGCCGGTTCGGCCACGACGCAGACCTGCGCGGACGCGGCCGCGCCGCCCGCGATAACGACCGACGCCAGCACGGTGCGGAGGCGGAACATGATCGGACTCCTTGGCAGACAACCGGACCGTCGCCGGCGCAGCGGCCGGCGCGGCTTGATTCGTGACAACCAAGACGCGACAATCGATCAGGAATCCGGCCAGAGTTTTTCCGAGAATCTCGATGGGCAGTTCCGTGCCACATCCCGACGCCTGCGCATCGCACACGCCCGAGGCGGATGAACTCGCCGGCCTGCTGCCCGGAACCTACGAGGAACTCCGCCGGATGGCCCACGGCCTGATGGCCCGCGAGCGCCCCGGCCATACGCTCGATGCGACCGCCCTGGTCCACGAGGCGTGGCTGAAACTGGCCGGACAGGCACCCTTCACCTGGAAGAGCCGCAGCCAGTTGATCGGCGTGGCGGCCGTGGCGATTCGCCGGATCCTCGTCGATTACGCCCGCGGCAAGGCCCGCGGCAAACGCGGCGGTGGCCGCGCGCGGGTCCCGCTGACGGGCCTCAGTGACGTGGCCGGCCTGGCGGCACCGGACCTGCTCGAACTGGATGACGCGCTGCAGCGCCTGTCCGAAATCGACGCGACCGACGCGCGGGTCGTCGAACTGCGCTTCTTTGCCGGGCTGTCGTTCGAGGAGATCGCCGAGGCCCTCGACCTGTCCGTCCGGACCGTGCGGCGCCGCTGGAGCTACGCCAGGGCGTGGCTCTTCCAGGCCCTGACGCCGGGCACCTGAGCATGCACGCGGGCCCGCCGCCCGCGCCCGTCCTCGCCAGGGGGACCGTCCATGAACCTGCCGCGTGCGCGCCGCGCCCGCCAGATCTTCCAGGAGATCGTCGAGCGACCCGAGGCCGATCGGGCCGCGCTGCTGGATGCGGCCTGCGGCGACGATCTCGCCCTGCGGGCCGAGGTCGAGGCGCTGCTGGCCGCCGATCAGCGGGCCGGCGGTTTCCTCGCGGCCCCCTCCACGGCTGGCAGCGCTGCGCTCCCGTCGGCCGACGATGACGACATGATCGGTCGAACCATCGGCGGCTACACGATCCGGCGACGGATCGGCGTCGGCGGCATGGGCGTGGTCTACGAGGCCGAGCAGGCCAGCCCGCGCCGCACGGTCGCGCTCAAACTGATGCGCACGGCGCTTGCCTCGGCCGAACGGGCCGGCCGGTTCGTGCTGGAAGCCGATGTCCTCGCCCGCCTGCAGCACCCCGGCGTGGCCCAGGTGTTCGACGGGGGCGTGCACCACGAAGCCGGCGTGGCGCTGCCGTACTTCGCGATGGAATACGTCGCCGGCGCCCGACCGATCACGACCTGCGCGGCCGAGCGCAACCTGGACCGCGACGCCCGCCTGGCCCTGTTCGCCGAGGTCTGCGACGCCGTCGAGCATGGCCACCAGCGGGGCGTGATTCACCGCGACCTGAAGCCGGCCAACATCCTGGTCGACCAGGCCGGACAGCCGCGGGTCATCGATTTCGGCGTCGCCCGCCTGGTCGCGCCCGAGACCGACCGGACCGCGATGCACACCGAGACCGGACAGATCGTCGGGACCCTGCACTACATGAGCCCGGAACAGTGCGACGGGCGGATGCGCGAAATCGACACGCGCACCGATGTCTATTCTCTCGGCGTGGTGCTCTACGAACTGCTCTGCGGTGCGCTGCCGTATGACCTTGACGGGACGCTGCCGTTCGAGGTTCCGGCCATCATCCGGACGGCGGTCCCGATCCGCCTTTCGCACCACGACCGGAACCTGCGCGGCGACCTCGAAACGATCGTCCACAAGGCGCTCGAGAAGGACCGCGACCGCCGCTACAACGCGGTCGGCGACCTCGCCCGCGACATCCGCCGCCATCTCGCCAACGAACCGATCGAGGCCCGCGCCGCCAGCAGCATCTACCTGCTGCGCAAATCACTCGCCCGCCACCGGTCCGCCGTCCTCGTCGCCGCCGGGGTCAGCCTGCTGATGCTGGTCGCATCCGTCGGCCTGGGCCTGCTCTACTCCCGGGCCGAGACGCAGCGGCGGATCGCCAGCGAGCGGGCCGATTCGCTGCGGTGGGCCAAGTACGTCGGCGACATCGCCCTGGCGCAGGCCGCCTTCGACAAGCGTGACGGGAACCGCATGCACCGCCACCTCGACGCCTGCCCGCCCGACCTGCGCGACTGGGAGTGGGACTACCTGGCCCGCCTGTCCGACATGAGCCGCGCGGTCACGCAACTGGCCGATCACAGCCTCGGGGCCGCCTACTCTCCGCACGGGCGGCGGATCGTCACCTGGGGGCAGGACGGACGCGTCCGCCTGCTGAACGCCGCGGACCTGACGCTGACCTGCGAGTTCCAGGCCGGGACCGAACCGCTGCACGCCGCCGCCTTCGCCCCCGACGGGCGGCGCCTGGCCACCGCCGGCTATGACCGCACCGTGCGACTCTGGAATGCGGATGACGGGCGACTGATCCACTCGTCGCTTGCCGACGGTGAACGCGTCACCAGCGCGGTGTTCACGCCGGACGGGCGCCTGCTGGTCTCCGGCGGGTGGGATGCGACCGTCAAGCTCTGGCAGGTCGCCGACGGAACGCCGCGTGGAGAACTCGCCGGCGGCGGACTGGCACTCGCGTGCAGCACCGACGGCACGCGCCTCTACGGCATCAGCGCCGATGGACTGCTCTCGGTCTGGGATCTCGCCACCCGCCAGCGGATCGCGGCCGTCCGCGTCCAGCAGCGGCAGCCCGCGGCCTTCGCGCTGAGTCCCGACGGGCGCTTGCTGAGCATCGGCGCGCACGACGTCAACGCGATTCGCGTTCTCCGGACCGACACGCTCGAGGTCGTCGCCCGGTTCGAGTGCGCCGCGCGGGCGGCCAGTGCCGCGTTCAGTCCGGACAGCCGCCGCCTGGCGGTCGCGTCGCTGTCGATCGAGATCTTCGACCTCGAGACCGGCACGGCCGAGACCGCCCGCCTCGGGCATGACCTGACCACTTCGATCGCGTTCGCGCCGGATGGTGTGTCACTGCTGAGCGCCGGCCGCAACGGAGATCTGCGGTTGTGGGATGCGGCGCCGCTGCGGGAACCGGTCGTGCTGTCCGGGCATGGCGACATGGTCCGCAGCGTGGTCGCCTATCCGGACGGACGTCGGCTGGCGACCGCGGCCCGCGACGGCACGATTCGCGTCTGGGACGCGGACCGCGGCGCGCTCCTGCGGCGCTGGGACGCGCACCCGCAGGCCGACCAGGTCCTCGCCATCGACGCCGACGGTCGCTGGCTGGCGTCCGGCGGGGCGGACGGCGTCATCCGCATCTGGGACGCCGAACGTGGCGGGCTGCACCGCGAACTCGCCGGGCACGAGGCCCTGGTCGTGGCGCTCGCGTTCTCGCCGACCGCCGACCGGCTGGCGTCGGTCGGCTTCGACCACACCGCGCGGGTCTGGAACCTCGACGACGGCAGCCAGCAGTACGCCATCTCGGCCGCCTCGAACACGTTCTCCGACGTGCGCTTCACAAGCGACGGTGGCGCGCTGCTGCTGAGCACGGCCGACGGAACGATCGAGTTCCGCGCGGCCGAGGACGGGACCGTCCGGCGGGCGCTGCGCGGCGGTGGCGACCGCATCCTGCGGATCGCGTGTTCGCCCGACGGCACCCGCGTGGCGGCCACCTGCGGCAGCGGACTGGTGCGCGTCTGGAACGCCACCGACGGCCGCCTGCTGCACGAACTGCGGGGACACACCAGCGCGGCGCAGTCGCTGGCCTTCCTGCCCGCGGCCAACCGCCTGGTGACCGGCGGCTACGACGGCGTGATCCACGTCTGGGACGTCACGCGGGGCGACCTCGTGCTGACCCTGACCGGGCACGAGGGTGGCATCCCCGGCCTGGCCGTCGCCCCCGCCGGGGGCTGGCTGGCAACCGCCAGCAACGACCGCACCATCCGCGTCTGGCGCAGCGAATCCCCGCCAGAAGACGCGAACCCGTGATCCGCGCCTGACCGAGGGCGTGCAGCGCGGACGCGTCAGGCGAAGGGTTCGGGTGTCCCGGGAGAGAATCAAGCCTCACTAAGGGAGCCAGGGAGCCAGGGAGCGAGGGAGCAAGGGAGCAAGCGACCAAGTAAGCAAGGTTTGGAGAAACAGCCCCTCACGCACAACTTGTTACTTGGTCACCTGCTTACTTGCTTACTCAGGGGCTTTTGCGTTCTGACGCAAAAGCCTCAAGGGAGCCAGGGAGCGAGGGAGCAAGGGAGCCGGGCAAATCGCCGAAACCTTCGGCACTGCCAAGTGCCCCGCTTCCTCTTTTTTGGGAATTCCGCGAAAGCGCCCCACACCGGTTCCGCTCTGACTCCCTGGAGGCGATCTCACGTCCGCCTCCGATCTGGCAGGAAGTGCACACAATTCAACGCAAGCAGGAGCGAACGCCATGTGGAAGGCAAGTCGTCGCGTGATCCCGATGTGTCTGATGTTGCTGGTTTGGTTTTGTGGAGGACGCGCCGCGCACGGTGCGGACATTCCGCTTGGAACAGCATTCACGTACCAGGGGACGCTGCAGGATGGCGGGGTCGCCGCAACCGGTGACTACGACTTCCGCTTCTCCCTCTGGGATGCCGACGCCGGCGGCCTGCAGGTCGGACCGCCCCTCGGCGTCGCGGCCGTTCCGCTCGAAGAGGGCACCTTCACGGCCGAACTGGATTTCGGCTTCGGTATGTTCAACGGCGCCGCCCGCTGGCTGGAGATCGAGGTCCGCCCGGCCGGCGGAGGTGCCTACACGCTGCTGACGCCGCGTCAGCCGCTGACGGCCGCGCCCTATGCCCAGGCCCTGCGTCTGCCGTTCTACGGAACCCAGGCCCAGAACGGGGCGACGCTCGGCATCACCAATCCGCACGCCTCCGGGACGGCCGGCTGGTTCCGCGTGTCCGAGCCGACCAACACCCACGAGGCCGTCATGGGCATCAACGACGGCGTCGGGGCCGGCGTCCGGGGCAGCGGCTACTACGGCCTGCGCGGCGAGACGCCGAGCAGCGCCGGCTACGCGGTCTACGGCCGGAACGACAACGGCAACTATGGCTACATCGGCGACGACAACAACGCGCTGTTCGGATACAACGCGAACTCGGGCAACTACGTGATCGCGGGCGGCAACGACTACGGCCTGCGGGCCACGGCGGGCACCCCGACGACCCGCAGCGGCGCTGGCCTGATCGGTAACAGCGACGACTCCTTCGGCGTCTACGGCACCACCAACTCGAAGATCGGCGTGATGGGCTACGTCAACTCGACCGCGATCTACCTGTATGACAACAGCGGCATCTGCGGCTACAGCACCGACGGATACGGCGCCTCGGCCGTGACCGACAGCGGAACCGCCGTGATGGGCTGGCATCGCGACACCTCCAACAACGGTCGGCTCGGTCATCCCGAGTACGGCGTCTACGGCCGCAGCACGGTCCGGGACGGCGTCCGCGGCCGGACGGACAGCACCGACGCGAGCGTCGCGGGCGTCTACGGCGTGGTGCAGAGCACGTCGCCGGGCTCGTACTCGGCGGGCGTCCGCGGCGAGAACCGCGGCACCGGCGGGCTGGGCATTGGTGTCTGGGGCTCGCACGAAGGTTCGGGCTGGGGCGTGCTGGGCGAGTCGCCCGACGGCGTCGGCGTGTATGGATCGAGCACCAGCGGTTATGCCGGTTACTTCGGCGGCAACGTGACCGTGACGGGTTCGCTGGCCAAGGGCGGTGGTTCGTTCAAGATCGATCATCCGCTGGATCCCGAGAACAGGTTCCTGCTGCATTCGTTCGTCGAGAGTCCCGACATGATGAACATCTACAACGGCAACGTCGTGACCGACGACAAGGGCTACGCCTGGGTCGAGATGCCCGACTGGTTCGAGTCGCTCAACCGCGACTTCCGCTACCAGTTGACCGTCATCGGACAGTTCGCCCAGGCGATCGTCGCCGACACGATGCAGGACGGCCGCTTCCGCATTCGGACCGACGTGCCCGGGGTCGAGGTCTCGTGGCAGGTCACCGGCATTCGCCAGGACGCCTGGGCCGAGGCCAACCGCATTCCGGTCGAGCAGGACAAGTCGCCGGCCGAGCAGGGACGCTACCTGCACGCGGCCGCCTGGGGTCAGCCGGCGGAACGCGCGATCGACTTTCAGCCCGCGCCGGAACCCGCCTCGCGACCAGCCGAAGCCGAACCGTCCGGACCGACATACGAAGCCCCGGGCCGTGAGGACGTGACCGAGTGACGGTGCCAGCGCGTTGCCGGACCCGATCCGGCTGCGCGGTGCGAGGGTGCTGACCCGGGCGCTGCGCCGCCGTGCGCGGGGGCGGCGCGAGGAAGCGAAAGGGTGGAGGAGGCTGCCTGCCGTGCGGGCCTCTTCCACCCGTGCGCGGCGTCCTCCGGTCCGTTCCGTTCGCTTCCCCCTGGCAGGGTGAGCCGGATGTGATGGTCCTGTTAATGCTTGGGAGGCAAGCGTTTATGAAAGTGTGATTCCGTTCGTGACAGGGTCCGAGTTGATTTTCGGGCAGGCGCGGTGTAGGAATCAGGCAGATCGCCGGGGCTCGTGGAAACGCCCTCGACTCTCCGGCGATTCGGAGTTTTTCGCATGCCGGACGCACTCGTCGGAGCGGCAAATCTCGCGGATGTCCTCTTCCGCATCGGCGATGAACTGAACCTGCCCGTGCTCGGCTTCAGCGGGCACGAACAGATCAGCGCCCTCTACGAGTTCCGCGTCGAACTGTGCAGCGAGGACGCCGAGATCGACTTCGACGCCGTCGTCGGGCAACCCTGCCTGCTGACGATCTTCACCAGCGACGGACGCCGGCACGTGCACGGCATCGTTCGCCGCTTCGAGCGCACCGGTCACAGCAACCGCCTGACCTACTACACCACCGAAGTCGTCCCCGTGCACTGGATGCTGACCCGCCGCGTCCGCTCGCGGATCTTCCAGGAACACAACTGCCAGGACATGACCGTGCCCGGCATCATCCGCAAGGTCCTCGAAGACGCCGGCATCCCCAGCGACCGCTACGAGTTCGCCAACCGCGGAGAGTTCCAGCCGCGCGAAGTCTGCGTCCAGTACCGCGAATCCGAAATGGACTTCATCGCCCGCCTGTGCGAGGAAGAAGGCATCTTCTTCTACTTCGAGCACAGCGAGACCCGGCACGTCCTGGTCTTTGGCGACCAGACCAGTTCCTACCGCGAGCGCGAGGGCGAGCCCGTCGTCTTCCGCGAGAAGACCGGACTGGTCACCGATGACCTGCAGGAGTACGTCTACGAACTCCGCGAACGGCAGGAGATCCGGGTCGGCACCGTCACCCTCGACGACTACGACTTCAAGCACCCGGGGCAGGAACTTCGCGCCACCCAGCAGGCCGAAAACTTCACCTCGCTCGAAATCAGCGACGCGCCCGGCAACTACGTCGAACGCGACGTCGGGCAGGAATGGACGCAGATTCGCCTCGACGCCGAACAGGCCCAGCGCCGCGTCCAGCAGATGGCCGCCAGCGTCCGCTCGTTCGTGCCCGGGTTCACCTTCAGCCTGACCGAATACCCGCTGACCGAGGTCAACCGCGAATACGTCGTCCTCTCCCAGCGGCACTATGCGAAGATGCCGCAGTCGGCCGAGGAACAGGCCGCACAGGTCGGAGCGCAGTACCACTGCGAGATCGAGACGATCGCGGCCGATGTCGCCTATCGTCCACCATGCCGCACGCCCCGTCCGTGCGTCCACGGCTCGCAGACCGCCCTGGTCGTCGGGCCGCCCGGCGAAGAGATCTACACCGACGAGTACGGCCGGATCAAGGTCCAGTTTCACTGGGACCAGGACGGCCAGCACGACGAGCACAGTTCGAGCTGGATCCGTGTCAGCCAGGGGATGGCCGGCGGCGGGTACGGGCACCTGTTCCTGCCGCGGGTCGGCCAGGAGGTCGTGGTCGAGTTTCTCGAAGGCAACCCCGATCGCCCGCTGGTGACCGGGCGGGTCTACAACAACGACCACATGCCGGCCTACTCGCTGCCGGACGAGCGGACGAAGAGTTACATCAAGACGCACAGCAGCAAGGGCGGGGGCGGGACCAACGAGATCCGCTTCGAGGACAAGAAGGGCTCCGAGCAGTTGTTCTTCCATGCCGAGAAGGACCTGCACACCCGGGCCAAGGCTTCCGAGCGGCACACGGTCGGCGGCAGTCGCAGCGTCGCCGTCGGCGGCAACCAGTATTCGAAGATCGGCGGCGACCGGCACGGCTGGGTCAAGGGTGACGAGACCTACGCCGTCACCGGCAGCCGCTGGCTCGGCATCGGGGCCGACCTCGACACCGGCGTGACCGGCAACCACGCCCTGGAGGTCGGTGGCGAGTATGTCGCCGGCGCGAACCTGATCGTCATGGAAGGCACCACCGGGCTGTGCATCAAGGGACCCGGCGGCTACATCTCGATCGACGCGGCCGGCATCACGATCAACGGCAACATCGTGCTGATCAACAGCGGCGGGGCGGCGCTGAACGCGACCTACGGCGGGCAGTCGCGCCAGCCGGAAGAGCCGGCCGTGGCCGACCGGGCGACCCCCGGGCAGGACACGACCTACAACGTCGAGGCCCGGCAACTCGATCCGCTGGAAGTCGAAGAGTCGCAGGAGCATCGCACGTTCGTCGAGTTCCAGTTGATGGACGTCAACGAACGGCCGGTCGCCAACGAGGCCTTCGTCGTCCGGTTGCCGGATGGTTCGGAACAGAGCGGAACGACCGATGCGAACGGCAAGTGCCGTTTCGACGACATCGAGGTCGGGATGGCGCTGATCTCGCTGCCCAACCGGTCGAATTCCGAGTGGCAGCGCGTTCGCATTCAGGCGGCCGAGCCCGAGTCGGAGTAGCGACCCGGGCGGCGGATTGATCGGGGATTCGGCTGATGGCCAATGGTGATGCAGACAGCGGGACCACACCTCCGCGTCAGGCGGGCGGACCGACCGGGTACACCACGGTCCTGCGCCTGCTGCCGGTGTCCTATCGCATCTCGCTTGTCTTCCTCGGCGAGCGGCGCGTCCGGCACGGCAGCGGGTACCGCTGCAGCTTCACGCTCAACTCCGGCGACCGACCGAGCCCGTCCAATCCCGAGGCCGGCCGCCTGCGACCGCTCGACCCGATTCCCAACATGGCCGTCTACCCGTCCGGTACCGCCGAGACGGACTCCTCGGTCCCGACCGACGACACCGTCTCGCGGCCGCTCTCGAACGGGGGCGACAACGGCGACCTGCTGTTCGACCCGACCTATCGCGTCTCGGTCGTCGACAACCACGGCGGCTGGGGCCGCGACGCGACCGACAGCGGGTCGACCAAGTCGCGCCCGCAGGCCTACGAACGCAACGGCTTCAACGAAGACATCTTTCCGGATGTGCCGTTCCGCGTGATCGTCCGCAAGTACGTCGGCGGCGTGCAGGAGGCACTCTCGGCCACGGAACTCGGCGAACTGCGGGTCGTGATCGAAATCAAGGATCCGCCCGAGGACCTGAGCGTTCCGGCCGACACCGGACAGCGGGCGTTCCTGCGCAACTGGGTCGAGAGGACCCGCACCCGGCGGGACGAGCCGGGCGATGACAACTGCTCGACCGACTTCCGCGGAACGCGTGACGGATCCAGCGGCGCCGGCGTGACCGCCAGCAGCGTGCTGTTCAACCCGACCTACAACGCGCAGCCACCCGTCGACCGCCCGGTCGCCGCGACCGCGCCGGCCGCAACACCCGGGCCCGGCTCGCCGCCGCCGAGCAATCCGCTCGAGGACGTGCTGACCCACGCCCAGGCCACCCAGACGGCCGTGTCGATGCTGGACAGCAAGCGCGGCCGCACCGAACTGACCGGTGTCGACGAACCCGGACCGAGCGGACCGCTGCAGGTCGGCGTCTCGGACCTGATCTTCCGTCCGTACCCGGCCAGCGGGGACAACTATCGCTTCCTGCTGCACCTGACGGACAGTTCCGGGACCGACGTGCGTGAACTGGAACTGGACCCGAGCGACAACTTCCGCCCGGTCGGCAGCACGCCGGCCCGCAGCACCGCGGGCGGCCCGATCGCGACCGCGCGGGCGATCGAACTGCGGAGCCAGTCCGAGCGGATCCCGCAGCCGCACTGCTACACCACCGGGAAGTTCGTCATCTGGCGGCGGATCAACATTCGCCTGCTGGTCTTCACGAACAGCTTCGAGCCGCCGACCACGCCGCCGGCGGCCGGGGCGCCGCCGCATCCGCCGGCCAACACGATCCGCAACGCGATCACCTGGGCCGACGTCAAGCGGCAGTATCGCGAGGCCTACATCGAACTGCTCGATCCGCAGGATGTCTTCCTGATCGACGAGGCCAACTGGCAGACCATGCTGCGTGACTACTTCCGCAGTGCCGGCGTCGGGCTGACCGCGGCCCAGTTGAACGCCGGTCCGTACGACAACTTCCTGACGGCTTTCTTCCCGACGTTCCTGCAGTTGCCGACGCCCGGCTGGACACCGTCCAACGGCGGCGACCGCTACATCGAATGGCAGTGGGAACACATCGGCAACCTGACCGAGCAGGCCATCCGCCGGGCCTGCTCGGCGCTCAGCATTCCGCGGCCACGGCGCAACGACCGCCAGCAGCCCGACCCGGTCAACGGCGACGGTTTCTACGTCTTCATGACCCGCCGGATGATCCAGTCGCCCGGCCGCAACGTGACGCTGCCGGACGGCAGCACGCGGACGATCCGCAACAACGTCGGCGGGGTCTACCAGTTCGACCGGATGTTCCACCTGATCCACGTCGACACGACCAACATCTTCACGCACGAACTCGGGCACGCGCTGTTCCTGCGGCACGGCACGACCGAACGACTGACGAGCCTGGCCGGCACGAACGGGACGTTCAACTATCGCGTCGGCACCGGCACGCCGTTCGCCGTCTCGCTCTACACGATGCGCGAAACGGACGGGCGCCCCGGCAGCCATCCGCACCCGCACGAGCACGACCAGGCCGACCTGCAGACCTGCATCATGTCCTACAAGAACAGCGGCACGACCAACGACTACTGCGCCCTGTGCCTGCTGACCCTGCGGCACTGGGACCTGCCGCGGATCATCGCCCGCCAGCCGGCCGCGACCACCGCCGGCTGGGACCCGGCCAAGATCGTGCAGATCTCGGGCACGACCCTGACCGAATCGACCGATCCGATCACGCTGGCGCACGGATCTAGCGTCAACGTCTGCACGATCGCCAACATGGAAACACACAACGACTCGGCCGGGCGCCGCGTGGCGCGGGTGCTCGAGACGGTGCAGAACGCGGCCTACTCGATCACGCCGAGCGGGGCCGGCGTCAGCGTCGCCCGCGGCGCCGATCGCAACCACTTCGTCATCACGGCCACCGCCGCGGCGACGGTGCAGGATTACCAGCTTCAGTTCACCGTGAACGGAACCACGCGGGCGTCGCGAACCGTCCGGGTGACCTGAGAGGAGTTTCGCGTTGGACCTGAAACTTGCCCTGACGCTCGACCAGCAACGGTGCCTGGAAGGCGAGTCGGTCCGCTTCCGACTGGCCCTCCGCAACACCGGGGGCGAACCGCTCGAAGGCCTGCCCGGGCTGGAACCGCTGACCCGCGCCGTGCAGATCACCGCCCGCGGGCGCGGCGGACACAAGGTCACCGGGTTCGGCCTCGGCCGGACCGCGCGCGACGGAAAGCACCAGCGGATTCACGGACTCTCGCACGAACCCCTGACGCTCGCGCCCGACCAGGAGGTCACCGTCGAAGGTGATCTGCTCGCCTGGGCCGGCGCGCTGCCGGCCGACGAGTACACCCTGCAGGCCGTCTACACCCTGACCGAAGCCAGCGACGTCGCCCCGATCGTCTCCGGCACCGTCCCGCTGAATGTGCTCGGCCCGCACGTGACGGCCGTCAGCGTGCCGCACCTGCCCGAGATGCCGCAGCCCGGACCGCTGCCGGCCCTCTGGCGGAACGGCAAGCCCGGCACCGAGACCGTCCTGCTTCAGCAGCAGAGCCGGATCATGCCGCCCAATCCGTATCGCTGCGTCCGGATCGGCAACCTGCCGGCCGACGCCGATCTGCGGGTCGCCACCGCGGCCCTGGCGCAACCCGCGCGCGGGCACGTCGTCTGGACCAGTCGCGGCGATCTGAACCTGCTGAGCGTGCCGACCGACCGGGCCTCGCAGGAGAGCCCGACCCAGGCGGCGACCGGACTGACCCGCCCGTCCGTGCTGGCGGCGCCTCGGAGCACGACCGACGGGCGCCTGCTGACGGTGCTGGCGGACGCGGATCGCGCCCGTCTCGCACTGGTCGAATGGACCGAGGGGCAGGCGCCGAGCGTCGCCGACTGGCCGCTCGAAGACTTCGGGCCGCTCGGGGTCTGCAACCTGTTCTGGACGCTTGACGACGATGCGCTGCTGGTCTGGTCCAAGGCCGGCACAGGAGAGTTGTTCGCCGCCCGGATCACGCCCGGCCAGCCCGCCGAGTCGTTCACCCCGCGGCACGTCTCGGCCGAGGTCGACGGCCTGCTGGCGATCGAGGTCCTGCGCACCGGCTACTCGGACGAGTTCTTCCGGGCCGGCATGCACCTGGTCGAACGCCGCGGCCAGCCCGTGCCGATCGAGCAGCCGCTGCCCGAGTCGCGCCCGGCCGAACCGCCCGCGTTCACGCTGTTCGTGCTGGCGTTCGAGCCGCGTGACCGGCAGGTCGTCCTGCGGCGCGTGCCGCTCTCCGACGGCGCTGCGCAGGTGGTCGCACGCTGGACGTTCGCCGGCGAGAAGCCGCCGAAGAAACTGGAGTGCGTGCAGTCGACGATGACCGCGCGGAACGAACCGGTCTTCCTGTTGCGTGACGAGCAGGGGGGCTGCTACTTCGTCTCGACCGAAGACAAGCGTCTTGTCCCGCTGGCGACCCGCATCGATCGTCCGGTGCCGCCTGCGGCGTTTCCGTGCCTGCTGGCCGCCAGCGGGCAGAGCGATGCCGCCTGGGTTTTCCTGCGCCTGTATGATGAGAAGCACCTGCGGTTCGAATACGAGAAACTCGAACCCGCCGACCGTCCGTCACCGTACCGGTTGTTCGAGATCGGCGACCCGCTGCCGTGATCACGCAAGGAGGCCGTCGATGCCAGCCGCAGCACGAATGAGCGACCTGACCTCGCACGGAGGCGTCATCGCCGCCGGAGAGCCGACCGTGCTGATCGGATTCATGCCGGCCGCCCGCGTCGGCGACCAGCACACCTGCCCGATGGTCGACCCCGGACCCAAACCGCACGTTGGTGGTCCGGTCATGCCGACCGGATGCCCAACCGTGTACATCGGAAACATGCCCGCCGCCCGGATGGGTGACATGGCCACCTGCGTCGGACCGCCCGATTCGATTTCGACCGGCGAACCCACCGTCATGATCGGCTGAGCCGCGGCCGGTTGCCCCGCCGAAATCCGTCGGCCGCCCGCGGTGGTGTGGTACACTGGCGCAACCGCGGCAGGAGCCCCGAGCAGACTCCGCCTGCGGACGTTGTTCGGGGGCCGTGTCGATGTTCAATCCACGACTTCGAGTCGCTGCGCTGCTGGTCCTGGCGACGGCGCTGCCGGCGTCTGCCCAGGTCGGTTTCGCGGACGACCAGCCTGACCGCCTGCGACTGTGGAACGCGACCCACTACGAGATCGCCCTGCGCAAGTCGGACGGGCGGGCCCTCTCCATTCACGATCAGACCACCGGCGGGCAGGTCTCGCCCGGCAACGTGCACGGGCCGTGGGTGTTGCGTTTCGCCGACGGGACCTGGCTCGATGGCGAGAGCTTCTCGCCGACCGACCCCGCCCGCCGCTTCTCCTACGCCTGGAACGCGCAGGACCAGGTCCTGACCCTCGACTACGTCGCCACGGGAACGCACGCGTGCCAGGTCACGCTGACGATGCTGCCGACGGACGGACCCGAAATCGACAGCGTGCTGTCCGTCACGAACCAGTCGGCCGTCGAGATCGAACTGGCGGCCTACCCGGTGCACCTGGCGTTCCTGCACAGCGACGTCGAGGCGGCCTACGTGCCGCACATGGAAGGGATGCGACTGCTGCCGGGCTTCTTCACCGCCCATGACTTCGGCTCGCGCTATCCCGGGCAGATGTTCGGCGACTTCGCGTTCACCCAACTGGACACCGGCGCGTTCGCCGTCTACGCCGTGCACGATCCGCAGGATCCGCTGCCGCCGGTGCAGTGGCTGATCCTGCGTGACACGTTCGCCGGCGGCGTCAGCAAGTTCCACCGCGATTACACCCTGACGCTCGCGCCCGCGCAGACCTGGGTCTCGCCGGTCATCACGCTCAGTATCGGATCGGACCTCGCCGAGGCCATGGACGACTACTGGACCCGCAACGGCCACGACACGATTCCGACCCTCGAGCAGAAACTCGGAACCGAACTTTTCGAGCGACTCGCCGCCGCCGTGCTGCTGAAGGCCGACTTCCGCCAGGTCGGCACCACCTTCGACGGCTTCGCCGCCGTGGCCGACACGCTGCCGGCCGGGAACCTGCTGCACCTGGTCAACTTCTGGCCGGTCGGGTTTGACGAGCATTATCCCGACTACCTGCCGCCGGATCCCGCCCTGGGGACCCTGGCCGAACTGCAGGACCTGGTCGCGCAGGCCCAAGCCGACGGCCACCTCGTGATGCCCTACACCAATCCGACCTGGTGGGACGACCAGGGCCCGACGCTCGCGAACCTCGGCACCGGCATCGTCGCCCGCGACCGCGGCGGCAACCTGATCTACGAAACCTACAACGGCCGCGGCGGCTACGTCGTCAGCCCGCACGACCCGGACGTGATCGCCCGCCAGGATCAGACCCGCGACGAGTTCACGCTGACGTTGCCGTGCGACCTGCTGTTCGAGGACCAGGTCGGGGCCCGGGCCGCGCCGACCTTCGGTGATCACGCCGCCGCGCCCGATCCGCTGGCCTATACGCAGGGACTGGTCGACCTCGCCGAGCGCAGCGCGACCTGGCTGCCGATCCTGTCCGAGGGCGGATACGACCGGCTTGCCCGTCACGAGTCCGGCTTCTGCCTGTCCCAGACCGTCGGCTGGCACACCTGGCCGGACAGCACCTTCCGCCCGTACCCGCTGGTCCCGCTCTGGGCTCGCGAGACGATGGTCTTCATGCCCCACAACCTCGCCGGGGCCGCGATGGCCACCGACCTGCCGACCCTGACGTACTACCTGTCGATCGGTTACAGCCTGTCGTGCGATCTGTCCGCCACGTCCCCCGACTGGCTCAGCCTGCTGGACTGTTTTCAGAAGGTGATCGTCGCGCCGCGGGTCGGCGTCGCGATGACGTCGTTTGTCGATCTGCCCACCGACGGACGCACGCAGACGACCTTCGCCGACGGCGCGGTGCTGACCGCCAACCTGACGGCCACGCCGCTGGCATCCGGCGGGCACGTCGTCGCGCCGGACGGCTTCCTGCTGGAGCAGGGCGGGCGGGTGCTCGGCGGTGTACTGCGGTCCCTGCACGGGCAGAGCCTGGCCGGTTCCGATCCGCACTTCATCGCCTTCGAATACGAAGACTGGCGGACGACGGTCTTCCAGCCGATCGGGGCCGACGGCGACCTGACGCTCCCGCGGCCGGCCGCCTGGACGGACGATGCCCGCATCGTCGGCCGCCTGACGACCGAGGATGGCGCCACGCAGCCGGTTTCGGTCCAGGTTGATCCGACGACGCTGACCCTGACCTGGCTCGCGACCGTGGGCGGGCAGGGGACCCGCAGCCTGGCGCTGGTCTACTGCCGACCGGGCGATGCCGACTGCGACGGGCGGATCGATGTCGGCGACCTGGCCGCCTTCGCGGACTGTCTGGCCGGGCCGGACCTGGCGAGCGGGCCGACCCCGCCGACGACCGCGGCCGACTGCCGGTTCGCCTTCGACGTCGATGGCGACCAGGATGTCGATCTGCGCGATTTCCTGGCGTTGCAGCGGTCCGCTGAGGAACCGCGCTGAACTTGGTATGATCGCGGCACGTTCACGGTACCGCGGAATCCGATCAACGAGGAGACAGGTGTTGCGACGAACCAGTTGCGTGCTGATTGTGCTTGCCGCCGTCGGTTGCACGGCGGTGGCCGGCGAGACGATCGAAGTCCGGTCACCCGGCGGAACGCTGACGGTCACGTTCTCGATCCGGGACGGTCACCCGACCTATGCCGTTCATCGGCAGGGGACCGCGGTGGTGCAGCCCTCGCGGATGGGCTTCCGCCTGCAGGAGGGTCCGGCGCTGGATCGCGACCTGAAGATCGTTTCGAGCGACACCCGCGATGTCGATCGGACCTGGGAGCAGGTCTGGGGTGAGCAGCGGATGATCCGCGATCACCATCGCGAACTGACCGTTCGGCTGGCCGAGGCCTCCGGTCCGGCGAAGCAACTCGAAGTCACGTTTCGCGTCTTCGACGACGGCGTCGGCTTCCGCTATCACATCCCGGCGCAGTCCGGCCTCGACCGGATTGCGATCACCGACGAGGTCACCGCGTTCGAACTGGCCGGGGATCACCGCTCCTGGTGGATTCCGGGCCAGGACGCCAATCGGTACGAGTACCGTTACACCGACGGCCCGGTCAGCGAGATCAAGCAGGTGCACACGCCGGTGACGTTCGAAACCGGCGAGGGCCTGTACATCAGCATTCACGAAGCGGCCCTGACCGACTTCGCCGCGATGACGCTCCAGCGCACCGCGGGGACGACCCTGAAGGCCGAACTCGTGCCGTGGTCCGACGGCATCCTGGTCCGCGGGCAGGTGCCGATGACCTCGCCGTGGCGGACGATCCAGGTGGCCGACACGCCGGGTGGGCTGGTCACCTCGTACCTGATTCTGAACCTGAACGAGCCGAACCGCCTGAAGGACACCGACTGGATCAAGCCCGGCAAGTACGTCGGCATCTGGTGGGAAATGCACCTGGACAAGAGCACCTGGGGTTCGGGCCCGCGCCACGGGGCGACGACCGCGAACACGCGCCGCTACATCGACTTCGCCGCGCGGCACGGTTTCGACGGCGTGCTGGTCGAGGGCTGGAACATCGGCTGGGACGGCAACTGGCCCGCGAACGGCGACAAGTTCAACTTCACCGAACCCTATCCCGACTTCGATCTGCCGGGACTGGCCGAGTATGCCCGCGAACGCGGCGTCCGCCTGATCGGGCACCACGAAACGGCGGCCGGGATTCAGAACTACGAGCGGCAGATGGAGGACGCGTTCGCGCTGTACCAGCGACTTGGTGTGCGGGCCGTCAAGACCGGCTACGTCGCGCACGGCCAGAACATCGCCTGGACGGATGAGAACGGCCAGACGCACAAGGAGTGGCATCACGGGCAGTTCATGGTCCGCCACTATCGCAAGGTGGTCGAGACGGCGGCCCGCTACCAGATCATGCTGGACGTGCACGAGCCGATCAAGGACACCGGCCTGCGCCGCACCTATCCCAACATGATGACCCGCGAAGGGGCCAGCGGGCAGGAGTACAACGCCTGGGGCGGCAGGAACCGCAACCTGCCGGACCACACCACGATCCTGCCGTTCACCCGCATGCTGTCGGGACCGATGGACTTCACCCCGGGCATCTTCGACGTGCTCTTCGAGGAGTATCGCCCGGACGAACGCGTCAGCACGACCGTCGCCAAGCAACTGGCGCTGTACGTCATCATCTACAGCCCGCTGCACATGGCCGCGGACCTGCCGGAGAACTACGAGGCCCGCCCGGAACCGTTCCAGTTCATCAAGGACGTGCCGACCGACTGGACCGAAACGCGCGTCCTGAACGCCCGCATCGGAGACTACGTCACGATCGCCCGCAAGGATCGCAACAGCGACGACTGGTTCGTGGGCAGCATCACCGACGAGCAGGCCCGCACGCTCGAAATCAGGCTCGACTTCCTCGACCCCGGCCGCCGCTACAAGGCTACGATCTACCGCGACGGCCCGGGCGCCGACTGGGACAGCAATCCCCATCCGGTCGCGATCGAACGACAGGACGTCACCGCCGACTCCACGCTGACCCTGCCCCTGGCCGCGGGCGGAGGCACCGCGATCCGTCTGGAAAGGGTGAAAGGGTGAAAGGGTGAAAGGGTGGAAGAGTGGAAGAGTGAAAGGGGACGACAGGCCGGCGCCTCTTTCACTCCTTCACGCTCTCACCTTTCCACTCTTTCCCCCCCACCACTCCTTCACCCCTCCACTCTTTCACCCTTTCACTGCGCCATCAGCGCCGGCGGGTTCGGACCAGGCCGACCAGGTTCAGCGTGAACAGCAGGAAGGCGCACGAGTTGCACAGCAGCAGGTCCGGCGTGAAGTGCGCTTCCAGCGTCGTGTCGCCATCGATCAGCAACGGGCCGAACCGCCCGCGATTCGGGTCCTGCGGAAGGCGTTCGCCATCGCGCGTCAGGCCGACGAACGCCGAGCAGTCGTCGTCGGACGCGTAAACGTAAATCCCCTCGTACAACGGTACATTCCCCTCAAGCGCGAACGTGCCCTCGTCCGTGTCATACGAGCCCACGAACACCGAACGCCGGGCCGCATTGTCGTAGTACTCGGTCCAGACCGATCCGCCGCCGCGGCCGACGTGCTCGATCCGCACGATCGGACGCCGCACCACCACGGTCACCGGAACGTCCGGCAGGCGCGCCCCGTGGACCGTCACCTCCAGCGTGGCCGTGTACGCCGCCAGCGCCAGGCCGGCCACGTCCGGCACCAGTTCCAGCAGGGCCTGCCCGTTCTCGGCCGTGCCGCCCGCCGGCGTGACCGTCAGCCAGTCGGCCGCTTCCGGTCCGTAGCGGACCGTTACGGCGAAATCGAACGACTCGGGCCCGTTCCGCGCCAGGAGCAGGGAACCGGTGTTGACCCGTCCGGCCGGCGTGCGGATCTCGATCTGCGCATCACTGGCGACGACCGGTTCCGGCACCATGAAGTCTCCGTCGTCCGGATCCGCGACCGCGCTGGCCAGGACGTAGCCGGCCGGTTGTCCGTCGCAGGCGCCACCGTCGTCGATGATCTGGTCGGCCGGGTCGGTGAAACCGTCGCCGTCCGCGTCCCGGCCCCAGACCGGCCTCTCGTTGTCGACGCCGCCGTCGCAGTCGTTGTCCAGTCCGTCATCGCAGGGCCCGTTCGCCCCCGGATGAACCGACGCCCGCGTATCGTCACAGTCGTCGGGGTTGTCGACGAATCCGGCCGGCGCGCTGCAGTCGACGACCGTCTCGAACGCCGTGCCGAAGCCGTCGCCATCGCCGTCGCGGTACCAGGTCGTCGCGCCTTCGTCGATCCGCCCGTCGCAGTTGTTGTCGATCCCGTCGGTGCAGTCCTCGAACGCGCCCGGGTAGGCCAGCGGGTTGCGCGGTTCGCAGTCGGCGGCATCCTCGAACCCGTCGTTGTCATCATCGTTGTCACAGACATCGCCGATGCCGTCGCCGTCGCTGTCGTTGTTCAGTTCGTCCGGCGTCTCGGGGCAGAAGTCCTCGTCGTCGCAGAAACCGTCCCGGTCGCTGTCGGCCGCGCAACCGACCACGTCAAAGACCACGGTGAAGCCGTTGTTGGTTTCGCTGGACTCCGGCACCCGCTGGTAGCTCTGCCCGCCGCAGACATCGGCGTACGCGGTGAAGCTCTTGCTGCCGCCGGTGTAGTAGCTGCGCCAGAACTGGACCGTCACCGCCGCGTTGACCGCCAGGCCGTTCACCTCGCGTGAGCGCCACGCGCAGTCGTTCCAGGTTCCGCTGGCCGACACCGCCACCGTGCCACCCTGCCGGGGACCCGGGCTGCCGATCACGGCCGCGTTCGGGAAGTTGCCGGGAAAGCTCGGCAGGTCGAAGTCACCGACCTGGAACGTTCCGCTGGCGACCGTGCCGTAGTTGCGGACGGTCACGTCGAACACGGTCACCGCGCCGAACGCCTCGGTCGGGATCTCGGTCACGGCGATGCTCTCGATCACCAGGTCCGGCAGTCCCGGGTTCGGATTGATCACGTTCAGGTCGATGCTGTCGGCGTTGTTGTCCTCGCGGGCCTCCTGCACGGCCTGGCCGCACGAGTCCGCGATCGCCCACAGGCGATGCTGCCGGGTTTCGGTGTAGGTCACCGGGAACGTGAAGGTTCGGCTCTGCTCGATGCCCAGGCCGTTCGGGTCGTAGACGAAGCCCGGCAGCCCGCAGGTGTCCTCCGGCAGCGTGGCGCTGTCCGGCGCGATCGAGAGCCGGTAGCCCGTTGCCGGGGCGCTGCCGACGTTGGTCACCGTCACCGTCACGTCGAAGGGAACGCCGACCCGCGGCGTCGCGACGCTCGCCTGGATGTCGGTGATCTGCAGGTCCGGCTGATTCAGCACCAGGCTGCCCAGCAGCTTGTTGTTGCCTTCGTTCGCTTCCGGAATGTTGTTGATGCAGTCGACCCACGCCCAGACCGGATACGAACCTCCCTGCGGATAGCTGACCGGCCCGAAAGAGATCGTGAACGTCGCGTTCGATCCGAAACCGATCCGCTGCTCGCTCTGGCTGAACGAACAGGTCTCGGGCTCCGTGGCCGTGTACGCCACGCCGCAGCTCCAGAGCCCCTCGATCGCCGGACCGGTGTTCCGCAGCGTCACGTCGACCATGAACGGCTGCCCGGGCACCGGGTCGGCCACGCTCGGCACGATGCGCTCGACCGTCAGGTCGCCGAACCCGACCGTCACGTCCCGGGCGAACGCGTTGTTGTTCTCGTCCGATTCCGCGATCGCGTTCGGACAGTCGATCCGGGCCTGGATCCGGTAACTCCCCGGACCGGGGTAGGTCGTCTGGAAAGTGAACAGTCGCACCGTCTCCGGCGGAAACGCGATCTCCAGGAACTGCACGTCATCCGCCGACGTGCAGGCGGCCGGGCTGGTCGCACGGTTGAACCAGATGTGCATCTGCGTGTCGGCGGCCGGCATGCCGTTGCCGGCGTTGACCGCCCGGACCTCGATCGAGACCTGCTGTCCGGCCGCGGGGTTGCTCGGTGTGACCAGGATGTCGGTGATCACCAGGTCCGGCTGAAA
This sequence comes from Phycisphaerae bacterium, assembly GCA_030428945.1. GTDB lineage: Bacteria > Planctomycetota > Phycisphaerae > UBA1845 > Fen-1342 > JAUIEC01. The sequence continues at coordinate 127,642 of JAUIEC010000012.1, read as the reverse complement.
CTGGGCCCGCGCCGCGCCGGTCAGCGACCACGTGCCGATAAGAACCACCCAGAACAAGCGGGATCTGGCAACCATGGACATACTCCTGCTGCGCCGCCTCCGACCGGCGACCCACCATGGGTCGGCCCGATCGGCACCGGGAAGACAAAACGCCGCCGGGATCCGAATCTGAACCCCATGGTTGGGATCGGGGTGAGACAAACGCGGAGTTGCGTCCGCTTTCTTACAGAAGAACGCCAAGATCGTTACACAATTATATAACTCTGGGTGTATAATCGCGGACGTAGCCACTCGGCTCGGGCAGCAGCATGCCACGTCGTTATCGGTTTCGCACCGGTCGCCGCGCCGAGGGCTGCACGCTGATTGCGTGAGGGCATCATCATGCTGGCACCGGTCGACCGCGACAACCCGACGCCTCGCTACCTGCAGGCTCGCGAGATTCTGCGCCAGGCCATTCGCGAAGGGACCTTTCGCCCCGGTCACAAACTGCCGTCCACGGCCGACATCGGCGCGCTGTGCAACGTCAGCCTGATCACCGCGCACAAGGCGCTCGAGGGACTCGTCAGCAGCGGCTGGGTCCGCCGGGAGGTCGGCCGCGGAACCTACGTCTGCGACGACCTGATCTTTGCCACGGGCGATGAACAGCCGCTCTCGGTCGCGCTGATCCTGGAACCGCACATCACGCTGAACGACTACTACCACCAGCGGCTGATCTCCGGACTCCGGCAGGCCGCCCAGGACGCCCACCGCCCGGTCGACTTCTTCTTTCACGATCACTACGACGTCCCCGAGCGACCCGGCAAGGTGCACTGCGCGATCTGCGTGCATCCGCCGGCGGCCGTTCGGCGGCAGGTGGAGAAACTGGCCGCGGTGGTCCCGACCGTCGTGCTCGGGGCCAACTTCCCCGAGGCCGGCTTCGCCTGCGTCGACTGTGACAGTGATGTCGGCACGCGTGAGGCCGTCCGGCACCTGCTGGAACTGGGGCACGAGCATCTCGTGGTCCTCGGCGGACCGGAGCGCCGCGGGCACGCCCGCGATCGCGCCCGGGCCGCCCTCGAGGAAATCCACGACGCCGGGTGCGTGCTCGCCGGCGAGTGCCGCCTGGTCTCCGACGACCTCGTCGGCATGGACGCGCCCTCACGCAACGCCCTGCAGAAACTGCTCGCTTCCGACAACCGGCCGACCGCGATCGTCGGCGGCGGCTACTACCTGACGCTCTCGGCCATGCAGGTCGTTCACCAGGCCGGACTGCGGATCCCCGAGGATGTCTCGGTGGTCGGGTTCGATGATCCGCCGTCGGCGCCGCTGCTGTGGCCGCCGCTGACGACCGTGCAGCAGCCCCTGATCGAAATGGCGGGGCGGGCTTTCACCCTGGTCGGCCGCGAGGACGAACTGCCCGGTGCCAGCGACTCGATCACGCTGCCGACCCGCCTGGTCGTCCGCGCTTCGACCGGGCCACGTCGCGCGCCGCGGCGACGCAAGACCGCATCGCGCTGACGGGCCAAGTCAGGATCGCGGACAGTCGGCGGACGTGCCGGTCAGCCGGAATACAGGTGCGCAAGTAAGCAAGGAATGTTGATCGCCGCATGCCACGCCCGCGGAAAGCCTGGCTCGTCTCGCACACGCACTGGGACCGCGAGTGGTACGCCACGTTCCATACCTTTCGCGTCCGCCTGGCCGCCACGATCCGGCGCGTGCTCGATCAACTCGAAACGGTGCCCGACTACCGGCACTTCATGCTCGACGGCCAGGCGATCCTGCTCGAGGATTACCTGGCGATCCATCCCGAGGATGCCGACCGCATCCGGACCCACGTCCGGGCCGGGCGCCTGGCGATCGGGCCCTGGTACATCCTGCCCGACGAGTTCCTGGTCAGCGGCGAAGCCCTCGTTCGCAACGCGCTGATCGGCCGGCAGGTCTGCCGCGTGTTCGGTGACCCGACGCCCGTCGGCTACATGCCCGACACGTTCGGGCACGTCGCACAGATCCCGCAGATCCTGCGCGGGTGCGGCCTGGACACCTTCGTCTACTGGCGCGGCAACGGCAGCGAGATCGACACGCTCGGCCTGAGCTTCGACTGGATCGGACCCGACGGCAGCCGCGTCCTCGCCCTGCAGCAGTGCGGCGGATACTGCAACGCCGCCGGCCTCGGGCACGAGGAAATCTGGCAGGCGCACACGCCCCGCGCCGTCGACGCCGAGCGGGCGGTTGCCCAGGTCGCGGACATCTTCGAACAGATGGACGCCCGCGGCGGCTGCGAGATCGCGCTGCTCAACAACGGCTGCGATCACTTCCCGCCCCAGGCCGACTTTCCCGCGATCCTCGCCGCCCTGCGAAAGCGGTGGCCGCAGATTGAATTCCAGCACGGCAGCCTGGCCGCCTGCCTGGCCGACCTGCGGGCCGCGCAGCCGGAACGCCGGGCGTTCACCGGCGAACTGCTGTCCGGCCGACTGGCACACATCCTGTCCGGCATCTGGTCCGCCCGGATGATTCTCAAGCAGCAGAACGCCGCCTGCCAGGCGATGCTGGCCGAGCGCTGGGAACCGCTCGCGGCCAGCCATCACTTCCTGCACGGGCTGCCGTACCCGGGCGGCCTGCTGGCGTATGCCTGGAAGCTGCTGTTGCAGAACCAGCCGCATGATTCGATCGGCGGCTGCAGCATCGACCGCGTGCACGAGGACATGCTGCCGCGTTTCGCCGGCGTGCTCGAGACCGCCCGCGACGGACTCGCCCGCCAGTTCGAGGCCCTGGCGCCGCACTTCGCCCGCCACGGCAAGGACGACGACCAGGTCCTGCTGCTGGTCGCGAACCCGCACGCCTTCCGGCACAGTCCCGTCGTCGAGCGTGTTCTGATTCTCCCGCCGGAGTGCGATGCCATCGACCCGCTGGCCGTCGTTGACCCGGACGGTCGCGAGGTCGCCAGCCGCATCGTCGACACCTGGCATGTCGAGCGCTTCTGGGGCATCGACTATCGAACGCAACTCGATGTCCGCGACCAACTCGCCCAGTTCCGGACCTACCGCGATGCCTTCGGACCGCGAATCCTGAAGCAGCCCGGCGATGACGGCCTGATCGATCGCTTCGTCCGCGTGCAGTTCCTCGCCGGCGATCTCCCGTCGGTCGGGCAGCGGGCCTACCGGATCGTCGCCCGCCCGCCCGCCGAACCTCCGCCGTTGCCGATCGCGCCGGTTCGCCGCGACGGCTGGAAACTCGAGAACGAACACCTCGCCGTCACGCTGCACCCCGACGGCACGCTCGATCTGCTCGACCGTCACGGTCAGCGGCACTATCCCGGGCTCCACGCGCTCGTCGACCAGGCCGATCGCGGCGACGAGTACGACTTCGATCCGCTTGACCCCGATACGCCGATCGGCCCGCCGCCGGCCGGATCCGTCCGTGTCGAAGACGCCACCGACCTGCGGGCCACCCTCGTGGCCGAGACGGTCATGCGACTGCCCGCCCGCCTGGCCGCCGATCGCAGCGCCCGCGACGCCGAGACGGTCGTGTGCCCCGTGTGCGTTCGCGTCACGCTCGACGCCGGGGCGCGCTGGGTCACCGTCGAAACCGAGTTCGAGAACCTGGCCGAGGATCATCGCCTGCGGGCGCTGTTCCCGGCCCCGCTCGTCACCGGGCAGTTGATTTCCGACGGCCACTTCCATACCAGCATCCGCCCGCTGCGTCGTTCGCCGGGAGAGGACTTCGTGCAACCCGACCCGCCGACCTGGCCGCAGCAGAACTTCTCGGCGATCGCCGATGCGGCCGGCGGGCTGACGCTGCTGAACGACGGTCTGCCCGAGATCGAAGCCTGGAACGAGGGGGCCCGAACGACGTTGGCGCTGACGCTGCTGCGCTGCGTCGGCTGGCTCAGTCGCGACGATCTCGAGAGTCGCCGCCGGCAGAGTGCCGGGCCGGTGCTCGCCACGCCGGGCGGGCAGTGTCGCGGACACCACCGGTTCCGGTACGCGTTGGCGCCGTTCGTCGGACCGCCCGACCTGGCGGACCTGGTCCGCAACGGACAGGCCTGGCGTTGCCCGCCCAGCACCTGGCAGGGGACCGCCGACCACGCGGCGCGGCTCGCGGACGAGAGCCTGCTGGAACTCGACGCCGACCGGGTCGTGCTGACCGCGATCAAGAAACACGAGCAGCGCGACACGCTGGTGCTGCGGATGTACGCGCTCGGAGATCGCGGCGGCGGCGCCCGCCTGCGGTTCGCGCGGCCGGTCCGGGCCGCCTGGCGCTGCAACCTGCTGGAGGACCGCGCCGCGCCGCTGTCGGTCGACCCCGCCGCACTGCGGGTCGAACTCGGTCCGCACGAGATCCTGACCGTGGAGGTCGCGCTGGCCGGTCCCTGAGCCGGCGCGAAGCGCGCGGGGATTGCCACAGGCGTCGCCACCGCCCAAGATGCGGCCTCGGCGGCCGGCGACGTGTCGGCCGCGGTCCGCAGCCGGGTCCAGGAGCCGGAGCATGTTCCGCAAGATTCACCCGCCGGTCGGTGCCAAGCCGGGCACGCTCGTGATTCACGAGCAGGCGGTCCCTCCGAAGATCCGCGTGATGAAGTACCGCGGCGAGCAGCTTGAAGAACGCGACATCGACGCCGTGGCCGAACTGGCGCCGCTGCTCGAGGACGGCGCGGTCTGCTGGATCGACGTACAGGGCCTGGGCGATGCCGACGTGCTGCGGGAGTTCGCCGAGATGTTCTCGATCCATCCGCTGGCGCTCGAGGACGTCGTCAACGTCCCGCAACGCCCGAAGGTCGAGATGTTCGACGAGCACACGCTGTGTATCACGCGGATGGCGCTGCTTCGCGATGGTCGGATCGAACGCGAGCAGGTCGCGATGTTCCTCGGCTCCAACTACGTCCTGACCTTCCAGGAGGAGAGCGGCGATGTCTTCGATCCGGTCCGCACGCGGATTCGGAAGAGTGGCGCGATCATCCGCAACAGCGGCCCCAGCTACCTGACCTACGCGCTGCTCGACGCGGTCATCGACGGGTACTACCCGATCATGGAACGCTTCGGCGAACAGCTCGAGGCGCTCGAAGACGAGATCATGCTCGACCCGCAGCCCGCGCTGCTCCAGAAGATCCACCAGATCAAGCGCGACCTGCTCGCCCTGCGCCGGGCGATCTGGCCGCAGCGCGAGGCCGTCAACGCGATGATCCGCGACGAGAATCCGTTCATCACCGATACCGTCCGGGTCTACCTGCGCGACTGCTACGACCACTGCGTGCAGTTGATGGACGCCATCGAGACCTGCCGCGAACTCACCGGCGGACTGATGGACGTCTACCTCTCCAGCGTCGGAAACCGCCAGAACGAAGTGATGAAGGTGCTCACCATCATGGCCAGCATCTTCATCCCGCTGACCTTCATGGCCGGGATCTACGGGATGAACTTCGAAGTCATGCCCGAACTGCGCGTTCCCTGGGCCTACCCGCTGCTGCTCGTGCTGATGATCATCGTCGCCGTCGGCATGGTCGTCTTCTTCCGCCGACGCGGCTGGATCGGTAGCCTGCAGAAGGGACCCGGCAGCCGGGATTTCGAGTAGGCAGGTCAGCGGGCAACACGCGGGCAGGGGACGCCCGCCTCGATCGCGACGGGCTGCGCCCTGACGGCCGGCGACGGGAGTGGACCTACGGCGCCGCCTCCTGGTCCGTATCGTCAGTCTGCGAGCGCGGGCCGGGCAGGTGCGGGGCCGCCATCTTCCAGTAGTCCCGCGCCCGTCGCACGCACAGGCCCAGCAGCGTGTTCTCCGGATAGCTGCCGTCCAGGCCCGCCGCACCGGCCGGCATCCCGGTGAACAGCGACACCGCCTCCTGGATCGTCCCGACCGCGTAGACCCCGAACTGCCCCGCGCCGCAGGCCTCGACCACGTCCGGACGCAGCATCAGGTCACCCGCGTTCGCGGCCGGAATCACCACGCCCTGCGTCCCGCTCAGGCCGGTATCGCGGCAGGCGTCGAAGAAGCCCTCGATCTTTTCGTTGACGCCGCCGATCGGCAGGATGTGCCCGACCTGGTCGATCGCGCCGGTCATCGCCAGGTCCTGCCGCAGCGGCACGTTGGTCAGCGCGCTCAGCAGGCAGCAGATCTCCGCGCCCGAGGCCGAGTCGCCGTCAATGCCGCCGTAGCTCTGCTCGAACGCGATCGACGCGTTGAACGCCAGCGGGTGATCGGTCCGCAGCAGCCAGCGCAGCAGACCGCCCAGGATGTAGAACCCCTTCGTGTGAATCGCGCCGCTCAGGGCCGCCTCGCGCTCGATGTTGATCACCCCGGCCGTGCCCGGGCCGATCGTCGCCGTGATCCGGGCCGGGAAGCCGTACATCAACTGCCCGGCCTCCAGCACCGCCAGGCCGTTGATCTGGCCGACGGCCGTACCGCGCGTGTGAATCCGGATCGTCCCGTCCGCCAGGTACTCGCGGAAACGCCGGGCCGGCAGGTCCGCCCGCCGCTTCGTCCGTCGAATCGCTTCGTGCACGTCGCCGTCCGAGACCACCGCCCGGCCGGCCTTGTCGGCGACGAAGGCCGCCTCGCGGGCGATGTCGGCCAGGCGGCCGAAACGGGTAGTCAGCTTGCCGCGGCGGGCCGCGATGCGGGCCCCGTGTTCGGCCAGGGCGCCGACGGCGCCGCGGGCGAAGGGTGGCAGGTCCTCGTCGCGGGCGATGCGGGCCAGGACGCCGGCGTAGCACTCGAGCCCGACCCGGTCGCGCCCGATGGTCGTGTCGAAGTCCGCCAGCACCTTGAACAGTTGCGGGAAGTCCGGGTCGTGCGCGTCCAGCAGGTAGTAGATGTCCGCGTCGCCCAGCAGGATCACCTTGATGTTCACATCGATCGGCTCGGGCTTCAGCGACGGGTTCGGCCAGGGGAAGATCGCCTCGGTCGGCGCGATCTCGAGTTGCCCGGTCCGCAGCGTGCGCACCAGCACCTTCCAGCCGCCCGGTTCGGACAGCAGGTCGCGGGCTTCGACGATCAGGTACCCGCCGTCGGCCCGCAGCAGCGAACCGGCCGAGATCCCGACGTGCGTCGCGCGGGCCTCGCCGTCGCGCGAGAACTCGTAGTCCATCGTGCCGAGCAGCTTGCGCATCGTCGGCGTGTTCTCGACGATGATCGGGCAGGTCGCGTTCTCGCGATGTTCGAGCACCACGTTGACCGCGTACAGCCCGTCGTTCTCCTCGTCCTGGCTGCCCAGCGTCGCCAGGCGGTTGGTCAGCACGTCGTCGACGATTTCGCCCAGGAACGTCCGCACGGCCGGCGTCGGAAAGTCGTCGGTGATCGAGGTCGTGAAGCGGCTCAGCAGCGTGCGGGCATTCTCTTCGAGCAGTTCGCGCACGGCCTGCTCGTGCCGGCGGCGAATGTCGTTGGTCTTCTCGCTGATCGTCGCCAGTTGCTGCTCGAAGGTCGACTGCTTCTCCTGCAACTGCCGGGCCTGCTCCTGGCTGATCTGACCCTCCGAAACGAGCGTCGCGAACTCCTCGGGGGGGACCGGCTTGCCGTCGATCAGCGGCAGAATCGCCGCCTGCGTGATCGGCCCGACCTGCCGCGAAACCAGCCCCAGCCCGGCCTCGGCCAGGGCCTCGTTGAAGGGCTTCATCACGGTCTGGAATTCCTTCTCCGAGGCCGCCTCGATCGCCGCCCGCCGCGTCTTCAGCGCGTCGCTCGACAGCGCCGGACCCAGGTGGTCCCGGATGAAGCCCGCCAGGCTGTCGATCCGCCGGCGAAAGGCCTGGCCCTGTCCGGCCGCCAGGGTGATCAGGCGCGGACGGTCCGGATGGCTGAAGTTGTGCACGTAGCAGCGATCGCGCGTCAGCGGGCAACTCGGGCGAATCTCCTCGAGCAGCGTCTGCAGCAGGGTCATCCGTCCGGTTCCGCTCAGACCGCGGACGAAGATGTTCTGTCCGGGCGCGTTGGTCTCCAGCCCGAAACGGAGCGCCTCGACCGCGTCGTCCTGCCCGACCACCCCGAACAGCGGCTTGACGTCAGCGGTCGTCTCGAAGCCGAGTTCGTCAAGATCGCAACACCAGCGAAGCGCGTCGGTCGGCAGGGGATCCGGCGCGGCGTGCGACTGACCTGCGGCCGGAATCCCGTCGGAAGCATGCATGCGTGGTTCCTCCCGCCCGCATCATGGCGGAAACCGTGCAGAGACGAAAGCCCCCGCGGACGAGCCGCCGCGGCCGGTTTTTTCTGGGGCAGCCCGACCGCGACGGCTACGATAACGGTTCACGTCATCCGGTTCGCGTTGGATGCGACAGGAGGGAAACCATGCTGCGGGCAACGGGAACGATTCTGTGCATGACGCTGGCCATGCTGACCGCGGGCCCGGCCTTCGGGCAGTGCGATGTCGACCTGCTGGAGCACTACGGCGGCGCGGCCGCCCGCGTGGCGCGCAGCGCGGATCGAACCTACGCCGTCTTCGGTGACGAACTGTTCGTCTACGACACCCCCGGCGGTGCGTCCGTGCCGCTCGAACTCGGCTCGGTGCTGGCCCCCGGCGATCACTTCTGGGCCGTGGCCGCCTCCGGTGACTACGCCTACGTGGCGGCCCGCAACTCGGGACTGATCGTGGTCGACGCGACCAGCGGAAGCAGCCCGTTCGTCGCCGCGACCATGCCGTTTGTCGACGCGCCGAACCTGATTGCGTACGAGAACGACCACGTCTTCCTGTGCGAGGACATCGGCGGATCGCACGACGTCTTCATCGTCGACGTCTCGAATCCCGCGGTCCCGGCGCTGGTGGCCACGTACGCCCCCGCGGCCGCGTACGTCGGACAGCTTCAGGTGCAGGACGGCACGCTCTACCTCAGCACCCACAGCGGCGTGCAGATCGTCGATGTCAGCACGCCCGCCGCACCCTCCTGGATCACGACCTACTTCTTCGGCATTCCGTTCCTCGACATGGATGTCGGCGGCGACACGCTCGTGGCGGTGCGGCGCGACTTCCCGGTCATCGACGTGGCCGACATCTCGAACCCCGCCGCGCCGACCGCCCAGAGCCTGATCGGCGCCGGCTCGCTCTCGTCGATTGCCCTCAACAACGCCGGCGGGCTGCTGTTCGTCAGCGAATCCGGAACCGACATCTGGGACGTCAGCACGCCGACCGCCCCGACGCTCCGTGGCGACATTCCGGTGTCGATGGTCGATCAGCAGGCCGCCAACACGCGGATCCTGATGGCGGGTTCCTCCGGCTGGCTCGAACAGTGGAACGCCGCCGACCCGAACAACCCCGTGCGCGACTGGCTCGTCACGCGCGAGCCGATCCGACCCTCGGACCTGGCCGCCGGCAGCGACCGGCTCGTCGTCACCGAGGCCGACCGCCTGCGCGTCTACGACACCAGCCAGCCCGGTGCGGCCGTGGAACTTCCGGGCCTGACCTACGTCGGCGATTTCCTCCAGGATGTCGACCTGGCCGGTGACATCGTCTGCCTGCTGGTGGATGACGAACTGGTGCTGATTGACCTGGACGCGCCCGGCGGGGCGGCCGAGGTCGGCTCGGCCGTCACGCTCGAACTTGGGACCGCCGTGGCCTGCAGCGCGGACTACGCGCTCGTCGGGCAGCTCGGCAGCCTGGTCGAGGTCTTCGACATCAGCGACCCGACCCAGCCGACCTCGCTCGGCTCGGTCGACCTCGACCCGGTCTCGCCACCGAACACCGGGTCCGTGCGGTACATCGCGCTGCTCGGCAACCACGCCTGTGTTTCGACCTTCGGCGACACCTACATCGTCTCGTTCACCAATCCGGCCGCCCCGCAGATCGAACACGAGTTCAACGTCGTCGACCCGCCGGTCGAAATCGCGGTCCAGGAGGGCGTCCTGTGCCTGTCGAACCACGACCTGCTGCAGGTCGACCTGTATGACCTGTCGAGCCCGCCGATCCCGATGCTGGTCGGCTCGTACGACGAGACGATCCTGACACCGACGGCGCTCGCGGCGGATGACGACGTGCTCGCGATCTTCGACGACTCGCAGCAGTTCAGCGAGATCATCTTCGTCGACATCTCCGACCCGGCCGCACCGACGGCCCTGGCGCGGGTCGACGCGAACCCGGACTGCGCGCGACTCGACTTCAGCGGCGATCGGCTCTGGCGACTGGGCGGCGCGACCATCTACCCGAACACCGGCGTCTGGGAACTGACCCGCCCGGGGTTTGACGCGATCGCGCCGGCCGACGACGTCGCCGTCTGCCCCGGAGGCAACGCGACGTTCTCGATCAGCGCGACCGGCATCAGCAGCTACCAGTGGCGGCGGGACGGCGTGCCGCTCACCAACGGGCTGACCGGAAACGGATCGCTGATCGTCGGCGCCTTCTCCGATACGCTCCAGATCTTCTCGACCGATCCGGCCGACCAGGGCGACTACGACTGCGTGCTCGACAACGCCTGCGGCACCGCGATCCCGCCGGCCGCCCGGCTGATCGTCTGCCAGGGTTGCGTGGCCGACACGAACTGCGACTGCCGGATCGACCTCAGCGACCTGGCAACACTGCTCGCCAACTTCGGCCTGCCGTCCGGGGCGACCGTCGCGCAGGGCGATACGGATGGCGACGGTGATGTCGACCTGGCGGACCTGGCGACGCTGCTCGCGGTCTACGGGACCCAGTGCTCCTGAGACCGCCTTCGCCGCCGTCCGGTTGACATTCGCCCGCATTCCGTGTGCCATCGCGGCATGCGAATGCTCGTCATCGAAGACAACCCGGACCTGTCCGAGATTCTCACCCGGGCGCTCACCGACCAGGGCTACCAGGTCGATGCCGAACTCGACGGCCGCAAGGGCGAGGAGCGGGCCGCGACCGGCGACTACGACCTGGTCCTGCTCGACATCATGCTGCCCGGGCACGACGGCGTCGAACTGACCCGCAACCTCCGTCGCCGCCGCGTCGACACGCCGATCCTGATGCTGACCGCCCTGGCCGACACCGAGGACAAGATTGCCGGACTCGACGCCGGAGCGGACGACTATCTGACCAAGCCGTTCGAGGTCGAGGAACTGCTCGCCCGCGTGCGGGCCCTCCTGCGGCGCGGAACCGAGGACGAAGGTGTCGTCCTGCGCGTCGCCGATCTCGAACTCGACCTGCTGCAGCGCGTCGCGCGCCGCGGCGGCCAGGAGATCGGACTGACCGCCCGCGAATTCGCCCTGCTCGAACACCTGATGCGCAACCGCGACCGGGTCCAGACCCGCGCCATGATCGGCGAGAAGGTCTGGGGCCTGACGTTCGAAGACGAGAGCAACGTCATCGAGGTCTACGTCTCGCGGCTCCGCGGAAAGATCGATCGCGACCACGACCTGCCGCTGCTGCACACGGTGATCGGCACGGGGTACGTCCTCAGTGAGACCGGCCCGCCGGCCGCCTGACACGCATGTTCCGCCGCATCTCCACCAGGCTGACGCTGACGCTCGTCGCGGTGCTTGGCCTGGTCCAGGCCGGCCTGATCGTCACCCTCGACCAGTTGCTCGAGAGCCGGCTCCGGACCCGTTTCGCCACCGCGCTGCAGCGCCGCGCCGAGAGCGTCCTGCGGGCCCACGAACTCGTCCGCGAGAAGACCGCCGCCGAGACCCCGCGCGGACGCTGGTCCCTGGCACTCGATCCCTTCGAACAGAACGGCCTGCTCCTCAGCGTCGACATCCCGGGCGAACCCGCCGTCACCTCGCCCGGGCTGCGCGGCACGCCGATCCCCGCAACCTCCCGCCCGCTCCAGCGCGTCCCCGCCGGCATCATCGCGGCGCGACCCGACGAACCATTCCTGGTCGTCTCCCGCGCCCTGCCCGACGGAGGCACCCTGCGCGTCGCCAGTTCGCTGGCCACCCTCGACGACACGCTCGGACAGACCCGCATCATGCTGGCCCTGCTGGCGCTGCTCGCCATCGCCGCGACCGCGCTGCTCTCCTGGTGGATCCTGCGACGGGGCCTCGAACCCCTGACCACCGTTACCCGCCACCTCCGCCAGGCTTCCGCGGCCGACCTCGACCGGCAACTGCCCCTGCCGACTCGCGAGGACGAACTGCACGAACTGGTCGAAGCCTACAACCGGATGGCCGCCCGGCTCGAATCCCAGTTCCAGAACCAGCGGCAGTTCGTCGGACGCGTCGCGCACGAACTGAAGACACCGCTGGCGATCCTCTCCGGCCGCCTGCAGACCCGTCGCGCGGACTTCAGCGACGGAGCCCTCGCCGACGCGCTCCAGGCCGAACTGCGACACATGCAGCGGATCGTCGACGGCTTCCTGATCCTCAGCCGCGGCCAGCACCACGACGCCCTGCGCAACGCCCGCCTGGTGTCGCTCGAAGACGTCGTCGTCCAGGTCCTGGCCCGCTGCCGACAGTCGGCCGCGGAGCGCGGCGTGCGGCTGGTCCCCAGCTTCGTCAGTGCCCAGGCCAGTGAACCCGAGGTCCGCGGCGACCCCGACCTGCTGATCAGCATGGTCGAAAACCTGGTCCGCAACGCGATCCGCCACTCCCCGGCCGACGCGGTCGTGTCGATCGGACTCGACGCCACCGCCGACCAGATCGTCATCCGGGTCGCCGATCGCGGACCCGGCATCGCGGCCGAGATGATCCCCCAGATCTTCGATCCCTTCGTACAGGGCGCCTCCAGCCAGCGTTCCGGCGCCAGCGGTCTCGGCCTCGCGATCGTCCGCAGCATCGCCCGCCTGCACGGTGGCGGGGTCCGGGTGGAGAGCCACCTCGGCAGCGGCAGCACGTTCCTGGTCAGCCTTCCGGCCGCGACCTGAACAAACTGTAATCCGCTTCTCAAACGTCCTTCAGTCCGACCGGGCATACTTCTTTTCGTAAACAGAGCGTTTCGAAAGGAGTACCAGCAAGATGACTGTCCCGCAGCAAACCCGCAGTTCACTGACCCCCGAACCCCTGCGTCAGCAGCGGCCGCCCCTCGTCGGCGTCCTCCAGGACATCGCCCGTCTGACGATCGACAGCGAGCAGCGACTCGGCGAGGCCGCGGACGTGGTCGACGGCGACTCGGTCCGGCAACTGCTCTCCTCGGCCGCGCAGCGTCGGGCTGACCACGCCCGCGACCTGGCCGGCATCCTCGAGGATCGCAACGCCCCGGTGCCCGAACGCGGCACGCTTCTCGGCATGCTGCACCGGGGCTGGATCGCGGCCCGGGCGACGATCAACCTCGGTTACCCGCAGGTCGTTCTGCTCGAGGCTCGCCGCGGCGAGAAACACATGGCCGACCTGTACGAAGAGGCCCTGCAGCGGGCGGTGGATCCGGCCGTGACCGCCACGCTCAAGCGGCACCGCCAGGAGATCGCCGACACCCGCTGGCGGATCGACACGCTGCTGCACTCGGACGATCTGCTGAACTGAACCGCCGTCAAGGAGACCCCGATGTCCACCGATCACGACACCAACACCGCTCTGCAGCACCGCATCGAACGCGCCCTGCGCCGCGACCAGCGCCTCTCCGGACAGCCGATCGAGGTCGAGGTCGACGATCGACACGTCCGCCTGCGCGGCACGGTTCAGTCGGCCCGCAGGAAACTCGCGGCCGGGCAGATCGCCGCCGAGCGCTCCGACGCGCCGGTACGGAACGAACTGCGCGTGGAGATGCCTGCGCAGCGCAGCGACGAGGCGCTGGCCGCCGACGTCCAGGCCGCGCTGGCCCGCGACGCGCATGATCAGCACGGTTCCGTCGCGGTGCGGGTGCGCGGCGGTCGGGCGGAACTGTTCGGTGCCGTCGCCAGCCGGGCCGCCACCCGCGGCCTGGCCGACGTGGCCATGTCGGTCCCCGGCATCCGCACCATCCGCAACTTTCTGCGTGTGGATCGACACGCCGCGCAGCGTGACCAGGCGATCGCCGACCAGGCCCGCCGGGAACTCCGCCAGGCCGGGTTGCCGGCCGCGGTCAGCATCGTGCAGCGGCACGCCTTCCTCCGCCCGCTGGCGAAGGATTTCAACACCGCGACCGCGGCCCGCATCCTCGGCCGCATGGGGCTGCGGGCGGAACAGGTGGCCAGGTAAGCAAGTAAGCAAGTAAGCAAGTGAGCAGGTAAGCAAGTCAGCAAGTATGGACTTGAGGATGCGGGCTGAACGTGCGGCGCGGGAGATGCCGCCTGCCCGCCTTTCTCACACCTTCACGTCCTGATCCTCTGTCCGCGCGCAGAGCCCTCCTGCTGACGGAGTTCGGCGTGCAGGCGGGCGTGGCCTTGCGCGGCGCGGATGAAGGCGCGTTCGGTAACCGCGCCTTTCGCGCGCAGCAGTGTCGCCAGGCGGTGACGATCGCGGGCGGGCCAGTCGCTCAGATCCGGAAGCGCCGCGATCACCGGGCTGAGATGCTCGAACGCGCGTCGCTCGTCCGCCGTCCACTTCGCCAGGTCGATCCCGAGCGCTGCGCGAACCCGCTGTCGGATGCGTCGCAGTCCGCGCTCGCGGTGGCCCGCACCCGCCGCCGCGATCTCTCGCGTCGCCGCCAGGGAACAGTTCTGCAGGACGGTCTCGTCCAGCAGCAGGGTGTCGCGCCGTCGCACGACATCAAGTCGCAGGTCACAGCGCGCCAGGCGCCGCAGTATATCCGGCGCCGTCGCACGCCCGCGACCCGCGCGCATCCGGCGGGCGGCCGCCGCCGCCAGGTCGGCCACCTCGGAATCGGCCGGCCGGAATCCCATCCGGTAATAGAACCAGAATGCACCGCTTCCGATTGCTTCGGCGTTCCCCTGGCCGAACTGGTACGGATTGACGATGAACCGCCGGCAGCCGAACAGCGTCTGAAAAGCCCGCAGCGTCTGCGTGAACAGGTACGCGGCCTCGCTGTGCCGGTACTCCGGGAACACGTTGATGCCCGTGTTCGCCTGGTGAAACAGCACGCTGACCCCGCCGTAGCCGACCGGCGCGCCACCCGCCAGCAGCACGTAACCGTAGTTCGCCTCCAGCGTCAGCCGCGCGCCCGGGCGGACCCCGAACACCGCCACGGCCGTTCCGCAGCCGAGATCCGCGACATGCACGTCGCGCGGGTTCGCGTGGTTCAGGGCGTAGACCTCGCGCCGCCGCGACAGCAGGGCCGCCTGGGCCACGTCGATCAGCGCCGCGCCCGCCCCGGCCGACACCCGCCGCACCTGCGGCAGCGGACGAACGATCGCCCGCGCCGCCGACCCGCCGGGCCGACGCAACGTCCGCCGCCTCATCCCGTCCGGTCGGGGCAGGGCGTTGCCACTGCGGGAATGCCGTCCGTCCGCGAGCGTCCAGCGCAGCGGCAACTCCGCCGCGTCGTACAGCGCTTCGATCGTCGTCGCCGCCGCGCCGCAATGCCGCAGGGCATGCACCAGCCAGCCGAAGTCGCCGCCCGGACCGTCGCCACGGGCCTGCCGCAGCCACGCACGCGCCGTCGGCGTCTCCTCGAATCCGTCCTGCTCGCCCGGTGTCAGCAGCAGGCGCAGCAGCGGGTCCAGGTCGGCCTCCGTTCCGCCGCCGCGCCAGTCGATCTCAACCTGCCCGCCGCACCGGTCGTGCAGCCAGCACGCGGCCGGCCACGAGAATGACTCGGTCACGACGGTCCCCTCGATCGCGCTGTCGGCCAGACTCGCCCGCGTTCGGCTCGTCAGCCGCCCGACCCGCGCGGCGAAGTCCGCCAACTGGCGGCCCGCCTCGGCGGCAACCACCCCGTCGCCGTCAAAGGCCCGCAGAAAACACAGCGTCTCATGCAGCGTCCGCACCAGGTGCCCGGCCCGTGGCCGCAGCGCCGCCACCGCCCGCAGCAGGTCCAGCTTCTCGCGCGATGCCGCCAATCCGAACACGCCGCGGAGTGCGTGCAGACGCGTGATCGACGCCCGAACGGACGTCGTCGAAGATGGGCTGGCAGAGGATCGGGACACAACGCGCACCAGGTCGTGGACGCAGAAGCCTCGCGAACGACCCGACCAATGTAGTCCTCACCACGTTGCGGCGAAAGCGACAACGCCACGGACGGCTCGTACGTCACGGTGTCTCGCGAGCACCCTCCGGCGCGTTCACTTCGATCCGCTGGCCTGGGCCCGGCGCAGCGCGGGCAGGTGCCGCTCGGCCGACGCGGTCCGCAGGTGTTCGAGCGTCGCCCGCATCGCCTCGTCGGTGATCGTCGGAAGCAGGCGGTCGTACATCGCGACGTTCTCTTCTTCGCTTCGAACCGCCAGGGCCACGGCCGCCTCCCAGGTGGCCGGCACCGCCGGCGACTCGGCCTCTTCCGCCGGCGGCGCCGTGACACCGATCCGGTTGAACTGGTTGACGATCGCCTGGGCATGCCGCAGTTCGGCCCCGGCAAGCTGCGTGAACGGCCGCCGGTCGCCGAACCGGGTCAGCACGTCCGCGTAGTACGCTGCGCTGCTGTACTCGTCCAGCAGGGCGGTTCGCAGGGCTTCGGCAACCGCCGGCACAGCGGCGGGCGGCAGCATCTGGCCAACGTCACTGCGCTTGCCCTTGCCACCGCACCCGCCGCCGCCGCTGCCGCCGGATCCGCACCTGCTCCCCTGGCCGGATCCGCGACGGCCAGCCCCTCCACAGGCCTGGCCCTTCGAGTTGTCGCCACCGCGACCCGCCTGGCGACCCTGACCACCAC
Source organism: Phycisphaerae bacterium (assembly GCA_030428945.1). Lineage (GTDB taxonomy): Bacteria > Planctomycetota > Phycisphaerae > UBA1845 > Fen-1342 > JAUIEC01. The sequence continues at coordinate 111,108 of JAUIEC010000012.1, read as the reverse complement.
AGCCGGCACCCCTGCCGCCTCCGCCGCAGCCGACCTGGGCGCTCGAGGTTGCATCCGCCTGTCCGGTTCGCTGACGAACACGCCGGTCGCTGTTTCGCAGCGTGACCTGCCTGCCGCCCGTCGCCACCGTGACCAGTTGATACGGATCGTCCGTCGCGCCGGCCGGTCGAACGACGCGGGCCGTGAGCGGATCGCCGACCCGCAGCAGTCCCAGCACGTGATCCACTTCGCCGACCGAACCGGCCAGCAGGTCCAGCTTGCCGTCCCGCGCGGTCTGCACGATCAGGTGCACCGCCGGTGGGCTGGTCGTCAGACGAGTCTCAATCGCCACCAGCGTTCCGGACAGGTCCCTTTCGGCCGGCTGAACCGCCCGGGCGCCGGCGGGTGGGCCGCCGCGGCCGCACTGGGCCTCGACGACGGGGACGCAGACCAGGGCGATGGACAGGCAGGCGAGCGGGAGCAGCAGCGTACGCATGGGGCACTCCAGGCTGGGCACGGACGCGAGCCACCCGCGCGGATCGCCGCCGGGCGTTCGCACTTCTTGAACGTTTGGTGGCCGGCGAACCGGCGGCGGTTCCCGAAAAAAACCGCAACCGGCCGGCTGGCAGCGAGGAGGGGGGCTCAGTCGAGCCGGGCAGAGGAGCGGTGGTAGCGCATGACGGTGTTCGGATCCGGATGGATCGACACCTCGGCCGCGTCGCGCCCGTCGTAGTCGAACCGCGAGAGGATGTAGCGGATGCTCTCCAGCCGGGCCCGCTTCTTGTTGTTCGCCCGCACGATGATCCACGGGCTGAAGGTGGTGTGCGTCAGGCTGAACATCTGTTCCTTGTAATTGGTGTACTGGTCCCACAGGTTCTGGGCCCGCTCGTCGATCGGGCTCAGTTTCCAGTGCTTGAGCGGGTTGGTGCGGCGCGAGGTGAACCGCCGCTGCTGCTCCTGCTTGGAGATCGAGAACCAGAACTTGACCAGTTGCACGCCGTCCTCGTGCAGCATGTGTTCGAATTCCGGCACCTGCCGCATGAACCGGTCGTACTCGTCAGGCTGGCAGAACTCGTTGACCGGTTCGACCACCGCCCGGTTGTACCAACTGCGATCAAAGAAGACGATCTCGCCCCGGTTCGGCAACTGCCGGGCGTACCGCTGGAAGTACCACTGCCCGGTCTCCTCCTCGGTCGGCTTCGGCAGGGCCACCACCCGCAGGGCCCGCGGGTTCAGATGCTCGACGAACCGCCGGATCGTGCCGCCCTTGCCGGCCGCGTCCCGCCCTTCGAAGATGATCGCGATCCGCTGCCCCTGGTCCTGCGCCCAGCGCTGCAGCTTGACCAGTTCCACCTGCAGTTCCCGCAGTTGCTGCTCGTAGGTCAGCGCGGTCTTGAACTTGCGGATGTTGAATTCCTTGCGACGCAGCAGCGAGAAGAAGTCGCGACTCGAGCGCAGGGCCCGCACTTCCTCACGCGTCAGCACGTCGTCGACCGCGTGCATCACCATCTCGGCCGAGTCGTCCTCGTCACTAAGCGACGGCCGCTCGGCCGGCTCGATCGGATTGCTGTTCTCGCTCATCGGCAGCCTTCTTTCACGGGGATTCCGACCTGCGAGGCGCCGCCGTCCGTCGCGCGGCACCATCGCCAGGTCTCCAGCACACACCCTAACCCCTATCGGCAGATTCTGCCGCCCGCGACCAGCCGAACCCGGCCGGGCGGCGGCGAAATCGTCAAGTGACAGGGAATGAAACAGGGCGGAATCGCCCGGAGGACGCAGCCCGGGAAGCCGGTTCCCGGTCTTTCCCCGGTCCTAGCGCACCTTCCGGGCCGCGTGCACCGCTTCGTCCAGCTTCTGCAGAAACGTAGAGCGGTCCCGGGCCGAGAAGGGGGCCGGCCCGCCCGCGACCGTGCCCATCGCCCGCAGGTCGCGCATCAGTTCCCGGGTCGCCAGGGCATCGCCGATCGTGTCGGCCGAGAACCGCTTGCCGCGCGGGCTCAGCACCAGCGCCGCGCGCTCCAGGCAGCGGGCCGCCAGCGGAATGTCGTCCGTGATGACGATGTCGCCGGCCGTCGCCTCGCTCGCGATGTAGTCGTCCGCCGCGTCAAAGGTCGCCGAGACCACCACCTGCTCGACCCCCGGCCGTTCCGGCAGCACCATCCCCGTGTTGGCCACGAAACAGACCCGCAGTTCATAGCGGGTCGCCACCCGGCAGACCTCCTCCTTCACCGGACAGCCGTCCGCATCGACAAAGATCCGCGACAAAACGCCCCTCCGGCTGCGGCGGTCAAAGTGCGGAAGAGCGGCCGGACCAGCACGCCGGTCCCGACCCCTTTCACGCCCTCACCCTTTCACGGTGATGACGGCCCGTACACAAAGTTGACGTGCTGCACCCCGTGGCAGGTCAGCGTGCAGCTTCCGGCCAGGCGTCCCGTGTCGACGAAGCGCCGCTGCCCGCCGACCACCCGCAGGTCGAAGTTGATCAGGTGATCGTGGTTGGTCGGGCTCCCCGGCACCCCGTGCGGCGCGTGACAGGCGCTGCACGAGGAACGCCCGTCCACGATGTGCACCCGGTGCAGCGAGAAGCTCTCATCGCCCAGGATCGAGTTCCGGTCGTGGCACTGGTAGCACAGCGCGTACGCCTGCGGCGACTCCAGCGTGAAGTCGGCCGTCTCGTAGCGGTCCGCCAGCAGGAACTCGAACCGCGATCCGTGCGGCCCGTTCGGACCGCTGCCGCCCAGCGCCCGGGCGTCCGGATTGTTGTGGCAGTCCTGGCACTGCATCACCGTGATGCCGCGGGCCTCCGGCGTCAGGCTCGGCACGCTCCCGTCCTGGCGGGCCGGGAACGTCAGCGGGTGCGCCGAGGCCGTGTTCGGCAGGATCTCGCGGCGGATGTTGCCGAGCGTGTCCCGCTGCCGCACGATCCGGTCACGCGACGGCACCGGGTTGTCCGCGTGACACCGAAGACAGACCTCGTACTCCTGCCGGGCCCGCTCCAGCGGACGACCGCTCAGCCCCACCCCGGCCACCGCCCGCATCTCGGCCGGCAGCGGCGAACGACTGCCGCGCCGCAGGAACCGCTGATCGTCCAGCGGATCGTCCGCGGCCGCGTGCGGGTTGTGACAGTCGACGCAGTTCACGTGGGCCCGCATCGTCCGCGGGTTCTCGGCCGGGTCGTGCAGGTCGAGCGTCGGACGCGGGCGGTGTCCGCTCAGCAGGTTGGCCACCCGCGTGATGTCGCTGGCGTCAAGGCCGTTGTGGCAGGACAGGCACAGGTCGTCCCCGCGGGCCCGCAGCAGTCGCTCACGCTCCGGCGCCGAGTGCGACACGTGGCAGGCGTTGCAGGCCTCGTCCCGCATGCTGGCGAACTGCGTCGGCAGGTCGCGGTTCAGCGACAGCGGGACCGCGGCCGGGCTGTTCGCGTGGGCGCCGTCCCGCCAGCCGTCGAGGTTGTGACAGGTCACGCACAGGGCACCCTCGCGGGTCGTCATCTGCAGGAAGTTGCCCAGTTCGTTGTTGTGCGCGTCGTGGCAGGCCACGCACTCGAGTTCGCCCCGCGCGCCAAGCTGAATCTGGGCGCTGATCCGGTCCGGAGAGTGCAGTTGGCTGTCGCGGTTCGACAACGCCCGGTCGAACCGCAGCCCGATCGGGTGGTCGTCCGACAGGTCGTTCGTCAGGTTCGCCGGACCGCTCGGCATGAACGTCTGCGTCATCGGGATCGGATCGCCCGCCTCGCGGCTCAGCACCAGCCCGAGCGCGATGCTGCCGTCGTGACAGCTCAGGCACATCTTGCTGCTGCCGCCCGGCTGATCGATCCGCGCATCCGTCGTGCTGCTCTGATAGATCCGGTAGTGCGTCGTCGGGTTGTGCCGGTTCCACAACGGGGCCGCCGGACTGGTGTTGTGCGGCGCGTGACAGAAAATGCAGACCCGGCTCTCGGCCGTCGCCCGCACCATCCCCGGCCCGTCAACCGACAGGTCATGCGGTGAGTGCAGAATCCCCTCCTGGGCAAGCGTCACGCTCGCCAGCCACGCGACCGCCGCCGCCGTCATCGCGCCGCGACCCATCAGGGCTCCTCCTTGCCAAGATACTGAAACACCTGCACGCGGCGATTATAGGTGTCCGCCACCCAGATGCGATCACGCGCGTCGATCGTGATTCCCGTCGGCAGCGAGAACCGGCCCGGTTCACGCCCTTCACCACCGAACGCCAGCAACAGCCGGTCGTCCTGATCGAAGATCTGCACATTCTCGAACTGGCTGTCCAGCACGTACAGGTGACCCGCCGAGTCGTACGCCACGTCCCGCGGCAACGCGAAATCGCCGGCCGCATCACCCTTGCGACCGAACACCCGCGGCGCCGCGTCCGGCCGACGCCGCTGCACCCGGAAGTTCATCGCGTCCGCCACCGCCAGCCCGAACGGCGCCCGCTGACCCAGCCCGCTCGGAAAGTTGTACGACTCCGGCGACAGACCACGCCCCCCGAAACGCTCCAGCACCCGGCCGTCCAGCCCGAAGGCCACCAGCCTGTGCTCGCCCGCATCCGCCACCAGCAGACGCCGGGCGGCTTCGTCCCACGCCAGCCCGGCCGGACGCTTCAGCACGCCGCGGCCCAGTTCACGCTGCAGCCGGCCGGCGGCATCGAACAGAAAAACCGCCGCCCGTCGGCTGTCGGCCACCGCGAACCCGCCGCCCTCGACGAAGGTCACGTCGATCGGGCCTTCGAGCAGGCGGTCGCCCGCGTGCGTGATCGTCGCGCACGTCCGGGCGGCCAGGTCCAGGTCGTGAATCACCCCCAGTTGTCCGTCACTGACCAGCACGCGCTCACCCCGCACCGCGACCGCGTTGGGGGCCGAGAAACGGATCGGCGCCGACTGCCCGGCCAGGACGCCCAGCAGGCCGCCGCGGCGCCCGGCCCCGATGCTTTCGGCACCGCGCAGTTCGCCGATCCAGGTGATCCGGGCCGGATCCGGAGGGGAGGGGAATCGCAGCGATCCGTCCCCCTGCGGGTAGCGGCTCAGCCCGGTCGCACAGCCCGTCAGCAGCAGCAGGCCCAGGCACAGTCCCGGTCGGGCCGGGTTCATCGCCCGCTCCCGATCAGCGGGATGTCACGCTTCAGCAGCAGGTGGGCGCTGAAGGCTTCGTCGTTGGAGCGCGGCAGTTGCAGCGCGTCGTATTCCACTTCGAACAGCAGGTCGAACTGCCCGATCTTGTATTCGACCGCCGCCCGCAGGTCGTACCCTTCCGTCCGCCCGTAGAAGCCGTCGTCCTGGAAGCGGTAGGCCGCGTCGGCCGTCAGCGCCAGGTTGCCGCGCAACTGTTCGCGGGCCGACAGTCCCACGTCCAGCCAGGTGCTCTCGCGGGCCGCCAGGTCCCGCGTGCCGTCGAACCGCAGGTGCGAAGCCCGCGCCTGCCCGCTCAACTGGCCCGTGGCCGTTTCGAGCAGGGCCACGTCGACGTTGGCGTGCACCCCGCGGAACGGGTCGATCGTTTCGTCGTTGTATTCGAGTTCCACCCCGCCGCTCCACCGGCGGCCGCGGCGCACCGCGCCGACCCGGTGGCGGTTGTCGTTTCGCGGCGTCAGCCCGATCCAGCGGTCGCGGCTGACATCCTCGTCCTGCACGCTGCCGGCGTAGTAGACGTTCCAGTCCGCGCCCAGGTCCTGCTGAATCCGCCAGTCCACCCGCTGGCGGTCGAGCGCGTAGTCACGGGCGGTCCGGTACGCATAATGCACCAGGACCGTTTCGCGGTCGGCGATCAGCCCGGTCGGGTTGCGGAAGATGGCCGTATAGCGACCCACCTGCACCACGCGGTAGTCGAGGATCGGCCGGTAGATCCGTCCGCGGTTCGCGTCGGTCACCACGATCGTCCCGCGGCGGACGTTCTGCTCACGCAGGTAGTTGATCCGCGGCCCGCGGAACGTCAGCGATTCGCTCAGCGCCAGCCCGCTGCCGCGCCCGCCCGATCCGTCCAGGTGATCGAACGAGTACTGCACGCTCGCCCGCAGGTCGCCCAGGTCGTTCTCGTCCGCGAACGCCAGCGACGCGACGCCGCCCCAGTCGTCCAGGTCGCTCGACCCGCGCCGACCGCCCCGGGCGTCGCTCTCGCTCCGGCTGGTGTACAGGTTCAGCGTCGCCGTCCACTTCTCCCAGCGCTTGACCAGGCCCGCATCACCGCGCCAGCGACGGTCGTGAATCCCGTCGAAGCGCTGCTCGAGAAACTGGCCGCCCAGCGTCAGGTCCAGCCCGTCGGCCGGCTGCCAGCGGACCCGGCTGGCCGCTTCGCGCGTGTCGCGGGCCAGGCGTCCGGATTCGTCCTCGATCCGGAAGAACGACCGCCAGTTGCTGCGGTCCTTCGGGCCGAAACGCAGGTCGTGCTCGACCCGGGCCGCCTGTCGCAGCAGGTCGAACCGTTCGGAGAGCCCCGCGTACCGCTCGCGGCGATCCTCGTAGTCATAGTTGATCCGCAGGTTCTGCCGGTCGTCGATCCGCCAGTCCGCCTCGTACCGCAGGGCGTCGAGGCCGCGACGTTCCTCGTCGTAGCGGTCCGCGCCGCCGAGACGCTCCTCGTACTCGTGCTCGTACGACAGCCGCATCGGAATCCGCTCGTGATCGAGCAGGGCCGTTGCCCCGTACCGCTCGCGCATCCGGTCCAGCGTCGGCAGGAACGGTCGCGGCAGCCGGTCATTCTGCTGCAGGCCGTAGACCGTGATCGGCAGCCGGCCGGCCGGCAGGAAGTCCAGGTTGAAGTCGTATTCCAGCAGCGTGCCCGACGGATCCTCGCTCCGCTGCACCCGGTTGCGCTCCTCGTAGAACGACTCCTGCCGCAGGCCGAAACGGAACTCGGTGTCGAACCGCAGGATCCGCTCGTCCAGCGTGCCGGCCGCGCGCATCCCGAGCGTCTCTTCGACGTAGACCCGCTCGTTCTCCTGGTTCAGCCGGTACCAGCGGCGGCTGCCGTCCTGCCGCACCGTCCGCCGGTCAAAGCCGCTCTCGACCTGCAGATCGAATCCGAACTCGTCCAGCCGCAGGCGCGGCGCGCGCCACGTCGACGGAATTCCGGCCGACGGATCCACCGCCGCCGGGTCCTGCCCCGACGCGGATCCCGTCAGCGCGGCGACCAGCACCGCAGCCGTCAGCAAACGGAAACCCGAAGTGTTCGGCAATCGAGGTGTGTCCACTGCCAAGTGTGTCTGCCTGTGAGGCCAACTTGTCGTCCGCAACGTAGCTGATGCGGCCCCCGTTGTCACCACCCGAAACCCGCGGTTACACTTCGGGCGATGAAACCCTCGCACCGGCGCATGGCTCCTGTCGCGTTCGTCATGCTGACGCTCGGCGTCCTGCTGAGCTGCCAGCATGCCAACCATCCATCCCCCGCCACGGTTGAGGCGCCACCCGCGCCGCCGGGGATCGTCGACGCCGACCCCGCCGCGCGACCGACCTACGTCAGCGGACTGCTCGGCAGCCCCCACGACTTCAGCCGCGGCGATGCCCACCCACGCGACCTGTGCCTGCCCTGTCACGCCGCCCACCTGCCCGACCGCGGACCGTCGTGGCCGGCCTACAGCGCCGACGATGTCGAACTCGATCGCGGCTCTCTGCTCTGCTTGAGCTGCCACGACGGCGTCGTCGCCAGCGACGTCTTCACCAGCAGCCACGCCACCCGCCTCGCCTCGCAGGTCGGCGCCTCGCAACTCGGCTTCGGCGGACTCCAGGGCCACCCCGTCGGCATCGACTACCCCGTCGGCAGCCCGACCTACCACCCGCCGGCCGCCGCGCAGCAGCAGGGCGTCCTGCTGCCCGACCGCCGCGTGCAGTGCTCCTCCTGTCACGACCCGCACAACGTCAAACGCCTGCCCGGCATGCTGGTCACCTCCAACGAACGCAGTCGCCTGTGCCTCTCATGCCATCGCCTCTGAAACCACTCGCGTTTGTCGGCCTGCTCGTCGCGCTCGCCCTGACCGCCTGCCGCGACCACCGCGGTGCCTTGCCCGGCGGCGATCCGCCTCTGCCGCCCGACACCGTGAACCTCGGCAACCTGCAATGCGGCCCGACGCCCGACTCGACCTCGGCCGCCGTCGCACGCTTCCTCTTCGGCACCGATCGCGATGATCCGATCCCGCTGATCAAGCCGATGCAGGTCCTGACCCGCGACAATGGCGACCTGGTCATCTGCGACGGCGGACTCGCCCGCGTGCTCCGCTGGGACGCCGCTTCCGCCAGCCTCGTGGATCTCCCGCTCTCCCCGCCACCTGCCAGACCCATCGCCATCGCGGACGCGCCCGCCGGCCTGCTCGTCGTCGACGCCGCCTCCCGGGCCGTGATCGTCTACCAGGCCGACGGCCGGCAGCGGACCCGCCTCGAACGCCCCGGCCAGGAACTCGACCCGGCCGGCGCGGTCGTCGTCCAGGACCAGGTCTGGGTCACCAACACCGCCGGGCACAGCATCGAACGATTCGATCTCGCCTCCGGAAAACACCTGGCAACGATCGGCCAGCGCGGGGACCGGCCCGGTCAGTTCGGACTCCCGCTCGGCCTGTGTACCGACCACGCCGGCCAGGTCTACGTCGCCGACATGCTCAACGCCCGCGTCCAGGTCTTCACACCCGCCGGGAAACACGTTCGCACGATCGGCGGCCCCGGCGATCGTCCCGGCGCGTTCGGCCGCCCCAAGGATGTCGCCGTCGCCGCCGATGGAACCCTCTTCGTGACCGATGCGGCCGCGCAGTGCGTCCAGGTCTTTTCGCCCCGCGGCCAGTGGCTGGCAGCCCTCGGCCGACAGCAGCCCGCGCTTGCGGTGCCCTTCGGGGTTTCCGTCTTGACCCGCATGCCGGGGCGGGCCGCTGCCGCGACCGACCGGGCGGCGCTCTATGTCCTCGTGGCCGAACAGCTCGCCGATCCCGGGATCCGGGTGTTCCGCTGGACGCCGAAGTCCGCGCCGCCCACCCGCACGGTCGTCTCCGGCAAGGTCTGGCCGGCCGAGAACCCGCACTGGCGTTCGACCGGATGCGCGACCTGTCACGCCGGGACCAATGCGCCGACCACCGCACCGGTCGGCAACGTCGACGCGGCCTGCATCCGCTGTCACGACGGCGTGGCCGGGCCGGCCGATCCGCATCCGCTGCGGGCCGTGCCGACCGACGGCAACATTCACGTGCCGGACGGCTGGCCGCTGACCGACGGGCGGCTCGGCTGCCTGACCTGTCACGACATCGCCCGGCACTGCGACCCCGGCGTCGCCCGGCCGGCGCGCAACCCGGCGATGCTGCGGACGTTCACCGAGCGCCCGCTCGACTTCTGCGGGTCGTGTCATGTCGAAAGCACGTTCGAACGCTGGAACCCGCACGACGATGCCGACGGCTGCCGGGCCTGCCACACGGGGCCGATGCGCTTCGGGCAGGCCTCCGGCGATTCGAAGCTGTTCGATCCGTCTGCCCGGGCCTGCCTGCGGTGCCATGTCGAGCACTGGGACTATGCCCCGGGGGGCCATCTCGGCCAGGCGGTGCCGCCTGACATGCTGCCGCGGGCCGGGGGGCAAAACGCGCAATCTGGGGCGTTTGGCACACCGCGCCTGCCGCTGCACGGGCAGCGGATCGCCTGTTACACGTGCCACGACCCGCATCCGGCCGGTTCAGCCGGGCGCGGTCCCGGTCTGCTGGCGGACCGCCTGCGTGTGGCGCAGCCGCAGCTCTGTGGACAATGTCATAGTTCGCAGTAACTTATGAGCAATGCGGCCGGCCGGTTCGGTCTGACTGGATCGGTCCGGGGTGGCCGGGTGGCGGTCTGTCGTGTTTATTCGCGACCGTTCTCGGACGGTACGGCAATTGCAGGAAACTCCGTGATGCGTTGTAGCGTGACCTTTCTGTTGATGGTGCTTCTGATGTTGCCCGGCTGCCCACCTCCGCCCGATCAGGTCGACGACGGGATCGGCAATTCGGTCGACAAGACCAACGGCGGGGCGGCCCTGCTCGGGACCGATGCCTGCGTCGCCTGCCACACGGACGTTGGCGCGGAATCGGCCAGTCATCTCCACTTTTCGGGGGAGGCCCGCGCGACCGGCACGCTGTGCCCGCCAGTCATTCCGCCCGCCGGAAACGAGTGCGAAAGCTGCCACGGCCCGGGCGGGAATCACATCGGTCTGGATGCGTCCGGTAAAGTTGTGGTTGACCGCCGGGCGATTTTCGTCGATCCTGTCGGCGTCGACTCGTGCAGCGTCTGTCACGGTTGTGATGCGTCGGACACGATCCCGGCCGCAGACGGTTTCATCTCAGGAATGGTCAGTGCCAACGAATTGCGGGTCAGTGGGGGGCATGCCGGTTTTTCGTGCATGTTCTGTCACGATCCGCATATCGGTCGGGCCGAGGATTCCGGGGCAATTCGAAACGACTGCACGGTCTGTCACAGCGAACAGAACATGGCGCTGCATGATGGCAAGACGTTCCGGGGTCCCGACGGGCAGACCGAAGTGCTGACCTGCGAATCGTGTCATATGCCGTACGCGAGTGTTCTCGCGGAGTCCGGGATGCGGGGCGACGGGCGCGTTGGCGATCGCCGCACGCATGTTTTTCGCCTGTCCACCGAAGCGGACGGGCTGACCAGTTTCTTTTCGCCCGACGGTGGCGCTGTCCTGCTCGATTCCGACGGGCAGGCGGCCGTTCCGGTCGAGTTCAGTTGTTTGCGATGCCACAATACGGCGGTAGATGGGTTGTTCTCACTCAGTGCGGAGCGCGCAGCGGAAATTGCCGGCCAGGTGCATGCCGACTTCACGCCGCGTTGACCCCGAGAAAGGAGTCCTTCGGTGTTTACACGCAAGACATTGGGTAGCTTGGCGGCCTTGGGGTCCGTCCTGCTCTTCGTGGCGGGTTGTCCGCTGTTCATGAACCCCGATCCGGGGCCGGACCCCAACGAACCGGGCGACTCGAATGAGCCGATGACCCCGATGACCGGGAACTCCGGCCTGACCGGCAAATTCGCCGGATCCACGCGTTGCAGTCAGTGCCACGCCAACCAGCACGCTGACTGGGATCGCACGCTCCACGCGCACGCGCTCGAATCGCTCGAGGCCATCGGCCAGGGCGAGAACGCCAACTGCATCGGCTGCCACACCGTCGGCTTCGGCGAGGAAGGCGGCTTCGTCGACCGCGCCACGACCAACGACCTGGCCGGTGTCGGCTGCGAAAGCTGCCACGGCCCGTCGGCCGACCACGCCAACAACGTCAACGACGAGACGCTTCGTCCCAAGGTCGACTTCGCCCCGCAGGTCTGCGGGACCTGCCACACCGGTTCGCATCATCCGCATATCGATGAACTGCTGATGAGCGGCCACGGCAAGGTCACCGAGCATGTCGACGAGCGACTCGTCGGCGGCAGCATCAGCAGTTGCGGACAGTGCCACTCCGGCACCGTCTACCTGATGGTGCTCGAAGGCGAGACCGTCCCCGAGGATCTCTTCGTCGGCCAGGAAGTCGAGGATCTGATCGGCGTCAGTTGCGCCGTCTGCCACGACCCGCACGCCAAGACGGGCAACGCCGTCGATACGCCGGACGGACGCGACTTCCAGCTCCGCTTCCCGCAGATCGCCGCCCCGTTCCCGACCAACACCATCGCGGCCACCACCGACCCGACCCGTTTCAACCTCTGCGGCCAGTGTCACCACAGCCGCGGTCGTGACTGGACGGCCGGCTCGCGTGGTCCGCACCACAGCGTGCAGGCCAACGTCTACACGGGCGAGATGCCGATGGCGGACACGGGTGACGAAGAGCCGGTGCCGCTGGTGCCGAGCATTGTTCACAAGCACATCGAGTCGCCGGAACAGTGCAGCACCTGCCACATGTATCGTCAGGACTTCATGGACGAGCAGGCCCCGGCCATCTCGGGTCACACCTTCGAGGTCAACTTTGCGGGCTGCATCCTGTCCGGATGCCACAGCTCGGAGAGCGGCATCGAGACCCGCTACCTGACCGAGAAGAACGCCATGATGACCCGCATCGAGGATATGCGGGCCCGTCTGGGCGACCCCGCCACCTGGGAGTACAGCTCGGCGGGCGGCCCGGGTAACGACGGCCTCTCGGACAACGTCAGGAAGGTTCGCTTCCTGCTCAGCTACATCGAGTCCGACGGCAGCTACGGGATTCACAACCCGGACTACGTCGAGTCGATGCTGACCGAAGCCGAGCAGTTGCTCGACGACGAAGGGCTGTAAGCCCTCGTCAGCGGACACGGACGCGGCGCGAACTCAAGCGGGTTCGCGCCGCGTTTCGTACCGTCCCGGCCGCCACGGTGGCGGGACGGACAGGGGTTCAGCGAAGCGGGGGGAGGCGGTACGATTCCGTCAATGATGATCCGCGTTTGTCACGGCACGAGAATCTGGCTCTTTCTTCTGGCGGTCGCCTGCGCGCCGCCCGCATTCGCCGACGATCCCGACAACTGCCTCGCCTGTCACGGCTACCGCGGACTCAGTGCCGCCGGGCAGGACGGCCAGGTCCGGCTGTTCTACGTCGATCCTTCGATGTCGATCGGGCACCGCGGCCCGCACGCACGCCTGGCCTGCACCGACTGCCACGATCAAGCCGAAGTCTCGGTTATCCCGCACCGGGTCACCACCCAGGTGGATTGCGCCCGGACCTGCCACCTGGTCAATCCGGATGGCAGCCAGCAGCGCTTCAGCCACGAGCCCATCGCCGAAGTGCTGGCCCGCAGCGCTCACAAACCCGAAACACTGGCAGACCTCGAATTCAGTGACGGAGCCCTGCTCCGGCCCGGACAGTCCCAGTGTCTCTACTGCCACGATGAGCCCGTCTTCCGCGACGCGCTCAGCCAGATCCCGGCCTTCCAGCCGCTGGGCGGACGGACATTCGACCGCTGCCAGTCGTGTCACGCCGACCAGCTTTCCGTGGATGTCGCCTACGTCCTGCAGCACATCGCCACCCGCCTGCAGCCGGCCCGGCCCGCGATCGAGTCCGGACAGATCTGCGCGGTCTGTCACAGCGACGAACGCATCCTGGCCCGGTTCGAAATGCACGACGCGGTGGCCAGCTACTGGAACAGCTTCCACGGCAAGGCCACCCTCCTCGGTAACGAAAAGGCCGCCCAGTGCGTCCAGTGCCACGTCGCCAGCGGCAGCAGCGTGCACGCCATGCTGGCCGGCAGCGATCCACGCTCCTCGGTCCATCCCCAGCAGATCGCCAACTCCTGTCGCAGTACCGACTGTCACCCCGGCGCCAGTGCCCAGCTCGCCGATGCGACCATGCACCTGGACCTCGCCGAGGCCCGCGACACCCTCGAGTTCTTCCTTGCGGCCACCTTCGTCGGCCTGACCGTCGTGGCCTTCATCCCCTGGGTCCTGCTGAGCGTCTTCGAACTGCTGCACGGCGCGCTGGCCACCCGCAAACGACTGCATGACCCCGCGATCGAACTGGCCGAGCGACTGCTCGACACCCGCGAGGGGCGCAAGCGTCTGAAACGCTACACGCCGTTCCAGCGCGGCCAGCACTGGTTCCTGGCCATCACGTTCACGATTCTCTGCGTGACGGGACTGCCGCAGCGCTTCGCCGGACAGCCCTGGGCGGCGACGATCGTCAGCGCGTTCGGCGGCCTCGAAGTCAACCGCGCGATCCACCACGGCGTCGGCGTCGCGCTGCTGATCGGTCTGCTCGGCCACCTCGTCTATGTCGTGGCGCTGATCGTCATGCGGATGTTCCCCAAGGACGGACCGCGACGAGGCTTCTTCAGCGTCCTCACCAGCCTGCCGATGTGGCTCACGATCGAGGACCTCCGCCGGACCGTGCACCTCGGCCTGTACTTCGTGTTCCTCACGCCGCGGCCGCCGGCCGCCGGGCGGTTCAGCCTCAAGGAGAAGTTCGGCTACCTGGCCGTCTTCTGGGGCACCGTCATGCTGGGTGTGACCGGGCTGCTGCTCTGGGCCGAGCAGTGGGCCTCGCATCTCATCACCGGCCGCCTGTTCAGCCTGTCGCTGATCGCCCATACCTACGAGGCGATTCTTGCGGCCAGCCACATCGTGATCCTGCACCTGATCGACGTGCTGCTGGCGCCGCACGCGTTTCCGATTTCGCCCGCCATGGCCGGCGGACGCACGCCGGCCGAGAAACTCGGCCTCTGGCACCGGTCCTTCGTCGAAGAAGTCGCGGCTGACCTCGGCGTGGAGGCAGCCGAATGACGCGCTTCGCAGAGGTGATCAAGGGTGTCGGGGGCTGGTCGCTCCGCTTCCTGCAGAGCGCCGCCGCGCGGATCTACGCGCTGGCGCTGGCCGGCCTGACGATCTGGCTGACCTGGGTCGTGATGTCCTACCTGGTCCGCGGATTCTTCGTGTCGATTCCATCGCCGGCGCAGGTCGCGGACCTGCCGCACCGGATCGATGCCGAGATGCTCCAGGCCGGGACCGCCTTCGCGGCCTTTGACGGAACCGACAACCCGCGGATGCCTCTGGCGCACTACCATCGCTTCGACGCCTGGTACCAGCCCGATCGCTTCAACGACTGCACCCGCAGCGGATGCCACGGACCGCTGCCGCACCAGGAGCACAAGGAGAGCCGCGCCTTCCTGAACATGCACGCAACCAGCATGCACTGCTTCGCCTGTCATACCGAGGCCGCCGGGCACCCCCTCGATCTGACCTGGTACGACCTCGCCGAGGGACAGGCCGCCCCGCCGCCGCCGATCCTCCGCGCCTACGCGCTGCTGGCCAGCCCGCCGGAAGATCTCGGCGCTCTGCGCGACCGGCTGATCGAACTGCTCCGCGAATCCGCCTCGCGGGCCGGCGGCAGCCGCGAGATGCTCCTGATGGTCGAGCACCTCGAGGTCGCCCGGATCGACGACCCGCGCTTCCCCGAACTGATCGCCGCCGCCCGGTCCGTCGTCAGCGGCCACATGCGCGGCGAGTACGGCGCCAAGCTGACCCTTCGAAACAGCGACGGGACGCCACGCCTCGGCAACCCCATCACGGTCCCCGAGGACGCCGCGCCCTCGTCCGCCACCGTCGCCGCGATGCTCCAGCAGGCGCACACCGGGCGGGCCGAGCATCCTCGCACCTGCCGCGACTGCCACGTCCGGGAAGGCGGCGCCGTCGATTTCGCCGCCCTCGGCTACCCGCCGTCGCGCATCGAGGAACTGCTCCGGCCACTCGTCATCCAGGCGATTTCACACAGCATGGAAGGGCGCGTGTTTCACCTTCCCGGGTTCACCGCCGGAAACGAGGACGCGCCGGAAGAAGACGCGCCGGAAGAGGACGATGCCCAGCAGCCCTGATCGGCATCCCGGGCCGCTTCAGGTCATCCTCGGCCTGTGGGCTGCACTCGCGTTCGGCGCGTCGCTGCACGCGCCCGCCGCGGCGCAGACGTACCGCTGTACCGGAGAGATCACGCAGACCATCCGGCTCGAGCAGCAGCCTCCGCTCCGCATGCCGACCGACGTGGCCGTCGATTCCGCCGGACGCATCGTCGTCGCCGATGGCGTCAACGATCGCGTGGTCATCTTCACCCCGGAAGGCAACCTCGCCACCATCCTCGACCGGACCGCCGGAACGCCCCTCGCCGGTCCCTTCGGCGTCGACGTCACGCCGGATGACGCCATCTGGATCGCGGACAGTGGCAACCGCCGCATCGTTCGACACGCTGCCGATGCCGGCGAAAGCTTCCCGGTCCGGGCCGACCTGACCGATGTCCTGGTCACGGAAAACGGACGCGTCTGGTTCACGGACAACGACCAGCATCGCGTCGGATGGCTGGACGCCGATCACAACCCCAACTGGGTCGCCGGCAACGGGGCCCTGCGCTATCCGATCATGCTTGCGGCCACCCCGACCGGCGACCTGCTCGTCTCCGAGGCGATCGCCGGCCAGGTGCAGCGTCTCACGCCTGACGGAGCGCCGGCGGGAACCGTCGGACGCTACGGCGTGGACCTCGGGCACTTCTTCCGCGCCCGGGCCATCGCCGTCGCACCCGATGCGACGCTCTGGATCAGTGATGCCCGCCTCGGCGTCATTCAGGTCTTCACCGAAACCGGGCGGTTTCTCGATGTGCTTCGTGACCCGACCGGACAGCCGTTGCGACTGGCCGCGCCCACGGGCCTGGCGTTCGCGCCGGATGGCACACTCATCGCGGTCGAACTGGCGGCCGACCAGGTCGTGCGCATCAAGATCGTCACGCGGCCCGAGGTGCCGGCGATCGGTGTCGCCCCGGTGGTCGATCATGCCCAGCGACGCAACTGCACCGCCTGTCACCTCGAGTGGATGGCACCGCTGGCCGACGGCCGCGGCACCCCGCTGATTGACCCGCTGCCTAACCCGCCCGAGTACCCGGCTGCCAGCCGCAGCGCGACCTGCCTGTCATGCCACGACGGTTCCGTCGTCGACTCCCGCCGATCGGTCTGGTTCGGGCACGGCCATCAGCGCGGCCAGGAGATTCCGGCCGACTTCGAGGTGCCCGCGCACCTGCCGCTGGTCGGCGGTGAGATCGCGTGTCGCACCTGCCACTCGGCCCACACCCGGGGCGGGGCGGGGGACACGATCGCCGAGGCCGTCTTCCTGCGGGTCGAAAACCATGCCGGCGAACTGTGCCTGGCGTGCCACGCCGATCAGGCCTCCGGGCCCGGCATGCACCCGCTGGCCAAGCTCGACGAGAGCCGGCGCGCGCAACTGGACCCGCACGGCCTCGACGGTGCCCACGGAATGACCTGCCTGGCCTGCCACCAGGGGCACGGCGGCGCCGAACTGCTCCTTCGCGGGATCGGCAACCGCGGCAGCGACGAGTGCCGCACCTGCCACGACAGCAGTGCCGCCGTCGGGCATCCGCTGGGTGGCTCGCTCAGCCCCGCACAGCGTGACTGGGTCCTGCAGGCCGGCGGACAGATCGGCCTCGACGGCGAACTCGTCTGCGCCTCCTGCCACCAGATGCACGGCGGACACGGCCTCGACAGTCTGCTGCTCGCGCAACCCGCGACCGCCGACGCCTGCCGCGGATGTCACACCGACCAGGCCCAGGTGCTCGGCTCGGCCCACGACCTGGTCGCCGCCCACGCCGACTGGACCCCGGATGATCGTCGACCGCTGATGGCCGCCGGCGCCTGCGCCGCCTGCCACGCCGCGCACACGGATCGCCCGGCCCGGACCGCGCCGCTCGACCCGACCGGGGCCTGTACCGACTGTCACCGTCCGGCCGGGCTCGCCGCCAGCCACGCGCTGACCGAGTGGAACCACCCCGAGGCCAACTGTCTCGACTGCCACAACCCGCATCAGACCAGTCATGCCGCGTTTCTTCGCGCGCAGCCCGCCAGCCTCTGCCGCGAGTGTCACAGCGAGGTCGGAACCCCGACCGGCGGGGCGCACGACCTGTTCCAGGCCACCTCGACCTGGCCCGACGCCTCGCAGCAGACCAATGACGCCTGCCTGGCCTGCCACAACCCGCACGGAAACGCCGCCGACGGACTCTTTCGGGCCGGCCTGGCGTCCGGTGCGCCCGCTTCGGACGCCGCCTGCCTGGCCTGTCATCCGCAGTCGGCCGCATCCGCCGCCCACCGCCTGCTGCACCCGGTCCCGGCCAGTACCCATGGCACGCTGACCGGCGGCGGCCCGGCCGGACAGGTGCTGTGTCGCGACTGCCACGATCCGCATGTCGGGCATCGTCAGACGCCGGCCCTGTTACGCGGCCCCGACGACGATGTGGCCGGCGCCGCGGCGTGTCTGTCCTGCCACACCGACCTGGCCGGGATTCGCATGATCGGGCACGATGGCGCCGCGCTGGCGGCCAGCGGTTTTGACGCCGTCGGCTGTGCTCCGTGTCACCAGTCACACGCCGGCCCGAGTCACGCCGCCCTGCGCCGCGCGGACGCGTTCCCCAGCGACCAGTGCGTGCAGTGTCACAGCGCGGGCGGGCCCGCCGCCGCCCCGCAGATCGCGACCCACCCCGAAATGGACCTGGTCGCGGCCGGCGGGGGCGACACCGCGCTGCCGCTCTTTGCTTCCGCGGATGGTCGCCAGCGAATCGCCTGCACGACCTGTCATCTGCCGCACGGACGCTCCGACCTGGCCGCGCTGCCGCCTGAACTGCAGCCCGCCAGCCATGGGCACCTGCGACCGTTCCGCGGCCCGAACGCCTGCACGCAGTGCCACGGCTTTGAAGGTCTGCAGCGGTTCCTTTATTTTCATGATCCGTTGCGACGGGGCGGGGCCGGCGAGCAGCCGGACCGCACGCCTCCCCTGTGGCAGCCGAGAGCCGAGTCCGTTACCCGGGCCCCCTGAGGCCCGCCGAGGAAGGAGTTGCTATGCGTTGGCTTCGCGCGATACCCGTACTGCTGATCCCCGTCATCGCCGGGTGCGAGGGGCAGACCGCCCCGACTCAGAAAACCACCGCTCCCGCAGCCGACACCACGCCGCTGGCCGGCGACGGACACGGGACGAACACCGCCGGTACGGACGCGGCCGGTGGCGGTGACGCCTCGATCATCGAACTGCTCCGCAAGCAGGCCCCGCAGACGCCCGCTTCGCGCCTCCCGGCCGGGCACCCGCCGATCGGCGGCGGCGGCGGCGCCATGCCCCCGGCGGCCGAACCCGCTGTCAGCCTGCGGTTCGCCGCGCCCGAGGAATGGGAAGCGCAGCCGCCGAGCAACCAGATGCGCCGCTACCAGTACCAGTTGCCCGGCGGTGGTGGCGAGTTGATCGTCTACTCGTTCTCCGGGGGTGGCTCGGTGGCCGCCAACATCGACCGCTGGCGGCGGCAGTTCACCGGCCCCGACGGCAAGGAAGTCCCGGCCGCCGAGGTCAAGCAGGAGCGTTTCCAGGTCGGACCGTTCCAGACGACCCTGATGGAGGTCGCCGGGCAGTACACCGCCTCGATGATGCCGGGGATGGGCGCCCAGGATCCCCAGGCGGACTATCGCATGATCGCCGCGGTCATCGAGACCGACGGCGGGCCCTGGTTCGTCAAGGCCACCGGGCCGAGCGAGGCCCTCGCCGCCCAGCGCGAGCAGATCATGAACTTCATCCTCTCGGCAGAACTCGCAGGAGACTGACGTGGACCAACCCGAACCCCTGCCGTCACGTCCGGCACAACCAGGCCGCGGCCTGCTCGACCGCCTCGGGCGCGTCGGCTTCGGCATGAGCGTTCTGACCATCATCCTGGTGTACGCGTCCTTCGGGTCCGCGCTCCCGCAGGTACGCGGCGCGCTCGAAATGACCGAGATGCAGGTGTTTCGGCACTGGCTCTTCACCGGGCTGATCCTGCTGTTCACGCTCTCGCTGGTCATCGCAACCTGGCGGCGGATTCGCTGGAACGTCATCAACCTCGGGGTCCTGACCGTCCACGCCGGCCTGCTGCTGATGATCGGCGGCGCGCTGCTCTACTTCGCCACCAAGATCGAGGGCGACCTGCTGCTGCTCTCGCCGCGCTTCCAGGTCGTCCGTGACAACGGCCAGGCCATCCCCGGCGGAGAGTTCGCCGCCCGGGCCGGCGAATCCTGGAGCCGCAACATGCCGGCCCTGGGCGGATCCGTCCGGCTCGAAGTCATCGAAATCGAAAACGGAGACATGCGCGGCGTGACCGGCGCCACCGTGGCCGTCACCCATGCGGGCGTGACCGACACCATCCGCGTCCCCGGCGACGGCAGCGCCGTCCCGATTCACGATCAGCTTCGTCTCCAGGTCCAGAACTTCGCGCCGACCAGCAACTTCTACGACAACGAGACCGCCGGCCTGTACTACCGCGCCGTCGATGAGCCGGACCTGCTGGTCTCCGCCGTCCCCGGCCTTCCGTACTACCGCGAACGCTATCTCGACCTGGGGCCCGAACTGAAGGACCGCAGCGGACGACCCGTGCCATCCAAGCGCAGCAACCCCACCCTGCAACTCGGCAGCGGCGGACCGACCATCCCGACCGGATGGTTCGAACCCTGGCGGCTCCCGATTCCCGTGACCCTCGGAAAGGCACCGTTCACCGCGACCGTCACCGGCTACCTGCCGTACGTCGCCGGCTACAGCGAACAGCCCGTCGACGGCGGCCCGGCCGAGAACCCGGCCGCGATGCTGGCCCTCTCGTTCGGCGGCGACACCCGCTCGTCGTGGCTGCTGGCCCGCGAACCCGCCCGCTCGGTCTTCCAGGCCGGCGTGCCGATCGAGTTCCGCTGGGTCGCCGAGGCCGCCGAACGCGACGACCTGTTCCGCCCGCTGATTGCGACCCACGAACTGACGGTCGAAGTGCTCGACGCCGACTTCTCCCAGGCCTTCGCGGTCCATTCGGGACAGTCGCTCGAGATTGAGGCCGGCGGCTACACGCTCGAGATCGATCAGCTCATCCCGGCCTGGCCGCTGGTTTCGCCCGGCTTCGAAGGAGCCACCTCCTCGGTCGCGATGGTCAATGTCACCCGCGGCGGGACGACCTTCAGCCGGACCGTCATCGAACGCTTCCCGCACCTGACCCAGGACATCGACGCCGACGGCGTCCGCCTGCGTACCGGCCTGCTCGATGACAACATTCGTCTGACCTACCGCAGCACCCCGCGCGGGCGCCTGCTGCTGGTGGCCGGACCGGACCTCGCGCCGCAACTCGGCACCTTCGATCCGTCCGGATCACTGGAGGTCACCGACCTGCCGGTCGGCACCCGCCGCGCCGTGCAGTTCTCCGGCGTCGAACTCGACGTCTCGCTTCCGGCCCTCTACTCCCACGCCGTCACCAGCCGCACTCCGGTCGTCGAGGACCTCGAACGCCGGCGGCCGAACGTCGGCCGGCAGTTCTCCGCCGTCCGGGTGGAACTCCAGGGGCTCGGCGAGCACGCCGGCTGGAGCGAGACGCACTGGCTGCCGTTCAGTACGTACCCGCACGTCGACGCCCGGCCGATCACCGTTCGCCCGCCGGGCAGCCCGAAGGCGTACGAACTGCTGTACTCCCGGCTGCGGCGCGATCTCGGCGCCGAGGTTGCCCCCGACAGCCTGCAGGTCACGTTCTTCCCCGGCCGACGCAGCGTCGAAAGCTGGTTCAGCAGCTTCTTCGTCCGACACAACGGACAGGTGCGGGCCGGCACCGTCCAGACCAACGACACCTTCGCCGTCGGACGCTGGACGCTCTTTCAGAGCGGGGCCGCCCAGGACCACTGGAGCTTCACCATCCTGGGCGTCGGAAACCGCCGCGGAATCCTCACCATGGTGCTCGGCTGCGTGCTGATCACGCTCGGCTGCACCTACGCGTTCTACGTCAAACCCGTCCTGCTGCGACGTCGGCAGGCGACCGGCCGCCGGCGACGCGAAACCGCGGCCAACCTCCCGGAGGCGATCAAGGCATGAATGCTACCTCACCATCCCGCCTGCTGTCGGCCGCGCTGGCTCTCTGGATTTCGGCCACCGCCGTGCTGGCCGGGCCCGAACCGTTTGCCGCTTCCGAGCATGCCCGGCACCTCGATCCGGACATCAACTGGGACGCCGTCAGCCTGATCACGGTTCAGGACGGCGGGCGCTACAAGACGCTCGATTCGTTCGCCCGCGAAATGATGACCAGCATGTACGGCCGCGAGAGCCTGCCGGGCCTTTCGCCGCTGGCCTCGCTCTGCGACTGGCTCTTCCGCCGACAGGCCTATGTCGATACGCCCGTGGTCCGCATCAAGGACAAGGGCCTGCGGATTCACTTCAGCGCTCACATGCCGGAGGCCGCCCGCACCCGGATCGTGTCCAGCAGCTACATGACCCCGCGCGAACTGGCCGACCCGACCGTCCGCGCCCGGATGAAGGAACTCGAGACCCGCACGCTGATGTCCCGGGCCGTCAACCGCGCCCGCGAAGCCCAGTTCGTCGCCGAGGCCCTCGAGCGACTGGTCAACATCGTGCCGGCCCCCGGGGCCGAACCGATCGATCCCTGGTTCACCCCCGATCGCGCCCAGGCCAACCTGTCCGACGCCATGCTCGCCGCCGGCGGCACGACCCGGGAGGAACTGATCAGCCGCTTCGGCGATCCCGTCCCCGGGCTCTCGCCGGAGACCGCGGCCGCCGTGGTCGGCCCCTGGGCACAGGTCCGCCTCGGCTGGCTCTCCGGCGATGCCGCCAAGGTCCAGGCCGGACTGGATGCGCTCGCCGGCGTTCTGCCGAAGATCGCACCGGAAGTGTATCCGAGCGAGTCCCAGCGCATGGCTGAGGCCCGCTACTACGCGATGGGCAAGTTCACCTGGGGCTGGGTCTTCTACTTCCTCGGCATGCTGGTCGCGATCTGGGCCCTGGTCACCAACTGGCGCGTGCCCTGGGGACTCGGCATGATTCTGCTCGTGGCCGCCATGGCGATCCACGCCGCGGGCATCGCGCTGCGCTGGTACATCCTCGGCCGGATCCCGGTCGCCAACATGTTCGAAGCCGTCGTCGGCTCGGCCTGGATCGGGTGCATGATCGCCTTCGTCGGCGAACTGCTCTACCGACGGCGTTTCTTCCTGGTCGGGGCCCATGCCACCGGTTTCCTGGCCCTGATTCTGGGGCAGTTCGTGATCCCCGGCGGCGGCACGCTGACGACCATCATGGGCATTCTCGATGATGTCATGCTTCGCATTCACACCGTCCTGATCATCGCTTCCTATGCCCTGATCTTCCTGGCCGCCGTCATCGCGATCGTCTACCTGTACGGCTACTACCTGCACCGCGCCGCCACCCGCTCGGCCGTAACCGGGCTGGTCCTGGCACTGGCCGGGTTCTTCACACTGGCCGCCACGACGCTCTCCGCCGAGCCGCGCCTCGCCCAGACGATGATCGGCGTCGGCCTGGCCGGAATGGTCGTCCTCGTCGCCTCACGCTGGCTGAGCGGGGCCGCCCGCGACACGGCCCTGGCCGTCGGCGGGATCGCCGTGATCGGGGGGCTGGTCGCCGGAACCGCACCGGCCGGCTTCGCCACCGGCACCGGCGGGACCCTGGTGGTCACCGGGCTGGTCTGGGCGCTGCTGACCGGCGCCGGCATCATCCAGCAACGCCTCGCCCGCCCGTCGACGGAACCGGCGCTGGCCGTCGCCGGCGGCGCCCCGGCCGCCCTTCGCGCCAGCCGACCGGTCATGGCCGGCGGCGCTCCGGGTGACGAGTCGCAGGCCAGCAGCCTGCCGGTCTGGTTGCAGCACTGCGACTGGTGCCACCTGATCATCCTGAACCTGGTCTTCATCATGCTGTTCGTCGGGATCATCCTCGGCGCGGTCTGGGCCGACTATTCGTGGGGACGCCCGTGGGGCTGGGACCCGAAGGAAGTCTTCGCCCTGAACACGTGGATTATCTACGCGATCCTGATCCACCTGCGGTTCATCACGAAGAACCGCGGGCTGTGGACCGCCTGGCTCAGCGTCGCCGGGTGCCTGATGATGGCGTTCAACTGGTGCTTCGTGAACTTCTTCATCGTCGGACTGCACAGCTACGCGTGATCCGGCATCGGCGATCGCACGCACATCATGCGAGGCGGGGCAGGGGGCGGCGATCCCCTGTGCCCGCCCGGGTAACCGGCCACGGTCTGCCACCGGCGACCCGCTGAACCTATAATCGTGGGCATGAACAGCCCCGAGACCAACGAAGAACGCGACGCCGAGGCCCGCGCGGCGCTGCAGACGCTGATCCACGAGTACGCCGGGCAACTGTTCTCGCTCGGGGTCCGCTTCTGCGGCAACCGCAGCGAGGCCGAAGACCTCGTCCAGGAGGTCTTCCTGCAGGCCTTCCGCAGTTGGCACACCTTCGAGGGCCGCTCCAGCCCCAAGACCTGGCTCTACACGATCGCCGCCCGGACCTGCCAGCGGATGCACCGCAAGCGGGCCGGCCAGCCCGATTCGATTCCCTCGCTCGACGTGACGCTCCCGTTCGGCGATCCGCTGATCGCCGTGATCCCGTCCGAGCAGGAAGGCCCGCTTCAGCAGCAGATTCAGCGCGAGGCCCGCGATCGCATCGAGGCCGAGATCGCCCGCCTGCCCGAGTCGTTTCGCGTTCCGCTGGTTCTCAAGGAAATCGTCGGGCTGACCGTCCCCGAAGTCGCCGCGATCCTCGGGCTCGAGGAAGGAACCATCAAGAGCCGCGTGCATCGCGCCCGCCTGCGGTTGCGCGTCGCCGTCGACGCGGCCCTGCCGCGCCAGCCCGATCCCGCGCCACCGCCGGCCTACTCCCGGCAGACCTGCCTCGATCTGCTCAACGCCAAGCAGGAAGCGCTCGACCGCGGGGTCGACCTCGACAGCGAAGTCATCTGCCAGCGCTGCCGGTCCGTCTTCGCGTCACTCGACCTCTCGCAGGAGATCTGCCGCCAGCTTGGCCGCGGCCAGGTGCCGCCCGATCTGCAGCAGCGACTCCAGGAATCGCTCGAAACCACCGCTTCCGACTGAATCGGACCAGCGGCGGAGTCCGGGCCGAACCGAAACCGCCACCTCGCCGGGAACGAATCCCGTCGGCCGTGCCTCTAAACCGGTGGACCCTCCGGCGGAAAGGCCCCCGGAAGGGGGCATCAAACGCGTCGAGGAGCCCGCATGAGCACGATCGATCAGACACCCGCCGCCGACACCGAGGGACGGATCGTCGATCTGACCCCCGACCTGCTCCGCACCTGGCTGCGGGAGCAGACCGCGGTCCTGTTCGATGTCCGCGAGGACTTCGAGCGGGCGACCGAGTGGATCCCCGGCAGCCGGCACCACGCACTCGGGGGCCTCGACCCCAAGGCTGTCCGCCGCGACGCCGACGGAAAACGAATCGTCTTCCACTGCCGCAGCGGGAAACGCTCGCATCAGGCGGCCGGCCACTTCCGCGATGCCGGCGACCTGGTCTTTCAACTCGCCGGGGGCATCGAGGCCTGGAAGGCGGCCGGACTGCCGGTTGAGCGGGCCCGCACGGCCGGGCTGGACGTGATGCGACAGGTCCAGGTCACCGCGGGGAGCCTGGTGCTGATCGGTGTCCTGCTGGGCGTGTTCGCCTCGCCGTGGTTCCTGCTGCTGAGCGGGTTCATCGGCGCCGGCCTGATCTTCGCCGGCCTGTCGGGCTGGTGTGGCATGGCCAAGCTGCTCGCCCGCATGCCCTGGAACCGGGTCCCGACCTGTTCCGCCGCCGCAAACGAACCCTCTCAGCAAGGAGACCTCGCATGAGTGCCGAAGCCGCCGACCACTATCGCGACTGGCCGGAAGAGACCGGAAAGCTGAAGAACGCCGCCCCCGACCTGGCCCGCGCCTTCGGCGGCATGTACCAGCGGCTGATGAGCCCCGGCGCGCTGACGCTGCGGGAAAAGGAACTGATCGCCTTCGGCGTCGGCATGGCCCTCCGCTGCGAGCGCTGCATCTACGCCCATACCGAGAAAGCCGTCCAGGCCGGCCTCTCCCGCGAGGAACTGCTCGAAGCGGCCGGCGTCGTCGTGATGATGCAGGGCGGTCCCGGGTACGTCTACGTCCCCAAGGTCATCGACGCCCTCGACGCCCTTGACGCCAGGTAGCCGTTCGGCCGCCGATCAACCGGCAGGGAACAGAGGCCGGACGCCGCGTGGTGTCATCCGCGCGTCAGCCCCTGTTCCCTGTTTCGTCTGCTGTGTTTCGCTACCATCACGACTCTGCGGGCACCGCCGCCGCGTGCCCCGGAGTCTCGACATGTCACGCCGCCCGCAACCCGATCCCGCACGCCCGGCCACCGTCGCCGTCTGCGCGGCGGATGACGGGGACACGCGCGCCCGCGCGGCGCGTCTGGCGGCGGCCCTCGATCTGCCCCTGATCGAGCAGGGCGGCGCGGATTTCGAACTGCTCCTGACCGTCACGCCCGAGCGCCTGGAACTGCGCTGCCCCCGGCCGCGCGGCCCGCGTCCGCTGTACGTGGATTTCGTCGAGGGGCGACACGGCTATGCTCGCGACCCGCACCGCTTCGGCCTGCTGTTCAACGCCGTCGGGTTTCGGCCCGTGCCGCCGAGCGTGCTCGACGCGACGGCCGGTCTTGGCCGGGCCGCGTTCCGCCTGGCGTACCACGGTTGCCGGGTGCATGCCGTCGAGCGTTCACCGATTCTGTTCGCGCTGCTGGCCGACGGGGTCGAGCGGGCCCGCGGGGTCGCGGCGATTCGCGAGCGGGTCGGAGAGCGCCTGCGACTGCAGCAGTCCGACTCGCGCGCGGTGCTCGGGGGCATGACGGCGGACGAGGCCCCGGACGTGGTTCTGCTGGACCCGATGTTCCCGATGCGGAAGAAGTCGGCCCTGGTGAAGGTCGAGGTGCGGATCCTGCGGCGTCTGATCGGAGACGACCACGACGCCGATCAACTCTTCCAGGCCGCCCGCGACGTCGCCCGCCGGCGCGTCGTCGTCAAGCGTTTCCACCGCGACCCGCCCCTGGCGCCGAACCCCAGCCACAGCCACGAAGACGGCACCGCCCGCTACGACGTCTACCTCCGCTGACCGCCCGGCGTTCCGCGCAGCCCGCCGCGCCGGCCACCACCACACGCGCAATCGTGCCACGGCTCCTGACAGTGTCGTCACAGCGCGGGTGAACCGAATCGCCGACGTGTGCCACTGCGATCCTCGCAGTGTCTTCTCAGCGCGAGGGGAGCAGATGCCGGTGTCACTTCCTCGCACACGGGACCGCGACTTTCTCGCACAAGGAACCACGCGGTGCGGCATCGACGCCTGGTGCGTCCGCGTCGGATTGGAGCGCGGGCGGCCGCGTCGATGACGCACCCTACGTCCCGCCGTCCTTGCTCCCTCGCTCCCTCGCTCCCTCGCTCCCTCGCTCCCTACCCCTTGCGTGTCTTCCAGATCGGATCGTGGTGCGTGTCCTGGCCGGATTCGAACCAGCGGGTCATCGTCATCTTCTGCTGCGTGTAGAACTGGATGCTCTCGGTGCCCTGGATGTGCAGGTCGCCGAAGAACGAGCGGTTCCAGCCGGTGAACGGGAACCACGCCATCGGGGCCGGTACGCCGACGTTGATCCCGATCATGCCCGCGTTGAAATGCCGCTTGAACGCGCGGGCCGCCCAGCCGCTGCGGGTGAAGATCGACGCGCCGTTGCCGTACGGACACTGCCGGCCGATGTTCAGGGCTTCGTCCAGCGTGCCGGCCCGCATGACCGACAGCACCGGACCGAAGATCTCTTCGCGGGCCACCCGCATCTCGGGCTGCACCCGGTCGATCACGCACGGGCCGATCAGGAAGCCGTCGCTGTCGAACTCGCGCTGCCGTCCGTCGAGCGCCAGCGTGGCACCCTCCTGCGTCGCGACGTCGAGGTAGCCGGTCACCCGTTCGAGGTGCGCCCGCGTGATCAGCGGACCCATGTCGACGTCCGACCCGCCGACCGTGCTGCCGACCTTCATCGCGGCGCCACGCTCGCTGACCTTGCCGACCAGGTCGTCGCCGATCTCTCCGACCGGTACCGCGACACTGCCGGCCATGCAGCGCTCGCCGGCACAGCCGTAGGCCGAGGCCGCCAGCGCCGCGCTGGCCTGGTCCAGGTCGGCGTCGGGCATGATGATCAGGTGGTTCTTGGCGCCGCCGGCGGCCTGGACGCGCTTGCCGTTCCGCGTGCCCGTCTCGTAGATGTACTGGGCGATGTCGGTCGAACCCACGAACGAGATCGCCCGCACCAGCGGGTGTTCCAGCAGGGCGTCAACGCAGGCCTTGTCGCCGTGCACGATGTTGAAGACGCCGTCCGGCAGGCCGGCCTCCATCAGCAGTTCGCCGAGGCGGACGGCCGACAACGGGACCTTCTCCGACGGCTTCAGCACGAACGTGTTGCCGCAGGTGATCGCCACCGGGTACATCCAGAGCGGCACCATCGCCGGGAAGTTGAACGGCGTGATCCCGACGCACACGCCGACCGGGTGCCGGATCGTCTCGCAGTCGACGTCGCGGGCGATGTTCTCCAGGCTCTGGCCCATCATCAGGCTCGGGATCCCGCAGGCGAACTCGATCATCTCGATCCCGCGCTGGATCGAGGCCCGCGCCTCGGCCAGCGTCTTGCCGTGCTCGCGGGTCGTCGTCTCGGCCAGTTCGTCGAAGTGCGCCTTGGCCAGTTCGCGGAAGCGGAACATGATCTGGGCCCGCTCGACGACCGGCGTCTCGGACCAGCCCGGCAGCGCGTCGGCCGCCGACTGCACCACGCGGTCGACCTCGTCGCGTCCGGCGAACGGGACGCGGGCGATCACCTCGCCGGTCGACGGGTTGAAGACCTCGCCGCCGCGGTCGGACGCGGCCGCGGTCCAGGTTCCGTTGCAGAGCATCTTGACGGTGGCGACGCTGTCCGATGGCATGGCAGTTCCTCGCACCCAGGGGGAGAGCTGACGTTTCTCGCTTGAACCACGCTATCGTAGCCGAGTTCCGCGGCACCGGCGAGTTGTCCGCCGCCGCGTTTGGCCTATGATAGCTGTCTGCCCGTTCCGTATTCCGAGCAGGAGCATCTCATGGCACGCATCGTTCGGGGAGGCCTGATCCAGGCCGCACTGTGCGAACCCGTCAGCGCCGGCGTCGCGAAGATCAAGCAGGGCATGATCGACAAGCATGTCGAGATGATCGCCGAGGCCGCCGGCCAGGGCGCCCAGGTGATCTGCCTGCAGGAACTGTTCTACGGCCCGTACTTCTGCGCCGAGCAGGACCCGAAGTGGTACGAACTGACCGAGCGGATCCCCGACGGTCCGACCACGAAACTGATGTGCGACCTGGCCCGCAAGCACGAGATCGTCCTGGTCGTCCCGATGTACGAGGAAGACCTGCCGGGCGTCTACTACAACTCCGCCGCGGTGATCGACGCCGACGGCAGCTACCTCGGCAAGTTCCGCAAGATCCACATTCCGCACTGCGCGCCCGGCTTCTGGGAGAAGTTCTACTTCCGCCCCGGGAACCTCGGCTACCCGGTCTTCGAGACCCGCTTCGGACGCGTCGCGGTCTACATCTGCTACGACCGGCACTTCCCCGACGGGGCCCGCTGCCTCGGACTCAACGGGGCCGAGATCGTCTTCAACCCGTCCGCCACCGTCGCCGGCCTGTCCGAGTACCTCTGGAAACTCGAACAACCCGCCCACGCCGTCGCCAACCAGTACTTCGTCGGGGCGATCAACCGTCCGGGCGTCGAGGAACCCTGGAAGATCGGCGAGTTCTACGGGCAGAGCTACTTCTGCGACCCGCGCGGACAGATCATGGCCGAGGCCCCCCGGGCCGGCGATGCGATCGTCACGGCCGACATCGACCTCGACCTGATCCGCGAGGTCCGCAACGTCTGGCAGTTCTTCCGCGACCGCCGCCCGGAAACCTACCAGGCGATCGTCGACCTGTAGGAAGGGAAACGGGAACAGGGAACAGGGGTTCCGATGTCTGCGCCGGATGCGCCCGCACCAGGTCTGATCTACGGGCTCGACGATCGTCCCCCGTTTCCACGGGCGACGATCCTGGCGGCTCAGCATGTCCTGACGATGTTTGGCTCGACCGTCGCGATTCCGCTGCTGTTCGGACCGTCCCTCTGGCCGGTCGATGCCGAGGCGTCCGCCGCCGTGCAGGCCGAGCAGGCCGCCGTGCAGGCCGCCAACATCGCCACGCTGATCTCGTCGGTCATGCTCTGCAGCGGCCTCGCCACGCTGCTGCAGGCCACTTTCGGCTCGCGCCTGCCGATCATCCAGGGCGTCTCGTTCTCGTTCATCACCGCCTTCTTCGGCATCATCGGGGCCTGTGCGGCCGACGGACTCGACGGGGCCGCGATGATGCAGTACATCGCCGGCGCCGTGATGGTCGGGGCGGCATTCGAGATGCTGATCGGCTTCAGCGGCCTGATGGGCTGGCTGCGTCGCATGCTCTCGCCGGTCGTCGTCGGCCCGGTCATCATGCTGATCGGACTGGCCCTCTTCCAGCACGGCGCGCCGAAGGCCGGCACGCACTGGCCGATCTCCGGCCTGACGATCGTGCTGGTGATCGTCTTCTCGTTCGTGCTGTCGCGCCGCCACCGCGTCTTCCGGATGTTCCCGATGCTGCTCGCGATCGTGCTGGCCTGCGCGACCTGCTGGGTCTGCACGGCCGCCGGCGTCTTCGGTGAGGGGCACCCGTCCCGGATCGACTTCTCGCGAATCGACGATGCCGCCTGGCTGCGGGCCGATCCGCGCGAGGTGTTCTTCCCGTGGGGGCTGCCGCGCTTTCAGGCCGGCTTCATCATCGCCGTGCTGGCCGGCTACCTGGCCTCGATGATCGAATCGTTCGGCGACTACCACGCCTGCAGCCAGATGGCCGGCGGGGGCGATCCGACCCCGCGGCAGATCTCGCGCGGGATCGGCTTCGAGGGCGTCGGCTGCGCCCTGACCGGCGTCTTCGGCGGATTCAGTTCGACCTCCTACTCCGAGAACATCGGCCTGGTCGGACTGACCCGCGTCGGCAGTCGCTACGTCGTGCAGATCGGTGCCGTCCTGCTGATCCTGCTCGGCCTGTTCGGCAAGTTCGGGGCCTTCGCGGCCACGATTCCGGGCCCGGTCGTCGGCGGCCTGTACTGCGCCCTGTTCGGTCTGATCAGTGCCGTCGGCGTGCAGCAACTGGCCCGCTGCGACCTGTCGGTCGACCGCAACCTGTTCATCGCCGGCTTCAGCCTGTTCATGGGACTCAGTGTGCCGGCCTACTTCACGACGGTCGCGAGTGCCGACGGCATCCAGGGCGGGCAGACCCTGGCGATGTACAAGCCGACGGCCGAGAGCCTGCTGGCCCTGTTTTCGGAAGGGACCCGCGGCGTGGTTGTCGCGGTCGGTTCGACCGGTATGGCGGTCGCGGCCCTGATCGGAATCGTGCTGGACAACCTGCTGCCGGGCACGCCGCGCGAACGCGGCCTTGAACCGGCCGATGTGCTCACGCCGGAAGCGGGCCATGTCGGTGCCGGCACCGACGAGTGAAGA
Source organism: Phycisphaerae bacterium (assembly GCA_030428945.1). Taxonomy (GTDB): domain Bacteria; phylum Planctomycetota; class Phycisphaerae; order UBA1845; family Fen-1342; genus JAUIEC01. Next base: position 80,325 of record JAUIEC010000012.1, on the reverse strand, counting down.
CGTGAATGAGTGAAGGAGTGAAAGAGGAGCCTTCGCGGCAAACCTCTTGCACTCCTTCACACTTTCACTTTTTCACCGATGCGCGGATCTGTACAATCTGCAAAGGCACTTTCATCGCACAGCAAGGATTCGTCATGGCCGGTACCAAGCCCGATTCGCGCGTCTCGCTGCCCGTTTCTTCGCACAAGCCCGCGCCGTACGACGGCCCCTCGCGGGACGAGGTGCTGGCCCTGCGGCAGGAGTACCTGTCCCCCGGCCTGCTGACCTACTACAAGTCGCCGCTGATGATCGTCGAAGGGAAGATGCAGTACGTCTGGGACGAGACCGGGCGGCAGTATCTCGACGGCTTCGCCGGCATCGTCACCGTCAGCGTCGGGCACTGCCACCCGAAGGTCATCGAACAGGTCCAGGCGCAGGTCGGGCGCCTGCAGCACACGACCACGATCTACCTGAACCCGAACATCGCGCAGTACGGCCGGAAGATGGCCGAGCACATGCCGGAAGGCAGCGGTCTGAAGGTCAGCTACTTCACGAACTCGGGCAGTGAGGCCAACGAGATCGCGATCCTGATGGCCCGCGAGTTCACGAAGAACGCGGACGTGCTGGCGGTGCGGAACGGCTACCACGGCGGAACGCAGGCCGCGATGGCGCTGACCGCGCACGGCAACTGGAAGTTCAAGAGCTCGCCGTCGGCAAACGTCAAGCACGTCACGCCGGGCTACTGCTACCGCTGCCCGTACGGACTCGAGTATCCGAGCTGCGACGTGAAGTGCGCCCACGATGTCGAGGACGTGATTCGCTACGAGACGCCGGGCGAGATCGCCTGTTTCATCGGTGAGCCGATCCAGGGTGTCGGCGGGGCGGTCACGCCGCCGCCGGAGTACTTCGGGATCGTCTACGAGATCGTTCGCAAGTACGGCGGCCTGTGCATCGCCGACGAGGTCCAGACCGGTTTCGGCCGGACCGGCGCGCACTTCTGGGGCTTCGAGAACTGGAACGTGACGCCCGACCTCGTCACGATGGCCAAGGGCATCGGCAACGGGGCCGCCCTCGGCAACGCCCTGACGCGGCCCGAGATCGCGGCGATGATGAAGAACCGCGTGCACTTCAACACCTACGGCGGCAACCCGGTCAGCATGGCCCAGGGGATGGCGACGCTGGAAGTCATCGACGCCGAGAACATCCAGCAGAACGCCCGCGACGTCGGCGGCCATCTGAAGCAGCGCCTGCTCGAACTGCAGGAGCGGCACCCGATCGTCGGCGACGTCCGCGGGATGGGCCTGATGCTCGGTGTCGAACTGGTCACCGACCGCACCAGCAAGAAACCCGCCAGTGCCCAGACGGCCGAGGTGCTCGAACTCTGCCGCGAGCGCGGCCTGCTGATCGGCAAGGGCGGCCTGTTCGGCAACGTGCTGCGGATCAAGCCGCCGATGTGCATCACCCGCGACGACGCCGACTTCATGGCCGACTGCCTGGATGTCGCCTTCGGCGAAGTGAGCAAGTAAGCAGGTCAGCAAGTAAGCAAGGTCGCCCGGGAGCGCTCTCCTGCTGGGTGCCCCACCCAACTCTTGCACGGGTGCCCCATCCTGGAAGAGGCGATTGCACCAATCGCCGGTGAGCAATTCAGCAAGCGACCCAGTAAGCAAGGTTTTGAGAAACAACCCCCACGAGCAACTTGTTACTTGGTCACGTGCTTACTTGCTTACTCAGAGGCTTTTGCGTTCTGACGCAAAAGCCTCCGGAAGGGTCGGGCACCCATGCAATGGAGACACCCGGGACCGTTGACCAGTCCGCCTAGAATCCCTCGACATCGCGCTGCGGTCGACGTGTCCCGCAGCAGGTGTCTGGTTCGACGGCGACCAAGGCGGGCCATCGACCAGCGCGCAGCACGCGGCCGCACGACGGCGACCAAGGAGGGCCGTCCAGCAGCCCGAACGACTGCCGCGCAACACCGCGCCACCAATGCGCGCGAACCAATGCTTGCTCACTTGCTCACTTGGAGACTTGCTTACTAAGCCTAGACGTGTTTCGGTGGTTCGATCTTCGCGATCTTCCCGGCCGCGAGCAGTTCCTGGTACTCGCGCCAGCTCATCGGCGGCTTGCCGGTGTCGACTTCCTTCATCGTGATGCAGTCTTCGACCGGGCAGACCAGGCTGCACATGTTGCAGCCGACGCAGGTGTCCTGCTTGATCGTGAACAGGTTGACGTAGTCCGCGCCCGCGCCCGGCACGACGTCGTGCCCGCCGCTGTGGAACGCGATCGCTTCCTCGCCGTGTTCCTTGACGTAGTCGGCCACCGACTGCTTGTCCCAGGCGATCGACTGGTGGCAGCCATCCTCGCAGGCGATGTAGCACAGGCCGCAGTGGATGCACTTGGCCTGGTCGATCTCGGCCACGACCTTGTGGTTCAGGTTCAGGTCGCCCCAGTCGTGGATCCGCCCGGTCGAGAGCCCGACGAAGTCCGAGACGCGCTCGTAGCCCTTCTCACGCATCCAGTTTTCCATGCCCGAGGCAAGCTGCTCGACGATCCGGAAGCCGTAGTGCATCACGGCCGTGCAGACCTGCACGCTGCCGGCGCCGAGCAGCATGAACTCGACCGCGTCCTGCCAGGCCTGGATCCCGCCGATGCCGCTGATCGGCAGCTTGATGTCCTTGTCGCGTGCCAGCTCGGAAACCATGTTCAGCGCGATCGGCTTGACCGCCGGGCCGCAGTAACCGCCGTGGCTGCCCTGTCCGGCCACGGCCGGCTTCGGGGCGAGCGTGTCGAGATCGACGCCGATGATCGAGTTGATCGTGTTGATCAGCGAAAGCGCGTCGGCGCCGCTCTGCTGGGCCGCGCGGCCGATCGTGCGGACGTCGGTGACGTTCGGCGTCAGCTTGACGATCACCGGCGTGGTCGCGACCTCCTTGACCCACTCGACGATCATGCAGGTGTAATCGGGGACCTGGCCGACGGCCGAGCCCATCCCGCGTTCGCTCATCCCGTGCGGGCAGCCGAAGTTCAGTTCGATGCCGTCCGCGCCGGTCTGCTCGGTCTGCTTGACGATCTCGTGCCACGTCTCGCGTTTCGACTCGACCATCAGCGAAACCCACAGGGCGTGGTGCGGATAGTCGCGCTTGACCTCGGCGATCTCGCGGAGGTTCTCTTCGAGCGTGCGGTCGGTGATCAGTTCGATGTTGTTCAGGCCGACCACCTTGCGTCCGTCGTGGTCGAGCCCCCCGTAGCGTGAACTGACGTTGACGATCGGTTCGGTCCCGAGTGTCTTCCAGACCACGCCGCCCCAGCCCGCGTCGAACGCGCGGCGAACCTGGTAGGCCGAGTTCGTCGGCGGGGCCGAGGCCAGCCAGAACGGGTTCGGCGCTTTCACGCCGCAGAATTCGATGCTCAGGTCAGGCATTCGTCGAGCCCCCGCGTGCGCCGGCCAGGTAGCGGTTGATGCCGGCGGCCGCGACCTTGCCGTCCTGCACCGCGTTGACGATTTCGGCGCCGCCGCTGATGCAGTCGCCGCCGGCGAACAGGCCGGCGATGCTGGTCGCCCCGCTGTCCGGGTCGACCGCGATGCAGTCGCCGTCGACCTTCAGATCCGGCAGCGATTTCAGCAGGTCCAGCAGCGGGGCCTGGCCGAGGGCCTTGACGATCATGTCGGCCTCGATGGTGAATTCCGAACCCGGCACCTCGCGCAGCCCGGCCTTCCGCGAGCCCTCTTCGAGCGGTTCGGTGGCGATGAACTCGACACCGACGGCCTTGCCGTCCGCGACCACGACGCGCTTCGGCTGCGCGTACCACTCGAAATGCACGCCGTCGTGTTTCATGTACTCGTACTCGTAGGCGTAGGCCGGCATCGCCTCGTCGCCGCGGCGGTAGGCCAGCGTGACCTGCTCGGCCCCCAGCCGAACGGCCTCGGTGGCGACATCGGCCGCGGTGTTGCCGGCACCGATGACCAGCACGTGCTGTCCGACCTGGCAGTCCGCGTACGAACCGGTATGCGTCTGGAAGATGAAGTCGAGCGCCTCCCAAACGCCGGCGGCGTCCTCGCCCGGGATGCCGAGCGGTCGCGTCCGGCCGAGTCCGATCCCGAGGAAGACCGAGTCGAACTCGTCGCCGGCGAGCAGCGCCTGGATCTGCGGGCCGCTCTGCGGACTGTTCCGGCGGATTTCGACGCCGACCTGCTGCACGAGGTCGACTTCGGTCAGGGCGAATTCGGTCGTGATCTTGTAGGCCGCGATCCCGAGGGTGTTCAGGCCGCCGGCCACGCCGCGGGCCTCGAAGACGACCACCTCGTGCCCGGCCTTGCGCAGTTCGTGGGCGCAGCTCAGCCCGGCCGGTCCGCTGCCGATGATCGCGACGCGCCGTCCGGTCGGTGGTCCGGGGGTGAAGAACCGCAGGTTCGCCTGGCGGGCGACGTCGCAGGCGTGTCGTTGCAGGCGTCCGATCTGGACCGGGCTGTTCAGCAGCGTGTTGTCGACGCAGGCTCCTTCGCAGAGCACCTCGGTCGGGCAGGCCCGGGCACAGCTTCCGCCGAAGATGTTGGATTGCAGGATGGTTCGCGCCGCGCCGGGTTCGTTGCGATGCAGGATCTGGCGGATGAACTTCGGCACGTCGATCTCGGTCGGACAGGCCCGCGTGCAGGGAGCGTCGAAGCAGTACAGGCAGCGGGCCGCCTCGACCAGCGCCTCGCTGTCCGTCAGGGGCGGCGGCAGTTCGGCGAAGTTCTCCTGCAGTTCGGCCCTGCTCAGAATGTCACCGGCACGCGGCATCGGGTTACCTCAGCGAGTGGGGAACAGAAACAGCGAGCGGCGAACAGGGGCGCGGACCGGGCGGCGATGTTCGGCCCGCGGTCTGTCGCGCAGCCTTCTGGTCCGGTGCCGGGTAGGTTCGATGCTCACGTGCTTACCTGCTTACCTGGTTTCGGTGTCAGGGCCTGGCGAGTTTCTTGCGCGGCAGCCACTGGCCCCAGCCGTTCTCGCCGACGAAGCGATAGTCCTCGACGATCTTGCGGCCGCGGCAGAACGTTGTTTCGGAGAAGCCGCGGAGCGGCCAGCCCTGGTAGGGGCTCCAGTCGGCGTTGGTTTCGAGTCGGCGGTGGTCGACCTTGATCACCTTGCGCGGATCGATGATCGCGATGTCCGCGTCGCTGCCCCTGGCGAGCGTGCCCTTGCGCGGATACAGGCCCATCAGCTTGGCCGGGTTGGTGCACAGCCGCGCGACCATCTGCTTCATCGTCATCCGCTTCCTGCGAACGCCGTGCGTGTAGACGATCGGCATGAGCGTTTCGAGTCCGGGAAGGCCCATCGGGATCCTGGTCCAGTCACCCTTCCAGGTGGCCTTCTGCTTGCGGGTGAACGTGCAGGTGTCGGTCGAGATGACCGAGACCTCGCCGCGCCGCAGCCCCTCCCACAGACGTTTCTGGTCCTTCGGTTTCTTGATCTGCGGGCAGCAGGCGAACAGGTGTCCGTCGCGTCCGGCGAATTTCGAGTCGTCCAGCACCAGGTACTGGCTGCACGTCTCGGCGAAGACGTTGACGCCGCGGGCCTGGGCCGCCCGCACCAGGTCGGTCCCTTCGCCGGTCGACATGTGCACGATGTACAGCCGTCCGCCGGTGACCTCGGACCAGGTGATCGCCCGCTGGATGGCCTCGGCCTCGATGTAGTTCGGCCGCGTCATCGCGTGCAGGCGGGCGCCGTACTTCTTCATCAGCGGCCTGGTGTGGTGCCGCGCGATCAGTTCGTCCAGCACGCGGCTCGACTCGGCGTGAATCAGCAGCATCGCGCCGAGTCGCTTGCAGTTCTCCAGCGCCGAGAAGATCGCCCGGTCGTCGGACTGCCAGCCCTCCGACTCGTAGATCATGAATTCCTTGAAGGTCGGGCAGCCCATCGCGACCATCTTCTCCATCTGGGGCCCGTGCCGGTCCCAGTTGGTGATCGCCATGTGGTAGGCGTAGTCGACGCACGCGATCCCGTCCGACTTCTTCCGCCAGTTGCGATACGCCTGCAGCAGCGATTCCTTCCCGAACGGAATCGCGAAGTCGATCACGGTCGTCACACCGCCCCGCGCGGCCGCCCGCGTGCCGGTGTCGAAGTCGTCGCTCGATACCGAACCCATGAACGGCAGCGCCAGGTGCACGTGTACGTCCAGCACCCCCGGAATCACGTAGCGGCCCCGGGCGTCGATCACCTCGCAGTCGCGCCCGGCCGAGCGGGCCAGGCCCTTGCCGATCTGCGCGATCTTCTCGCCGCGCAGCCCGATGTCGGCGCTGCGCTCGCCCCGGTCCGTAACCACCGTGCCGCCGCTGATGATCGTGTCGAAACGCATGACGTCACTCCCGATGAGGAGTCGGAAAGGCATCTGTCAGACGCAAAACCCTATCCTCGCGCCCCGCCCCGACCCCGTCAAGACGCCGGCGGGCCGGCCCCGTCCGACGTCGCGTTTACCGATTGCCAACCGCCGCGCTTTGCGGTATCGCTGGGAACAGACTTCGTCATCAGGACGCCTGACAGGATTCTGGGTGCCATGGAACTCAAGCGACTCATCGACGTGGCCGCCGGTCGGACGCCGGCCGACCTGGTCTTGCGCGGGGGAACGATCGTCAACGTCTTCTCGGGGGAACTGCTTCCCGGCGACGTGGCCATCGTCGGCGATCGCATCGCCGGCATCGGCGCGTACGACGGCCGCGAGGTCGTCGACGTCAGCGGGCAGTTCGTCAGCCCGGGCCTGATCGATGCCCACGTTCACATTGAATCGAGCATGCTGGCGGTGCCCGAGTTCGCCCGCCTCGTGTCCGCCTGCGGCACCACCGCCGTCATCACCGACCCGCACGAAATCGCCAACGTGATGGGGACCGAGGGCATCCGCTACATGCTGGCCGCCAGCAAGTACTGTCCGATCCACGTCTACGTGATGGCCAGTTCGTGCGTGCCGGCCTCGCGCTTCGAAAGCGCGGGGGCCGAACTCGACGCCCTTGATCTCGAACCGCTGCTGGGCGACCGCTGGGTGCTCGGACTCGCCGAAATGATGAACTACCCGGGCGTCGTCCACGGCGACCCCGACTGCCTGGCCAAACTCGAGATGATGGGCGACCGGCCGATGGACGGGCACGCCCCGGGCCTCTCCGGCCGCGACCTGTGCGCCTACGTCGCCACCGGGATCGGCAGCGACCACGAGTGTACCGGCCTCGAGGAGGCCCGCGAGAAACTCCGCCACGGCCTGGCGATCATGATTCGCGAGGGCAGCCAGGCCCGCAACCTCGAAGCGCTGCTGCCGCTGGTCAACCCGCAGAACCTCGACCGTTTCATGTTCTGCACCGACGACAAGGACGTCGACGACCTGCTGCAGCAGGGGCAGATCGACCACATGCTCCGGATGGCCGTCGCCGGCGGACTGGATCCGGTCCACGCGATTCGACTGGCGACGATCAACCCGGCCCGTTATTTCGGACTGCGACACCTCGGCGCGGTCGCCCCCGGTCGCCTGGCTTCGCTGGCGCTGTTCGACGACCTGACGTCGTTTCGCGTTCGCCGCGTCTACAGTGCCGGTCGGCTGGTGGCCGAGGACGGCAGGTCCGTCGTCAGCGCCGCCGAGTCGCGCCCGCAGGTGCTGCGAAGCACGATCAACGTCAAGTGGCTCGAACCCGAGCAGTTCGCCGTCCCGGCCCCGTCGAGCGAACCGTGCCGCGTGCATGTCATCGAGGTGCTCGAGGATCGGATCGACACCGAGCGCTCGATCGAAACGATCACGCCGCGCGACGGGCATCTCGAAGCCGACCCGCAGCGCGACCTCGCCCGGATCGCCGTGATCGAACGCCACCGGGCCGAGGGCAACATCGGGCACGCCTTCGTCCGCGGCTTCGGGCTGCAGCACGGCGCGATCGCCTCGTCGGTCGGACACGACTCTCACAACCTCGTCGTGGTCGGCACGAACGCGCTCGACATGTACACCGCGGCCGTGCACCTGGTGAAGATTCGCGGCGGCTTCTGCGTCGCCCGCGACGGGCAGACGCTCGCGGACGTGCCGCTGCCGGTCGCCGGCCTGATGAGCACCGCCGGACCCGAGGAACTCAGCGGACAGTTGCAGCGCCTGCACGCCGCCGCCGCCGACCTGGGTGGCCGACTGCGACGCCCGTTCATGGCGCTCTCGTTCCTGACGCTGTCGGTCATCGGCAAGCTGAAGATCACCGACCAGGGCCTGGTCGACGTGGATGCGTTCGAACTGATTCCCCTGACGGCCGACACCTGAGTCGCGCTCGGGCGGGCTGCTTCCCGGAGTACCAACACCGATGTCTACGCCAACCACCGTGCGGCAGTATCTCGCCGCCCAGTCTCCCGATCGCCGGGCCGCGCTGCAGGCCGTGCGCGACGTGATTCGCGCCAACCTCGCCGAGGGCATCGAGGAGGGCATCCAGTACGGCGTGATCGGCTACTACCTCCCGCACAGCGTCTACCCGCCCGGGTACCACTGCGATCCGCGCGAACCGCTGCCCTTCGCCGGCCTCTCCGGGCGGGCCAAACACCTGGGCCTGCACATGATGTTCCTCTACGGCGATCCCCAGGAGTCGGCCCGCTTCCAGAAGGCCTGGCGGGCCAGCGGAAAACGCCTCGATATGGGCAAGTCCTGCGTCCGCTTCCGGTCCGTCGAGGATGTCCCGCTCGACGTCGTCGCCGAGGCGTTCCGACGCGTGACGGCCGAACGCTTCATCGAGATCTACGAGCAGAACGTCCGCGGCGCCACCCGCAGACCCGCCGCCGCCCGCGGCAACACCGCCGCAAAGAAGAAGACCGCCGGCCGCAAAGCCGCAAGAAAGACGAGCACCCGGAAGACCGCCGCGAAGAAGGCCACCGCCGCGAAGAAGGCTGCGTCGACGAAGAAGAAGTCCGCCGCGAAGAAGAAGTCCGCCGCCAAGAAGAAGGTCGCCGCGAAGAAGAAGGTCGCCGCGAAGAAGAAGGTCGCGTCGACCAGGAAGAAGGCGGCTGCTCGCAAAGCCTCGCCGGGCAGGAAGAAGGCTGTCAGGCGTTGAGCAGGTGAACGAATCGGCGAGGGAATCACCTGACCCTCGAGCCGACGCCGACGCCGGTTACAGGTCAGGCCGGAGATCGGAACCGCCCGGGACGCCCTCGTTCACGCCTTCACGTTGACACGCTTTCATGGTGCCAGTGGAGATTCGTCATGCCCGCCCGCAGCCGATCCGCGCGACCCGCGCCGCCCGAAGTCTCGCGGGAGCAGGTGCTGCGCCTGTGGTTCCGGCGCCAGGGACTGGCCGCGCCGCGCGGGACGGAGCGGCTGACCCGCCGGACCTTCCGTGACCTGCTGCGCGAGACCGGCGGACTGCAACTCGACAGCGTCAACGTCCTCGACCGGGCCCACTACCTGACGCTCTGGACCCGCTTCGGCCAATACGATCGCCGCCAGGTCGACCGCTGGGCCTACCGCGATCGCGTCGCCTACGAGTACTGGGGCCACGAAGCCTGCCTGCTGCCGATCGAGCACCTGCCGATCAGCCGCCGCCGCATGGCCGCCTTTCCGCCGCCGCACTGGCTGCGTTCGTCCTGGTGGCCGCGATATCAGACTTCGCCGGGGTCGAAGCGTCGCGTGCTGCGGCGCCTGCGCGAGGAGGGCGTGCTGGAGAGCGCGAACTTCGCGGTCACCGCCGCCGACCGGCGCCGCAACGGGCAGAACAAGGTCGCCATGCCGATGTTCAAGGAGGACAACCGCTCGCTGCAACTGCTCTGGCACGCCGGGCGGATCGCGATCGCCAATCGCAGGCACTTCCGCCGCCACTTCGACTTGGCCGAGCGAGTTTATCCAGACGGTCCGACCGTCTCGACCGCCGCCTGCGAGGACAGTTGGCTGCTGGCCGGCCTGCGCGGCAACGGCATCGCCTCCGAGAAGCACCTGGTGAACTACTTCACGGCCCCGTACCTGACCGCGGCCGACCGTCGGCGCGTGCTGGCCCGCAACCTGCGGAGCGGACGCGTCGTCGAGGTGCGCGTTCCGGGCGTGGCCGGCGCCTGCTACGCGCTGCCCGAGCATCTCGAGGGTCTCGACAGCCTGCCGTCGCCGCGCGGGACGACTCCGCTGTGCCCGTTCGATTCATTCCTCTGGCAGCGTGGTCGGGCCGAGGAACTGCTCGATTTCCGCTATCGCGTGGAGATCTACGTGCCGCCGCCGAAGCGGACGTTCGGCTACTACGTCATGCCGATCCTGCACGACGGCCGTCTTGTCGGGCGGCTTGATCCGAAACTGCACCGCGATCGGGCCTGCCTCGAAATCAAGTCGCTCCACCTGGAGCCCGATTTCCGCCGGACGCGGCGGTTCGACGCCGCGCTCGAAGCGTCGCTCCACGACCTGGCCACCTTCGTCGGGGCCGAGCGGGTCACGCTGCCGGCTCGAAGCAGGCAGGTCAGCAGGACAGCGAGGCGCTGATCAGCGGGCGGATCGTGTGCCACGGCCAACCCGGCGGCCGCTCGCGCTGGTCGACGGCCCTCCCTGGTCACCGCCGCCCGGCCGTCTGCGCGGGACAAGTCGACCGCGGCAGGCGTCGAGGCATTCCAGGTCGACAGGGCAAGGGCCGCCTCTCTCTGTCCCCGGTTCCATCAAGGTCCCGGGTGTCCCGTTCCCTTCCCGACCTACCGCCCGGTCTGCTCCAGCCAGCGGGCCAGCAGGGTGTCGTAGGTCTCCTGGCATTCGGCCAGATCGGCTTCCGCCAGCAGGGCCGGTTCCTCGGCCGATTCGCGCGCGGCGCGGGCTTCGTCTCGCGCGGCGACGAGCGCTGGACGGGCCGCGTCGAGTGCGGCGAGCGCCTCCGGAATCTCCGCTGCCCGCCGCGTCAGCCGCGCGCCCAGCGCCAACAGTTCCTGTCGCGCTGCCGCCTGCTCGCCCCGTGCCGTCTGACGTTCCGCCAGTCGCGCGGCCGCGGCGTCGCAGTCCGCGCTCAGCGCCGCCAGCAGGGCCGTCGCCTGCGTCCGCGCCGCGGCGAGGTGTTCGTTGCCGGGCTCCGCCTCGGCCGCCTCGCGCAGATGCTGCAGGCTCGCGTCCGTCTGGTCGCGCCGTGCGATTCGCGCCGACAGGTCCGCTTCGAGCTGCGCGATCTCGGTGGCCGCCTGTTCGAGCGCGGTCGTGGCCGTCGCCAGTTGGTCCGCGAGTTCGGCCTGCTTCGCGGGCAGCGCTTCGAGTTCGGCCTGCAGGTTTGCGCGCTGGCGAGCATTCTCCGCGAGCGCCGCGGCGGCCGCGGATACCGCCTGATCGAGCGGGGCGAGCGCCGCCCGCGCGTCGCGCAGGGACTGCTCGAGCGCCATCAGTCGTGGCCGCAGCGCCGCCGCCTCCCACTTGGCATGCCGCCCGCGCAGTTGGTCGAGCGAATCGGTTGCTTCGCGCAGTTGCCCGGCCAGCGTCGCGCCTTCCGCGTCGGCCTGCGCGAGTTCCGCCTGCCGCTGCGCCAATGCCTCCTGCGCGACGCGGACCGCTTCGGTCGCTTCCGCAACCCCGGCGGAGCGGGCGCTGATCGACCCGGCCAGGGTCTGCAACTCGGTCTGCAGGGCGTCCGTCCGTCCGGTCGCGGTCGCCAGGGCCTCTTCCAGCGTGCTCGCCTGCTGTCGCGCGGCTTCGAGCGCCTGCGTCGCGACCGCGGCCTGCTGGGCGGATTGACCGACCTGTTCGTAAAGCCGCAGCAGATGCCCGCTGTGCTCGTCGTAGACGCAGCGTGCTTCGGCCAGGACCGGGTCGTCCGCGGCCGCGCCGGCGCTGACCAGTTCCCGCACGCGGGCGCCGCAGGCGGCGAGGTCGCGGGTCGCCTGTTCGAGTGCGTCTCCGGCGCGAATGTCCTCGGCGATCGCCGCGGCGAGCGCCTCCTGCCAGGTGGCCAGCGCCGCGCGGGCCGTGTCGCGGGCGGCCGTCTGTCGATCGACTTCGGCGCGGGCCGTGTCGAGGTCCGCCTGCAGTTGTCCCTGGCGTTGCGCAAGGCTGTCGGCATCGCGGGCCGCCTCGGCCGCCGCCGCCTCGGCCTGTTGATGCCGCGCGCCGGCCGTCGCCACGGCCGCAGCCAGCGCGGGGCGGTTCGTTTCCCCGCTCTGCCGGGCGGCACGCAACGCGGTCAGGCGGGCTGCTGCCGCGGTGATTTCCTCGGCGAGCGCGGCCTGACGCTCGGTGGGTTGTGACAGGTGATGCGGAAGCACCGCGATCCGTTCGACCGGGTCGAGTTGCCACAGTTCGACCTGTCCGCGGAACCCGGTCGTCAGGGCCTGACTGCCGTCCGAAGTGAACGCCACCGCCGACACCAGCGCGGCCGTCGTCGGCAACTGCTGCAGCGGCTTGCCGTCGGGCGTCCAGAGCCGTGCGATCGATTCGTGGCCACCGGTCAGGATCCGCCCGTCGCGTGCGATCGCGATGCTCAGCACGCCGCCGCCGTGTGCGCTGAACGCCTGCAGTTGCCGTCCGTCGTGCATGTTCCAGAGCCGCACGCGCCCGTCCGCGCATCCGGTCGCCAGCACGTCCGAGTCCGGACGCCATGCCAGCGCGCCGACGGTCGACGGATGCCCACCCAGCGTGTGAAACGCCGCGGCCGTTTCGGCTTCCCAGACCTGCACGCCGCCGTTGCGATCGGCCGATGCCAGCAGGATGCCGTCGGGGCTGTACGCCAGGGCCGTGATCCAGTCGGTGTGCTTGCGGATCTCGGTGACGAGCCCGCCGTCGCTGATGCGCACGATCCGCACGATCCGGCCCGGGCCGCCGAGCGCGACCCACCGCTGGGTCGCATCGATGTCGGCCGCCAGCACGCTGTCGTACTCCTCGCCCAGGCTGGTCAGCCGCTGGCCGCTTTCGAGCGCGTACAGGTCGACCTGTCCCGAGCGGCCGGCCACCCCGCCGCCGACCAGCACCAGGCGGCCGGAATGCGAGACCCGGACGACTTCGGCCCGCCGGTCCTCCAGCGGCAGCACGCCGAGCAGTTCGCGGGTCGGCAGGTCGTAGACCAGCAACTGCCGATCACCGGCCAGGACCGCGAGCGGCGACCACGGATGCGCGGCCAGCGTGTGCACCGCGCCGGCCGAGCGCGTCGAACGAATCCGGTCGAGCGGCAGTCCGATCGGAAAGACCTGGCCGTCGGCGGGCGTGAAGGATTCGACCGGACGCATCTGCAGAGCCGGGTCCGGCGCCACGGTCAGTGCCGCGCTGCCCCGGTTTTCGCGGCAGCCCTGGTCGATCCATTCGCGAAAGACCTGCAGTTCCGCGTCGGGGATGCGCGGACCGCCGGGCGGCATGTGTGGTTCGGCCGCGTGGCTGACGAGTTGGTACAGGCGGCTGCCGCCGGAGTCGCCGGGCTGCACGACCGCGCCGCCGCTGCCGCCGGCCAGCACCGCCGCATGGCTCGAAAGGTCGAGTCCGCCGCGGGTCTGGTTCGGGTTGTGGCAACTCAGGCAGCGGTTGACCAGCAGGGGACGCAGGTCCTCCTGGTAGGCGCGCGGCGCATCATCGGCCTGCAGCGGCCGGGCCGACCACACCGCGAGGATTGCAGCGGTCGCACGAAATGTCCGTGGCAGGGAGCGCATGGGTGGCTTCAATGGTTGAAGAGGAACTCCTTGCTGTTCAGCAGCGACCAGAACAGGTCGTCCAGCACGACGCGGGCGTCCGTTTCGCTGTCGAGTTCCGCGAGCAGGCTGGTCCGTTCGGCCTCGGTCGGCATTCGGGTCAGGCAGGCCTGGTAGAGGTAATCGAGCACCTCGGTGGGTTTGCGCCCTTCGGCCAGCAGTCCGGCGACGCGTCCGCTCTCGCTGATCTTGCGCTGCACGGTCTCGCCGTTGATCAGGTGCAGGGCCTGCGACAGGCTCGGCTCCATGACGACTTCGCAGGTGCAGACCGTTTCGCGGCGGGCGCGGCCGAAGGTGGCCAGGAAGTAGGTGCTGGTGCTGCCGTCGGCGATCTGCACGGCGCGGGCCCCGGCGGGCAGGCCGCGGAACTTGTCGCGCGTCGCGGTCACCTGGCTGATGATGTCGAGCAGCACCTCGGCCCGGATCCGGCGGACCTCGGCCCGGGCGTAGTTGCGCGTGTCGTGCGCGTTGCTGGCCTCGGCGCGGGTGGCCAACTGGTAGGTTCGCGAGTTGCAGATGTCGCGGACCAGGCTGCGCATGTCGAAGTCCGTCTCGACCAGGCGGGCGGCGAGCGCATCCAGCAGGGCGGCGTTGCTCGGCGGATTGCTGATCCGGAAGTCATCGACCGGCTCGACGATCCCGTGCCCGAAGAAGTGCGCCCAGACGAAGTTGGCCGCGCTGCGGGCGAACCACGGGTTGTGCGGATCGGTCAGCCACTCGGCCAGCACCGCCCGGCGGTCACGACCCGCCAGGTCCGGCCGCGGTCCACCCAGGAATTTCGGGGGCACGGCCGCGCCGCCGACCGGGTGCTGCGTTTCGCCGGAGGCGGTGTTGAAGATGACGGCCTCGCGCGGATCCTCGCCGGCCTTTCGGCCGATCTGCGGGAAGAACGCCGCGAACCCGTAGTAGTCATCCATCGTCCAGCGATCGAACGGGTGGTTGTGACACTGGGCGCACTGGATCCGCATGCCGAGAAACACCTGGGCGACGTTCTCGGCCAGCTTCAGCGGCTCGCGCTCGATCTCGTAGAAACTGACCGCGGGGTTGCTGAACGCGCCGCCGCTGGCGGTCAGCAGTTCGCGGACCATCGTGTTGAGCGGAACGCCGTCAGCGATCTGTTTCTGCAGCCACTGGTAGTACAGCAGCATCGACTTGTAGCTGTACTCGTTCGTCGAGCGGACCTGGAGCCGTTCGGCCCACTTCAGGACCCACAACTCGACGAACTCCTTGCGCTGCAGCAGTTCGTCGATCATCCGGGCCCGCTTGTCCGGGCGCTCGTCCGCGAGGAACCGCTGGCAGGTTTCGACGTCCGGCAGCAGGCCGACGATGTCCAGGTGCACGCGTCGCAGAAAGACCGCGTCGCTGCACACCTCGGACGGCTGGATTCGCAGCCGGGCCAGCTTGCGATCGACCAGTTCGTCGACGTAGTTCCGGGCCGGTGGACCTGGCGGGGGCGGAGCGCTTTCAGGTGGCAGCACGATCGCCGGGATCGCGGCCGTCAGCGGTCCGAACCGCGCCAGCACCAGCGCCTCGCCCCGCACGCCGGGCCAGGCACGTCCGTCCGGACCGATCCGCAGACTGGTTTCGTTGGTGCTCAGCAATGCCGCCAGGCTGGTCACGTCGCGGCTGCTGCCGTCGCTGTAGCGCGCTCGCACGACCACGCCGTGCGGCGTCCCCGCGCCCTCGGCCGCCGCGACGCCACTGCCGATCAGCACCAGTTCCGGCGGGAAGACATCGACGGCGACCACCTCGGGCGTGTCGGTCGGTGCGGGCGGCGCCGCCAGTTCGAGCCATGCCAGCAGCGCGCGGTGCAGTTCGTCGTCCGGGGTCAGTCGCTGGCCGCCGGTGTGCGGAACCATGCCGAGCCCCTTGGTCAGCAGCAGGCTCTCGTCCGGGCGGCCCAGGTTGATGCGACGTCCCGGCAGTTCCGTGGTCAGCGCTCGATAGTCCCCATCGGGGTCGTAGCCGAACAGCGACAGGTGGAACCCGTCCTGTCCGCGGGCCGATCCGTGACACGTCCCGCTGTTGCAGCCGGCCCGCGTCAACGCCGGCATCACGTCCAGCCGGAAGTTCGGCGGCCGCGCTGCGCCCGCGTCCCGGACCCGCACCGGCACGCTGGCCTGCAGATCGCCATGCTGCACGACCAGCGACGTCTCGCCGTCGCCCACGGGCTGCACGCGCCCCGCGGCGGTCGTGGCGATGGTCGCGTCGGCCACCAACGCGCCGGCCGTGGCCGTCAGATCCGTGGTCAGTCCGTCGGACGAGACATGCTGCACGACGAAGCGCTGCGAAGCCTGTGCCCCGCGCAGTTCAATCTCCGGCGGAAACACGAGCAGTTGTTCGTCCGCACGGGCGCCGGCCGACAACAACAGGCACACAACCAACAGGCGAAGTTTCATCGCTGCTGCTCCCGGCGGGCTTTGGCTTCCTGTCGCAGTTGTTCCAGTCGACTGCGCGGCGGCGCGGCCGGTGCCTTCTGCTCTGCCGGGGCAGGGGCCGCCGCGGAGGCCGGTGCCGGCGCTGCGGCCGCGACTTCCACCGGGCGCGGCTTGTCGATTCGCAGCGTGCCGCCCTGACCGAACAGGTGCGTGATCGGTTCGCCGTTCTGCTCGATGACCAACTGACAGAAGAGGTTGCGTGATGTCGTCGGCGGCGCCTCCGCGGTGGCCGTGACGCGGAAGACCGCCTGGCTCATGGTCGCATCGATCTGCACCGATTCGGTGCTTGTCCCGGCCGGGAGGTTGACCAGCCGCAGCGTGCCCGTGCCTTCGAACGGACGCAGTTGCTGCAGCGTGACGGTCAGATCGACCTGTCCACCCTGCTCGACCGCGGCCATCTGGATGCTGCCGGTCACGTAGGGTTCGGCGATCGTCACCGGAATCAGTTCGCTCGAAACCCAGACCTCGCCCCGGCCGGTGCCGCCGCGGGCGATGATGCACAGCGGCCGCGTCGCGAGCGGGGCGTTGCCCTGGGCCTGGATCGGGTAGGCAACCTCGGTCTGCCCTTCGTTGATCGTGACCGTTCCAGCCGAGACGACGCCGGGCGGATTCCAGAGCATGCGGCACTCGACCTTGCCGTCGAAGCCCTCGGCGCGTTCGAGCCTGACCGCCAGTCGCATGGCGCCGCCACGGACGAGCGGGACGCCGGGCGGTGTCACCTCGAGGCGGAACGGGGCGGGTTCGCAGGCCGCCACCGCCAGGCCCTCGACGGTCGTGCGGTAGTAGACCGTCTCGTTCGGCGGCGCCACGACCAGCGGGACATCCTGCCGCAACCGTCCGCGGACGGACACGCCGTTCTGCTCGATGACACCTTCCAGCGGCGCCAGGGCGCCGGCCGGGGCGGCGTCCGACGTCGCACGGATCAGCAGGGGCCCGCGGTCGGTGTCGGCCGGGATTGGTGGCAGTACCGCTTCGAGGCCCGGCGGGAGGTTCTCCAGGGTCAGTTGCACCGGGCCGCCGACGTTCTCGCGCTCGACCCGCACCAGTTGCGCGTTGCGATTTCCGGCCGCGACCGGCAGCGTCTGGCGATACTGCACGGCCCGCGAGTTCAGCAGCGGCAGTCCGATCCGCAGGGCGGCCGGGGCCGCGGTGATCTCCGCGCGATACGAGAATGCCTGGCCGCCGCGCCGCAACCGGTCGCTGAGCCGCACCTCGCCAATGCCGTCGGCCGCGGCGGTGAACTGAATGCGCGGATCGAGCCCGACCGCATCGTCATTGCTGACCGAGTTCTCGCCGCCTCTCCGCGAGATCTGCACGAGGGGGTCCAGCGGTGTTCGCAGCCGCCGGGCGAACACGTTGACCACGTACGCCCGACCGTTCTGCATCTGCCACGGCAGCAGGTCGACTTCGCCCTCGGCCGCGATCGTGCCGTGGTAGGCCACCGGAACCGGCGGCGCCTCGGCCGGCATGTCCGTCTCGTCGAAGATCGGCATGTCCGCGACCCGCCACCAGACCGGCGCCGGACTGCTGCCATGCTCATCCTCGGGTTGGATCGGGTGCAGGCCGGGCTCGGTCGGCGCCGTGACCTCCTGTGTCAGCACGCCGGCCGGATCGCCGTGCAGCGCGACGGTGACCGCCGCACCGACGCGTGCGCCGGGCGGCACGACCCGGGTCGGGCGTGGATGGCTGCCGACATGCAGTCGATAGACGCACCCGTCGCAGCCGCCGTACGAAGCTTCACGCACCCGGATCACGTAGCGTCCATCCTCCGCCGCCACGACGGAGGCCACGCTGTCCTGCAGCAGCAGCGTCGAGTCGTCGTTCTGGGCCAGTTCGAACCGCCGCGCGTCGAGGATCGCGACGGCCGGATCGAACATCGTCCGACCAAGCCGCAGCGCCTCGATCTCGACGCTGATCCGCGTCCCGGCCGTGACATCCACCGCGTAGCAGTCGACATCCTCGGCCGGCAGCGTGCCGGTCACGGTCGCGCCCGGCGTGATCACCTGCGGCCGGGCGAACTCGTTGTTCGGTTCGACTTCGGTCACATCGGGGTAGGGGCCGACCCAGAAGGTGCGGACCGCGCTGATGCCCGTGCGGGTCCTGAGTCGCAGGCGGTGTTCGCCAGGTTGCGCGGTCGGCGCGATCTGCAGTCGAACGCGAACCTGCTGCTCGCTGTCGGCTTCGAGCGCCAGCACCGTCAGCCCCGGCTGATACAGCAGCAACGCGTCCGCATCGGCCAGACGCTCGCCCGACAGAACGATGTCCACGGTCGCCCCGCGCTGTCCGCCGGGGGGCGTGACGCGCTGCAGGTCGGGCTGACCCGCCGCCGCCGAGGCAACTCCGATCAGCAGCAGCACCGCCAGTAGAACGAGTCCTGGACGCCGCACGCTCACGCCTTCCTCGCCAGCAGCGCGTCGACCACCCGGCCGTCCTTGACGATTTCGATCGGTCGATCGCCGGGCGCGACGAGTTCGCGTTCGGACGAGATGCCCAACTGGTGATAGACCGTGGCCGCCAGGTCCTCGACCGTCAGCGGGTCCTCGTCCGGTCCGCTCGCGGTCGCGTCCGAGGTGCCGTATGCCAGGCCGCGCTGCACGCCGCCGCCGGCTAGGGCGATGCTGAACACGCGCGGCCAGTGGTCGCGCCCGCCGTCGCGGTTGACGCGTGGCGTGCGGCCGAATTCGGTCGTGACCAGGACGAGCGTGCGATCGAGCAGGCCGCGCTGGTCGAGGTCCTCGATCAGTGCCGCGTAGGCCTGGTCGAAAGCGCGCAGCGGACCGGCCGCACTCTCGCCGATGTTGGCGTGGTGGTCCCAACTGCCGTAGACCAGCGAAACGAAGCGGACGCCGGCCTCGACCAGTCGCCGCGCCAGCAGCATTCGCTGCCCGGCCGCGTTCTTGCCGTAGGCCGCCCGCAGGGCCTCCGGTTCGGCCGCCAGGTGAAAGGCCTCGCGGGCTTTCTGCGAGCTGATCATCGCGTAGGCCCGCTGGTAGAAGTCGTCCATCGCGTCGAGGGCGTCCGATTCCTCGAGCGCGCGGAAGTGCGCGTCGACGGCCGCCAGCATCCGCTGCCGGCGTTCGAAGCGGGCGTGATCGACCGAGTCGGGCAGGGCCAGGTCGCGGACGCGGAAGTCGTCGGCGGCCGGATCGCTGCCCAGGCTGAACGGGCCGAAGCGTTTGCTCAGGTAGCCGGACCCGGCGTAGGGGTTCGGCTGTCCGGGAATGCAGACGTAGGGTGGCAGTTCGCCGCGCCCGCCGAGTTCGTGCGCGACGACCGACCCGACGCTCGGGTACTGCAGGGCGGGGCTGGGGCGATAGCCGGTGAACATGTTGTGGGTGCCGCGCTCGTGGGCCGCCTCGCCGTGCGTCATGCTGCGGACGACCGTGATCCGGTCGGCGATCGCGGCGCTCTTCGGCAGATGCTGACTGAAGCGCAGGCCGGGCACGCTGGTGTCGATCGCCCGGTAGGGGCCGCGGTATTCCAGCGGGGCGTAGGGCTTGGGATCGAACGACTCCTGGGCGGCCAGTCCGCCGGGAAGGAAGATGTGAATGACCGAGTCGGCCGCCGGCGCCGCGGTCGATCCGCCCTCCGCCAGGGCCTGCCGTTCGAGCAGTTGCGGCAGCGTCAGGCCGAGCCCGCCGACCAGGCCGACGTAGAGGAATTCGCGCCGGCTGGGGCGTACGTGTTCAGGGCCGCCGCAGAACCCTCCGCGGGTTGCGTCCGACATGCTGGGATCCTCCCGGAGACAAGTAAGGCTACCAGTGTATCGGGCGAAGCGTCCGGTCCCAACGGAAAAGAACGGGCCGTGGCTGCCAGGCGGTGCACAGCCACGGCCGAGAACCCGCACGACCATCGTGCGGGCTCTGAGGGGGCGGGAGTTACGGCGCGCACGTGGCCCCGAACAGGCTCAGCACGTTGGCCAGGTCGGTCAGGTCCACGTTGCCGTCGTGATTGCTGTCACCTTCCCGGTGGGCCGCCTCGGTCCGTCCGAAGTTGGCCAGCACCGTCGCCAGGTCCGAGAGATCGACGTCACAGTCCTCGTCGACGTCCGCGTCCCCGGCCCCGGCGTCGCAGTCGGGCGTGCAACCCGGCTGGTCCTTGGTCTCCTGGATCCGCACGCCGCCCACTTCGGTTCCGTCGATCCGGGCGGCCACGTCGGCGAGGGCGGTCTCGCCCTGCGGCGCGCGGGCCGGCGGGATCAATTCGACCTGCACGTCCACCGGGCAGTCGACCGGATCGAGCGAGACGCTCTCCGGCGAGATGTCGATCGTCCATCCGGGCGTGTTGGCATCCACGATCGTGCCGACGAAGGTGATCTCCGCTTCGCTCAGCGTGTAGATGTTGCGGGCCTCGAACGTCACCGGCGACTGGGCGACCGCGTAATTCTTCAGGGCCCAGTTGTTGCGGTAGTTCGTATCCGGCCCGTAGCCGATCTCGACCCAGATGCAGCGGTGGCCCGTGTACTGCGGCGTCCAGCGCATCCGGACCTTGCTGACGCCCGGCGGCAGGTCGACGATCCGCGTGCCGATGTCGTAGAAGGCCACGATCGTCGGCGTCAGCGTCGCATCACCGAAGTTGATCCGGACGTCCTCGGCCGTCACGCTGCCGTTGTTCCGCACGTACACGTCGATCCAGGTCTGCTCGCCCGCGGTCGGCGGACTCGCGCCGACGAAGATGTCAGTCGAGATCCAGGAGGTCGCGTAGGGGTGATTGCGGAAGGTCACGTCGAAGCTGCCGTCCTCGGCCGTCTGGCAGGCCTGGTAGGCGTTGATGTAGCCCCAGCCCCAGCCCGAATCCCAGTTGACCTGGTTCGGGTCGTTCGCCAGCAGCGGATCGTCGATGTTCCAGGCCGAGCGGATCAGCAGGTCCTTCAGCGACTCGGACCGCAGCGTGCCGCGGTTGTTGTTCCACGACTGCTGCATCAGCAGCGCCGCCGTGCCGCTCACGTGCGGGGCCGCCATCGACGTACCGCTCTTGACCGTGCCCTGGTTCACCGAGTTGGCCAGCGCCGCCATGATCATCGTCCCGGGCGCCGCCACATCCGGCTTCAACTCGTCGTTGGTGCAGTGATCGCCGTCGCCGGCCCGCGGACCGCGACTCGAATACCACGCCAGCGTGTCGTTGCCCCGAGCCGTCGTCGCGTTGTCCTCGGCCGCACCGACCGTGATCGCCCGCGTCGCCGAGGCCGGCGCGCTGACACCGCTGTTGGTCGGACCATCGTTGCCGACCGCGGCCACCATGATGATCCCGCGGGCCGCGCCGAGGTCGACCAGTTGCGACAGTGCGTCGAGACCGTCGTCGTTCCCGTCATGCCGCCCGAAGCTCATGTTGATCACGCGGACGCCCCATTCGCCGCGCTTGTCGTAGGTCTTGTCGAGCGCGTCCAGCACCTGCGCGGTCGTCCCCGGAATCGTCTTGACGTCGATCAGCCCGGACATCGGGGCGACACCCCGATCCAGCGGCATGGCCGCGTGCCCGAGCGCGATCGAGGCCACGTGCGTGCCGTGTCCGTTCGTATCGACCGGGTTGCCGTAGGTCCTGGTGAAGGCGTCGTAGCCGCCCACGAAGCGCCCCGGACTCAGGCAGGCGTGGGTGTCGTCCACCCCGGTATCCATGATCACGATGTTGACCCCGCCCCCGTCCAGGCCCGGGAAGTTGAGCTCGACACTGCCCGTGCAGGTCGAGCCGGGGTCGTCCGTCACGCAGATCGACGGCACGCTGACGTCGAGGATCGGGGTGTAGAACCGCTGCCGTTCGACGAACGCGACCTGGGGACCGATGACCGGGTCGCCGACGATCGCCTGGGCGTACGTCAGCAGCAGGCCCGGATCGATTCCGACGATCAGCAGCGACGTCAGGTGGCCGAGCTGCTGCGCCTCGATGCCTGGGTCGGTCAGTCCGACGCGCTGCAGCAGGGCCTCCAGTTCGTCGGGCGTCATGCAGCGCCGCATGTTGACGATCAGACCATCCTGGCCCGGGGGAATCTGCGGCTCGGGTTCTTCGATCGCATCGTCGATCCCGTTGCCGTCCGCGTCGCCGATCCACGGCACCGGATCGAGATGCCAGGCGGCCGGCGTGAAGTTCCGCAGCACCACGACCGTGTTCGGATCCTGCGCGGCAACGCTGCCGGTCACCAGCAGCAGTGCGGCCACCACGATCAGGCCACCCGCCCCCGGCAGCACACGCCCGGATGGGCTCCGCGCCCGCATTACGGCGTTCATGATCAAGCCCCTTTCTGTGCGGGAAAGAGGGCCCGGCCATCCGCGGCCCGTCGCCGCGGTTTGTTGACCACGACCAGGCCCGCCTGAAGTGTGACGCCGCCAGAACCCGTCGCAACGGTGTCCGTCCGTCAATCACATGTCGCCGGCGACATCAGCCGTCGAGCGCCGGCACCCCCGGACGCAGCACCAGCAGCGGATGCGCCGCCAGCCGATAGTGCCGTCGCGATCCGTCCGTGTGGCACTGCACCAGCCCCGCCCGTCGCAGCACGCTCAGATGCCGCGAGACGCCGGACTGCGCGCCGCCCACCCGGGCGGTCAACTGGCTGACGCACTGCGGGCCGTCCGCCAGCGCATCCAGCAGCAACTGCCGCGTCGGATGGGCCAGCGCGCCGGCCCGGGCCGCCCGCTCGGCCGCCGTGGCCCGCCGCGCGGCCGACAGCGGCGGATGGATCCGCTCCGTCGGTTCGCTGGGTGGGGCCGGGCGGTTCGGGCGCCGCGCGACCAGGTGCCGCGCGACCGCGGTCTGAATCGAGTGGGCCCGCAGCTTGCGCAGAATGTGCTGGATGTGATTGCGGACCGTGTGGGCGCTGACGTGCAGGTGGTCGGCGATCACCGCGACCGGCTGATCGGTGGCCAGCAGTTCGAGAATCTCGCGCTCGCGGGACGTCAGGTCGTCACCGGCGGCGTCGCCGCCGGCATCGCGCGCGGCCACCGCCCGCAGGTACGATTCGATTCGGGCGACGCGATCCTCCGGCACCGCGCAGTGCACCAGGCACTCGTGGCCGTCCACGCAGTGCAGCGGAATCGGCAGCACCAGCACGCGGGATACGCCTCCGCCACTCCCGCGACCAATCTGCAGGTGCATCGGCCGCTGCCGCGTGCCGGCCGCAAGCCGCTGCATCAGGCGACAGCCCCGGCGGCACCAGCCCGCTCCATCGCGGTCGCGGCCGCGGATCACGTCGTAGCAGCGAAATCCGCAGACCTCGGCGGACCGCTGGTTCAGCAGCAGTTCGGCGCCGCGATTCAGATAGACCAGTCGCTGATCCTGATCGGTCACCCACAGGGGGATCGCCAGCCGTGTCAGCCAGGCGGGGAGCCTGGCGCGGCCTGCGTGCGGCCCGGACATGACAGCCACCTCCGTCCTGGACGCGGGCTTCGACCAGCGGCGCAGAACCGGCGGCAGGGGGGGCGGTCGACCATCGCTCGCGCCGGTTCTCTTCGCGGCGAAGTACGCGACCGTCAACTGCAAGCCTAGCGCGCCGCGTGCGGCCCGGCAAGCGCCGTCATGCGTTTCGTCGCATGCGACTGACGCCGGCAGCCCATGGTCGCCCGCGCGACTTTGGCCGATGGTGCGGATGTATCGCCAACACACCGGGGACGACCTGCCTCGGTTCGCAGCGCCATCCCCGGCCAAAGCCAAGGAGGTTGGGTCATGGCACACAGACTGCTTTTGATGACGGCACTCGCCGGCGGGCTGCTCGCGGCGGTTGCGCCCGCTCAGACCTACGTGCCCGGACAGGCCCCGGACTGGGACCAGCCCTACTGGTACACCCCCGGGTCACCCAACGGCGGGCCCGGACCCGACCCCACCCCCGGAGTGGTCGACTTCTGGAACGCCTGGAGCGGACCGACCTCGGGCAGCAACCTGGCCGGTCACTGGGAAGACGTACTCGGCCCGCCCGTCGCTGACGGCGTCCCCTTCCCGAACACCAGCATGCCATTCGGGGCTGGACCGCTCTGGCAGGATTACCTCGCGGATGCCAGCGGACTTCGCCCGGTCGGGAACCTGCCATCGCTGCCGACCGATGTCGGGTACGGGATGGACACGAACGGGCTCGGCCTGCTGATCGGCAATCCGCCGCACCCCGGCACGTTCCTGAAGGACCTGGACACCGGGCTGTGGCGCTTCTTCCAGACCGTGCAGCCCGGCGTCTGGACGACCGGCACCCAGGGCCAGGCCTACGCCGCGGGCGTTCGCACGGACGGCATCACGCCCGCCACACCGCACGGCAGCCCGATCACAGCCTTTGCGGAGATCACCGGCGAGATCAACGCCGGCCGCACCCTGCTGGTCAGTTGGACCCACTGGAACGTGGTGCCGCTCGGCCCGCAACTGCCGCCCTCCGGCGGTGGCGAGGCGGCCTTCACGCTGCATTTCTACACGTTCGGTCCCATGGCCCCCGACCCCTGGGGCAATGACGAGACCTGGACCGGCGGCTTCGGCCCCAACAGCATCGGGCACGTGGTCACGGCGGTCGGCTACCTGTCGGCCGGTGATCCGCTCAACCCGATGCCCGGCACCGACTGGGTCATCGTGCACGACAACGTCATCCAGACCCCGCGAAACATCGCGGTGCCGCTGAACTTCAACGACTGGGTCGCCAACACGACGGTCGCGCCGACCGGACCGGGCGTCGGCCTGCACTCGTTCTCGCTCGACGACAATCCGGCCGGACCGATCGGCAGCCCGCCCGGCGTGATTCCGGGCTTCGGCGCCGAGAACCCGTTCGGCATTCCGGTCCCGGGTTTCCCGCCCGGACTGGCACCGTCGCCGACGCTCGGCCTGCTGCCGGCGAGTGACGCGGACGTGCAGTCCAGCGGCCCGGTGTTCCAGACGCCCAGCCCGAACGGTGGCTACATCGCGAGCCTCTCAGAGAACACGATCGATCCGTTCCTTGCGATCCGCCTGGACTTCAGCGTCGATCGCCTGACCGTCGCGCAGCCCGGCACGCTGGTCGCGCAACAGGCCGCCTTCGGCCAGGCGGCCGGCGACATCTATCGGGCCGGACCGGTCCTGCCGCCGCCGGCCGCGTTCGCCGGCGTCCTCGGGCCCGGGCCGTTCGCCGGCTTCCTGCCGACGCCCGGGGGACCGCCGGTGCAGGTGATGGCGATCGACGAAATCCAGCCGGGCTTCCTGGCCGGTGGCGTGCCGGTCGTCGCGACCATCCCCGCTCCGGCGCCCGCGACCGGCAACACCGACAACGTGGACGGCTTCGAGCGCAGTGTCGTCGCGAGTCCGCCCGGGCAGTTCGTCAACTGGACCTACTTCTCGGTCTATCCGGATGAAGCCCTGGCCGTCGGCGTCTCGTCGGCCGACCTGTTCGATGTCGCGCCCGGCATGGGCGGTACGATCACGGTGCCGTTCGCCCCGTCGCTCAGCATGGGGCTGGATGCCGCCGGCCCGGGCACCGACGCGATCGATGCCCTGGTCATGTTCGACAACAACGCGTTCGGCGGGCCGGCCAACGGAGGCCCCGGGGCCGAACCGGGCATTGACTATGCCCTCTTCAGCCTCGCGCCGGGCTCGGCCTCGCTGGCGTTGTTCGGACTCGATGCCGGCGACGTTCTGTTTACCGACTTCACCGGCGCGTTCGCGGTCTACGCACAGTCCGTCGCGATCGGCCTGATCCCGAACCCGGGCGGTCCGGTCGGGACCGACAACCTCGACGCGCTGGAAGTGGCCTGTGCCGCGGATACCGACTTTGACGGGGATGTCGACCTGTCCGACCTGGCCGGCCTGCTGAGAAACTTCGGTGCGATGGGCATCGGGCTGCAGGGCGACCTGGATTACGACGGTGATGTCGACCTCTCGGACCTGGCCGCGCTGCTGGCCAGTTTCGGGTGCCGCGTCTGAAACGGGGCAGGGGGCGCCACGTTGGGGAGCCGGGGCGCCGGGAGCGAGGAGCAGGGGACCGCTCGCCTGCTTCCTCGCTCCTCCCCGCCGCGCCGCCGGCGGATTGCATCAGTCGTACAGCAGGTACGGCTTTCGCTGAGCGCGGAACGCCTCGACCCCTTCGTCCCACAGTGCCAGCACCCGTTCGAGCGGGGCGCCTTCCGTCAGCAGGCCGCGTACGCGGTCCGTCCCGCAGACCTTGTCGAACATCGCGTCCCGGCCGTTCCCGAACAGGGCCAGGTCGGGCTCCAGTTTCCGGACCGCATCCATCACGTGAAACTGGATCGGTGTCAGCGCCGCGCGGTCCCGATCGGTGAAGGTGATCTGCACGCCGCCGCAGGTCTCGCCGACGAACCGCAGGTAGTACGGCCGCCAGTAGGTCGGGCGAAAGTGCACGCCCGGCAGCTTTCGTCCGTTCAGGGATTCGGCCAGCGCGGTCGGGTCGAGCCCCGGACGCCCGCACAGTTCGAACGGCAGCGGATAGCCGACACCCTCGCTGATCACGTGCAGTTCGCCCATGATCCCGGTGGCCGCGTAGAACAGCGCCACGTCGCTGCGCGGAATGTGCGGCGAGGTCGGCACCCACGGCAGGCCGGTCTGGTCGAACCACATCGCCCGATGCCAGCCGTCCATCCGGATCACCTGCAGGTCGCAGCGGCGCCCCTCCGACAACCAGCCCTCACCGTTGATCATCCCGGCCAGTTCGCCGACCGTCATCCCGTGCACGTACGGGATCGGCAGGAAGCCGACGAACGAGCGGTGCTTCGGATCCAGCGGACGCCCTTCGATCCGCGCGCCGGTCAGCGGGTTCGGCCGGTCGAGAACGACGAACCGCTTGCCGTGCTCGGCGGCCGCGTCCATCGCCGCCGCCATCGTGCTGATGTAGGTGTACGAGCGACTGCCGATGTCCTGGATGTCGAACACCAGCGTGTCCATTCCCGCCAGCATTCCCGCCGACGGCCGGCGGGCGGGACCGTACAGCGAACGAAGCGGAAGCCCGGTCCGCTCGTCGCGCGCATCGGCGACGTGGTCACCGGCGTGGGCTTCGCCGCGCACGCCGTGCTCGGGTCCGAACAGGGCCACCAGTTCGACCCCGTCGGCCGCGTGCAGCACGTCGATGGTCGAGCGCAGGTCGCGGGTCACGCCGGTCGGGTTCGTGATCAGCCCGACCCGTCGCCCGCGCAGGGCGGCGAACGAGTCGCGTTCGAGGACGTCGATCCCGGTCGCGACCGGCTGCGCCTGCCCGGTTGGCAGCAGGCCGACCAGCAGCAGGATGATGGCCGCGCGGCCCGCGACGGAGAACGATCGGCATCGACAGGCATCAGATTTCATTCAGGGCATCCTTGATTTCGGGAGGCAGTTTGGCGGCCGCGGCCCGCAGGTACGGGTGATCCAGGCCGGTCTGTTCGAATCCGTTGGTCCGTCGCAGGCGGCGGTAGAGTTCGGCCCGCCCGCGGGCGATCGCGCGGGCCCCGGGTCGGTCCCCGGCCTGTTCGGCGGTCGCCTGGGCGTCGAGTTCCATGCGGCGCAGCAGGTCGTACATGCGGTGCTGCGTGCGGACGGCGGTGATCACCCACTGCTGGGTGAGTTTCTCGATGTGCTCGCGCGACTGGTGCGCGTGGGTGTTCAACTGGCCGGCATCGAGGACGTCATTTTCGAGCACGCCCAGCAGGCCGTTCAGCCGCAGGAGGATCGCCGCGTCGTGTTTCAGGGCGTTCGGCCCGTTCGGGTCAAGCGGCAGTTGGCTGAGTTCGTCGGTGATCCGCTCGATGTCCCGCAGGGCGTGCCGGGCCCGGTCGATGATCACGCCCATCTGCAGGCAGTCGGGCACGAAGCTGATCCCGACCCAGCCCGACCCGTCGCAGTAGTCGCAGCGGGCCAGGCCCAGCCCGATGCAGGTCTCGCAGGCGGCCGCATCCTCGAGGTAGCCGCGCCCGTCGCAGTCGCCGCAGCGTTCCAGTCCGCCGCGACAGTAGAAGCAGCGGGTCGTCGCGAAGGCGTCGATCAGTTTGCCGGTCTCGGCCTTGCCCAGGTGTTTCAGCAGCCAGGGCAGGTCGTCGGATCCGCACGGAACCTGCCCCTGTTCGCACAGGCCGCGAAAGCGCTTCACCGCCCGCCGCGGGGCGCCTTCGGCCAGCGCCGCGGCCACGGGTTCGAGCGGTTTCGGCGGGGGCGGGGTCGAGGTCATGCAGGTAGGACCCGTCCGCTCGGCGCACCGGCGGGCCGCGCGGGTTGAGGACGGATGTCGTCGGAGTCGTTCCGATCGGTCCGGCAGTCGATGGTGAGAAGGGCCGGTTTGGCCGCGCCGCCGACCCTTTTCACCCTGTAGCTCCTTTACGTTCTCACCGCTGGTGGACCCCAGTATCGCCGGCGTATTCGACCGCGTCCACCGTGTTCTGCCACCATGTGTCGGTCCGCGGGGCGTTCGGCCGGTTCGCGGCGATCCAGCGATGGTGCTCGTGCGAGACCAGGGCCCCGGCCGCGGCCTCGTCGAGGTACACGGTCACGTGCGGATGCAGTTGCAGGGCGCTGGCGGTGCACATCGCGGTCACCGGTCCCTCGACCGCCTGCGCGATCGGGTGGGCCTTGCTGGTGCCGCTGGCCAGCAGCAGGCAGTGCCGCGCTTCGAGGATCGTGCCGACACCCATGGTGATCGCGTAGATCGGCACATCCTCCTTGCGATCGAAGAAGCGGGCGTTGTCCTCGATCGTCTCGCGGGCGAGTGTCTTCAGCCGCGTCCGCGAGGCCAGCGAACTGCCGGGCTCGTTGAAGGCGATGTGTCCGTCGCCGCCAATGCCGAGGATCTGCAGGTCAATCCCGCCGCAGTCCTCGATCCGCCGCTCGTACCAGGCACAGAAGGCCGGGTAGTTCCGCGTCGTTCCGCTCGGAATGTGCGTGTTGCGCGGCGTCAGGTTGACGTGCTGGAACAGGTGCTCGTGCATGAAGCAGTGGTAGCTCTGCCGGTCCTGCGGCCCGAGTCCCACGTACTCGTCCAGGTTGAACGTGCGCACCTCCGAGAAATCGAGCCCCTCTTCAAGATGCATGCGGACCAGTTCGCGGTAAACCCCCAGTGGCGTCGATCCCGTCGCCAGGCCCAGTACCGCGTCCGGCTTCGCATTGATCAGGTCCGCGATCTGCCGGGCCGCGACCGCGCTCATCTCCTCGTACCTCGGATAGATTAGAAGTTCCACGGAGCACCTCCTTTTGAGCTGCACCGCGGCGGACGGCGGGCGTTCTGTCGCCTTCGAGCGCCTCGACCAGTGACCGACCCGGGCGGGCAGCACTTCGCAAGACTCCAGCCACATCCTCGCGCGCCGGACCGCCGCCCGCAATGACATTTCCACCCTCGACCCCGGTTTTGCCCGCCCCCGCGAACCACCCGCCGGCACCGCTTTCCGCGCAGCGCCCCGTCGGGTATCGTCGCGGAATCCGCCGGACACCCGCCGGCCGAGCGAGAAACCCCCGCAAGGAGCACGGACCTTGGAAAGCACCGGCATACTCTACGGACCCGCCCCGGCCGACCCGCAGATCCTGACGCGCCAGGCCGCCGCGCTGGCCGCCGCCGGCGCCCGCGAACTCCTGCTGGTCGGTGTCGGCTGGGTCGTCCCCGACGGTCTCCCGCTCCCGTGCACGGCGCTGGCCACCGACGAGCCCTGCGGCAGCGCCGCCTGGAACCAGGTGCTCGACCGCGTCCGCACGCCGCTGCTGATCACGCTGCAGGCCGAAGCCTGCATCGAACTGCAGCCCGGCACCATCGAGCGGCTGGCCGTCGCCCAGGCCGACACATCCGCGCCGCTGGTCTACAGCGATCACCGGGCCCGGACCCGCGACGGCTTCAGCCCGCAGGACGTGATCGACTACCAGCCCGGCAGCATCCGCGACAGCTTCGACTTCGGCCCGCTGCGCCTCTGGGATACCGCCAGCATCGCCGGTTCGCCCTGCGGCGAATCCCGCGGCGCGGCGCTCTACGAACTGCGCCTGCGGGCCAGCCGACGCGGCCTGCCGTTCCGCGTGCCCGAGCCGCTCTACACCGCGCTGGCCCTCGACCTGCGCCCGACCGGCGCCCGCCAGTTCGACTACGTCGACCCCCGCAACGTGCAGGCCCAGCAGGAACGCGAGGCCGTCGCCACCGCCCACCTGAAGGCGATCGACGCGTACCTGCCACCGACCTTCGCGCCACCGCCCGCCGATGACGCCGAATACCCCGTCGAAGCCAGCGTCATCATTCCGGTCCGCAACCGTGTCAAGACCATCGGCGACGCGGTCCGCGCCGCGCTCGAGCAGAAGACCGACTTCGCGCACAACGTCATCGTCGTCGACAACCACTCCGACGACGGCACCGGCGAACTGCTGGTCGAGATGGCCGCCGGCGACCCGCGCCTCGTGCGCCTGGTTCCCGACCGCGACGACCTCGGC
This sequence comes from Phycisphaerae bacterium, assembly GCA_030428945.1. Taxonomy (GTDB): domain Bacteria; phylum Planctomycetota; class Phycisphaerae; order UBA1845; family Fen-1342; genus JAUIEC01. The sequence continues at coordinate 50,003 of JAUIEC010000012.1, read as the reverse complement.
ATCGGCGGCTGCTGGGACTACGCCATCCGCAGCCCGCAGGCCGGCCGCTTCGCGGTCCAACTCGACTCGGACGATGTCTACGCCGGCGACCAGACCGTCGCCGCGATGGTCGGCCTGCTGCGCGATGGCCCGCACGTGATGGTCGTCGGCTCGTACCGCCTCGTGGACTTCGACTTGAACGAGATTCCCCCCGGGCTGATCGATCACCGCGAGTGGACCCGCGAGAACGGGCACAACAACCTGCTGCGGGTCAACGGGCTCGGCGCCCCGCGCGCCTTCCGCACCGGCGTGCTGCGACGTCATCCGGTTCCCAACGTCAGCTACGGCGAGGATTACGGCATCGGCCTGCGGCTCTCACGCGACTACGAGATCGGCCGGATCTACGATCCGCTCTATCTCTGCCGCCGCTGGGGCGGCAACAGCGATGCCGATCTGCCGCTGGCCACCAAGAACCGTTACGACACCTACAAGGACCGCCTGCGGACGATCGAGATTCTCGCCCGCCAGCAGCGCAACCGGACCTGAGCGGAACATGACCAGCCGCGCACTGCCCCGGAAGGGACCACTGACCGAACAGGCCGCCGAACTCTGGCAGGACCAGCAGCACGACTGGCCGATGCTCCGTGACGGCGCCGCCCGACTCGCTCAGGCCGAAGTCCGCAGCATCGTCGTCGCCGGACGCACGCTCCGACTGCAGCACAACCCCGGTCGCGCGGTCAGCGCCACCGCCCGCGTCGATGCCGCCGCCATCGCCGCCCGCCGATGCTTCCTGTGTGGCCCGCACCTGCCGCCCGAGCAGCGGGCCGTCGCGCTCGACCCCGACTGGTGGCTGCTGTGCAACCCCGCCCCGATCTTCGCCCCGCACTTCGTCAGCGCCGCCACCCGGCACGTGCCGCAGCGCGTCGAACCCGCGATCCCGGCCCTGCTGCACCTCGCCCGCGACCTCGACGGCGAATACGTCGCCTTCTACAACGGACCCGGCGCCGGTGCGTCCGCGCCCGATCACCTGCATCTCCAGGCCGTCCCGGCCGCGAAACTGCCCTGCGTACCGCACGTGGCCGCCGACGCCGACTGGCAGTCCGCAGGGTCGCTCGCGATCGGCTTCAGTCGCCTCGCGGACTGGCCGGCGTTGATCTTTCGCGGCGACGACGCGGTCGACCTCGACCGGGCCGTCCGGCGGGCCGTCGCGGCGTTCGCGGAGACCGTCCCCGAGGCGCCCGAACCACGCCTGAACCTGTATGCCCTCTGGCAGGGCAGTGCCTGGCAGGTCTGGTTCGTCCCGCGCCGCGCCCATCGCCCGCAGCGCTACGGGACCGGCCCCGGGCAACTGCTGGTCAGCCCCGGCGCGATCGAACTGGCCGGCGTGGTGGTGACCCCGCGGGCCGAGGATTTCGCCGGCCTGACATCACGCGACGTGCTGCAAGTCTATTCGGACGTTCATGTTACGCCCGATCAGTTCGCCCGCCTCCGGGACCGCCTGACGTCCTGAACCCCGGTTTCTCCCAGATTCGCGGAAAGCGCCGCCCCCGCCGCCCGCTGTGTTCCTGTCGGACAAACGCAGGACCCATGAATCAGGAGATATCGGGATGCGAATGCTGCGAAACCTCGCCGTTGCGGCCATCGGAGGCCTGGCGACCACCACGGCTCTGGCTGACCTTCCGGTCGGGCAGGGATTCACCTACCAGGGCAACCTCGTACTCAACGACCAGGCCGTCAACCAGGCCTGCGACTTCGAGTTCCGCCTGTTTGATGACGCCGTGGCCGGCAACCAGATCGGTGCCACGCTGACGCTCAACAACGAAGATGTCATCGACGGCACCTTCACGACCCTGCTCGACTTCGGCGCGCAGTTCAACAGCAAGGCCCGCTTCCTCGAAATCGCGGTCCGCTGCCCGGCCGGCGTCGGCGCCTTCACGACCCTCAACCCGCGGCAGGAACTGACCGCCACGCCGTACGCCCTCGGCCTCGCCCTCCCGTTGCGGGCGGTCACCGACGCCAACGTCGGCGGCGCGTTCGAGATCGTCAACAACGACTTCGGCTGGGCCGGCGTCTTCCGCAACAACAACCCGGCCAACACCGACGCGGCCCTGAACGTCACTTCGATGGGCGGACCCGCCGGTGCGTTCTTCAATGACGGTGGCGGCCAGGCCGTCAACGCCCGCGGCATCGGCAGCGCCGACGTGGTCTTCGCCCAGTCGCCGGCCGGGCGAAGCGTCTACGGCCTGGTGACCTCGCCGGCGGCCCTCGCCCCCGCGACCGCCGTGCGCGGCGAGAACCTCTCGCTCGAACCCGGCACGATGGGCGTCTGGGGCTCGGTCGAAGGCTCCGGCCACGGCGTCCGGGGTACCACGCTCAGCGGTCGCGGCGTCTTCGGCGAAGGCACCGGCGACTTCGGCTACGGCGTCTACGGCTCGGCCAAGGGTCGCAGCGGGATCGGCGTCTACGGCATTCACCAGGACACGGCCGGCACCGATCCGGGCGTGGATGGCGTGACGCAGTCGGCCGAGCAGAACGCGGTCGGTGTTCGCGGTCGGGCCAACGGCGTCGATTCGCAGGGCGTCCGGACGTTCGGCGTGCTCGGCCAGAGTACCTCGGCGGTCGGTGTCGGTGTCCGGGGTGAATCGCAGACCGGTGTCGAGGGTGAAGGCACCCAGACCGGCGTCTACGGTACGGCCACCAACATCAGCGGCTACGGTGTTCGCGGCGAAGCGACCTACGGCGTCTACGGCCTGGGTGACGACGGCGGTGCCGGCGTGACCGGTGTGGCCGGCAACAGCGCCACGATCGGCGTGCACGCGATCGGTGCCGACAACCGCCTGGGCGCTCCGGCCCTGCGGGCGGATGCCGGAAACAACGGCGTCGGCATCTACGCCCTGGCGGGTCGCGCGATCGAGGGCGAAGGCAGCGAGTTCGGTGTCCGCGGTGTGACCTGGGACCAGAACGGCGTGGGTGGCACGTTCACCAACTACGCGGACGGACTCGCCCTGCGGGTCACCGGCCGGGCCGAAGTCAACGGCACGATGGCCGTCGACGTGCTCGAGATCATGGGCGGGGCCGACCTGGCCGAACGCTTCCTGTTCTCCGAGGCCGCGCAGCCCGGCATGGTCGTCGCGATCGACCCCGACAGTCCCGGCCGGATGGAAGTCTCGCGCCAGGCGTACAACACCCGCGTGGCGGGCGTGATCAGCGGTGCCAACGAACTGGACGCCGGTGTGGTCCTCGGTGACGAGCCCGGCCACGACCGCAACCTGCCGGTCGCCCTCAGCGGCCGCGTCTGGGTGCAGGTCGACACGCGTGCGGCCGGCGTCGCTCCGGGCGACTTCCTGACGACCTCGGATCTGCCGGGCTACGCGATGCCGGTCACCGACCGCGAGCGGGCTGAAGGCGCGATCATCGGCAAGGCCATGACCGAACTGGCCCAGGGACAGGACGGCATGGTGCTCGTGCTGGTCAACCTCCAGTAATCGGCAGACGCTCAGACGGAAGGATGATCACGATGAACACGTCAACAGGAATGCAACGAATGCTGATCGGGACGGTCGCGGCACTTGCCGCGGCCGGCCCGGCCCTGGCCGACCCGCCGGTGCAGGGCATGCCCGTTCCGGAACTGTCCGTCTTCGACCAGATGATGACGGACTTCATGGACGCCAACGGAATTGAGTCCGGGCTGCTCGGAATCATGAAGGACGGCGTCATCGTCTACCAGCGCGGCTTCGGCTGGAAGGACGCCGCCCACACGCAGTTGATGCGGCACGACGCCGTCGCCCGGGTGGCCAGCGTCAGCAAGCCGTTCACCGCGGCCGCGATTCAGCGCCTGGTCGCCAGCGGCCAGATCGACCTGGACGACGTCGTCTTCGATCTCGGCCAGCAGGGCGGCGGAATCCTGCCGTACGCGGCTTTCCCGAACCTGCAGGACAACCGCATGGGTGAGATCACGGTCCAGCAGATCCTGGCGCACAGCAGCGGCCTGCCGACCAACAACGGCAGCGACCCGATGTTCGCCGAGATCGCGATCGCCGACGCCTTCAACGATGCCGGCATCCCGACCAGCTATCCGCCGGGACGGGTCAAGACGACCCGGTTCGTCCTCGGCGGCACGCTCGCCTCGGATCCCGACGCCGGCGTGGTGGCCTACTCGAACTTCGGCTTCCAGGTCCTCGGCCAGGTCGTCGAAAGCGCCTCCGGCAAGAGCCACATCGACTACATCCGCCAGAACGTGCTCGGCCCGCTCGACTGGATGCCGGTCAGCGAAGTCGTCTACGGCCGGACCTTCGAGGCCGACCTCGATCCGCGCGAGCCGTGGTACGACAACTACGAAATGGCGACCAACGTCTTCAACCCCGACGGCGGCCAGGTCCGCCGCCCGCACGGCAGCTACGATCACGAACTGCACTTTGCCAGCGGGGCGATGGTGGTCAGCACGACGGCGATGCTGCACCTGGCCGAGAATTACTACGTCCAGGCCGAGAACTTCGGCGGCGGCCAGGCGGCCACCTACGGGGCGGCGACCAACGGCGTCCGCAGCACGCGCAGCCACGGCGGCCTGCTGTTCGGGACCGAGGCCTGGATCCGGCAGCGCTCGGACGGCGTCAACTTCGCCGTGATCTTCAACAAGGGCACGATCGGCACGACCTACGCGCTGCAGATGCGTGACATGATCGACGCCGAACTCGACCTCGGCACGATCACCTGGCCGACGCAGGGCGTGGACGGCCAGTGGGTCGACTTCAGCAACGGTGCCGCCGGCGACGGTTCGTTCGAGGAAGCCTGGAGCGACGCCGGCGATGCGCTCGCCAGCGCGATGGATGAAGCGACCCTGAACTTCAAGGCCGGCACCAGTGACTGGACCGGCACGATCAGCCAGAAGGTCCGCCTGCGGGCCCCCCAGGGCGGCGTCGTGCGGATCGGCGTGCAGTAAGCGGTCCGGTGTCCGTTTTTCCGTTTTCGGCGTCGCCGCGCGAAAGCGCCGCAGACAGGTGACGCTGAAGACGGGAGACGGAACAGGGACTGAACGAAAACCGAAACCCGAACACGGCAAGGCAACACGATGAACACCAGAACCACCATTCGATACGGCGTGACCGGCTGGCTGACGGCCGGCATGCTCGGCCTCGCCCCGCTGGCGAGCGCCGGACCGATCAGCGGCATGCCGGTTCCTGAACTGGCCAACTTCGACACGCTGATGGACGACTTCATGGCCGACAACGGCATCGAGGCCGGACTGCTCGGGATCATGAAGGACGGCGTGATCGTCTACCAGCGCGGCTTCGGCTGGAAGGACGACGCCAACACGATTCCGCTGCGGCACGACGCGCTGATGCGGATCGCAAGCTGCACCAAGCCGATCACCGCGGCCGCCACGCAGAACCTGATCGCCAGCGGCGCGCTCAACGACGGCGACTTCGTCTTCGAGACCGGCCAGCCCGGCGGCGGCCTGCTGAACTACAGCGCGTTCCCCAGCGTGGCCGATCCGCAGCTTGGCAGCATCACGGTCCAGCACCTGTACACGCACAACGGTGGCTGGGACCGCTCGATCACGCCGGACCTGACCTATCGCGAGGTGCAGATCGCCGGCGACATGGGCATCGCCAGTCCGCCGGGACGGATCAACACCGCCCGCTGGATCATGGGGCAGAACCTGGACTTCACGCCGGGCAGCCAGCGGCAGTATTCCAACGTCGGCTTCCTGCTGCTCGGCCTGATCATCGAGCAGCAGTCCGGCATGACCCATAACGCCTACGTCCGCCAGAGCGTCTTCGGACCGATGGACTGGATGCCGGTCGCCGAAGTCGTCGCCGGACGGACGCACGTCGCCAACCGCGACCCGCGCGAACCGTGGTACGACAGCGACAAGATGGTCCAGGACGTCTTCGACCCGGACGGCGACAGCGTCCGCGAACCGGAGGGCGGCTGGGATCACGAAGCCCGCGTCGGGCAGGGGGCCTACGTGGTCAGCACGACCGCGCTGCTGCACCTGGCCGAGACGTATTACATCAGTGATCAGCAGAACGGCGACGTGACCTACGGCACACCGGTCAACGGCAACCGCCAGTACCGCTGGCACAACGGTTCGATGCCGGGCGGCACGATGTCGATGACCGTTCAGCGGGCCGACGGGATCAACTACGTCGCGATCTTCAACAAGAACGGCACCGACGTGAACAGCAACCAGGGCTACCACTTCGCGATCCAGGCCCTGATGGATGCCGAGATCCAGGGCGGCGGCTTCACCTGGCCGACCCAGGGCGTCGACGGCCAGTGGGTCGACTTCAACAACGGAGGCGTCGGCGTCGGTTCGTTCGAGGACGCCTGGCGCGACGCCGGCAACGCCCTCGCCAGCGCGATGGACGAAGCCACCCTGAACTTCCGGGACGGCACCAGCGACTGGACCGGAACCATCAACCAGCGGGTCCGCCTGCGGGCCCCCGCCGGTGGAACCGTCCGCATCGGCCAGCAGTAGGTCGTCGCGGCACCTGAACTCTGAAACCTGGAACCGAGAACATCGAGGCAACACCATGAAGACCAGTCAGCTCATCGCAACGCTCGCAACGCTGCTCGCGGCCACGGCCGCCTCGGCGATCGACCTGAGCAAGTACACCGTCGATGGCGGTGGCAGTGTCAGCACCGGCGGCGGGTTCGTCCTCTCCGGCACGACCGGCCAGCCCGACGCGGGCTACGCCAGCGGCGGCGGGTTCGATCTCTCCGGCGGCTTCTGGACCGCCAACCCGACCCCGGCCGCCTGCCCGGGCGATGCCGACGACAACGGCGTCGTCGACCTGACCGACCTGAGCATCGTTCTGAGCGAGTTCGGCATGGCCGGCCCGGGACTGGCCGGCGACATCAACGGCGACAACGTCGTCGACCTGAGCGACCTCAGCGAGGTGCTCGCCAACTTCGGAGCAGCCTGCTGATCCGATCCGCGGGCCGCGAACACGGACTTCTCCTTCACGGTGCCATCGCTCGAAAGGGCGGTGGCATCGGTTTGTTTCGTGGCTGCGGACCTTGCTTGCCTGGTCGCCTGCTGACTTGCGCACAGGCGATTGGTGCAATCGCCTCGGGGGGACGGTCTTGGTATGCTCCGTGCACAGACAGCGCGAACACCAACCTCGTCGGGAACCCGCCATGAAACTTCGTCTCGCAGCGATCGCCGCGTTGATCACGCTCGCCGGTTGTGCCGCCAAGGAACCACCGCTCTACACCATGACCGAGCAGCAGGTTGCCGACTACCTGCCGGTCGCTCGCGAGAAGGTCCCCGCGCTGAACGAACGCGTCGTGCACCTCGGCCGCCGCAACATCGGGCAGCCCTACGAAATCTACCTGCTCGGCGAGTACCCCTACGAACCCTACGACACCGACCCGCTCTACTGCCTGCAGCGCAGCGACTGCCTGACCTTCGCCGAACACATGTACGCGATGGCGTATGGCGACGACTGGTGGACCTTCATGCGGGCCCTGCAGCGGATCCGCTACAACGAAGGCCGCATCGGCATGCTGACCCGCAACCACTACACCGTCGCCGAATGGAACCGCAACAACGCCTTCCTGTTCGAGGATCTGACCACCTCGCTCGGCGACGGCACGGTCCACGTCCCGCTGACGCAGGTCTGCCGCCGTTCACCGTTCTTCAAGCAGTTCGGCATCGGCCAGGGCATCCCGGAAGAACCCATCGAAGACAGCTACATCCCGAAGGATCGCGTCCCCGAGGTCACCGGCCAGCTTCGTGACGGCGACTTCGTCAACATCATCCGCGGCAGCCAGGACAGCCAGTGGTGCGGGCACACCGGCCTGGTCGCGATCGGTGCCGACGGCACCGCCAACTTCCTGCACTCGGCCTGGCCCAGCGTCCGCGAGGAACCCCTGACCGGCTACCTGCAGCGTGACAGGCGCAGCCTCGGCATCAAGATCCTCCGCCTGCGCGACGACGCCGAAGCCCGACTGGCCGCCGCGATCGACGAACCGCAGGTCACCCCGGTCGGTCCCGAAGTCTTCGCCGCCGCCCTGGCCGACGCGCCGCCCCATCGTCGCGACTGGCGGCACGCCTTCGCCCTGCAGAGCTACCGCCTGCGCAGCGACAGCCCACGCGACCCGCGCCTGCAGCGGGACCTCGCCGACATCGACGCGCGGATCCGCGCGGACCTCGCCATCACCGGACCGACCGCCTGCGGCGTCCTCGATCTCCGCAGCCTGCGCCTGGCGATGGTCCGGCCCGAGCGGATGTTCTACGCCGCCAGCGTCGGCAAACTCGCCGTCCTGCTGACCTACTTCGCCGAGAACCCCGAGGCCGCTCTCGATCTCGACCCGCAGGTGCACGACGACCTCGCCCGCATGACCAAACGCTCCGAGAACCCCGTCTCGAACGAGTACGGCCGGGCGCTCGGGCTCGACACAATCCGCGAGACGCTGACCGCCCGCCGCTACCGCCTCTACGACGAAGAGCAGGGCGGCGGCCTCTGGTGCGGACAGCACTACGACTTCGACGAGGAGGGGGCCGTGCCCGACCCGGTCGCCGGACACACCCACGGTGCCAACGTCCTCCAGGCGCTGCGCTTCTTCCTGATGCTCGAGCAGGGCCGCCTCGTCACGCCGCAGGCCTCGGCCAGGATGGCCGCGATCCTCGCCACGCCCGAGCTCGACCACCTCAGCCACAAGTTCTGCAAAGGGCTCGCCGGCCGCGACCTGCGGATTCTGCGCAAGAGCGGCACCGGCAACGACTGGCACCTCGACGCCGCCCGCATCGAGGGGCCCGACCGGACCTACCTGCTGGTCGGCATGGCCCACGACCCCGCCGGCGAGGAGTACCTCCGCCGACTCGCGGCCGCCGTCGACGACTTTCTGGCCGACCGCTCCGAAACGGTGGCGGATTCCCGTTGACGCGCCGGGCCGGCCCGCGTTTCCCGTGGTAGGAACCCCTCGGAGAACCCTTTGAAGACTCGTCCAATCTCGACGATCGCCGGCCTGACCCTCGTCGTGGCCGCGGCCGTCACCACCGGAACGCTGTTCGCCCAGTCACAGCCACCCCGCGGCCTCGTGCAGGCCGATCCGGAGGCCGGCGACGGCTACACGCTGATCGCGCCGCTTCGCTCCGGCTACACCTACCTGCTGAACCGGCAGGGCGAACCGGTGCATCGCTGGAAGAGCGACATGCCACCCGGCAACGCCGTCTACCTGCTCGAAGACGGTGACCTGCTTCGCGCCTGTCGCGCCCGCGAAACCGCCGGCTTTCATGGCGGCGGCATCGGCGGCCACCTGCAGCGCTACGACTGGGACGGCAACCTCGTCTGGGACTACCCGATGGCCGACGAGAACCTCTGCCAGCACCACGACGTCGAACCCCTTCCCAACGGCAACGTTCTGGTCATCGCCTGGGAACGAGTCTCGCGGGCCGATGCCATCGCGGCCGGCTTCGCACCCGACGCGATCGGTGACGAAATCTGGCTTGACCAGGTCCTCGAAGTCAAACCCGAGGGCGCCACCGGCGGCCGGGTCGTCTGGCGCTGGCGGACGCTCGATCACCTCGTGCAGCAGCGCTCGAAAGACGCCGCCAACTACGGGCGCGTGGCGGAGAGCCCGGGCCGGATCAACTGCGACCACAACAGTCGCGGCAACGCGCCCGGACCGGCGGAACTCGCCCGGTTGCGCGGCCTCGGCTACGTCGGCGGCGACGAGGAAGAACCCGACGAAGCCCCGCCCGAACGCGGACAGGATCGCGGTCGGGGCGGCGGGGCGGACTGGCAGCACGTCAACGCGATCAGCTACAACGCCGAACTCGACCAGATCGCCCTGAGTGTGCACCGCTTCAACGAGGTCTGGATCATCGACCACGCCATCTCCACCGAGCAGGCCGCCGGCCCGCGTGGCGACCTGCTCTACCGCTGGGGCAACCCGCAGGCCTACGCCGCCGGACGCCGCAGCGATCAGCGTCTGTTCAGCCAGCACGATGTCCGCTGGGTGCGGACCGACGCGGGCGAGTGGGAACTGTCCGTCTACAACAACGGCGCGAATCGCCCCGGCGGAAACTACTCCTCGGTCGAGCGGATCCGCCTGCCGCGCGATGCGCGCGGCGCCTACCGGATCACGGACGGGCGCTTCGGCCCCGACGAACCCACCTGGCGGTACGCCGGAACGGAGAAGGAACGCTTCTATTCGTCGCACATCTCCGGGGCGGAACAACTGCCCGGCGGCAACATGCTCGTCTGCGTCGGCGAGTCCGGCCGCGTGTTCGAAGTCACGCCCGACGGCCGGATCGTCTGGGACTATCGCAACCCTCACGGCGGCGACCTGCGCGAAGATCGCCGCGGCCCGGACCGGCGGCGCGGCGGTCCGCCCTCCGATCGCGCCCGGCGCGGACCACCGCCGGACGGGCGGGGCGGACCACCTCCGGGCGGTCCCGGCGGACGCCGCGGGCCCGGCGAGGGCAACGCGCTGTTCCGGGCCCAGCGCTACCCGGCCGATTACCCCGGCCTGGCGGGCCGGACACTGCGTCCGATTGAAGTCGAGAAGTGACCTGCGGGGTGGCGTGGTCGGGTCGCGAAAACTGACGGTCGGAACTGACGCCGCGCAGCCGATCCGCTACGATCCGGCACGATGTCCAGCACGATCGGCGACGAACGGGTTCTGCAGGCGCTGCGGAACTACTGGGGCTACGAAACGCTCCGCCCGATGCAGCGCGAGGCCATCGAGGCCGGCATCGCCGAACGCGACTCGCTCGTCGTGCTGCCGACCGGCGGCGGCAAGTCGCTCTGCTACCAGATCCCGCCGCTCGTCGCGGAACGAACCGACGTCGTCATCTCGCCGCTGATCGCGCTGATGAAGGACCAGGTCGACGGCCTACAGTCCTGCGGCTATCCCGCGGCCGCGCTCTTCAGCGGACAGTCGCTCGAAGAGCAGAACGGCATCCTCGACGACCTGCGGGCCGGCCACCTGCGCCTGCTGTTCGTCGCCCCCGAGCGCCTGTTCAGCAGTCGTCTGCTCGGTGCCCTGACGACCGCCGGGGTCGGCACCTTCGCGATCGACGAGGCCCACTGCATCAGTCACTGGGGCCACGACTTCCGCCCCGAGTACCGCCGCCTGGCCACGCTCCGCGGGGTCTTCCCCGATGCGGCCCTGCATGCGTTCACCGCGACCGCGACCGAGCGCGTCCGGGCCGACATCCTCGCGCAGCTTGATCTGCGCGACCCGCGTGTCCTGGTCGGCGACTTCGACCGGCCGAACCTGACCTACCGCGTGATCCCGCGCGAAAGCAAGGCCCGCCAGGTGGCCGAGGTGCTCGCCCGTCACCGCGACCAGGCCGCGATCGTCTACTGCATCACCCGCCGCGAGACCGAGCAGCTCGCCGCGGCGCTGCAGAAGCAGGGTGTTCGGGCCGACCACTACCACGCCGGCATGTCGCCCGACGCCCGCCGCCGCACGCAGGAGGCCTTTTCGACCGAGCGCCTCGACGTGATCGTCGCGACGGTCGCCTTCGGCATGGGCATCGACCGCGGCGACGTCCGCTGCGTGGTTCACGCCGGATGCCCCAAGTCGGTCGAACACTACCAGCAGGAAGCCGGCCGGGCCGGGCGCGACGGTCTCGAGGCCGAGTGCGTGCTGCTCTACCACGCTTCGGACCTGCTCCGTTGGGAGTCGCTGATCCGCGGCAGCGGCGACCAGGCCGAGGTCGACCCGCAGGTCGTCGAGGCCACGCTCGACCTGCTCGGACACATCCGCCGGTACGCCAACGCCCTCCGCTGCCGGCACGCGATGCTCGTCGAGTACTTCGGCCAGCAGGGGCCCGACCAGCCCTGCGGGGCCTGTGACGTCTGTCTCGACGAGGTCGCCGGTCTCGAAGACGGCACGGTCCTGGCCCAGAAAATCCTCTCCTGCGTGGCCCGCGTCGAGCAGCGTTTCGGGGCCGAGTACGTCGTGGACGTGTTGAAGGGCGAACCGACCGAGCGGATCCAGCAGTTCGGACACGAGCGCCTCAGCACCTACGGACTCTGCCGCGACATCGATCGCAAGGTGCTCAAGCGCCGCGTCTACGAACTGCTCGACCAGGGCCTGCTGACCCGCGCCGCGCAGGGACTCCCGGTTCTGCACCTGACCCGCACGTCGCTCGAAGTCCTCCGCGGGCAGCGCCCCGTGCAGTTCCGCGTCGTCACCGAGACGAAGGTCCGCCGGACCCGCACCGAAGCCGCCTCGTGGGAGGGCGTCGACGAGGACCTGTTCCACGAACTGCGGGCTCTTCGCAAGCAGATCGCGGCCGAGAAATCCGTGCCCGCGTACGTCGTCTTCGGCGACGTCACCCTCCGCGACATCGCCCGCCGCAAGCCCGCCACCGAGGCCGAGTTCCAGCAGGTCCACGGCATTGGCGCCAAGAAGGCCGCCCAGTACGGCCCGGCCGTCCTCGCCTGCGTCGCCGCCTGGAACGACCGCCACTGACCCGGCGCGAACCACGCCTCGCCGGTGTACCCTTTACGGTGCCTGGCCCCGGGATTTGGATGACCGACCTTGATTCGCCTGAACCAGATTCGACTGCCGCTTGACCACAGCGAGGACGACCTGCGGGCCGCGATCCTTCGACGCCTGAAGATCAAGCCCGCGGACCTGCGTTCGTTCCACATCTTCCGTCGCGGGCACGACGCGCGCCGCAGGGACAGCATCCGCCTGGTCTACACCGTCGATGTCGAGACCACCGACGACACCCGCCTGCTGAAACGGGCCGGACGCAATCGCAACATCGCCCGCACGCCCGACATGACCTACCGCTTCGTGGCCCGGGCCCCGGAGGATCTGCCGCAGCGCCCCGTCATCGTCGGCACCGGACCCTGCGGGATGTTCGCCGCCCTGGTCCTCGCCCAGATGGGCTTCCGCCCGCGAATCATCGAGCGCGGCCAGCCCGTCCGTCCCCGCACGCGGGACACATGGGAGTTTTGGCGCAAAGGTAAACTTCATCCGGAGTCGAACGTCCAGTTCGGCGAAGGCGGAGCGGGCACGTTCTCGGACGGCAAGCTCTACAGTCGCATCCGCGACTCGAACCAGCGCGCCCGCAAGGTGCTCGCCGAGTTCGTCAAAGCGGGTGCCCCGGCGGAGATTCTCTACGTCGCGCGGCCGCACATCGGCACGTTCAAGCTGGTGAAGATGGTCGAGAACATCCGCCGCGAGATCGAGTCGCTCGGTGGTCGGTACGAATTCGGGCGGCGGGTGGTCGATCTCGTCCTGCGCGACCGGTCCCTCGCCGGCGTGCTGCTCGATGACGGCACGCGGATCGAGACCGATCACGTCGCCCTCGCCATCGGGCACAGCGCCCGCGACACGTTCGAGATGCTCCAGGCCCGCGGCGTGCATCTCGAACAGAAGCCGTTCTCGATCGGCGTGCGGATCGAACATCCGCAGTCGATGATCGACGCCTGCCGCTACGGCCGCAGCGCCGGCAACGAGATTCTCGGCGCCGCCGACTACCAGCTTGTGCACCACTGCCGCAACGGGCGCAGCGTCTACAGCTTCTGCATGTGCCCCGGCGGAACCGTCGTCGCGGCCGCCTCGGAGCCCGGGCGCGTCGTCACCAACGGCATGAGCCAGTACTCGCGCAACGAGCGGAATGCCAACGCCGGGCTCGTCGTCGGCATCGAGCCCGGCGACTTCCCCGGCGACGACCCGCTGGCCGGCGTGCGGTTGCAGCGTGATCTCGAACAGCGGGCGTTCGAAGCCGGCGGCAGCGACTACGCGGCGCCCGGGCAACTGGTCGGCGACTTCCTCGCCGGTCGCCCCTCGACCAAGCTGGGCGAGGTGATTCCGTCCTACACGCCGCGCGTGAAACTGACGGACCTCGCCACCGTGCTGCCCGCGTTCGTCGTCACGGCCCTCCGCGAAGCGCTGCCGGCCTTCGATCGGCAGATCCCCGGCTATGCCCGCGCCGACGCGGTCATGACCGGCGTCGAAACCCGCACGTCGTCACCGATCCGCATCACCCGCGACGAGCATCTGCAGAGCGTCAACACCCCCGGCCTGTTCCCCGGCGGCGAAGGCGCGGGCTACGCCGGCGGCATTCTCTCCGCCGCCGTCGACGGCCTCAAGATCGGCGAAGCCATCGCACTTTCCATGGGTGAAGGCGTGAAAACGTGACGGCGTGAAGGAGGGCACCGCATGATCCGGGCGTGCCGGTGATCGTCGTAGGGTGCCGCATCATCAACGCGGACGGTGAACGCCCCAAGATGCCGCATCATTCACGCGTGACCACGAACGCCGTAGGGTGCGTCATCGACGCGGTAGCCCGCGATCGCTTCCGCAAGGATGCGCCGGGCGTCGATGCCGCACCGCGTGGCAGTCCCCCTGGCTCGGTGAACAGTACGCACCGAGAAGACACTGTGAAGATCGCGAAGATCGCAATGGCACGCAAAGGTGACGGCAATCACCCGGGCGGTCGTTCGCCCGGGACCTCATTCACGCCTTCACTCTTGCACGTTTTCACCAAAGAAAAGAGGCGCCGCCGGAAACCCGACGACGCCTCCGATTCTCACGCGGGTCCCGCCGGCGGGACCACGCTCGGACTTACGGGCAACTCGAACCGAACGCCGCCAGCAGCGCCGCCAGGTCGCTCAGGTCGACGTCGCCGTCGCCGTCGATGTCGCCCTCGGCCGGCGACGCGCTGCCGCTGCCGAAGTTCGCCAGCAGTTCCGCCAGGTCGCTCAGGTCGACCGTGCCGCTGCCGTCGAGATCCTCGGGGCACGTGCTGCCGCCTTCGCAGGTGATCAGCGTCACCTTGAAGGCGTCCACGCCGGCCTCGACCACCGAGCCGTCCCCGGCATCCTCGGCCACGAACCGGACCTGCACGTCACCGCCGGCCGTGATGTAGTCACTGACCCGGAAGCTTCGCACGGTCCACTCGTTGCTGGCCGTCGTGTTGACCAGGTCCGTCCACGGGTCGCTCAGCGACGCACGCATCTGGATCAGCCACGTGTCGGTCCCCGGCGTGCTGCCCGCCAGGTTGTCGTACCAGTCCGCGAACGTGACGATCGCATCGTCGCCACCGCTGATGTCGATCAGCGGCGTGATCAGCCGCGTGTCACCACCGTCAACGTCCGAGTTGCAGCCGTTGGCCGCACTGTTGTCCGTCAGGTAGCACTGGCCCGAGCCGTCGTAGTCCGCATCCGGGTCGCCGCGGTTGCAGTCGATCGGAATGCCGCGACCCCACTGGCCGTCGGTGGCCGAGCCGGCCGTCGTCCAGCCCAGGTCGGTCTCGAAGTTGTCATCGAACTGGTCGACCGTGCCCGCCGCGCCGAAGGCCGCGTAGGTGTTGCTCGGCGCGTTGCTCGGCGAGGTCACCAGCACGCTCGTGTCGGTGTCGGTCTCGATGTAGAAGTCGACCGCGTCGGTGCAGGCCACGGCCGGAATCGCCGCTTCGTACAGGCTGCCGCCCAGCGGCGTCAGGCTCGCCGTCGCGTAGCCGCCGGTGCCGTTGACCCGGTAGCGGATCGTCTCGGTGCCCGGGGCGGGGCTGCCCGTCAGGCTGCTGATCTCGACGTCAAACGTCGTCGGGCCGCTGATGCTGGCCAGCGTCGGCAGACCGTTCGGGAAGCTGATGTCGACCAGTTGGATCTCGGGACAGTCGATCCCGTGCTTGGCGAACGCGGCGCAGATGTCGTTGTAGTCCGGCGTTCCGTTGCCGATGTTGCCATCGTCGTCGTTGGCCGTCAGCACTTCGATCGCGGTCGTCGGGTGGGCCGAGTCCGAACCGATCCCGCCGTTCGTGATCTGCATCCAGTCCACGTGCAGTTGCCGGGCGTTCTCGAGGCCCGCCGCGCTGCCGTAGGTCGCCCCGAAGTTCAGGCGGATGTCGCGGAACACGCCGCCCAGCACCTGGCCGCACGTGTGAATCGCGCTCGCACAGGGGTACTGCTGGTTGGCCGCGTCAATGTCGCGAATGTCCCCGCCCGTCAGGAAGAAGTTCTCGCCGACCACGCCGGTGTCGTACAGCAGGATCGACATCGAATCGCCGAAGCCTTCGCCGAACGCACCCTGGCCAAGGCCCAGCGACTGCACCACGCCGTGGCCGAACTCGTGCGCGACCACCGTCGTGAACGCACTGTTCACGCAGCCACCCTTCTCGCGGAAGAAGTTGATCGACCCGCCGTCCCAGAACGCGTTGCAGCTCGAAATGCCGCCGGCCGAGTCCCAGTTCACGTTCGCCGGCAGCACCGGGAACGCCGAACTCATCCCGTTGTAACCGCGGTCCAGCAGGTAGTCGGCCACCAGGTTCGTGTGCACCAGGGCGTTGACCTGCGCCACCGGCCACTCGCCCGCGCCCGGCGCCAGCGTCAGGTTGGCCGGACCCGGCGGGGTGACCGAGACGCTGTCGCTCTGCTCGGTGCCGGCCGTGTTGAAGACCGTCACGTGCTGCCCGTTGACCACGCTGGTCGAAGCCGTCACCGAACCGCTGCCGCCGTTGGCGACCGTCGCGTCACCGTTCAGATCGGTGAAGGCCGAGTTTCCGCCGACGTCGACCCGCACCCCGTTCACCGGCGAGAGCACCGGCGCGTTCCCCGAGATGTCCGGCAGCAGGCCCGGCGTGAGGTTGCCCTGCACGTTGGCGTCGACATCCACGTGGATGATCTCGTTACGCGTCTCAAGCACCGAACCGTCGACCGCGTCCACAAAGAACGTGAACCGGCCGAAGTCCGCCCGCGGGCCGTCCGCGCCGATCTTCCACGCCGGCCGCGCGTCCTGGTCCAGGTCGGCGCCCGCCCAGATGACCAGTTCGGGGGCGCTCCACTGCGGGTAGTCCGCGTAGCGGGCGTCCGCCTGCAGGGCCGCCAGCGCGTCGGCCGCCTCGACCGTGACCGTCGGCAGGCCATCGACCGGCGTCTCGGCCAGCAGGCCCGAGGCGAACACGACCCGGCCGATGTCGTTGTTGACCATCACGCGGGCCCGGGCGTACTCGACCGGCAGGCCCTCGATCGTCTGCCCGAACGCGACCACCGTTCCGGCACCGTAGCCGGGCTCATGGGCGAACCGCGGGACCAGCTCCAGGTTCGGCAGCCCGAACGCGTCGGCATGCTCGCTGACGAAGTCCAGCACCGCCGCCTCGGCGGTCGCGCCGGCGGTCATCGGCGTGCCGTACAGGGCCACGATCCGACCGTGATCACGCAGCACCCGGACTTCCGGATAAGCCGCCTGCAGCTCGACCAGCCCGGCCGAACTGCGGATGTTCTCCGCGCGGTTGTGATCGGGACCGTCGTTCGGGGTGACCTGCGCGACGGCACCTACCGCGCACAGGCCCGCTATCCACGTGGTTACAAAGCCTCTCATGTGCTCCCTCCAATGGTGAGAAGGTGGGTTGTTCGGGTTGCTCCCGGAGAACGTGTCATCCTAACGCGACAGATCGCGGCCGATCAACTTGGAAGTTGCACGACTGATAACAAATCCCGTCTCCGCCGGGGTTTCCCGCGACCGCTGCCATTTTCCCCCGGAATCCGCTACGATCCGCACTACTCCGCGCCGATCCGGCCTGCGCAGGCCGTCGATCCGGTCCCTGTTGCGGAGAATCCGGAGTGCTGCGTGTTCGCCGCTGACGACAACGACGTCCCCACCGAAACTTCCTCCGACTCCACCGCGACGCCGCGCCGTCGCCGCCGACGCTCGCGGTCACGCCGTGGCCGCGAGAACGCCGCGACGGAGAATGTCGCCGTCGAGAACGGTGACCAGGAGGCCCCGGCTGAAACGCCCCGGCGGAAGGCCGAGATCGAAGTCAGCGACGCCGACCTCGAGAACCACCCGTTCGCCCAGCTCGGCCTGTCACCCGGCATCGTCAAACGTGTCGCCAGGCTCGGGTTCACCGAACCGACCGACATCCAGGCCGCCCTGATTCCGCCCGCGCTCGCCGGACACGACTGCCTCGGGCAGGCCCGCACCGGGACCGGCAAGACGGCCGCCTTCAGCCTGCCGATGCTCGAAAAGATCGAACGCGGAGCCGGCATGCAGGCGATCATCCTCGTCCCGACCCGCGAACTGTGCGGCCAGGTCGGCGAGCAGATCAAGCTCTTCACGCCCCGCGGCGGCCCGCGCTGCCTGATGGTCTACGGCGGCACACGCGTACGCAGTGACCTGAATCGCCTCGAGGAAGGCGTCGAGGTCGTGGTCGGCACGCCCGGACGCGTACTCGACCTGATCCGTCGCGGCGCCCTGAAACTCGACAAGACCCGCCTGGCGGTCCTCGACGAAGTCGACCGGATGCTCGACATCGGTTTCCGCGACGACATCAAGGCGATCCTTCGCAAGGTTCACAAGGACGCCCAGATGATCTTCGTCTCGGCCACCATGAGCCCGGAAATCCGCCGCCTGACCCAGGTTTTCATGACCGACGAGGTCGACCTGAACGTCTCCGAAGACAAGCTGACCGTCGACCAGGTCGTCCAGGAATACATGACCGTCGATCAGCCCGAGAAGTTCCGGGCCCTGGTCGCGTTCCTGCAGGCCGACAACCCGCCCCTGAGCATCGTTTTCACCCGCACCAAGCGCAGCGCGCAGAACGTCGCCCGCAAGCTCAAGACCCGCGGCATCGAGTGCGCCGAGATCCACGGCGACCTGGCCCAGAACCGACGCGGCAAAGTCCTCGCCGATCTGAAGGCCGGCAAACTGCACGTCCTCGTCGCGACCGACCTGGCCTCACGCGGGCTCGATGTCCTCGACGTCACCCACGTCGTCAACTACGACATCAGCGAAGATCCGTCCGTCTACGTGCACCGCGTCGGACGCACCGCCCGCATGGGGCGCACCGGCTACGCCCTGACCTTCGTCACGCGCGAGCAGGGCAAGGAACTGACCGCGATCGAGATGCTGATCAACAAGGAAATCAAGCGCCGCGATCCGCTCTTCTGATCCCCCGCGCCGGTTGCGTCCAGGCAGCCACCTCGCGAGTCGCCAGGCCGGCTCACGGGGATACCTGACGAATGGACCCGCGACGCAGTCCCGGCACCGGACCGCATACATTCCGCCCGCCTCGCGGTACACTTCAGCCCAAAGGATTCCATCCGGAGGGTGAACCATGCGACTCGTTTCTCGACGCCTCGTGACGGCCGTGCTGCTGCTGACCGGTTACGCCGCCGGCCAGACCGCGCTCGCCGACCTGACCGCCGCCCAGCAGAAGACCCTGACCGACGCCCAGGGCCTGCTCAAGCGGGCCGTCACCAACCTCGAACTCGCCCAGCAGTCCGCCGGCACCGGCACCCCGAAGGGCTCCAAGGCCAGGCTCGCCCTCGTCCGCCTTCAGTCGGCCCAGCAGAGCATGCCGCCGGTTCACGCCCGCCTCGAACAACTCCCGGCCGACGACGAAACCGTCATGGCCTTCCGCCAGCAGGTCGCGACCGTCGAGCAGGCCATGGCCGAACTCGAGGGCCGCCTGACCGGCAAGCCGGCCCCGACGCCCGAGCCTGCCCGGGAGGACATGGGCGGCGGCGACAGCGGCAAGGACCCGGCCCCGACGCCGCCCCCGGCCGAGACGCCCGGCGGAAAGAAGCTCGACTACCGCCAGGAAGAGCAGTTCCGCAACGCCCGCTTCAAGCTTCGCGAGATCAGCGGACAGGCCGCCGCGCTGAAGGAGTTCAGCGGGAAGGTCGCCGAGATCGAAGACGTCACCGGGCTCGATCACCGGCTGATGGCCCAGGCCGTCAACACCGTCGCCCTGGCGCGCAAGCGGATCGGCGAGTTCCACACGCACTTCGACCCGCTGCCCGCCGACGGCCGCGGCGTCCCCGAACTCGCCGCCCAGTTCAAGAGTGACCTCGCCGAGATCGACGCGGCCGACAAGATCCTCGCCCCGCGCTGGGAACAGCTCGCCCGCCTGATCGACCCGGCCAGCTATCCGGAACTGACTGCCGACTATGACCGCCTGCGGGAACTGTCGGGCATGTTCAGCGATACGAATGTGTTCCTGAACGACCGCACGCGGGCGGCCGGACTGCTCGAGCAGATGGCGCCGGCCCGCAAGGAAGCCGACCGGATCCTGGCCGCCTACGCCGTGCTGGTGCGGCAGAAGACCGACATGGGCGAGAAGCTGATGAAGCAGCACACCTACTTCGGCAGCAAGCTGGAGAGCTTCCAGGCCGCGGTCGCCCAGCAGAAGACGCAGCTTCCGAACGAGATCGCCGGCCACCTCGCCGAGGCCCGCCAGTACGCCGAGGAAGCCGTCGCCGAGAAGAAGCCGCTGTTCTTCACCGGCGGCATCCCGCAGCGAATCGACTGGGCCAAGGAGAAAATCGCGCTGCTGACGGCGATTGACGCCGGGGCGGGCGCGCAGCAGCAGGCCGAGCTCGACCGGCTGCAGGCCCAGCTCAAGCAGCAGCAGGAATCGCTCCGCGAACAGATCATCGCCGGCAACGACATGCCGGCCGACCGCTATCGGGGCGCGGATCGCGAGGCCCTGGTCAAGCGGGCGACGGACAAGTGGAAGCAGCGTGAGCCCAAGGCCGAAGTGCTCGCCGCGCGCATCCCGGCCGAGAACTGGAAGCGCGAGGTCATGTGGCGCAGCCAGAACACCGGCTCGTGGTACAAGATCGATCGCTCGAAGCTGCAGGTCCAGTTGCTGGTGGCGGTCGACGACAAGCTGGCCGTCATCCGCCCGATCAACCTGTGGACCAACCACATCAGCAACGACGAACTGACCGCCACGATCTTCCACGGCGAAGACGACGAACTGCTGCCCGGAAGCTATCTGCTGCGGACGAAGATCAAGTAGGCGGTAAGGGAACAGGGAACAGGGAACAGGGAACAGGGAACAGGGGGATTGGACGCACGCGACCCTGTGCCGGTCGACGCCGACGCCGATGCCGTGCTGATCCGCTTACTTGGTGACCTGCTTACTCGCCCGCCTGCTTGCTGGGGATCTCGCCCCGCAGCGAGTAGCACAACAGCCGCGGGCCGGTTCCGGCGGTCGTGTCGTCCTTGTTCTGACAGACAAACAGCAGGCCGTGCCACAGCACCGGCGGCGTCCAGGTCTCGTCGGCCACGAACAGGCTCGCCCGCGTGCGCTCCAAGTAGCCTTCCGGTGTCGGCGTCAACCACGCCAGGTGACCGGCCTCGCCCAGCGCCAGGAAACCCTCCGGCAGCCCCAGCAGACTCCCGAGCATGATCGACAGATCGACCTTGCGGTCGGCGCCGTCCTGCCGCTTCCGCACCGGCCACTTCGGTGCTTCCCGCCAGCGCGACGTGCCGCGCGACCAGTCGAGACAGACCATGGCCGTGTCGTTCCGGCCCGCGCCCGAGATGCCGTACAGGTGCCCGTCCCGCAGGATCGGCGTCATGAAGTGCGCCCCGAAGTCCCGCGTCCGCCAGACCTCGCGCACGCTGTCGTCCGGGCCGATCTCGACCTGCACCCCGCCGGTGCGATAGCTGCTCGACAGGAACACCCGGTTGTCGTGCACGACCGGGTTCGAGGCGTTCACCGACGCGTACGTCCTGCTTCGAAACGGAAACCGGAACGCAACCCGCCCGTCGGCCGGGTCAATCCCCAGCAGACCGCCGGTCGGCGGATCGTCATCGCTGCCCGCGAACACCAGCACCCGCGGCTTGCCGTGCAGCGTGGCCAGCACCGGCGAGGCATACCCCGCCCGCCAGGTGTCACCCGCCCGCCAGGTCTCCTTCCCGGTCCGGCGATTCAGCGCCACCACGCACGGCCCGTTCGGGGCGCCGATCGTGACGATCAGCAGGTCGCCGACAACCAGCGGCGTGGATCCGACGCCAAAGAAGTCCTGCGGCACGTCATAGGTCGTCGACGTGTTCAGCTTCCAGACCACCCGCCCGCTTTCGAGATCGAAGCAGTGCAGCGGCCCCTCGACGCCATGCGTGTAGACCAGGCCGTCCGCGATGACCGGACTGCTCCGCGGCCCGTTGCCGAACCGGTACCGGTCTTCGTAGTGGCTCGGATAGCCGTAGGTCCACCGGCTTTCGCCGGTCTCGGCCGCTACGCACTCGACCCGTTCCTGGTCGCCCACGCGGTGGAAGAAGACGAGCTTTCCACCGGAGACCGCCGGGGCCGCGTAGCCGCTGCCCGTCGCGATCTCCCAGACCAGCGGCGGACCCTGCGGTCCGAAGTCCAGCTTCAGCGGCGACTCTCGCGAGGTCATGTCACCACGCGGCCCCAGGAACGCCGCCCAGTCTTCGGTCACGGCTTCCGGCGAAAGCTCTCCCGCGGGCGCGTGGCGCGTGACGACCGCCGCCGGAGGTCGGGCGTCCTGGTCGGGCGAGTCCGCGGCCCGGCAGGCACCGCCGGCCACCACCAGAAGGATGGTCCATCCACGCACAAGGTGCATTCGCGGGTCTCCTCTCACAGCAGGCGGGTCCGCAGGGTTTTCTGTTCCCTGTTCGCCTGCATCGCCATCAGGCGGCCGGCCAGAGCCAGGCGAAGGTTCCGGCTGTCAGCAGGCCGTAGACGACGCCTTCGCCGATGAACTTGCAGGTGGTGCTCCAGCGCTGTCCCTTCCAGATCGACTCGGGAATCGAAGCGGTCGCGTAGGCGAGGATCGCGACGGTGCCCGTGAAGCGGAAGACCTGCAGGTACTCGGCGCCGCGCGGCAGGGCGACGGCGGCGACGTATCCGGCGAAGATTCCGATCAGGATGCAGTACAGGAACCAGGCGAGCAGGGCGGAGCCCATGGTGGGTGGTCCCTTGGGTCGGACGATCAGGAAGCCGACCGGGCCCTGGTTGAACTTGGCGAGCATTTCCTCGCTGCCGAGGTCCTGCATCGAGGTGCAGTACGGGAAGTGATAGGTGCCCGGTGTCAGGTCGCTGGCCCGCAGCGTGGCGAGCACGTCGTCCTCGTTCGGCAGGCGGTCGTAGTCCGACTTGTGCAGCGGCAGGACCATGTGGGCGATCGAACTGGCGATGAAGACCAGCACGGCCGCGACGACAATCGGCATCCACAGTTCGACGAGGGGGATCATGGGTGGGACTCCCGAGCAGGGCCCGTCGGCGGGCAAGCCAGACATGGGGATGGCGCGTGCCATCACGATGTCCGCATCTTGCCCGCCGAGCGTTGCCCCGGCAAGCGCTTTTGACCGACGGGAGCAGTCGGTCAGAGCCTTGCGGTCAGGCTTCGACGGCGTCCGAGGTGGTCCCGTCTTCGGTGGAGAGGTGGGCGATCGTGCCACCGGAGAACGCGGCGTGCATGACGGTCAGCAGATCCGTCGCCGTGACGATTCCGACCATCTCGCCCGCTTCGATCACCGGCAGGGCACTGATCTGGTGGGCCACCATTCGAACCGCGGCAAGCAGGATCGGTGCCGTTGCGGCGACCGTTCCCAGGTGCTTGCTCATGACGTCGTCAGCCTGCAGCGAGGTCATCGCTTCCTGCTCTTCGGGCGAGGCCAGCAGCATGCGCCCGAAGACCCACAGAATATCGCGATCCGACAACATCCCGACCAGCGTCTTGTTCTGCATGATCGGGATGTGTCGGATTCGCTCGGCTTCCATCAACCGGATCAGATCCGCCAGGCTCGTCGTGGGCGGCGCTGAAAACACCTCCGGCTGCATCACGTCGGCGATCGTCGCCTCGTGACTGCCCGGCGCTCCAAGCCGGGCATACGCCTCGAACAGGTCGGCGGTCGTGACCAGGCCCTGCAGGTGCCCGTCATCTTCCAGAACGACACTGCTGATGCGGTGCGTCAGCATCACGCGGCACGCTTCGGCCAGATCGGCGTGGCCGGGCAGGCCGACCGCCGGAGTCGACATGAATTCGCCGACCCGCCGTTGCCGTGCTGCTTCGCGCACGATCCGTGGCTGGTTGCGTCCGCGGTGCCAGCCCACTGCCAGCATCGCGTCGCGGTCGGATAGCATCCCAGCCACCTTGCCTTCTCGCGTCACCACCGGCAGGTGACGGAAACCGTCATAACGTAGTCGATCCAGCGCCGCCGCCAGCGTCTCGTGCACGCCGATCGTGATCGGCCATCGGGTTGCGATCGTTCGCAACGTCACCCGTCTGCCTCCCCCCCGCGACGCATCTCGGCCCGCAGGTCCCGCTCGGCACGCACCCAGTCACTGAACGCATCCCCCGGGGCACCGGCCCGGGCCAGGTAGTACAGATAGGCCCGCTCGCGGACCTGCTGGCGGGTCGGCCGCGGCTCCGGCTGGAACCCCTCCGGCGACTCCGGGAGCAGACCCGCCTCGCGAACCGGCACCCGTTCCACCGCCTGCGGCTCGGGCCCGGCCGTCGAAACGCGCTCGGATTTTCGGCGTTTTCTGCGCGGGGCCGCGGTTGCCATGACCAGCTCCTTCCGCCGGACCCCGGATACACGTCCGGCACTCCGACAGCAGGGAGGGGGCAAGCCGCGTGCCAGCCACCCGAGGACTTCGCAGGGGACCGAAGCGGGGGGACCGGCCGAAACGCTCTGGGGCAGGTCGCGCAGGTCTGCGCGGTCTCACCCAGACAGACCGTGCTTCTTGAGCCGATATCGCAGGCGGTCCCGGGTGATCCCCAGCAGGGCGGCCGCCTGCACCTGGTTGCCCCCCGTCCGCTCGAGGGCCTGCCGCAGCAGCCCCACCTCGAGGTCGTCGAGCTGGGCCAGGTCGAACCCGTCCGGCGGCAGCGTCCCGAGCGTGGCCGGTATCGCCCGGCTGCCCCCGTTGCCGCCCGGACTCGTCCGGATGTCCGCGGCCGTCAGTTCGGTCGCATCGCTCAGCAGCAGGGCCCGCTCGATGACGTTCCGCAGTTCCCGGACGTTGCCCGGCCAGGCGTAGGCCTCCAGCGAGGCGACGGCATCCGGCCCCAGTCGCGGCAGCGGCTTGGCGAACTCGCGGGCGAAGTGTTCCAGGAAGTGCTGGGCCAGCAGCCGGATGTCCGCCCGCCGCATCCGCAGCGGCGGCACGTCGATCGTGATCACGGCCAGCCGATAAAACAGGTCCGCACGGAACGTGCCGGCGCTGATTGCTTCTTCGAGATTGCGATTCGTCGCGGCCAGGATCCGCACGTCGACCTCGAGTTCGCGCGTGCCGCCGACCCGCCGAAACCGGCGCTCCTCCAGGAAGCGCAGCAGCTTGGCCTGCAGGCTTGGCGGCATGTCGCCGACTTCGTCCAGGAACGCCGTGCCGCCGTCCGCCAGTTCGAGCAGTCCGTCCTTGCGGTCCTTGGCGTCCGTGAAGGCGCCCCGTTCGTGTCCGAACAACTCGCTCTCGAGCAGCGACTCGGAGATCGCCGTGCAGGTGATGTTGACGAACGGCTTGTCCGCCCGCGGCGACATCTCGTGGATCGTGCGGGCCAGCAGGTCCTTGCCGGTGCCGGTCTCGCCGCGCAGCAGCACCGTGACCTGGTCGGTCCGCGCCACCCGCCGGATCGCGTCCAGCACCGGTTCGAGCGACGCATCGGTACCGATCAACTGCCCGGTTTCGCCGCGCTGCTGCAACTGCTCGCGCAACGCCCGCACCTCGCGCCGCAGCCGGGTCGTCTCCAGGGCCCGCTCGACGATCAGCTTCATCTGGTCCATCTCGAACGGCTTGGTCAGAAAGTCATACGCGCCCAGCTTCATCGCCCGCACCGCGTTCTCGATCGTGCCGTACGCGGTCATCATGATCACCACGGGCTGATCGCCGGCCGCGTGCAGTTCCGTCAGCAGTTCCAGCCCCGTCGTGTCCGGCAGGTGATGGTCGAGGAACACCAGGTCGAAGCTCTCGCCGGCCAGCGCCGCCCGCGCCTCGGCACCGTCTCCTGCCTCGCTGACCAGGAAACCGTCGGCCTGCAGGGTCTCCCGCAGTGACCACCGGATCAGAGGCTCGTCATCGACAATCAGCGTTCGGGTCGACATGCCGTTCAACTCTGTCTGCTTGTCAGAGGTAGCTGCACCCGCACCAGGCCTCCGCCGGCCGGCGCGTTGGTCAGTTCCAGGGTACCGTTGTGCGTCTCGACAATCCGCCGCACGATCGCCAGACCGAGGCCGGTCCCGCGGGCCTTCGTCGTGAAGAACGGTTCGCACGCCCGGGCCAGCGTGTCCTCCGTGAAGCCCGGACCCTCGTCCTGCACCTCCAGGGTGCAGTGCGTCTCCGACAACGCGCTCCGCAGCGAAACGGTTCCGCCGTCGCGCGTCGCCTGGGCCGCGTTCAACAGCAGGTTCACCAGCAGTTGCTCGAGCTGATTCTGGTCGGCCCGCAACTCGTCCGGGTAGTCAAGCTCGTCGGTGTTCAACTGCACCCGGGCACAGGTCGGCTCGCGCCGCAGCAGCGACAGGCAATGCGAAATCACCTCGCGCAGATCACAGCGACGAATGTCCAGCTCACGCGGGCGGGCGTACGCCAGCAGATCCCGGACCGTGCCGTCCACCCGGCGGACCTGCCGCAGGACCTCCTCGAGAATCTCACGCCGCTCGTCGTCGGCCGGCAGTCCCGCCTGGATCACCTGGATCGCGCCGCTGATGCCGGCCAGCGGGTTCTTGATCTCGTGCGCCAGCGAGGCGGCCAGTTGACCGATCTCGGCCAGGTGCTCGACCCGCGACAACTGCTCCCGCAGGGTGGCCCGCTCCAGCTCGGTGATCCGCTCGGTGTAGCGGTTCTTGTAGGCCTCCAGCATCAGGCTGACTTCGATCGTGAAGAGTCGCTGCAGGCTGATCAGTGCCTGGTCGCGGTCGGGCAGCGAACTGGCCAGCACGTGCCGACTGAGCGCTTCCCAGACGACCTGCAGGGCCGCGAACATGTAATGCTGCGGCAGGCCGACCCGCACGTGGGCGTCGCCGATCCGGGCCCGCTGCAGGGCGTAGGCCGCGTCGTAGGGGCCTTCCAGCAGCGTTTCGAGCCACTTCGCGAAGTGCGCCCGCAGCCGGGCCGCCTGCGCGTCGTTGATGAAGATCGCGCGCGTCTCGGGGTGGGCGTCGATTCGCGCGTAGAACTGCGCGACGACGTCCGGCAGGTGTGGCTTCAGGATCGGGGCCAGCCGCCGGACCGCGGCCTGCTCCGTCTTCCCGAACTGCACGTACTGGGCAACGCTCTGAAGGACTTCACTCACGCCCGGAGTATACGCGGATCAGCCGCCCGGCGTATGCCGCACGCCGCCACAGGTCGCGACGGCCACGCCCGTCGTGCTCGGCAGACTGAGCGGCAGGCCACGCACGCTGCGGACCGCCAGCCAGCCGAACAACTGCGCCTCCAGCGCATCACCGTCCCAGCCGACCTGCTCGGCCACGCGGACCGCGTCGTGTCCAAGCCTGGCCCGCAGCGCTGCCAGCAGGGCCGGGTTGCGACGCCCGCCCCCGGTCAGGATCCACGCGGGAACCTCGCGGTCGATCAGCCGGGCCGACCCGGCAATGCTCTCGGCCGTCAGCGCGGTCAGCGTGGCCGCGCCGTCCTCGGCCGACAGACCGTCCAGCGGGGCGGCGGAAAAGTCGAGTCGATCGAGCGACTTGGGCGGAGCGGCGGCGTAGTACGGATCGCCCAGCATCCGCGCGAGCACGTCGGGCTGCACCTGGCCGGATCGCGCGAGCGCCCCGTCGAGATCGATCGGGCGTCCGGTGTGGCGTGCGGCCCAGTCATCGAGCAGGGCGTTGCCGGGACCGGTGTCGAACGCGATCGGCGGGCCGCTGCCGACAAAGGTCACATTCGCGACCCCGCCGATGTTGACCACCGCGGCCTCACGCAGGCCTGCCCGGCGAACGAGCACCTCGTGGAACAGCGGGGCGAGCGGAGCGCCCTGGCCGCCGGCTCGCAGGTCCGCCTGCCGGAAGTCGCTGATCACCGGCACCCCGGAGGCATCCGCGAGGCGCTGCCCGTCGCCGACCTGCAGCGAGAAACCGGCGGCCGGGCGATGCACGAGCGTCTGCCCGTGCAGGCCGATCAGTTCCGGTGTCTGGCGGGTGGCGCTGAAGTCGCGGACGGCCGCGATGTGCGTGCGGGTGACAACCTCGGCCGCCCGGGTCAGCAGTTCGGGCGGCGGGGTGGCGTGATCCCAGTTGCAGGCCGCATCGAGCGCGGCGCGCAACAGATCACGATCGTGTCGGGCGTAGTCGTAGGTCGCGGTCGGGCCGAAGGACAGCGAGGATTCGCCATCGGTCGTCAGCAGGGCGGCATCGATGCCGTCCAGAGACGTTCCGCTCATCAGCCCCAGGGCCGTGATCACGTGGCCGGCTTACTTCCAGTAGCCCATCCAGATGTTGTTGTTGGCCGGAGGGCTGATCTTCGCGGGGTTCACCGTTCCCGGGAAGCCATACAGCAACTCGAACCCGTTCACGACGAAGACCTTCGACTTCACCGCGGCGGCGTGCCCGTCGAAGAAGACTGTATTGGTGGCACCGTCCGCCTGCGCGGTTCGCAGCGCGGCAGAGTCGGTGTTTCGCGTGCCGCTGTTCTCGAAGAACGAGTACGCCCGGAAGGTTCCGTGCGGAGCGAAGTTCGGCAGCGATTCGCCGGTCCAGCCCCACTGGTACGGGCCTTCCTGCTGCAACTCCGGCGGGTTGCCCGAGCGCGGGCGATACCAGGAGTCGGCAATCATCCACTCTTCGGCCGGGCGCGGAATGCCGGCCAGTCGTTCGGGCGGGTTGGAGCGTGCTTCGCCTTGCTGCGAGGTGTCGCTCGGATCGGACGGACTGTACCCGAAGTAGTAATCGAGCTTGGTGACCCGCAGGCCGCCCAGCGCGCCACCCTGTTCACCGAAGGCGCCGACGTTGTTCAGCGAGTAGTGCGTCGGATGCGCCGCCCGCTTGGTCGGGAAAGCCCGCACGAAGTCGTCGAAGTGCTGGTCCGAAACGATGCCGGCCATCGTCGGGCAGGTTGCGATCTGGTCGGTGATGCTGTTCTCAAAGCTGGAACTGTCGTTCAGCGTCGCTCGCAGCATGTGCGTCAACTGCCGCTGCTGCAGGTACTCGGCCTGCGACTGGCTGTAGTTCCGCAACGTGTCGTTCAGGTACGCGTCGATGCCCTGGTTGCGGTACACGGCCGGGTGCAGCGCGCCGGGCAGACGATCGTCGTTCCCGGTCGCGTACAGGATTGCGCCCTGGGCAAGGGACCGCAGGTTCGCCAGGCACTTCACGCTCTTGGCCTGCTCCCGCGCACTGCGCAGACCAGGCAGCAGGATCGAGATCAGCAGGGCGATGATCGCAACCACCACCAGCAGTTCAATCAGCGTGAAACCGTTTCGCTTCCTCATGACCACACCTCGGTACGTCGCCGGGCACGTTCCGCGTGCCTCTACTTCGTTATATAACAAAGATCGGAAACGTTTTCATCAATGATCCGCTTTTTTTCGGACACGATCTCGACGATACCGCCAGAACACCCTTTCCACGACGGCACCCACCGCTAAGTGGTAGAAGGAAATCGGGCCCACCCAGGGGATTACGGCCGATCGGTGACCCTCGGCCCGCAGGTCGTTCAGGCAGTGCCACAGCAGCACCCGCCCGATTCCGAGTCCGCGCGCCGCCGGCGCCGTGCCCATCGGTCCGAAGAAGCCCCAGGCCCGGTTCTGCGTCGAATGGGCCGAGAATCCGAGCAGTTCTCCGTCCCGCAGCGCCAGGTGCAGGCAGGGCTGCGGGTTCGCGAATGCCAGGCGGGCCTCGTAGAGCCAGTCGGCCCCGAACTGCGCGTCGAAGAACCGCACCAGCAGGTCGTCGTCGTCCGGCGTCGCCCGCCGGACCCGCACCCCCGCGGCGGCCAGGCGGGTCTCCTCGGCATCGGTCGGAAAGGGATGCTCGAGTCCCGCGACCAGGTTGACGCAGTCGCGGAAACGCTCGAACCCGAGCGCTTCGACGAAACACAGCGCCCCCGTCAGCCGCGGATCCAGGCCGGGGTAGAAGTAGTTGCCCGGAATCGCCAGCACCTCGATCTCGGAAACCGTCTCCGGCCAGGCGTCGATGACCTGCTGTGCCAGTCCCCGGGCGATCCCGCGACGCCGGGCGGAAGCCGCGACGGCCATCAGTCCGAGCCAGCCCTTGTCCCGGGCGTGGACACCCTGCTGCATCCCGATGACCTGCCCGTCCTGCTCGGCCAGCAGGACGGTCCCGTCCTTGCCCGGCGGCCAGGCATCGGGAAACAGCTTCTCCCGGAGCAGTTCCTGCGAGAAGTGCTCACCCGGAAGGGCGTCGGACAGCAGGGCTGTCAGCGCGCCCAGATCCTCCGGCCGCGCCGGCCGTACGTGCGGAGCGCTCATGGTCGCATCCTCTATTGGGCCTACGGTCGCTGGATGCGGAGGTGCGGATTCAGCACCGAGTTCTTGTACATGTTCTGAAACTGCACCTCGACCTCGTGCGTGCCGGTCGCGAGCGGCGGCAGTTCGACGCGCAGTTCGTAACGCGTGCCGTCATCGTCGAACACGAACTCCGCCGGCTCGCCATTGACCCGCACGGCCAGCGTGTCGCGCAGGATCATGCAGCGTTCGTGCCCCCACGCGCCGCGCCCACGCAGCCCGTCGTCGAGTTCCAGCACGATCGCGCGCTGGTCCGGCGCGAGGCGCCCGTCGGGCGGATCGACCAGGGCCGCCCGCGGCAGGCCCGCCAGGGCGTACCGGCACAGGCCGACGAACAGACCGTAGGCCTCGCGCAGGTTGTACTCCGGGCGCCGCAGGCGCTGTTCCTCTTCCGGATTCGTGTAGAACGAGGACTCGGTCAGGGCGGCCGTCACCTCGGCGTGGCGCAGCACGGCGAACCCGTCGGCGTACATCAACTGGTCACTCTTCAGCGGGACCGCGGTCTTCAGTTCCAGTCCGAGCGCGTCAATCAGCCCGTCGGAGAGGTAGCGGGCCAGGTCGAGATTCGACGGACGATGGTCAACCGTCTCGTGATACCAGACCGTCGTGTAGTTGACCTCCGGCTTGCTGCTGATCGCGTTGTGGTGCAGGGCGATGAACAGGTCGGCCGGCCACTCGTTGCCGATCCGGGCCCGCTCGGCGTAGCGCAGTTCGACGTCGCTGGTGCGGGTCAGCAGGACCTCGGCCCCGGCGGCTCGCAGCAGGTCGGCCAGGTAGAGGGCGACCCGCAGGTTGACTTCGGCCTCGCGAACGCCGGTCGGACCGCGCTTGAAGCCGCGCTGGGCGGCATCGCCGCCGTGTCCGGGGTTCAGGCAGATGCGGACGCCCTTCAGGAACTTCGCGTGCGGCGGCAGCGTGTACGGCGCGGTGCCGATCCGCCTGCGGGCATAGTCCTCGGGGGCGGGATGCAGCGTGTCGACCGACAGTTGCGGGTCAACGGCCTGGCGATCTCCGGCGGCGCAGCCGCTCAGTCCGGCGACCAGCAGGGCAGCCAGCGCGAGTGGCACAAGGCGGACAGGACGCATCGAGCGGGTCCTCACTTCTGACGACGGCATCCGACCGCAGCGCCGCGGTCAGCCGCCCACGCAGATCAGTTCCTTGCCGGTTCGAATCAGGATCCGGTTCGTGGCGGCCGCGACGCCGTGGACGGTCGTGTCGAGGTTCGGGCGGCGGCGCTCGCCGGGTTCCGGTTCGGGTTCAGGCTCGGTCGTTTCGCCGCCGAGTTCGTTGGTCGCGACGACCTCGAAGCTTGGGCCGGCCTTGATGACCGAGGTCGCGCCGTCCTTGCCGAAGAAGTAGATGAAATCGCCGGCGGCGATCGGCGAGGCCCAGCATTCGCCGGCGATCCGCTCGGCGTACTTCTGCTCGCCGGTCTTCAGGTCGAGGCAGTACAGCACCCCGACGCGATTGACGAAGTAGGCGTGCCCGCGATGGGCCATCGGACTGGCGTAGTGGGCGAGGGCCTTCTCGGCCTTCCAGAGGACCGCGACGTCATCCTTGCCACGCGGGTCGATCAGGCGGTTCGAGGCCGCCGCCGAACCGGGACTGCCGCCCCGCACCTGCCCGGCCCCGACCAGCACGTGCCGACCGACCGGGGTGGCCGAGATGATCGAGTTGCCGCTGACGTCGTCCAACTGCCAGAGCAGCGTTCCGCTGGCGGGGTCGTAGCCGTCGACGGTGCCGCTGGAACTGACGACGATTTCGCTGTCCGCGCCGCGGTCGAGGTAGATCGGGCTGGTCCACGAGCGGCGCGAGGTGCGCTCGGTCTTCCAGCGGGTCTCCCCGGTCTTCTTCTCGATCGCCAGCAGGTATGACGGGCCCGAGTCGTCCATCAGGACGAAGACGGTCTCGCCGTTCTGGATCAGCGAAGCGCCGTGCCCGTTGCGGTTCTCGATCCGGCCGTAGTCCTCGACCAGCGAACGCTGCCAGCGGGGCTGGCCGTCGTGCGTCAGCGCGAGCAGTTCGCCGCTCGAGAAGAAGACGTAGACGCCGTCCGCGTCGGCGACCGGTGTCGAGGCCGCGCGGGCCATCGAGAAGTCGTTCTTCTCGGTGGTCCCGGCCTCGATCCGGTGGGTCCACCTGACCTTGCCCGTGCCGAGGTCGACCGCATGGACCAGGCGCTGTTCCTGCTGCGCGCCTTCGACGCAGGTCACGTAGGCCTGGTCCTTCCAGACGATCGGGGCCGACTGACCGAAACCGTCCAGCGTCGTGCGCCAGGCGATGCCGTCATCGTCGGACCAGCGGGTGGGCAGGCTGCCTTCGAACGTGCCGGACCCGTCGCCGCGGAAGCCGGACCAGTCGCCGGACGCGGTGGTGGTCAGCAGGGCCCAGCACAACATGAGCTTGATCATTTCGTTTCGCCTCTGGTTCGGGCTCGGTGTTCTTCGCAACGCGAACGTGGTCGGCGCTCGCGGGACCCGCCGATGCGGGCGGGTTCGATTCATCCGTCGCTGCCGCGGGCGGCCTCTTCGACCGGCGCGGGCTTCAGCCGTTCGACCGTGGCGACATGTCCGCCGCGGGTCGCGCCGCCCAGGCTCAGCACATCCTGGCCGCACGCGACCAGGCAGTGGAAGAAACGCGGTTCGCTCGGCTTCAGCTTCGTGGTCGTCCAGCGGTCGCTCGACACGTCGTAGCGGTGCAGGCCGCCGTCGAACCCGCTCGCCAGCAGTTCGCCGTTCCGCACGCAGGCGGCCAGGCCGAAGCCCTTCATGTCGCCGGTGCCGGGGTATTCGGCGCCGTCGCGCCAGGCCCCGGTCCGCGGGTCGAAGATCGTCACGGCACTCGATGTCGCGCCGGGCGGATGCATGCCGCCCAGCAGGATCAGCCTGCCGCCGGCGGCCGCGGCGGCGTGGGCCCGGCGCGGCGCGGGCAGGTCCGGCAGGGCTTCCCAGGTCAGCGGCCAGCGGCGCAGGTCGGCCCGCCAGGCGGTCTTCAGCCAGGTCTTGTCGCCGCCGTCCGCCGGCATCAGCCATCCCCCGGCTACGTAGACGTGGTGATCGACCACGGCGGCGTGGAACGACGAGCGGGGCTCGGGCAGCGGGGTGGCGGGCTGCCAGGCGCCGGCGCGGGTGTCGAAGCGGGCGACGCTGGCCAGCGAGATCAGTCGCTCGTCCTCGTCGGGGGCGTTCTGGGCCTGCGACCCGCCGAGGCGATAGAGGTGCTGCCCGTGGGCGACGAATCCGAAGCCCTGGGCCGGGACGTCGAAGGGCAGCGTTTCCCACGCGCTTCCGCCCGGATAACGCAGGCGGACGAAGGCGTAGCCGTGGTGGGCGGTCGAGTAATGGTGGGCCGAGCCCGAGTGCCCGCCGTAGGCGTACACGTGGTCGCCCAGCGCGGCGGCGCCGAAGCTGGTGACGGCCTCGGGCAGGGGCGGCAGCGGTTTGTCGTTCCCGGCCAGGGCCGGCGTGACCAGGGATGCGACCATCAGGATGCGCAGCAGTGACACGAACGTTCCTCGCCGAGGGTGAACCGGGTTGCAGGACCGGGCGGTGAACTACGCCCGGCGATCAGCCTAGTCAGCCGCCGTGCGGGCGGCAAGCTTCGCGGGCTTTTGCAAAACCCGCGCCAAACGACCACACTACAGCAACGCCTGGAGAAGCGCACCATGGAAAACCGCGGGCACCTGCTCACCGAACACCAGAACCCCCGTTCGGCCACGCTCGATCGTCTCAGTATCGCCGACGCGGTCCAGGTCATGCTCGCCGAGGACGCGACCATCAGCGTCGCCGTCGCGGCCGCGGCGGACGCGATCACGGACGCGACCGAACGCGTCGTGGACGCCTTTCGTCGCGGCGGCCGGCTGATCTACGTCGGGGCCGGAACGAGCGGGCGGCTGGGCGTGCTGGACGCGTCCGAGTGTCCGCCGACGTTTCTCAGTGATCCGCGAATGGTGCAGGGGATCATCGCCGGGGGCTGGAAGGCCCTGCGGAGCGCGGTCGAAGGCGCCGAGGATCATGCCGCCGACGGGGCGGCCGCGATCGACGAGAAAGAGGTCGGTCCGCACGACGTGGTCTTCGGGATCACGACCGGCGGGACGACGCCGTACGTGCACGGGGCGATCGACCGGGCCCGCGCGCGGGGCGCCGGAACGGTCTTCTTCGCGTGCGTGCCGGCCGAGGACGTGCCCGACAACGCCGATGTCTCGATCCGCGTGCTGGTCGGGGCCGAGGTGATCACCGGCAGCACGCGGCTGAAGGCGGGCACGGCGACGAAGCTGGTCCTGAACATGGTGACGACGATCGCGATGGTTCAGCTTGGCAAGGTCTACGGCAACCTGATGGTCGACGTGAACACGCGGGCCAACCGCAAGCTCGTCGACCGCGGCACGCGAATGATCCAGACGGTCACCGACCTGCCGCGGGCCGAGGCGGCCGACCTGCTCGAACGCAGCGGCGGACACGTCAAGACGGCCCTGGTGATGCACCTGAAACAGGTCGATCGCGCCGCGGCCGAACGCCTGCTGCAGGAGCATGACGGCAAGCTGGTCGCGATCCTGGGGCCGTGCTCGTGACGCTGGCGACCGGTGCCAGCGTGGCATGGATCGACTGGGCGATCGTGGCCGGCTACCTGGTCGTGACGACGGCGCTGGGGCTGGGGCTGGCCGGCAAGCAGTCGAGCATTCGCGACTTCTTCCTGGGCGGCCGCAAGCTGCCGTGGTACGCGGTCAGCGGATCGATCATCGCGACCGAGATCAGCGCGGTGACGTTCGTGATCGTGCCGTTCATCGTCTTTCGTCCGGGCGGCAACTTCACCTACCTGCAACTGGGGCTGTTCGGGGCGATCCTGTCGCGGATCGTGGTGGCGTGGTGGCTGGTGCCGGCCTACTACAAGCGCGAGATCTACAGCCCGTACGACTACATGGGCAACCAGCTTGGCGGGCACGTGCGGGGGATGACCACGATCCTGTTCAGCATCGGCGGGATGCTGGCCCAGTCGGCCCGGGTGTACCTGACGGCCGAGATCCTGCTGGTGGTGGCGCCGCAGCCGCTGGCGTACCTGACCAGTGCCGTCGGGTTCACGCCGCTGGCGTGGGCGATTCTGCTGATCGCGATCGTGGCGATCATCTGGACCTATTTCGGCGGCATGACGACGGTGATCTGGACGGACGCGATGCTGTTCGTCGTCTTCCTGCTGGGCGCGTTCGTCGCCCTGTGGACGGTCGTCAGCGACCTGCCCGGGGGCTGGGGGCAGTTGATCGCGGCCGGGTGGAACGCGACCGATCCGGCGGCCGGGGCGACCTGGTACAACTGGGGCAAGTTCACGTTCTTTGATTTCAGCGGGCACCCGACGCGGGCCTACACGATCTACACGGCGATCATCGCCAGCACCTGGGGCGGGGTCGGGGCCTACGGCACGGACCAGTTGATCGCCCAGCGGATGTTCTGCTGCAAGAACCAGGGCGAGGCCCGCCTGGCGATCATCACCAGCGCCGCCAGCCAGGTCGTGACCTTCACGGTCGCGTTCGTCGGCGTCGGGCTGTACGCGTACTACACGCTGCCGCTGGAGGGCGCGACGGCCGAGACGGTCCCGGATCCCGACTATCCGCGGCTGCTGGGGGCCTCGCGGGAACTGTACGAGGCCAAGGGCGACCGGATCTTCCCGATCTTCATCGTCGAGGCGATTCCGGTCGGCTTTCGCGGGCTGATCCTGGCCGGGATCCTGGCCGCGGCGATCAGCAGCCTGACGAGCATCCTGGCGGCGCTGAGCCAGACGGCGATGTCGGCGTTCTACCTGCCGGCGCGGCAGCGGCGCCTGGCCCGCCAGGGCGTGGTCGAGGACGACCACCACGAAACCGGCGGGGCGGTGGCGGCCAGTCGCATGTTCGTGCTGGTCTGGGGCGTGATCCTGGCGGCGCTGGCGTTCCTGTCGAAGCTGGCGGCCGATTTCTATCCGAGCATCCTGGACCTGGCGCTGGCGATGGCGGGCTATGCCGGCGGGGCGCTGCTGGCGGGTTTCTTCCTGGCGTTCCTGCCGCTGAGGGTCGACGGGCGGGGCTACATGTTCGCGGCTCCGCTGTCGCTGCTGTGCATCTTCGCGCTGATCTGGCACCAGGACTGGGCGCAGTGGGTTGCGCTGGCGGGCGGCGGAGTCTGGCTGCTGTGCTGGATCGCGATCGAAGGCGCGGGGCCGCGCGAGCAGCGGACCGTCCTGCCGCAGCCGCTGCGCTGGCTGGCGATGCTGGCGGGCTTCGGGCTGCTGCTGTGGATCAGCCGTTACGGTTACTTCACGAACGAGAACGGTGACATTGCGACGGTCGCGTGGCCGTGGCAGACGCCGTTGGGCAGCGTGATCGCGTTTGCCTGGGGCTACCTGCTGGCCGGGCGCCGCGAGGAGATTCACGGTGAATAGCAAGGGAACAGGGAACCGGCAACAGGGAACAGGGCACACGGGAGCACGGCGGCGCGCGGCGGATTGGTCTCGCTCCCTCGCGTCCGGGCTCCCTTGCGCCCTGATCCTCCTGCTCGCGCTGGCAGGTTGCGCGGGGCCGCGTGTGCCGCAGCCGATGCGGGCGATCTGGGTGACGCGCGGCGACTACCGCTCGCAGGACGACGTCGACCAGATCATCGCCAACTGCGCCGACGCGGGCTTCAACACGGTCATCTTCCAGGTTCGCGGCAACGGGACGGCCTGGTACGAGTCGAAGCTCGAGCCGTGGGCGGTTGAACTCGGCGGTACGCACCCCGGCTTCGATCCGCTCACGCGGGCGATCGAACAGGCCCGCGAGCACGACGTGCAACTGCACGCGTGGGTCAACGTCATGCCGGCCTGGCGCGGCACCAAGCCGCCCGAGAATCCCGACCAGCTTTACAACAAGAAGCCCGAATGGTTCTGGTACGACCAGCACGGCGACCGCCAGGCGCTCAGCAGCTTCTACGTCAGCCTGAACCCGTGCCTGCCCGAGGTGCGCGAATACCTCGTGGCCGTCTTCGAGGACCTCGTCGCCCGCTACCCGGTCGACGGGCTGCACATGGACTACATCCGCTTCCCGAACGAGCCGCCGGCCACGCCGCGCGGGTCGGGGATCGACTATCCGCGCGACGATCGCACGCTGGCGCTCTACAAGCAGGCGACCGGCAAAGCTCCCGAGGATGACGAGCAGGCCTGGGACGACTGGCGGACCGAGCAGGTCACGCAACTCGTCCGCGACATCGACGCGATGATCGCCCGCACGCGACCGACGGCGGCGCTGTCGGCCTCGGTCGGTTCGGTTCCGACCCGGGCCCTGCATCACTTCCAGGACGGTCGCCGGTGGATGGAGGAGGGGCTGCTCGATTTCCAGGTGCTGATGAACTACACCGACGACCCGGCCGTCTTCGTCGAACGGATCGAGCCGTGGCTGGAGGCCGAAACGAGCGTGCCGCTGGTGCCGGGGCTGTGGTTCGGGCGACACCCGGACAAGACGACCGAGGAGGCGGCGGCGGTGGTGGCCGAGCAGATCAACCTGGCCCGCGCGAAGACCGGGAACTTCTGCGTGTTCGCGTACTCGTCGCTGTTCGATTCGCGTGACAACGAACTCGTCGCGCGGCAGAGTCCCGAGCAGCGGGCCAAGCGGGCGGCGCGGCGTCCGATCGTTCTGCCGGCCGTCGCCGGCAGCAGCGAACGAGTGGAAGAGTGAATGGGTGAAAGAGGTCCTCATTGGGGCGTTCGGTATCGTCTCGCTCCGATCCTCTTTCACACTTTCACGTTTTCACCCTTCCACCGCCGGAGGCGTAATGGACTACCAGAAGGAACTGTCGACGCACTACCCGCTGACGGCTGACGAGATCGAGCGGTTCCGTCGGGACGGGTTCATCCGGCTGTCCGGGGTGTTTCCGCCGGACCTGCTGGACTACTACGGCGAGGAATTCGAACCGCTGGTCTTCGAGCACAGCCCGCAGGCCCGGGTCCCGCTGGAGGAGCGGAGCGCGTACCACCAGTCGTTCCTGCAGGTCACGAACCTGTGGCGGGTCAGCCCGCTGGCCCGGACGCTGTCGTTCAGCCGCCGCCTGGCGCGCATCGCCAGCGAACTGCTCGGCACGCGCGGCGTGCGGATGTACCACGACCAGGCCCTGTTCAAGGAAAGCGGCGGGCGGCCGACCGCCTGGCACGTTGACCAGCAGTACTGGCCGCTGGGCAGTGACCTGTGCGTGACGGCCTGGATTCCCTTGCAGGAGGTGACCGCCTCGATGGGCCCGCTGGGCTTCGTTCGCGGCAGTCACCAGCGTGAGATCGGACGGGACCTGCCGATCTCGGACGAATCGGACCGCGCGATCGAGGAGATCGTGCGGCGCGACGGGCTCGAATTCGTCTGCGAGCCCTTCGCGGCCGGTGACGTCAGCTTCCACTACGGCTGGACCGTGCACCGGGCGGCGGCCAACAGCAGCGGTCGCTGCCGACGGGTGCACACGGTCATCTACATGGATGCCGACATGCGCCTGGCCGAGACGATGACCGCCACGCAGCGGACCGACCACGAGGCCTTCAGCCCGAGCACGGAACCGGGCGGCGTCATGGCGGACCCGCTGAACCCGATCCTTTACCAGGGGACCGGGCGCGGCGCCTGAGCAGGGACCGAGGTCGTTCACCAAAGCCCGTCCCAGCCCACATGCCCGCTGACCGGCGGGCTTCCGTGCGACCATCCACCCTCCAAAGCACCCCCGCCGGGTGCCGGATGCCGGCGGTCGGCCGGCCGGGATCGCGTCGGTAACCGGACGACCGCTCAACGTCCGGATCTCTCACGCTGCATTCTAGGAATTCGTGGCAAGGGTCCCGGGTGTCGGGGGAAGGGCCCAGGGCCCAGGGAACAGGGAACAGGGAACAGGGAACCGGGAACCGGGAACAGGGAACAGGGAACAGGGGGGCGGGGGGGAGACGCGGGGGCGGTCTGATTCCGGTTGAAGTCTGTGTTGAATCGGTGGTGGCGGTTCGGCTAGCATGATTATGTAACCATCTGCGGGCGGCGGATGGCAGGTTCCTCAATCTTGTGAGAAACACGATGTCCGTGCGTCCTCTGCTTGGCGTTCTTCTGTTGTCGGCGGTTCTGGCGACCGCTTCCGCGCACCATGGTGACCCGCAGCTTGAAGGCACGATCGACCGGCTCGCGGGCCACCCCCGGCTGACGATCGCCTCGAACCAGACGGCCGGGACGATGCAGCGGCTGCTGGATCTGACCGCGCGGTTCACCAACGCCGACGAGGACCCGCTCCTGCCGCCGGGCACGCGGATCGACCGGGTCGCCTGGCGCGGGCCGCTGCTCGAAATGCGGCTGACGATGCCGGCCGAGGCGGACTGGCGGCTGAGTTCCAACGAAATGACGGCGATCAGCCAGGTCTTCGCCCGCCCGTTCATGGGTGACGACCGCTTCGCGGGTGTCGATCTGCAGGTGCGCCCGAGCCCGGAGGCGGCCTACGGGCCGTTGTCGCAGTTCGTGCCGCGGGTGCCGGACGTGCAGACGCCGCAGCCGAACGACGTGGTTGACCTGTCGGCCGAGTCGGTCGCCGGTCCGGGGCCCCAGGCGAGCATCGGCGGCCCGACGGCCAGCGGCCGGCAGCCGAGCGGCGCGTTGAGCGGGGTGACGGTGTACGTGTCGGCCGGTCACGGCTGGACGGTGCAGAGCGGGGCGTGGGCGTTGCAGCGTCCGGTGCTGCTGGGGATGGCCGAGGACTACGGCAACCTGGACCAGATGAATTACTTCGTGCAGTTCGCGCACAACGCGGGGGCGACGGTGGTGCCGCTGCGCCCGGCCGGCTGGCAGCCGCTGGAGATCACGCTGGACAATGACGATCCCGGGGTGAGCTACACGGGAACGTGGACGGACAGCGGCAGCGGGGTCTACTACGAGAACGGGACGACGCTGTCGGGGACGCCGTACCGGTTCGCGAGTACGGCGGCGAGCGAGTCGGCGACGGCCCGCTACACGCCGACGATTGGTGCGGCGGACTTCTACCCGGTGTACACGTTCGTGGTGGCCAGCACCAACCGGGTGCCGCAGGTCTACCGGATTCAGCACAGCGGCGGGCTGACCGAGATGACGGTCGATCACCGCGAGGTCGGCAACGGCTGGGTCTGGCTGGGCGAGTACTTCTTCGACGCGGGCACGAGCGGCTATGTCGAGATCAGCAACGAATCGCCGGTGACCGGCGTGGTGGTGGCGGACGGGATTCGCTTCGGGGGCGGGTACGGCGACATCGTGCGGCCGGGGCCGGGAACGATCAGCGGCTATCCGCGTGAGGAAGAGGCGACCCGTTACTGGGGTCAGCACGTCTACGGGAACGAGACGGTCGGTTTTTCGAGCACGATCTGGGAGACGGCTTCGGACGACTACGACGACAACATCGGAACGGGGGCGCGGATCGCCCGCGAGATGAACCAGGTTCCGGCCGGCGGGGTGAGCGTGGACCGCTGGAAGCGGGTGCACCTGGAGTTTCACACGAACGCGTTCAACGGGGCGGCCCGTGGTCAGTTGACGCTGATCTCGACGAACCCGACCAGCAACCAGGCGAGTTTCGCGGACATCCTGTCGGACGAGGTCGATGCCGACATGGACCTGCTGGACGCGGACTTCGAGCATGCCTGGGTGGACCGGGTCAGTTCGACGCTGACGGGTGGCTATGGTGCGATCAGCACGACGAACAACAGCAACGAGTTCGACGCGACGCTGGTGGAACTGGCGTTCCACGACAACCAGGAGGATGCGGAACTGCTGCGTGACGCGCGGGTCCGGCGGGCGATGGCGCGGGCCTGCGTGCACGGGATCATCCGCTTCCTGAACACGCTGCCGGGCAGCCAGGTGACGCTCGACTTCGCGCCCGACACGCCGCAGAAACCGCGGGTCGAGGACCTCGGCGGCGGCGACGTGCGGATCTCGTGGGCCGCCCCGCTGTCGGACGGCGCCCGCGGCGATGCCGCCACCGGGTACGTGGTCTACGAGTCGACCAACGGCTTCGGCTTCGGCAACCCGACGATCCTGGGCAACGTGACGAGCGTGACGCTGAGCGGGGTGCCGGTCGAGGAGACCCGCTACTACCGCGTGGCCGCGACGAACGCGGGCGGCGAGTCGATGCCGACCGAGGTGCTGGCGGTGCGGCGTCCGGCCTCGGGCGTGGCGGACCTGCTGCTGGTCAACGGGTTCGACCGCAACGACCGCTTCCTGAACGGCGTGCAGGACTTCACGCAGCCGGCGGCGTATGCCGGGCTCTCGATCGAGCGTCAGCAGTGGCGGCGGAGTAACGCCTACAACTACGTGATCGAACACGCCGACGCCCTGGCGGCCGGCGGGTACGCGTTCGCGTCGACCTCGAACGAGGCGGTCGCGGATGTCAGCATCGACCTGAACGACTACGACGCGGCGATCTGGATCCTCGGGCGCGAGAGCACCGGCGACGAGACGTTCAGCGCGGTCGAGCAGTTGCGGGTCGAGAACTACCTGAACGCCGGCGGCTCGCTGCTGGTCAGCGGTTCGAACATCGTCTTTGACCTGGTGAACCAGTCCGGCGGCGTCAGCTTCGCGCAGAACGTGCTGCACGTCAGCTACGTCGGCGATGACGCCGGCACCTTCGACGTGACGCCGACCGCGGGCGGGATCTTCGACGGGATGGCGGCGTTCGATTTCGACCCGGCCAACGGCGCGGCCTACGAGACCGGTGACCCGGACCAGCTTGCCTCGGTCGGCACGGCGAGTGCGTGTCTGGCGTACGTCGGCGGTGCCGGCGGGGCGGCGGCGGTGCAGTACGCCGGGCCGAGCTACAACGTGGTCGTGCTGGGCTTCCCGTTCGAGACGATCACGTCGGGGGCCGTGCAGGCGGACGTGATGCAGCGGGTGCTGGACTTCCTGGCGACCTCGACCGGGCCGCTTGAATTCGACTTCGACAACGACGGGGACGTGGACTTCACGGACTTCCAGGTCTACGCCTTCTGCAGCCTGGGTCCGGACAACACCTTCAGCAGCGGCAACATCTGCCTGGAGATGGACGGCGACGGCGACAGCGACGTCGACACGGCCGACTTCCTCGAGTTCCAGGTTGCGTTCACCGGGCCGTAGGGGCGTGGCCGGGGCGCACCGCGAACGAGTGAACTGAACGTATGCCTGCCGGGCGGCGGGAAATGCCGCGGCCGCGGTCCTCTCCGCGGATCGGCCGGGCGGGACGCGGACCGCTTTTTTGAATCGAAAGGGAGCATTCTGTGCACGAGAACGGTACATCCCTGCGACGCCGGCTGGCGCTGCTGATCGCGATGGCGCTGGCGCCGCTGGCCGGGGCCGAGGAGTTTCGCTCGGTCTGGGCGGATGCGTTCAGCGTCGGGTTCAAGAGCCAGTCGCAGATCAACACGCTGATCTCGCGGTGCCAGGCGGGCAACTACAACGTGATCATCGCCGAGGTGCTGGCCTTTCACGACAACACGGGCGGCGGGCACGGGGCGTACTGGAATTCGAGCATCGTCCCGAAGGCGACCGACATCAGCGGCGGGATCGACCCGCTGGCGAACCTGGTGACGGCCGCCCACAACGCCGGGATCCAGGTGCACGCCTGGATCGTGCCGTACCGGGTCAGCAGTGTCTGGCCGCCGAGCGGGAACGCGACGCTGAGCGGGCATCCGGAATGGCTGATGGTGCCGATCGGCGACATCGACGGTGGTCCGGCGAAGGTGGGCAGCTACTACACGCTGGATCCGGGGGCCCCGGCGGCGCAGGACTACCTGGTCGGCATCGTGCGGGAGCTGACGGACAACTACGAGATCGACGGGATCAACCTGGACTACATCCGCTACGTGCAGACCGATGCCGGCTACCCGTCCGACGCCGGCTATGCGGGTTCGGGGCTGGCCCGGTTCCAGGATCTGACGGGCTATGTCGGGACGCCGCCGGTGTCGGGCTCGACGAGCTGGAACGACTTCCGGCGGCAGACGATCACCGAGTTCGTCCGCCGGCTGCGGGCGGAGGTGGCGACGGCGCCGAATCCGCGGCAGCCGCTGTGGCTGACCGCGGACCTGATCGCCTTCGGGAACGCGCCGGCGAACTTCAGCAGCAGTGACGCCTACAACCTGCACCAGAACTGGAAATACTGGCTGGAGGAGGGGTTCCTCGATGCCGGGATCGTGATGAACTACAAGCGCGAGTTCAACGCGAGCCAGGCGGCGTGGTACCGCAACTGGGTCAACGCCGCGAACGGCTGGAAGGGTGAGCGCTACTTCGTGGCGGGGCAGGGCAACTACCTGAACCCGAAGGCCGACAGCGTCACGCAGATGGCGTACGCGCTCGGGCAGGGGGCCGAGGGGACGGCGAACTTCGCGTACGACGCGACGGCGGACGAGAACCAGAACGGGACGCCGGAGACGGACTGGACCTGGTACCCGTACGTCTCGGCGAACCTCTGGACGACCGGGGACACGGTCCCGGTGCTGCCGTGGCGGGACCCGAACACGGCGATCGAGGGAACGCTGTGGGGGCAGGTGATCAACGAGGAAAGCGGGGCGCCGGTGGACGGTGCGGTCGTCACGGTCGCGGGCCAGCCGTCGGTGGCGACGGACGGGAACGGGTATTTCGTGACGACGCTGATTCCGGCCAGCGGTGCGGGGACGAGTTACTCGGTGACGGTTGATGCGGTGGGGTGTCCGGTGGTGACGCTTCCGGGGGCGTTGATCGTGCCGGGCGGCCTGACGCGGGCGGACGTGGTGGTCTGTCCGCTGGCGCCGGGAGACTATGACGACGACGGGGACGTGGACCAGGCGGACCTGAACTTCCTGCTGTTCTGCCTGGCGGGGCCCGATAATGACTACGTTGGCGGTAACTTCTGTCTTGATGGTGACTTCGACGTGGACGAGGACATTGACCTGGCGGATGTGCTGGAATTCCAGGCGGTGTTCGACAGCCCGTAATCCGTGAAAAAGCGTTGTGTCGATTGTTACATAAGGATATGATCAAGGTCACGTTTCAGGCGTGTGCACAGCTCTATCGAAATCGCGCACGTACAGGCAGGGTAAGGGGCATTCATCGGCCGTTCTGGTCGACATGCCGGACAACAAGTTTCGGAGGAGGAACGAAATGCGTAATCTCTTGGTACTTGCCTCGGTCGCGGCCTGCGCGACGATGGCTTCGGCGAACATCATCGATGATGATTTCGAGTCGTACGCGACGACCGGGGACCTGAACGCCGCCTGGCCGGTGACTTCGGGCTCGGACACGGACACGTTCCTGGACGTGGATCCGACGGATCCGCTGAACCAGGTGGTGACGGACACCACGGCGACCTCGCGTCGTTCGCAGTCGTTTGCCCCGATGTCGGTTTCGGGCGGCGACACGTTCGTCTGGTCGTTCGACTTCTATGACTATGTCGGCAGCGCCTCGGATCCGCGGAACTACGGCCAGCTTCTGTCGCAGGCCAGTGGTGGCGGTCTGAACGAACTGCTGGCGATGGGCATGTACAACAATGCCGGCCCGACCCACGACCCGACCAAGTACCAGGCCCGCGTCGCGTTCGGCGGCCCGAACTGGTTCAACCTGAATGCGGACCGTTCGATCGGCTGGCACAACTTCACGGCGGTGATCGGCGCGAGCACGGTCGACTTCTA
This sequence comes from Phycisphaerae bacterium, assembly GCA_030428945.1. Classification (GTDB taxonomy): domain Bacteria; phylum Planctomycetota; class Phycisphaerae; order UBA1845; family Fen-1342; genus JAUIEC01. Next base: position 5,277 of record JAUIEC010000012.1, on the reverse strand, counting down.
CGTTGACGGTGTCCTGGACACGGCCGGCGTTTCGCACGCTGGTTTCGAGTGGTACGAAGCCCGGATCGGCTCGGGTCTGAGCTCGGCCGGTGGTGGCGCCTCGTACGACAACTACCTGGTGACGCCGGAGCCGGCTTCGCTGGCGCTGCTGGCCCTTGGTGGTCTGTTCGTCACGCGTCGTCGCTAAGTCCGGTTCCAGCGCGCTTCTGAAGAGGAGCATGATGAACCTGGCTCGGCCATCTGGCTGACACAAGTCGCTCCGCCTTCTCCATCGGGCGAGGGGGCGGGGCGTTTTTTTCCCCGGGCGCGGTTGCGTACCCCGCGCCACACGGACCCGCAAGAATAAAGGATTGCAGTCATGCAACGTGTACCCCGCGCGCTTGCCGTGCTGCTCGTCGGGCTTCTGCCTGTCGCCGCGCTGGCCCAGTTCAACTCGGCCGTGGTGGGCTTCAATGACAATCCCGACATCGAGAACTCGCGCGAGATGTTCCGCGTACCGGAGTTCTCGGGCAGCACATCGGCCTACATCGTCCCCAACACTCTTGGGCAGTTCGACAACAACAATGCCTTCCGGGCCTCCGGTTTCCAGACCGAGGGTGCCGGGGCGATGAACATCTTCTTCAACTGGCAGGACGCCAGTGACCCGAACGCGTGGCTGCGGGCCTCGACCTTCGGGGCGGATGTCCGTCCGAACCCGTCGCTGCACCTGCAGGGCAAGGTTCGCTTCCGGATCGTCAACCGCAGTGAGCTGTTCCAGGGCAGCATCGGGATCGTCCTCGGCGTCCGTGAGACGGGCGTGGACGTGCCGATGCTGACCGACGGCGGCACCTCCGGCGACCTCGAATGGGTCGGGGCCACCGGTGTCGACGACCCGAACGGCAACCCCAGGCCGATTCCGGCCGCGGTCGTGGCGCCCGGCGCCGCCAGCGTGCTGGTCGAGTTCGACCTGGCGACCGGAACCGTCTCGCTGAACGGCGTCAACCAGGGCGGCAGCGTCCAGGCCTTCACCGGCGACGGCGTCCTCAGCGCGGCGAACAACCGGGGTACGCTCGAGCACATCGCGTTCATCAACGTCGCGGGTGACGCGGCCACGATGATCAGCGTGCACATTGACGAGATGCAGTTCGAATCGCCGGTGGCCGATCCGGTGCTGCCGCCGAGCGTCAACCCGCCGATCATCGCCGGGGACGCGACGGTCTCGGTGACGGCCGATCCGGCCGCGGACCGGGTCCGCCTGTACCGCGACGGTGGTCTGATCCTGACGGACACGGACCCGAACGCGGTGACGGTCTTCACGCTGCCGGCGGCGGCGATCACGGGCGAGGCCTACACGGCCGACCAGCGGATTGGCGGGATCACGTCCAGCCAGTCGGCGGCGGTGATCGTGGTGGACGAGCCTTCGCCGTACGGTCTTTCGTTCGTGATGGACGAGGACGGCGACGGCAGTTGCAGCTTCGCGGCCCCCGGTGGCTGGGAGTTCGTCGGGGCGTCGTCGCTGACGACCGGGCTGGGCGGTACGCTGTACCCGGCCGGTACGAACCTGTTCATCGACGATTCGCAGTGGCAGACGGTCGACTTCGACCTGACGGCTTCGACGGTTGCGTGGCTGGGTGGAGACGGGACGCTGGATCCGTCGGTGACCGGTCTGCGGTCGATCGACTCGATCTGGTGGAACGTCAACCCGGGCACGAACGTCGGTCCGCACGAGTTCTTCCTGGACGCGGTCCAGGTGGTCGGTCCGAACGACGTGGTGCTGGATCAGATCCACTCGTTCGAGGACGGCATCACCTACATGGGCAACACCCGCGGACAGTCGTCGGTGGGTGCCACGTCGGGCCTCTCGAGCCTGGCGAGCTTTGACGGCACCAATGCGCACCGCGTGCAGTGGAGCTACCCGGACACCAACGAGCAGGCCCTCGGCCTGTATCACAACATCGGCGGTTCGTGCGGGACCGGCCCGTCGTTCACCGATGGCGGCACGATTCTCCGCATGCGGGTCCTGGCCCGTCGGCCGGCCGATCCGAACGATCTGCCGCTTCCGGTGATCCAGGCGCCGCTGGTCGGCTCGACCAGCACGGTCGTGGTCAGCAACGATCCGACCGCGACGGCGGTTCAGTTGTACGTCAACGGCGTGGCGACCGGTGCGCCGATCGATCCGCTGGGTGCGAGTTCGACGACCTTCGGCGGCCTGAGCCTGGGAGTCGGGGATTCGGTCTCGGCCACGCAGACGATCGGTGGTGACGACTCGCGGTTCGCGTATCCGCGCGGTATCGACATTCCGACGGCGCCGTCGATCGCGACGCCGATCGCGCCGGGTTCGACCACGGTGACGGTCAACGACGTGCTCTTCCAGACGGGTGCCCAGGCCTCGCAGGTCGAGATCAACGTGAATGATGGTGGCGAGATCGCCACGGCGACGCCGTCGGGCACTTCGGTGGTGGTCACGCTGACCACGCCGCTGGTGACCGGCGACACGCTGGTTGCTCGCCAGACGGTCAACGGTTCGCAGAGCCTGGCGTCGGCGGAAGCGACGGTGGCGTTCACCGCGCCGATCATCTACCGGGCTCCGGCCGAGGGTGAGGCCACCGTCCGGGTCCAGGCTCTCGACGCGACGGCCGACTCGGTCACCGTGCGGGTCTTCGCCGGTGGTGATCCGAACAGTCCGAACGACAACACGCTGGCCCTGACGGGGCAGACGACGGCCGACGTTCCGGTCACCGGTCTGACGGCCGGCGACACGCTGCTGGCGTTCCAGACGGTGAGCGCGATTGACAGCGTCGCATCGGAACTGGAGACGGTGACGGTCGCGACCAGCACCCCGGTGCTGTGCGATGACTTCGAGGATCCGAACACGATCGGCGGGGCCTGGACCGAATCGGCCGCGCCGGGTCTGACGAGCAGTTCGACGCGTAACGCGACGGTGGGCGGCAGCCTGTCGGCGTACGAGGACGGCAGCGAAGGTCGGATTCAGCAGGACATCGCGAACACGATTCCGACGCCGACCGAGCCGGTCGTCTGGAACGTCAACATCTACGACTCGACCGGCCAGGTCGGGTTCGCGGGCAACCAGTTTGCCCAGTTGAACGGCCAGGTGTCGGACTTCTTCTTCATGCACGTCGGTCTTTCGGGTCCGTCGCTGCAGCCGTTCCTGGATCCGGCCTACTACCAGTTCCGGGCGATCGGCAACGGTGGTCCGGACTGGATCAACCTGGATGAGATCGACGCGCCGCTGCGTTCGGTCGGCTGGCACACCTTCACGGTCGTGCACAAGGGCGACTTCATTGACGTCTACGTGGACGGTCTGCTGAGTGCCAAGAACATCCCGATGTCGTTCGAGACGACGCTGGACCGGGCCCGGATCGGTCCGGGCGCGCTGCCGGGCACGCCGCCGGAAGCGTACTACGACGATTTCTGCGTCGAGGTGGGTGCGGTTGCCTTCGGGACGATCGCGCCGCAGCCGCCGGCTTCGCCGACGGTTGCCGCCCCGATCCAGGATGGTGACGTGGAAGCGACGGTCAACGACATCGATCCGGACGTGACGCTGGTCGAGATTCTCGACAGTTCGCTGACCGTGATCGGTTCGACCGGCGTGGTCGATCCGAACACCGCTTCGGCGGTCGTTTCGCTGAGCCGTTCGCTGGTTCACCTGGAAGAGATCACCGCCCGCGTGACCAACACCGTCGGCCAGGCCTCTTCGGCCCCGCTCGAGGTTGGCAAGGGCAACGGTGACTTCCTGGTTTCGATCGGTATCCGTGAGACCGGTGACACCGGTGCCCTCGGCACCGAAGGTGGCACGGCCGGTTCGATCGAATGGGTCGGTGTGACGGGTGTCACCAGCGGTGCGCCGCAGGGCATCCCGATCAGCACCAGCAGTGGCTGGCAGACGATCACCTTCGACCTGACGGATCCGAACGCGATCGCCGGCTTCACCGGTGACGGCGTGATCAACGGAACCCGCGGCACGCTCGAGCACCTCGCGGTCTCGGTCAACGCGGGCTCGGCCGATCGCAGCACCGGGCAGTACCTGATCTACGTTGACAATGTCGTCAACGTCGGTGCGGGTGCCGGTGGCAGCGACTTCATGATCGAGGACTTCGAGGCGTACACCGCCGGCGAAGAAGCCCTCTTCCAGGAGCCGACCAACTCCGGCAGCACCGCGGCCAACCTGGCCCCGCTGCCGAGTGCCAGCGAAGTCTCGGCCGCCGAGGGCAACCCCGGCCAGTCGGAACTGCTGACCTGGTTCTTCCTGGACACGGACGCGTCCCGCTGGGCGCGGATCACGACGTCGGGTGTCGCCAACCGCTCGCGGCCGATCATCGACCTGACCCAGCCGATCCGGATGGACATCCTGGTTGTGGATGCCACCGCGGGCTGCGGTCCGGCCTGTGACGTCCCGAACGGTGACGCCGACGTGGATGATGACTGTGACGTCGACCTCAGTGACCTGGCGTCCGTGCTGGCGAACTTCGGTTCGGTCTCCGCGGCCCACAGTGACGGCGATACGGACTTCGACGGTGATGTCGACCTGACCGACCTCGCCAACGTCCTGTCGCTGTTCGGCGTTGCCTGCCCGTAAACCCGTAGCCCTGTTTCAAACAGGCCGCCCCGGCCGACCCCTCGCGGGTCGGCCGGGGTTTTTCTTTTTCTAGGGAGCAAGGGAGCAAGGGAGCGAGGGAGCGAGGGAGCAAGGGAACGAGGGAGCAAGGGGCGAGCGCCGGGTGCCCCATCCTGGAGCGAGCGCAGCGAGCGGAAGGGTGGGGGACTGCGTTCGACCGCGACATCGAAGAAGGACCGCGACATCGAAGAAGGACGCGACAAAGGACGACCGCGACACCGAGAGGGACCGCGACGCGGAAGAACACCCGCGTAATGTCCGGCCACGCGGTGCGGCATCGACGCCTGTGTCTCCCGCGTCGAATGGAATCGCGGACTGCCGCGTCGATGACGCACCCTACGACCCGCGACAGTAGAGACCGGGACGAGCGCTGATCATCCGGGTACCGAACATTGCTCAAGAGCAGAGGCAGCAGATCCCGTCGCTCAAGTTCCCATGCGCCCTGGCTCCCTCGCTCCCTGGCTCCCTCGCTCCCTCCCACAGGGTGGGGGACTGCGTTCGACCGCGACATCGAAGAAGGACCGCGACATCGAAGAAGGACGCGACAAAGGACGACCGCGACACCGAGAGGGACCGCGACGCGGAAGAACACCCGCGTAATGTCCGGCCACGCGGTGCGGCATCGACGCCTGTGTCTCCCGCGTCGAATGGAATCGCGGACC
>JAUIEC010000030.1 GCA_030428945.1 Phycisphaerae bacterium | reverse complement strand
TGACCGCTGTTGATCAAGCCGTGGAATGCCGCGTCGATGACGCACCCTACGGCGCCAACCCTGCGGGGCGCGAACGGCTTCGGCCCCCCGGGCGACATACAATGCGGGGCCGACTGCGGCTGGAACCTGGAAGCTGCAGCCAAACTCAGTCCCCCACCCTTCCGCTCGCTGCGCTCGCTTAAGGATGGGGCACCCTGCTCGCTTAAGGACGGGGCACCCTGCTGGCTTAAGGATGGGGCACCCTGCTCGCTTAAGGATGGGGCACCCTGCTGGCTGGGGGCACCCGGCTGGCTGGGGATGGCACCCGGCTGGCCGGGGGGTGGGCGCGGCGGGCAATGCGCAGAGCCCACCTCCACGAGGGAGATGGGCTCAGACGCTGGGGTGCATGGTCGGGGCGGCCGGGGCGGTTCCTGCGCCGGGCCGGTTGCTGTTACTCGACGAGCTGAACGGGGCGGTAGACGTAGGTGCTCTGTCCGCCGCTGCCGCTGACCGCGGACGGGTCGACCACGTAGGCGGGCTGGATGATGACCTGCTTGGAGGTCATCTTGCCGGTCAGCTTGACGTGGACGATGCGGATGCCGGCCCAGGCGATCACGTGGTACTGGGCGTTGTTGCCGTTACCGCCGACCGAGTCGAAGATCGGGATCGTCCGCGGCATGCCCTTGATGTCCTCGAGCTCGTCCTTGAAGCCGGCGCTCAGCCCGGTGTCGCCGTTCAGGTTGATCGGGATCTCGATCTGGCCGCCGAAGTACGACAGGTCGCTCTCGTTGACGCCGTACAGGATCTGCCGGGCGATGTCGTTCGAGCTGTTGCTGTTCGAGCCGATGTCGACCGTGCCGAAGTTGCCGGGCGGCAGCTGCGTGTCGCCGGCCCCCGGGTACAGGTTCAGTTCGAGCTTGCCGTCGCTGCCGGAGGAGACCACACCGGAATCCGGATCGTACGAGTAGTGGTCGCCGGTCGTCTGGGCACCCGACAGCAGCGCGTTCCAACTGTCGACGTGCAGGGCGAAGGGCAGCAACTGGGCGTTGCCGCTCTCTTCCGTGACGTTGAAGCCGACAATCGAATCGGCGAAGCCGGCCACGGCCCGCACGCTGAGGTCGGTCGAGTCGGTCCCGAGGGCGGTCGCGAACATCATCGCGATCGAGCCGTTGTGCGCGGCGTCGCGGTGGACGTCGATCGCGACGGCGTTGAAGACGCCGGTGCCGCCCCAGGTGAGCGTGTTGTTGACTTCGTCCCAGACGCCGAGCTGCAGGTCGCTCATCTCGTACACGACCGGGGCATCGCCGAGGACCGTGTTGGCCGCGGCGATTTCGATCGCGGCCAGCCGCGACATGGAGTTGACGTACTCGGCGGCGGCCTCGCTGCCGATCCGCGACTCGTCGAGAAGTCGCCAGGCGCCGGACATCGCGCCGGCGTCGGCCGCCCGCTGCATTTCCGACTTGGTGGCGTAGAGCATGCTCATGTCGACCGAGAGAGCCACCAGGCCGAGCATCACCGACATCGAAATCGCGACATAGACCGCCACGGCACCGCGGCGCAGGTACAGGTTCTTCTTCATGGCTGCACGCATGGGTCGCACCTCGCCTTAGTTGGACTGCTGGAAGACAACACGCGACGTCTGGTCATGCACGACGAGGTTGCCGTCGGCGTCGTAGCCGCGGGCCTCGCGGATGCGGAGCAGCATCACGCGGTTCTCGCCGTAGCTGATCCACGAGTTCGCCACGCTCGTCCCCGGGCGATAGCCGTCCAGGTTCGGCACCGAGGCGGTAAGGCTGATCCGCGATTCGGAACCGCCGAACGCGCCCCAGGTCTGCGACGTGCCGTCCTTGATCCGGAAATTCAGCGTGCCGCCGGTCGTCCGCAGGACCTGCGTCCAGCGGATCGTCTCGGCCGCGTTGCTGACACTGTCATCGCGGAACGCCTTGCTGGTGTTCTCGAAGTCGCCGTCCCAGGCGACCGTCTGCAGGCCGCCGGAGATGAAGCCGTTGATGTCGCGATAGTTCCAGGACGTCTGGAAGTGCAGTCCGTCCGTACCGCCGTAGGGCGACATGATCGTGTGGAACTGCGGGGCGGTCAGGTCCAGGTCCGGCTCGAGCAGCACGGCCTCCCAGTCCTCCTCGACGCGCATCACCATCGTCGAAAGATCACCCCCCGATCCTCCCGTCGTCGTCTGGGCCAGCAGCGACGTCGGCAGCACGAACGCGGCTGCACAGGCGATGAACATAAAGCGATTCATAAGACTTTCTCCGAAACCCCTCGCGGATAGTCTGTGTTAAGAAACAGTTCCGACCAAAGTTAAATCTGGCTTGTTGGCGCAATTATCGCTGTCGTGCCCCTCCCCCACCGTCCCGCGAGCCCGCATTTTGTTTCCGGGAACCAATCCGCAATCGACCACCGGTCCGTTAACAAGCCGGCCGGGCGCAACCGTTGCTGGAACGATCCTCCCGAACAGGGTGGTCGGCCCGGCGCGCCCGGCCGGGTGATCCCGCCGTTCCCGCCGCGTAGGCGCGCCGTGCGTGCTTTGTCAAACATCACCAGATGCCGCGGGGCCTCACCGCCCCGATAACGCCTGCCGCCCACCGGCGGATCGGAGCGCCCGAGTCATTCATGCTGACGCCGGGACAACACCGGCGCCAGCGCGGTGGCACATCGCCCTCTTCCTTGCGGCGGCCTGTTCCCGCCGCCTGCTGTCCGCGGCCGGCTACCCGACCTGCCTGTGGTGCGGCTACGATCTGCGCGGCATCGACGCCGCCCGCTGCCCGGAATGCGGCCGGCGGACCGAGGCCCCGAACCAGACGCACCGGGAGAACCAACCGTGAAACGCACCGTCCCCTTCGCGATCCTGCTGGCCGTCACCCTGGCCGGATGCGCTCAGCAGCAGCAGCCCGTCGAACGAGTTTCGGTCAAGCCGGGGATCAACGACCCGTACCGGAATCCGGACCTGCAGGTCGAGGAGTGGACCAGCCGCTTCGAGGTCGAGAGCCGCGAGGTCTACGCCAGCCGGGCCGCGATCGTCGAGGCGCTGAACCTGGAACCCGGCATGGCCGTCGCGGACATCGGCGCCGGGACCGGGCTGTTCACGCGTCCGCTGGCCGAGCGGGTCGGGCCGGACGGGACGGTCTACGCGGTCGACATCGTTCCGAAGTTCATCGAGCACATTCGCGCACGGGCGGACGCGGCCGGGCTGGACCAGGTCCGGACGGTGCTGTGCCTGGAGGACTCGGTCGAACTGCCGGACGACTCGGTCGACCTGGCGTTCATCTGCGACGTGTATCACCACTTCGAGTATCCGGACGCCTCGCTGGCGAGCCTGCACCGGGCGATCCGTCCGGGCGGCACGCTGGTGGTGATCGACTTCGAACGGATCCCCGGCGTGTCGCGCGAGTGGCTGCTGAACCACGTCCGGGCCGGCAAGGAAGTCTTCACGGCCGAAATCGAAGCGGCCGGGTTCGAACTGGTCGAGGAAGTCCAGGTGGACGGGCTCGAGGAGAACTACTGCCTGCGGTTCCGCAAGTGAGCACGTGAAGGCGCGACCGCGTGCCGGAGGGCGCGTGTCGCGCCCGGGTTCGCGGCCGACAGAGGGCGGGGTCGGACGGGTCGGCATTTCTCCGGACCATCGTTCCGGCGGCCTCTTCGCCATCCCCCCGGGTTATGCACGCCGGGCCCGATTCTAACGGTGGCGGTACCCTGGCCGGGTTAGACTTCAGGCACGATGAATGCGTTGCAGCGACTGAGCCTGGCCCGACGGAACCTGATGCATCCGACGATGCGTCCGCGGGTGGCGCTGCTGGTGGTGGCGGTTTACTGGCTGCTGCTGGTGGCCACGTCCGGGCGGCGGATCGGCGGGCTGCCTGCGGATCTGACGGTCGCGCTGGGCGGTCTGCCGGCGGTCGGCTGGGCCGGCTGCGTGCTGCTGGACGCGATCTACGCCCGGGCGGAGCGCTACGGCCTGGCGCTGCCGGCGACGATGCTCGGCATGTTCGGCGGATTCACGCTGATCCTGTGGGTCGTCACCCGCATCCTGCTGCGCTGATTCCACGATGCGAGCGGCCGGTTGCGGCGGGGAACCCGCGCCGCCGGGCCGCCCTGTCTTGTTTCGGCCCGCCGGTCGGTGTACGTTCTGGACGTGCGGGAACAGGCTTGCATGTCCGGAGGCTTCCGATGCCCTCAACCAAGAATCCGTTCGGGACCGTCTACGAAACCGAGAAGCTGATCGGCCTCGACCTGATCCGGGCCAGCGAAGCGGCCGCGCTGAACTGCTACAAGTGGATCGGCAAGGGCGAGAAGGAGAAGGCCGACTTCGACGCGACCGACGCGATTCGCGGCATGCTGAACCTGGTCGAGATGCGGGGTGTCTGCCAGATCGGTGAAGGCATCAAGGACGAGGCCCCCGGGATCTTCGTCGGCGAGAAGCTCGGCACGTGGACCGAGGGTTCCCCGTACGTCAGCATCGCCCTGGATCCGATCGACGGCACGACGCTGACCAGCAAGGGACTGCCGGGCGCGCTGAGCGTGCTGGCGGCCGCGAAGATGACCAACTCCGAGGAGCAGGCCCTGGCGGCGGTTCCCTCGCACTACATGGAAAAGATCGCGATCGGGCCGACCGTCAAGGAAGGCACCGGGACGATCCGCTTCGACGTACCGGTCGAGCAGAACCTCGAGGTGATCGCGTTGAAGCTCGGCAAGCGGTTGCGCGACCTGTGCGTCTGCCTGCTGGACCGTCCGCGGCACGACCAGTTGATCGCCGACATCCGCCGGACCGGCGCGGCGATCCGGCTGATCGGCGACGGCGACGTGGCCGGGGCGATCGCGCCGAGCCAGCCGGACTCGGGCGTCGATGTCTACATGGGGATCGGCGGCGCTCCCGAAGCGGTGCTGGCGGCGGCGGCGATCAAGTGCATCGGCGGCGAGATGCTCTGCCGGATCTGGCCGAAGAACGAAGAGGAACGCAAGTCGCTGGCCGAGCAGGGCTATGACGACAAGGCGATCAGCAAGATCTACATGTGCGAGGATCTCGCCCGCGGCGAGGGGATCGTCTTCGCGGCCACGGGGATCACGGACAGCGCCCTGCTGCGGGGCGTGAAGGTCAACGGCAACACGGCGATGACGCACTCGGTGGTGATGCGGGCCCGCTCGCGCACGGTCCGGTACGTCAAGGCCTATCACGACCTGACCCGCAAGACGATCCGGCTGCACACCGGCGAGGCGCATCGCCTGCTCTGATGCGTGCGGTCGTCCAGCGGGTAGCCTCGGCCAGCGTGACGGTCGCCGACGAGACGGTCGGCGCGATCGGGCCCGGGCTGCTGGTCTACGCGGCGGCCGCCCCGGATGACGGCGACGCGGACGTCGGCTACCTGGCCGACAAGGTCGCCAATCTGCGGATCTTTCCCGACGAGCACGGCAAGCAGAACCGCTCGGTGCTGGACGGCAGCGGCGCGGTGCTGCTGGTCAGTGCCTTCACGGCTCACGCCGACGCCCGCAAAGGCCGCCGGCCATCCTTCGACAGTTCCGCCTCGGGCGACGTGGCGGCGCCTTTGATCGAGACGCTGGTGCAGCGCCTGCGGGCGCACGGCCTGGCGGTCGAGACGGGGCGCTTCGCGGCCGCGATGCGGGTCGCGAGCGTCAACGACGGCCCGATCTGCGTGCTGCTGGACTCGCGGAAGCTTTTCTGAAGGGAGCGAGGGAGCCAAGGGAGCCAAACGCAGTCCCCCACCCTTCCGCTCGCTGCGCTCGCTCAAGGATGGGGCACCCGTCGCCAGGAAGCTTTTCTGAAGGGAGCGAGGGAGCGAGGGAGCGAGGGAGCGAGAAGGACCGTAGGGCGCTTCATCGATCCATCGCCCTGCAACCCATCGAACAGGTCAGGCAGAGCCAGGCGGTGCGGCATCGACGCCTGCGGCTTCCACGACGACGCGATCGCGGTCGGCCGCGTCGATGACGCACCCTACGATCCCTGGCTCCCTTGCTCCCTTGCTCCCTTGCTCCCTCGCTCCCTTGCTCCCTCGCTCCCTGGCTCCCTCTACTAGCCCAGCGCTTCCAGTTCGGCGACGAGGGAGCGGAAGAAGGGTTCGACGTCGGTGACCAGGCCGATGGTCTGGAAGCTGCCGCGGTCGCTGAGTTTGGTCAGGATCGAGGGAGAGATGTCGACGCACAGGGCCGGGATCCAGCTTGGCAGCAGGTTGCCGGTTGCGATCGAGTGCAGGCCGGTGGCGACCATCATCACGTAGCCGACGTCGCGGGCGAGGGCCCGCATGCGGTCCTGGGCGACCATCACGTCGGTCAGCACGTCGGGCAGCGGACCGTCGTCGCGGATCGAGCCGGCCAGGACCATCTCGACGTTGTGCCGGACGCAGGCGTGCATGATGCCGCTGGTCAGCACGCCCTGCTCGACGGCCTGGGGGATGCCGCCGCAGCGGCGGATGGTGTTGATCGCGCGGATGTGGTGGGCGTGCCCGCCGTGGCTGGGGGTGGCCTTCTCGAGCGAGATCCCGAGGCTCGTGCCGTAGAGGGCGTGTTCGATGTCGTGCGTCGCGAGGGCGTTGCCGGCGAACAGGATCTGGATGTAGCCCTGCTCGATCAGGTGCACGACATGCTCGACCGCGCCGGTGTGGACGATGGCCGGGCCGCCGACCAGCAGCAGTTGCTTGCCGTCGCGGCGGGCGGCGTGGATCTGCATCGCGCAGTTCCGGATGATCGTGTTCTTCGGCTTCTCGGTGGAAACCTCGGAGTTCATGAACTCGAAGACCTGCCGCTCGCGGGCCCGGGCCTGCGGGACGACGCGGACGCCCTGCTCGCCGACCACGATCGACTGTCCGGCCCGGACGTGCGTAACCGGGATGCAGCGAAAGCCGCCGTCGTCCTGCTGCACGATGCCGCAGTCCATCTCCTGCAGGGCGACCTCGTGCCACTGCTCGCCGTGCCGCACGTAGGTCTGCTGGTTGGTGGTCGCGTAGAAGTGCTCGGGGAAGGCTCCGTCGATGTCGGCCGTGACCAGTTCGGCATCGGCGGCCGCGTGCCAGATGACGCCGTGCTTGGTGAGTGCGTCGAGCAGTTGCTGCATATTCTCGAGGGTCTCGGTTCGCACTTCGATGCGGGCGTGCGAGCGTTCGGCGCGGGTCCGTCCGACGTGAACTTCGAGCACGTCGCACTCGCCGCCCTGGGCGATGACATCATCCATCACCTTGCCGAGCAGGGCCGAGTCGATGATGTGTCCTTCGAGACTGACGATTTCGGTGACCATGCCGCGGGTGCCTCCTTGTTGGTCCGCCCAGCATGGCACACGGGCGCGCAAAAGTGAAGCAGCGGCGGCGGGATTGCGGGTTTTGGGGGTAAGCACGGCGAGTCTGCGGGCCGCGACGGGGCGGGTCGAGTATTCAGCGGCCGGCGCTCGCAGCCTACGGCGTCCAGATGGTACCCGCCTGGCCGGATGGCGATTCCGCCTCGTCCGTGTCCCGGGGCGCAAAGCGGGTGAAGAACAACAGGCGGCGGCGCATGGCGTCCGGCCAGCCCGAGTCGAGTTCGTCCAGGGTACGTGCCCCGGCAGCCCCGTCAAAGAAGAGGGCGTTCAGTCCGTCCGGGTGCCGCATCTCCGAGGCGATCCGCGGCGCCCCCGCGTATGGCAGCTGGATCGCCAGGAAGACACTGTGAAAACGGATCAGATCGCCGGGCAGGCCGTCCTTCACCGGCGCCATCGAACCATGCGACTCCGTCACGAAGATCAGCCGGTCGGCCGCGAGCGTGAAACGGTCGGTCGGGGCGAAGCGCCGCAGCCCGGCAACATCCACCAGCAGGCTCAGGGTCGGCCGCCAGGTGGCGGCGGGGAAGGGCTGCAGTTCGCCCTGGCTTGCAGCGCGATTGCGGGCGGTAAAGGGCAACGGAGTCGCGTTGGAGACATAGTCGAGAGCCGCCGCCGGATCGCGATGGCTCGGGCACTGATACGCGCTGACCTCCGCCATCCGATTGCCAAGGGCCCGCGGGCGCGTCCAGAGGTTGACCGGGTCGCCCGAGTAGCCATGGTATGGCAGGTACAGTGTGAACGCGTTGCCCCAGTCACGACGCGGTGTTTCGGGCGCATTGGAGACCGTGCCCGAGACGAACCACTCGTCGTTGTCGGCCTGGTACATCCCCATCGCCTGACCCTGGGCAAACAGGTTGTCCAGGCAGATCGCCTGGCGGGCATCACCACGCACGCGCCGCAGGCCCGAGACCGCCGCTGCGGCCAGCAGGCACACGAATGCCGCGACCACGCCCGCTTCAATCAGCCCAACTCCAATCCTGCGCATCTGTTTCTTCAGCCCTCAGCGCTCGCCGCCAGCAGGTCCGCTCCCGACCATGGTGCCAGTGCACAACATCGGGGGATCGAGATTCTCCGACTCCGGCACGGAAACCGAGGCCGTTTCCATAACGCACGTCCCTACCTGCCGGCCGTCCGGACCGCGGCCTGGTTGCGGGACACGACATCGGCGAAGACCTCCTTCTCGAGTTGCCCCGGGTCGACCGATCCAACGTCCTGTTCGTCCATCTCGTCGGTGGCCGGGAACACGCCGAAGCAGCGATCGGCCGGGTGGTAGCTTGGCAGCACTGCCTGCCCGCCGCGTTTCAGCCGATGGAAGCAGACCAGGTCGTCGGGCACGCGGCGCAACCAGAGCACCCCACCACTCTCGTCCCAGAAATCGACCTCCCCGCCGTGGGCATGCAGGTCGACCTCGTCCGGGCGCAGTCCCCACATCGCGGCCGCGTACCCGGTCTCGCCGGGCAGCGGGAAGTAGACCAGCACCCAGCGCTCCAGCCAGCGGCCGAGGGCGAAGTGCGTGTAGCCGCATTCGGGGCAACTCTCCGACGCGCGGCCCCGCAGGTCGTAACCGCAGTTGCTGCAGGTCGCGGTGGTCAGTTCAGGCGCCAGCGGCCAGATCCGGCGGGCCAGACGACAGACGGCGAAGGCTGCGGCGACCGACAGCAGCAGCCAGAGAAGTCCGAACCAGGAACCACCCATCAGGCCCCCGAGGCCCATCAGGCCGGTGAACAAAGCCAGCAGCACGGGTGGATCTTCGAGTTGCTCGTTCTGTCGCGGCCGGCCGGTCCGCAGCCAGCGGCTGATGGTCGGCGTAACCACGCCCGCCAGGACGACCGCCAGGCCGACTGAACCCAGTCCGAGCAGCACACCTCTGCCCGATCCGGATCCGAAACCGACACCGGCCGCCACGGCCAGTACGAAGATCACGACGACATTGGCGCTCAGCAGCGCGGCCCGCAGCAGCGTCAGCACTAGGCGCATCGGACTCCTTCCGCGCTCACGAGGACGCGTTACGCCAGGGTCAGCGGTTCGCGGCCGCAGATCGCACCGGTGAACCGCCACCCGATCCAGTACAGCAGAAAAAGGAGGCAGCGGGCCCGGGTCGCGGGAAAAACGAACACGGCCGGACCGCGGTTGGGCCGGCGACGGCGCGGTGGCGGGGCCGGTCCGGCTGGCGGATGGAATCGGCCGGTCCGCGCGGCGAAGGGACCCGGGCGGCCCCGCGCGGCGGCCTGAGCGTGGGGGCCTGAGCGTGTCGGCCGGCGCGCACCTTCGGCCTGAACGCGGTACGAACGGATCAATCCCCCCGGGGGCGCCCCCCGCCCCCGAATTCAATCCTAGCACATCCGGATGCCGGCGGACCTCAGGCAAACACCCCTGATCTGGAAGAAAAACCGAACGCCCGCGACGCTCCCGATTCGCCGGCTCAAACGCGCTGCAACGCCGCCCGATTGCCGCCACAGGCAACACGCCCCACACATGAAACGGTGGCCGGCACGTTGCATCCGATGTCGGCCGTGACCCGTTCGGCATCGGCGGCCGCGTGCCGGATGACGCCCTACTGGTGAGGGCGTCGAGTTCTCGAGGGCGTGCCGAAATCAGCGCGCGTCGTTCGCGACCATCGAAACGCGCCAGGCCGGGTCGCGCAGCACGGCGTGAACTCCGCGGGCCGCCAGGCCGAGTCGCTTCTGTGCGATTCCCAGCAGGTAGGTCTGGCGGTTCCATTCGAACAGCAACGCCTCGCCGCCGGGCGTCGCGCAGGCGTGCTCCAGCGGCGGCCAACTCTTGTTCAGCAGACCGTACTGGTTCTGCACGAACAGGACCCGCTCGCCGTTTCGCAGCACCTCGAGAAAGCTGCCCATGTACGCGCTGGCCACGACCCTGTACGGCCCCATCTCGAAGTGGTACCGCGGACGCAGCGTTGGCCGGCCATTGCCGTAGGCGGGCGTGCCGGCGGTTCGCAGGTAATTGACGACCAGTCCATCCCGTCCGGGCAGTTGCTCGCGGGTTTCGAGAAACGCGAACGGCGCTCTCCCCTGAAACACGAGGACGGTCCGCTCCTCCGATGTGCCGCCGTCCTCGGTGCGGTGACGGTCCACCTTCAGCACGTACAGTTCCCGGCCGGTTGCCGACCAGGCGATCGGGTCCGCCCACTGATGCCCCGGAACGGGACCCATCTCGACGGTCTCGGCGGTTTCCAGATCGAAGCACCACAGGGTGGTTTCGGGATCGTCGCCCTTCGATGACCTCAGCCCGGACGGCGGGCTCAGGTAGGCAATCCGTCGGTTTTCCGGCCCGATGCTGACGGTCGTCATGAAGCAGCCCGTTGCGGTCTCCGGAATCCGCACCGGCCCGGCGTCCCCGGCGCGACAGGCGTAGAGATGCCCATCGTCAGCGAGGTAGGCGCAGGTCGACTCGTCTTCGCTCAGCACGAAATCACCCGCCCGGTACGGCACGAGCGTGGTCACTTCGTCGGTGCCAAGGCGGGAACGCTTGATAAACCCGTCATCGCGATCGACGTAGTACAGGACCAGATCGGAGTGAGACGCCCAGGCCGCGTCGAAGGTCGTCTCCAGACCGCCGAAGTACGGCCGGGTCGCAAGGTAGAACAGCGGCCCCACCAGCAGGTAGCTGCAGGCGTTCGCCAGCAGGACGGTCCGCAGCGTGCGGGATTGCGTTCGGCCGATCCGGTCGAGGAACCGCGGCCGGGTCAGGCAGAAGCCCTCGACGAAGACCGACTTGCCGAGGTAAACGGCGACCAGCAGCGGTGCCACCCAGCGATAACCGCGGACGAAGGCGGGAATCGAATCGAGCAGGCCGAGGAGCAGGAGCAGGACCTCCTGGGTCGCCAGGACAAGCCCTCCGGCCAGGGTCGAGAGCACGTTGCCCAGAATATGCGGCGGAATACGGGACGGAAGCCGGTTCGGAGGGTTGCCCGGAAGACCAGCGCTTCGATCGTCGTCACCGCGAGGATCAGCGGCCCGAAGGTCAGCAATCCCCAGGCGGCAACCAGCGGAAGAATGATGCCGTTACCGAGCACAGGTCTGCACCACCTGACTACGACCGCCGCAGCCGTGCACGATTGCGGGCCAGGTTCGATCCACCTTCAAACTGACGTCAACGGCACGCGCCAGCACCCCGCTGGGAAGTTCGCAAAGGCACAAGCGGCAACGTTCCCGACAATCAAGCGTACCACCGAAGCAGGCAAGCGACCCGGCAGGCAGGAGAATGCAACGCCTGCCAGGGTTCTTGAGCACTCGCTTACCTGCTTGCCTGCTTTCTTGCTGACCGCCTTACCTGTTACCTGCTGACTGATTAAGTGTGGAGCGGGCCCGTAAGCCGGATCCTGTTCCGCTCCGGAGAGCGGTGGCGGCCATTCATCTAGGCCCGCCGTTGCCGACGGGCTCGAGCACCCTACCCGGGGCGAGCCGGGCCGACTCGTTGCCCCTGCTTGGGCTTGCTGGCGGTGGGGTTTACCGTGCCGCGAACGTCGCCGTTCACGCGGTGCGCTCTTACCGCACCCTTTCACCCTTACCTGTGCCGACCGGCGCAAGCGCCCGCCGGCCATCGGCGGTTTGCTTTCTGTGGCACTTTCCGTGGGCTCGCGCCCCGTCGCCGTTAGCGACCACCGTGCCCTGCCCAGTCCGGACTTTCCTCCCGTCGGTTCCCGAAAGAACCAACCGGCGGCCGCCCGGCCCGCTCCACCGTGACACTATACCGGGAGAAGGGAGCGAGGGAGCCAGGGAGCGAGGGAGCCAGGGCCGACGGTGGCGGGGTCGTCGACCTGCGTTTGAGCCGGTGGCGACGGGTGCCCCATCCTTGGAGCGAGCGCAGCGAGCGGAAGGGTGGGGGACTGCGTTTGGCTCCCTTGCTCCCTTGCTCCCTTGTTTCCCTGGCTCCCTTGCTCCCTTGCTCCCTTGTTCCCTCGCTCCCTGGCTCCCTTGTTCCCTGGCTCCCTCGCTCCCTTGCTCCCTTGCTCCCTGGCTCCCTGGCTCCCTCCCCAGGCTCCCTTCCCGGCAGCTATACTCCCGACGGGTGTGAACGGAGTCTCCCTGGTGTTCTTCAATCGGCTCAAGTGGTTCACCATCGCGATGACCGCGGTGGCGGTGCTGATCGTCGTGCGACTGATCGATATCCAGGTCGTGCGGGCGGCCGAGTTCGAAGCGCTCGCCGATCGAATGCTCACCCGACCGACCGTCTACCTGTCTGCGCCGCGCGGCAGCATCCTCGATCGCGACGGCCGACCACTCGTCGAGGACACCCCCAGCGCCGACATCGCCGTCCACTACGCCGTCATCCGGGCGTACGTCGCGGCCGAGGGGCGGCCGGCCACCGAGTACGCCGCCCTGCCCGCCGAGACGCGCGACTACCTGCGGGCGATCGCCCGGCAGCAGCGGCGCGACGAAACGGCCCCGCCGGACCTGGACGTGGCCGCGCACCGCGACTGGCTGGCGACGGCGTTCGCCGACACCTGGGGACTGCTGGCCGAACTGACCGGCACGCCGCCCGCGGTCCTGCTGGAGCGGGCCGAGCGGATCGATCGCCGGGTGCAGAGCCTGAAGCGGCACATCACGGCCCGCAACCCGACCGTGCGGGCGATTCGCGAAGAGCACGAACTGCACCCGCTCGTGCGGCATGCCGACGAGCAGCAGGCCCTGCGCGTCCGGCTGGAACTCGGCGATCAGCCCTGGATCCGGGTGCAGCCCGGCTCGCAGCGAATGAACCGGGCCGACGAAACGCTGACCCACCTGCTCGGCCGGCTCGGGTCCGCCAGCGCCGAACGGATCGAACAGGACCCGCTGCGGGAAGACGACCTGCGCGGCCTGCGGGCCCGCGACCTGTGCGGCATCTCCGGCATTGAGCGGGTCTGCGACCTCGAACTGCGCGGAACCCGCGGACGCATCGTCTACAGCCTCGACCCGCGCGACGGCCCCAGCGAACAACTGCCGGCCAGCCCCGGGCACGACATTCGCCTGACCATCGACAGCGACCTGCAGCGGGCGGCCTACGACATCGTCGCCGAGGGCGTGCAGGCCCACGATCATCCCTGCGGCGGCGCCGCCGTCGTGCTCGACGCGAACACGCGCGAAGTGCTCGCGCTGGTCAGCTATCCGAGCTACCCGGCGGCCGATTACCGCGAACACTACCGGGACCTGCTGGCAGACGTTCCGGCCGAACCGCTCCGCTTCCGGGCGGTGCAGAACCGCTACCCGCCGGGTTCGACCTGCAAGGTGATCAGCCTGTACGGCGCCCTGGCTGACGGCGTCCTGACCGAGCACAGCGAAGTGATCTGCGACGGCCCGTTCAATCCGCGGACCCCGAACGCCTTCCGCTGCTGGATGTTCAACACCTACGGACAGTCGCACGGTCCGCGCGACGCCACGACGGCCATCCGCGATTCCTGCAACCCGTACTTCTACACCGCCGGCGATCGGCTGGGCCCGGCCCGGCTGACCGAGTGGTTCCGCACCTTCGGGCTCGGCCGGACGCAGGGGACCGGGCTGATCGAGGAGTCGGCCGGACTGGTGCCGGATGACGACTGGATGCGACGCAATCGGCGGAGCGCCCCGCGACTCGGCCCGGCCGACGCCTGGAACTTCTCCATCGGACAGGGCGAAATCGGGGCGACCCCGCTGCAGGCCGCCAACGTGGCCGCGACGATGGCGACCGGTCACTGGGAGCCCGTCCGCCTGCTGCTGAGCGCGAGCGGCGGTCCGCGTCCGTCGGCCAGCGACGCGGCCCCGCGGACCTTTGACGCGAACACGCTGCGTCCGATCCGGGCCGGCATGCACGCGGTCGTGAACGGCAACGGGACCGCCAAGGTCGCCCGCCTGACGACCCCGGGCTACGAGATGTGCGGCAAGACCGGATCGGCGCAGACCAGCCCGCGCACGCTGTCGAACCGCTGGACCGTGGAGTGGCCGGACGGCACGCGCCAGGAGCGGATTCACCCGGTGCACGTCGGTCGCGAGGCGGTTCTGGCGGAGTTCGACGAGCCGCGGCCGAAGATCGTCGGGCGACACGCGTACGAGCGGTTCCCGACCCCGGGGGCGGAGGGTGGCCTGCCGGCGCACGCGTGGTTCATCGGCTACACGCAGAGCAAATCGACGCCGGAAGGCGCGGCCGCCCGCGGTCGGTGCTACGCGATCGCCGTCTGCATCGAGTTCGGTGACAGCGGCGGCCAGAAGGCCGGCCCGGTCGCGCGGGACATCGCGGACTACCTGCTGGCCCGTCAGCAGGAGTGGGGACGCGCGTCGGAAAGGGAACAGGAGCTCCAGGGAAGGGAGCGAGGGAGCTAGGGAGCGAGGGAGCGAGGGAGCCGTCGGGTGATGGAACTGCCACGCGGTGCGGCATCGACGCCTGGGGTTTCCGCCTGGCAGTGATCGCGGTCGGCCGCGTCGATGACGCACCCTACGCCCCCGCGAGAAGTGAAAATGTGAAAGAGTGAAAGAGTGAAAACGGCCGCGTGCCGGGAGCACTGCTCAAGAGCTCGAGAGCAGTGGCACCAGAGCCCTCGCGCCCCTGCTCCCTCGCGCTCTTGCTCCCTTGCGCCCTTGCTCCCTCGCTCCCTTGCTCCCTTGCTCCCTCGCACGCTTGCTCCCTCGCTCCCTTCGCTTGCTCCCTTGCTCCCTCGTCCCTCGCTCCCTGTTCCCGGCTCCCTGTTCCCTTAAACTACCCCTCGTGTCGAAACGCCGACCAGCCCTGAGCAGCAACCTGCTGGCGATCAGTCTGGCGGTCCCGATCCTGTTCCTGGCAGCGATCGGGATCGCCACGATTCGCGCGTCCGAACTGGATCCGGGCGGGGCGGGCGAGGCGGTGGCCGCGTTCGAGGCGGAGGTGCAGGCCGACTGGATCACGCGGACGGTGGCGTGGATCGGTCCGCTTTCGCTGCGGCAGTTGGCGTTCTTCGCGACGGGGATCGGGCTGTTCCTGGCGGTGCAGGTGCTGGGGTACCGGCGGATCGGGCTGTACGCGTACTGGATCTACGGGCTGGTGATCGTGCTGCTGGCGCTGCTGATCATCGACCGTTACATCGTCGACCTGCCGCGGATTCCGGTGATCCGCAACACGCGCCGCTGGATCGATTTCGGCGCGTTCCGGATTCAGCCGTCGGAGTTCATGAAAGTCGCGCTGATCCTGACGCTGGCCCGCTACCTGCGTTTCCGCGATTCGTTCCGGACCCTGCCCGGACTGGTGCCGCCCTTCCTGCTGACGCTGCTGCCGATGGCACTGATCCTGAAGCAGCCCGACCTGGGCACGCTGCTGATGCTGCTGCCGGTGCTGTTCGCGATGCTGTTCGTGGCCGGGGCCCGCCTGCGGCACCTGGTGCTGGTGGTCGTGGTCGGCCTGGCGACGCTGCCGGTCTTCTACGTGTTCGGCATGAAGGACTACCAGCGGCAGCGGATCCTGGTGCTGGTCCGGCAGAACACGACCGACGAGAAGTGGCACACCGGCCCCGGCTACCAGTTGCGGCAGGGGCTGACGGCCCTCGGCACCGGCGGCGTGCTGGGCGAGGGCTTCGGCGGCAGCACGTTCATCCGCCAGGGACTGCTGCCGGAAGAACACAACGACTTCATCTTCGCGCTGATCGGCAACCAGTGGGGCCTGGCCGGCTGCCTGCTGGTGATCCTGGCGTACATCGTGATCGTCGTGGTCGGGCTCGAAGTGGCGCTGGTGACCAACGATCCGTTCGGGCGCCTGCTGGCGGTCGGGGTGGTCGTGATGATCGTCGCCCAGGCGCTGCTGAACATCTGCATGAACATCGGCCTGGCCCCGATCACCGGCATGACCCTGCCGTTCGTCAGTTCCGGCGGATCAAGCCTGTGGGCCAACTTCATCGCCCTCGGCCTGCTGGTCAACGTCGCCCTGCGGCGCCCGATGCTGATCGCGAACCCCCCGTTTGAACACGGGGAGTAGCGAGAGGGAGCCAGGGAGCGAGGGAGCGAGGGAGCGAGGGCGGAGGTTGCGGGATCGTCGGCGGGCGGTTGGGGCCTGCTTCTGGTTCCTGGCCACGCGGTGCGGCATCGACGCCTGGGGTTTCCGCCCGGCAATGATCGCGGTCGGCCGCGTCGATGACGCACCCTACACGCTACACGCCGGGAACCGGGAACCGGGAACAGGGAACAGGGCGGAGACCCGCGTCGCCGGCCGGAGTACGCCCGCTTCGCGATCCGCATCGCGCGCCGCGGGCCGCTTTTCCCTTGTCCCTTTCCCCGGCTCTGTTCCTGTTCCCTCTCCCCGGCTCTGTTCCCTGTTCCCTTTCCCCGGCTCTGTTCCTGTTCCTCTCCCCGGCTCTGTTCCCTGTTCCCTTTCTCCGACACTGTTCCCTTTCCCCGCCCTGTTCCCTTTCTCCCCCTGTTCCCTGTTCCCTGTTCCCTGTTCCCTTTCCCCGCCCTGTTCCCTTTCCCCGCCCTGTTCCATTTCCCTGCTGTTCCGCGTTCCCTTCTCCACGTAATTCGCTGGCCGACGGCTACTTACCGCGCCTATGATTGCCCGACTGGGGACCGGCGAGGAGTGGGCGATATGGTTCTGGCTCGCGTGCTGATCGGCATGGCTGTCGTTACCGGACTGTCGGGGTGTACGGCCCCGCACAGTGCGGCCCTGCCGAGTGATGCCGCCAGTTGGCGGGCCGACCTGCGCTACCTGGCCGAGCAGCTTCCCGCCCTGCATCAGAATGCCTTCCGCACCGCTTCGGCCGAGGAGTTCAAGGCGGCCGTCGATGCGCTCGACGCCCGCATACCCGACCTGACGACGCACCAGATCGCCCTCGAGATGGCCCGCGTGGTCACGCTGCTGGGCGACCTGCACACGCGGATCGAGTTCTGGCAGCGGGTCCCGTTCAACTGGTTCCCGATCTACCTGCAGAGCTTCCAGGACGGAACCTACGTGATCGCCACGACCGAACCGTACCGACACCTGCTCGGGGCGCAACTCACCCGTGTCGAAGGCCGCTCGCTGGCCGAGGTCCGCCGGGCGCTGGCGGACGTCATCCCGCACGAGAACGACGCCAAGCTGAACGTCGCGATCCCGGCCTACCTGCGGGCCAGCGAAGTGCTGTTCTCGCTGGGACTGACCGGCGACCCGCGACAGGCGACCTTCACGTTCGAGGGCGAGGAAACCAGCGAGGTCGTCCTGCAGGGCTTCCCGTCCGAGCACCACGCCGAGTGGGTCGCGCTGACATCCGCGCCCGACCGCGGGGCCCCGCTCTACCAGCGGCACCGCGGCGAGAACTACTGGTTCCAGTTCCTGCCCGAGAGCGGCACCCTCTACTGCGCCTACAACGACTGCAGCGACATGCCCTCCGAGTCGTTCAGCCAGTTCACCGACCGACTGCTGACCACCCTCGACGAGCAGCCCGTCGAGCGGTTCGTGCTCGACCTGCGAAACAACGGCGGCGGCGACTCGCGCCTGGCGATGCCGCTGATCCGGGCCCTCAAGGACCGTCCGCAGATCAACCAGACCGGACGCCTGTTCTGCATCGTCGGCAACCGGACCTTCTCGTCCGCCGGCCTGAACGCGCTGCAACTGCGCAGCGAGACCGAGGCGATCTTCGTCGGCGAACCGACCGGACAGCGGCCGAATTCGTTCGGCGAAATGCGCAGCTTCCGCCTGCCCAATTCCGGAATGCTCGTGACCTACCCGACCCGCTTCTTTAAGCTGGTGGCCGGCGACCCCGAGAGCTTCATGCCCGACATCGAAATCGGCACGACGTTCTTCGACTATCTGGCCGGCCACGACCCGGCCATGGATGTGATCCTTGCCTACGATGACCGCGACGACGTCCCGGGCGCTCCTGCCTTTTCTGCTGGCAGCCTGCTGCTGCCTGCCGACGAATAGCCGCGGCGACGAGGCCGCCCTGCTGGCAGAGCTGCGGGCCTGCCTGCGGACCGAAGATCCCGACGCCCAGGCCAACCACATCCGCGCGATCGAACAGAACCCCGCCTTCGACTGGAACCGCCTGTCCGACTGGCTGCACCAGGCGGCCGAGTTCCCCGCCGCGCGTCCGGGACCGCAGCGGATGCTGGCCGAACTGCCGGACGGATCGCGGGCCGCGGTCGTGGTTCGCGTTCCGCAGGGCTACGACCCCTCCCGTCCGTGGCCGCTGCTGATCGTGCTGCACGGCACGGGCGGATCGCCGCGCGACCTGCTGCCGTACTACGAGCGGCTGCTGGGGGACCGGCTGGAAGAGTTCATCCTGGCCGCACCCGATCAATACCGCGAGATGATCTTCTACGACAACAGGTGGCCGCCGCTGGGCGAGCATGACGCGATCCGGGCGGCATTGAAGCGGCGCTTCCACGTCGACAGCGATCGCGTCTACGTCAGCGGCTACTCGCGCGGCGGGCATGCCACCTGGCTGGAACTGGTGCAGCACGCCGACCAGTACGCGGCCGGCGTCGCCCTGGCCGGGACGTTCGTGCTGCCGGAGCCGGATGAGCTCTGGCCGGCGGTGGTGCCGAACACGGCGCACGTGCGGCTGGTGAACGTCTGGGGCCGGCACGACACGGCCGGTCCGGGTGGCGGGCCGAGCCGGCAGGGTGGCATCGCCGGGCTGAACATGCGGCTGTACAAGCTGTCGAACGAACTGGACCTGGACTGGATCATGGTGGAGATGGCCGACGAGGGGCACAGCGGCATCTTTCCGCCGCCCGACCAGTGGGAACGGGCTCTCGCGCAGCAGCGGGTGCACGCGCCGCGCCGTTTCCGGCACGCCTTCCGGCACGAGATGAACGCCCGGGCCTACTGGCTTGAAGGGGACACCTGGGTCGGGACGCAGTGGACCGACAAGGTGCCCGAGGTCTCGTTCCGCGACGGCGAAGACCCCGGCCGGCGGGCGGACGTCAGCGCCGCCTTCGGGCGGGCGTATCGCGGCGCGCTCGGCCAGTTGCAGGGCGAGATCGACGGGCAGACCATCCGCGTCTCGCGGCGGCGCGTGCGGAACGTGACGGTCTGGTTCGGCCCCGGGATGATCGACTGGGACGAACCGGTCGAGATCAAGGTCAGCGGCCGGACGCTGTTCGAAGGCATGATCGAGCGAAACCTCGGCGTGTGCCTGCGCGAGGCGCTGCGGACCCGGGATTTCGATCGGCTGCGCTACGCGGGCGTCCGCTTCCGCGGCGGGAACCGGGGCAGGCCGGTCGAGTAGAGGGAAGCCGGGGGGAGGGAGCGAGGGAGCGAGGGAGCAAGGGAGCGAGGGAGCGAGGGGCGGGTTGTTTGCCACTGCGATCTTCGCGATCTTCGCAGTGTCTTCTCGCGCCCGGATGCTCAGCGCATCCGTTTCGGTTTCCGCCGCGGGCGTAGGGTGCGTCATCGACGCGGCTGACCGCGATCATTGCCGGGCGGAGCCCCCAGGCGTCGATGCCGCACCGCGTGGCAGTTCCATCAAGCGACACGATCGAACGTCGGGTCGAAGTTCCCCACGTTTCGTGGGCATCATGCAGTCCCCCACCCTTCCGCTCGCTGCGCTCGCTCAAGGATGGGGCACCCGGCGCTCCCTCGCTTCCTCGCCCTCTCGCTCTCTTGCTTCCTCGCTCCCTTCCCTGGCTCCCTCGCTCCCTCGCTCCCTCGCTCCCTTGCTTCCTCGCTCCCTTCCCGGGGGCTCAGTCCGGGATCAGCAGTTCGGCGGCGTTGGGGACGACCACTTCGGCCCAGCCGGTGCGGACGTCCTCGGTGGTAACGCTGATGCGGATGGGCTGCACGTCGCGGGCTTCCCGGACGCGTCGGACGAAGACGACGCCGTCTTCGACGCGCACCTCGAGTCCGGAATCCGCGGGCGCCTCGGCCGAGGTGATCGGGGCGGCGATTCCCATCACGCCCATGAAGTCGATCCGGCCTTCCTCGTCGAGCGGCAGGACCATCGGGTCGGGTGTGGGCAGCAGCGCCCGCGCGACGTTGACGCGCAGCCCGCGGGACTGGACCGGCATCATGTCGCTGTCGGTGCGGAATTCGACCCAGCCGTTGTGGTGCCCGGGTCGCAACTGCTCCGGCCGGCAGCGCAGGATGATCTCGATCGCACTGTCATCCGGCAACGGACGCAGTTCGTGCTCGATCCACGGGACCATCGGCTTGACCTCGCTCAGTCGGTCGGTCTGCGACGAGAAGATCAGCGACCAGGCCGGGAACTCCTGCGGTCCGCCGCCGATCAGGTACTGCCCGAAATCCCACAGGTCGCCCTCGTGCTGCAGCCGCCAGGTCGGATCGATGTTGACCAGCACGTCGGCCTGGGCCCGCTGCCGGTCGCGGGTGACGGCCGTGACGGCGACCTGCTTGAGCCCCGCCTCGGTGCCCATGTCCATCTTCAGGTTGACCGGGAAACGCTCCCCGGGCGGAACGGTCCGGGCGGCCGGATCCTCGGGAAGGTCGTCGGCCGTGCACTCGCAGCTTGCGGCCACCTGTTCGATCACGATCGGCTGGTCGCCCTCGTTGACCAGTTCGAGCACGAACTCGGCCTGGTCGCCCCACAGGAAGGTCCCCAGATCGAGCGTGGACGGCTCGAAGCGGATCTTGCTGGCCCGCGGCGCCGTGATCATCCGAGGCTGTTCCTGCGTGCGGTTGTAGCCGATGATCACGGCCGCGAAGATCACCACCGTGATTCCGACCCCCAGCGCCAGTCGCCCCATGCGTTGCCTCTCCTGTCACGAAGTCTCGAGCGTGCCGGTCTCGGTGTTCGACCGCCCGGCCGCGGGCGGGTCGGAGTACGGAAGGCCGAAACCAGACCGTCACATTCTAGTGCCGTTCGGCGACGGTTGTGCAGGGTCCGGCCGACGACTCGGGCGGAAGCGGTGCGGGGTCGATTTTTCGGGAAGCGGCCCGCCCGGGGGCGTCCGCGCCAGGCCGGCCGGTGCCCGGGGATCCGGGGCCGGGGTGCGTGGCCGGCGCACTTCATGCTGGGCATGGCGGAACGGGGGCGTATACTCGGGCGACATGTCGGGAGGTTCACCGATGGCCTGGATCGCAACCGTCAGTGATGAAGCGGCCCGCGGGTCGCTGGCCCAGTTCTACGACGCGGTGCGCAAGCGTGCCGGCCGGGTTCGCAACGTGGTGCGGGCGATGAGTCCGAACCCGCCGGTGCTGCGGGCGTCGATGGAGCTTTACCAGACGATCATGCTGCGTGAGTCGTCGATCTCGCGCAGCCACCGCGAACTGCTGGCGGCCGTCGTCAGCAAGATCAACAACTGTCACTACTGAGTGCAGGCGCACGCCACCGATCTCCGGTCGGAGATCCGCAACGACTGGGACGAAATCGCGGCCGGCGGCCCCTGCCCCGACGAGGCCGGGCTGGACGCCTTTGTCCGGCAGGTGGTCAACGACTGGCGATCGGCCGATCTGCGGGAGCCGGTGAGGGCCCTGCTGGCGTTCACCGAGCAACTGACGACGGCGCCGGCGACGCTGACGTCGGACAACGTCGGCAACCTGCGGGCCTGCGGCTGGTCGGACCTGGCGATCCACGACGCGACGCAGGTGGTCAGCTACTTCAACTACATCAACCGGATCGCCGACGCGCTCGGCGTGGAGATCGAGACGGATCTGCCGGATTGGGAGCGCTGACGCGGGGAGGGAGCGAGGGAGCGAGGATGGCGGTTGGGTCGGCTTCTGGTTTGCCGGCGCTGGTGATTGTGATTTGGCGTTCTGCGGCCGAACGGTGAGGCCTTCCATCGTGTTTCGAATAGCCCTTGTCACCGCGGCCGTGTCCTGTCCTGTTGCGGCAGTTTTTTGGGCCATCGCTATCACGCACGCTTCGCCTTCATACTACAAATTCTCGTCTCCGTTGTTCCTGTCGCTTGCGATTTCCTCGAACGCAGTCTTCCTCGCTGGTTGGAGCTACGCATGCCTGCTCTATCGGTCTGACAACGAAACCCGATGTCGACGCTGCCGGCACGTCCTGAGGGGATTGAGCCGTCCACAATGCCCGGAGTGCGGTGAAGCGCTGTAGAAGGACAGCTCCCACGCATGCGCCGGCAGAAAGTGAGAGTACCGTATGGTCGTCGCTTCCAGGTGGGTAACTGTTGTTTTTGCGACCATCGCGTTGGGGTGCTGGATCGCAGTCACGTACGAATCCGCCCGGCACAAATGGAAATACACCGCCCCACTGCTTCTCCTGCTCGCCCTGATCCAGACATCGGTGGCAGTCGTCTCCTGGGGGCTCGCTTGTGCGCTAGAGCACTGGCATGGAGAAACGAGGTGCCGCGCGTGCCGGCAAGTTCTGAGGAAGCTGGAAGCACCCCTGTGCCCGAACTGTGGTCTCGAAATCTGATTCGAGACGATGGACCCGCGCGGCGAAGGCACTGCTCAAGCAACGATCGCCCCGCGGGACGCCGGGTCGCATCGTCTTCGGGACAGGATCGCCGCGGTTGTCTGTCCCTGTTCCCTGTTCCCTGTTCCCTTCCCTAAAAAAACGCCCCCGCCCGGCTACGCACCGGGCGGGGGCTGTCCTTCAGATGGCGGCATCACCCCCTTTCTGGGTTTTGAAGAGTCAACTAGTCCGGCCCTTTGCCGATCAGGCTGCGGACCTGGTCGGTCAGTTCGCCCTGTCCGAAGACAAAGGTCGCCCGGGCACCGGCCAGGATTTCCTGCAGCGCTTCCAGTTCCCTGATCCGGGCCAGCGTCGGGTTTTCCGCCAGCAGTCGGGCGGTGTTCGCCTGGCTGCGGGCGGCCGCGGTTTCCTCCCGCCGCCGGATCAGGTTGGCCTGGGCCTGCTTTTCGGCCACGATCACCTGGTTGAGGATCTGCTTCATCTCACCCGGGAGGATCAGATCGCGCAGACCGACGCCGATGATCTCGGCCCCGAACGTGCCGGCCCGCCGGGCGAGCGCGGCACGCAGTTCGTCGCCGACGGTCTCCTTGCCCGTCAGCAGTTGTTCGAGCGTCCGCCCACCGACGGCGGCCCGCAGGGCGAGCTGGGCCTCGCGGTAGAGGGTCGCGCCGTAGTCGCCGGTGCTGGTCACGGCCCGCACGGCGTCACGCACCCGGTAGGTCACCAGCAGGTTGACCCGCAGCGTGACCTTGTCGCGGGTCATGATGTCCTGCCCGCTGATGTCGCAGAGCTGCTCGCGCAGGTCGACCAGCTCGAGCTGCAGCCGGTCGGCCCGCCGCCAGAACACGTAGCGCCCCGGCTCGAGCACATCCACCAGCCGCCCGTCCCGCTGCAGCAGTCCGCGGTGCTCGGCCGGCACGAGCTGCAGGTCGAACCAGCGGCTGCCGCCCGGCAGTCCGAGCACGGCATCGAGCCTGGCGTGCACGAAGCGCGGCTGGTCGATGTTGAAGACCTCGAACCGCAGTTCGTACGGGCTGCGCCAGAAGGCGTGCCGCCCCGGCCCGACGATCTCGCGCAGCCGCCCGTCCTGCCAGACGAGGGCCCGCTGGTTGTCGTCCAGGTCGAGCACGTGCAGGGCCGCGCGGATCCGCTCGTCGGCCACCAGCACGTCGAGCAGGTCATGCTCGAACCGCACGGCCAGCGTGCTGAGGCGCTGCACCACCCGCCGCCGCAGCCGCAGCCAGAGCGCCAGGTAACGCCCCGGCTCGAGCAGCCCGACGAAGTCCCCATCCCGAAACACAAGCCCACGCTCGTGCCGACGAATCCGAGTCCAGATCATTACAAACTCCTTCAAAACAGTAAGCAGGTGAGCAAGTCAGCAAGTAAGCAAGGGCGCTGATGCGCGTTGTTGCGTTTCCTGCCGGCTCCGATCACTTGCTTACCTGCTTACCTGCTTACTTGCTTACTCGTGCAGCCGCGGAAGCCAGCGTCCGTTCGTCACGCCTGCGCGGCGGAGGTTCGCTTGAGGCCGGGGGCGTCCGCGGTGGCCACGTCGCCGGCGGTGTTCGCCCCGGGCCGCCACCTGCGACCCGTTTCCCCCGAACACCGCCCCGTCGTTTTCGCCGCGGCCGGTGTCCGGCCGGTATCCGCAACCTGCAGAGTCGCGCTTCACGCTTGTCGCCAGCGCCGGCATGCGCGTTGGCGACGGACGAGATCGCACGCTGACTTCCTGACGGCCATCGTGGTTTCCAGGCGGGATTCGAACCCGCTACCGTTCGGTTAACAGCCGAATGCTCTAGCCAATGAGCTACTGGTGCCTATCCAAGCCGCTTTCGACGCCGTGCGTGGAACACAGGCGGGCAGACACGAACGTGTGCCCCTGCGCCACCGGCCGCCGCGAGAATAAAGCCTTGCCTGATCCTCCGGCCGGCGCAGACCGGTCCCGCCCGCGGCGACGCGCCGCGACAACGAACCAGCCGAATCCGACCAACAACAAAAAAACCCCGGAGATCAGCAATCTCCGGGGCGGAAAAGACGCACAACCGTGCAGACGTCAAACCCTATCCCGGAGGATGCACTCCATCCGTATCGCCGGCGCGACCCGCATACAGCTTCGCGGACGATTCGCAGATCGATCCGCACGCCGGCTGGCCATGCCACGCTTCCAGGTTGACGAAACTCCGCACCAACACTTCCAGGTCTCCAGAAAACAACCGCACCGACCGGCGCGGGAAGGGAAGAATACTACATGTTTCGCTAGAGTCAAGAAGAAAAACTCTTTTTGGGAGGGAGCGAGGGAGCGAGGGAGCGAGGGAGCGAGGGAGCGACGGAGCTAGGGAGCTAGGGAGCGAGGAAAACCAAACTGCAGACCTGCTTACCTGCTGACTGTCGCCGCTGCCTGGTCGAGTTCGGTGATGTCGACGTGCGTGGCGTAGCCTGCGTCTTCGATCGTTCGCACGAGGGTCTGGGTCGCGATGTTGCCCGGGGCCCGCTTCTCGGCCGTTGAGGCGTACGGGCAGCCGCCCAGGCCGCCGGCCGCGCCGTCGAAGGAGCGCAGACCCGCTTCGAGCGCCAGGCGGACGCAGTCGACCGCCCGTCCGTGGGTGTCGTGCAGGTGCAGCGTCGCCTGCCGCATGACGCCCGCGCCCAGCCTCTGGTACAGCTTCTCGAGCAGCGGCGTCAGCGTCTCGGGCGTCCCGGCCCCGATCGTGTCGCCCAGGTCGAGTTCGTCGACGCCCAGGTCCAGCAGCAGGCCGCAGACGTCGGCCACCCGTTCGGGCGCGATCGGTCCCTCGAACGGGCAGGCGATCACGCACGAGACGTAGCCGCGGACCGGGAGGCCCTCGCGTCGGGCGGTCGCCAGGATCGGGCGGAAGCGTTCGATCGTCTCGGGGATCGTCGCGTTGGTGTTCCGGCGGGCGAAGGTGTCGGAGGCGGCCGTGAAGACCGCCAGCTTGTCGATCATCCGCCGATCGCCGGCGGCGTTGACCGCGAGGGCCTTGGCGAGGCCCTTCTCGTTCGGGACCAGGGCCGAGAAGACCGTTTCGCCGCGTTCCAGGCTGCGCAGGCCGTCGAAGACGTCGGCGGCGTCCGCCAGTTGGGGGATCCAGCGGGCGGGGACGAAGCTGGAGACCTCGACCTCGGCCACGCCGCTGGCGACGAGGTGTGCGACCATCCGGATCTTGGCGGCGGTCGGGATCGGGTCGGGTTCGTTCTGCAGGCCGTCGCGCGGGGCGACGTCGGTGATGCGTACGGTTTCCATAGTCCGTCACCTTAGCCGCCCGGGTTCCGGTTGCAACCGCCGGCCGCGATGCCTAAATTCATGGCTCGGTAGGCGACTTTTTCCCATTCCACGGGCACGCGGGGGCCTCGGCGAGGACCCCACCAGGAGAACGACATGGCCAACATGAAGATCGAGGACATCGAGGGGATCGGCCCGGCGTATGGCGAGAAGCTTCGCGCGGCCGGGATCACCGACACGGACGGTCTGCTGGAGACCTGCAAGACCAAGAAGGGTCGCGACGCGATCGCGGAGAAGACCGGGCTGAGCGGCAAGCTGATCCTGGGCTGGACCAACATGGCGGACCTGTGCCGGATCAAGGGTGTCGGTCCTGAATATGCGGAACTGCTGGAAGCCTCGGGCGTGGACACGGTCAAGGAACTCCGCAACCGCAACGCGGTCAACCTGGCGGTCAAGATGGCCGAGATCAACGCCGAGAAGAACCTGACCCGCAAGGTCCCGAGCGAGAAGGAAGTCACCGGCTGGATCGGCCAGGCCGGCGACCTGCCGCCCGCGATCGAACACTGACACGGGCTGCGGCGACAGTCAGCGTACACAGGTAAGCAAGTAAGCAAGTAAGCACGTAAGCACGTAAGCACGTAAGCAAGTGAGCACGTAGGCAAGATGGACGTGGCCGGCCTTTGTGGGTTGGCCACGTCTTTTTTTGTTTGCCGTGCGGCAGTCGTCTCGTGAACCTGCGGGTGTTCCGCCGCCACCGCGAAACTCAGTCGGCCTGCTCGGCGATGTCTCCGAGGGTGAAGGTTGCGCCGCATTCCGGGCAGCGGCACTCGGTCTGTCCGCGCAGGTCGTAGCCGCACTGGGGGCACGGTGTGCGGGTCGGGGTTCGGTCGCCGCCGCGCGGCATGCCCAGCCAGGCGATGCCGAGCGCCACGGTTCCGCCGATCAGGGGCTGCGCCGCTGTGAGCAGGGCCGACAGCCCGATCTCCACCGCCGTTCCGCCGGACAGGCCCGGCAGGTACAGGTACTCCAGCACGGCTGGGAGAAAGAAGACCGCCTGCCCCAGCGTCGCCAGCCAGCAGAAACGCACGACCACCGGCCGGCGCTGCGGCGCGAGCAGCGGCCACCACGCGAACAGGAAGATCCAGAAGACCAGCGTCTGGTACGTCAGCATCACCGCCCACTGCCAGTCGCCCCAACTGAGGCCAAGCCCTGAATAGACCAGGTGGGCGACGGCCGAGTACAGCCCGTTCAGCAGGAACGGCAGCAGCACCAGCAATGCCAGCCGAAACGGAGAGAGCCGCTTCAGGAACGCGTAATGGGTCGCCACGAAACGCCCCTCCGCTTGCCGTTCGAGGAAGGGGCCGTCACGTGGCTGCCCCCGGTTGTCGCCGCGAGGATACCTCGCCGCCTGCGCGACCGCGATTCTCCGTGTGCCGCGGCAGGTCGATCGTCGTTGCCCGTTCGGCGCAGGATCGCCCCCCGGCGTCCGCAAGCGGCCGGACGGCGGCTGGCCGGATCGGTGCCGCCCGCCGCGATCCGGGCCCGACCTGGCGGGCAGCCCGGTGACCGGTCCGGCGGGCGAAAAATCGAGCGCCCAACCCCGGCCGCAGGCGGATGTTACGGACACTTCAGGTGTTTACCCGCTACCGCCGGTTCGGTCTGGCACCGAAAATGAACTTGGGTGGGGGGGACCCCGGGGACGATCGCGCCGCGAGCACTCGGGATCGGAGCAGCGCGAGCGTTCGGCGAAGGGGCGGCGCGAGCGTTTGGTGAGGGGGCGGCGAGAGCGTTCCGTGAGGGGGTAGCGTGAAGGGGCGGCGCGGTCGGTGGAGCAGGCGGCGCGGTCGGTGGAGCGGGCGGCGCGAGCGCACGGTGAAGGGACCAAGCGGTGCGGCATCGACGCCCGGGAGCTCCGAGTTGTCGCCGTCGTGGTCTGCCGCGTCGATGACGCACCCTACAACGGCGCGGATCGCAGCGGCACACCTGCGGATCTTCCCTCGCTCCCCGGCT